>NZ_CAAKNY010000088.1 GCF_901212495.1 Collinsella aerofaciens | reverse complement strand
CCTTATATCCGGCCCCTCCGGTCGGGGACCGCGCCGTACCAGCTACAGCGTCATGTTCGGATCGGCGTCGACGTCGAACGGGGAGATTTCTCCTCGGTCGAATTTACGGCGGGCGACCTCCGCGATCATGGCGGCGTTGTCGGTGCATGCCGAGAGAGGCGGCACTGTCACACGGATGCCCTGGCGTCCGAGCTTCTTGATCATCATCTCGCGCAGATGCGGGTTGGCCGAGACGCCGCCGCCGATGCAGTATTCCTTGCATCCGGTGGCATGCAGCGCGTTCTTGGCCTTCTTGTACTGAACGTCAAAGACCGCGGCCTCAAACGAAGCCGCCAGGTCGGGCAGATGAATCGTACGCCCGGCTTTGGTCTCCTGCTCAATGTAGAGCGTCACGGCCGTCTTAAGGCCCGAAAGCGAGAATCGATAGTCTCCCCTACTATTGAGCGCACGGGGGAAGTCAATCGCGCGGGGATTGCCCGTCTCGGCCAGTTTGGAGATGATGGGGCCGCCGGGATAGCCCAGACCCAGCGCCTTAGCCACCTTGTCGAAGGCCTCACCCACGGCGTCGTCGAGCGTCTCGCCGAGCACCTCGTAGTCGCCCCACGCCTTGACGTGAACAAGCATGGTATGACCGCCCGAGACGAGCGTGAAGATAAACGGCGGCTTGAGATCGGGCTGCGCCAGCAGGTTGGCGAACAGATGACCCTCCAGATGGTTGACGCACACGAGCGGTTTACCGGCGGCATAGGCAAAGCCCTTGGCGAAGGCGACGCCCACCACCAGAGCACCCACCAGGCCCGGACCCTGTGTCACGCCAACAGCGGCGAGTTCGCTCGGCGCGATAGCTCCGCCCTCAAGACCAAGCGATGCCGCGGCGTCCTCGAGCGCCGCGTCCACGACGCTCACGATCACCTCGACGTGCTTGCGCGAAGCGATCTCGGGCACTACGCCGCCAAAACGGGCATGAAAATCGATCTGCGTCGAAACCTGATTGGCCAGCATATTACCGTCCGCATCGATAATCGCCACAGCCGTCTCATCGCACGAACTCTCGATGGCAAGCACCAGGCGACGGCGCTCAATTTCAGCGCGCTCCTCAACGGTGCGCTCGGGTGCAGATAGCGGCCATCCACGATGCTCAGCCGCCGTCGGCTCGGGCGAAGCGTTGTCGACCGGGAGCACCAAGGGCAGCGGCGCCGTCATGATGATGGCATCTTTGCCACCACCGTAGTAATCGCGGCGGCAGCCCGCCTCGGCAAAGCCCAGGGAGGCATAGAGCGCAATAGCGCCCTCGTTGCCATCCTCAACCTCGAGCGAGGCGGTCGTACAGCCGAGCATCTGGGCATCGTAGCTCACGTGCGACAGCAGCTTGCGGGCAATACCCTCGCGGCGATGCTTCGGGTCGACGGCAACATCCAGAATCTGCACGTCACCGTCTACGACCATGCCACCGGCAAGTCCCAGCAGCTGACCGTCGTCGTGCGCCACCCACCAGCTGCGCGGCGCCGCAACATCCTCGCCCAGCTCGGACAGGAACATGCCCGGCGTCCACGCCTCGTGCCCGGCGCCTTCAAAGCAGGCGGCCTCCAGCGCACTCGCGCCCTCGGCGTCCGCCGCACCCATGGGGCGGAATTGCAGATGGCGACCGGCGAGCTCATCGGCGACGCCCGTAATTTCGCTCTGCGCGCTCTCGGCAAGACCCAGGCGTTTGCGCTCGTTTTCCTCGGCGTCAGAAAGGCGCGTATAGATCGGTAGGACGCGGGCCGGGTCGCCGTCACCCGCGGCATGCGCAAGGAGGAGGCCCTCGCCCGAAGGCCACCACAAGTCGCGCTCTACGCAGCGAGCGGCCTCATCCTCGCCCAGCAGCTTGCCATAGCGCACGAGACCGTCGCCAGTCAGCTGAACCTGGTCCCAATCCGCGGCCTGGCGCCACTCATCAAGCGCCACGGCGGCCTTGACCACGTGCTCGCGCTCAAACTGACGCTCGAGGCCCTCGTCGCCCAGCATATACAAAGCCGGATACACCTCGCCACGCACGGCATCGGCCAGAATGCCGAGCTTGCCGCGCACGCCAGCCTTCCACGCGGTCCATGCGCAGGCATCGAGCGTCGACACACCTAACAGCGGCACGTTGGCACCGCGCGCCAAGCCCTTGGCGGTAGAAATGCCGATACGCACACCGGTAAACGAACCCGGACCGCGACCGACGACGTAACTGCCCACGTCAGCACAGTCCATGCCAGACTGGGCAAGCACGCTGTCGACGGTATTCACGAGCTCCACATTGGCATGGCGACGACACATATGGTCGCCACTCACCAGCTTCGCCTCGCCCGTCTGTCCATCAGTCCAGCTTGCCGCGCAGGCAAGCATATCGGTCGAAGTATCGAGCGCCACCACCAGCGCGTAATCGTTATGCAAGCTCATCTTGTACAGCCTTATCAATCAAATCGGAAAGCTCCGCTGCGCGCTCGCCGTGCGCCTCGAGCGTTATCATTCGCACATCGCTATCGTTCTCATCACGCTTAAGCGTTACCGAAAGATACTCGTCTGTCAGTTCGTCCTGGAACTGTTCGCCCCACTCCAACAGACAGGCGCCCTCATAGCCCAGTACATCGAAAATGCCCGTATCCTCGAGCTCGTAAGCATGCTCCAGACGGTACAGGTCAAAGTGGAACAGCGGAATACGTCCCTGGTCATGAACGGCCATGAGTGCGAATGTGGGGCTCGTGACCATATGGCCGTCGCCCAGACCACGCGAAACACCCTTGGTAAAGTGGGTTTTGCCCACCCCGAGGCCGCCGGTCAAGATCAGCACATCACCATCTTCCAGGCACGGCGCAACCAGCTCGCCAAAATGCTCCGTATCGGCAGAGCAAGCCGTTTTATAAATACCTACCCCCAGGCGCTCCAGGGACATATATGCTCCTTATTATTCCGAGGCACCCTCTGGCGCGGGATGCCGCTCCAGATAGTCGCCCAGCATCTTAAAGTCTTCCTCCAGCAGCTCCTGCCACGCCGGATTACGCAGCGCCGCCGCCGGATGGAACGTGGGCATCACCACAAAATGCCCCATCTGATGGAACCTGCCGCGCAGCTTGGTGATGCCGATCTCGGTCTTAAGCACAAAGTGCGTCGCGGGGTTACCGAGCGTCACGATGATATCGGGCCAAATGCTTCGAATCTGCTCACGCAAAAACGGTGAACAGGCCAGCACTTCCTCGGGCCGAGGATTGCGATTTCCCGGTGGGCGGCACTTAAGCACGTTGGCAATGTAGACGTCTTCGCGCTTGAGGCCAGCCAGCGACAGGATGCCGTTGAGATCCTCGCCCGCCGCCCCCACAAAGGGTTCGCCCTGCAAATCCTCGTTGCGACCCGGCGCCTCACCGATAAATATGACGCGGGCGTGGGGGTTTCCCACGCCAAACACGATGTTATGGCGCGACTGATAGAGTTGGCAGAGATGGCAGTCGCCTAAAACAGCCTCAATCTCCTCGAGCGCAACCTCGCGCGGCGCCTGGTGACTATGTCCGGGGATGTGCATGACACCCATGGTGGCTCCTACACGTAGATCTTGTCGAGACGCATGCCAAAGCCGCAGGCGACCTCGTAGTTAATCGTGCCGCGCAGGCGCGCCATCTCGTCCATAGCAATCTCGGCATCGCCATCGCGGCCGACAATAATCATCTCGTCGCCATACTCGGCCTCGGGAATCTCATGTGCCGGGTTGGACTGGATGGCGACCATAAACTGATCCATGCAGATGTTACCCACCTGACGCACACGTTCACCGCGATACAGCACGTCCATACGATTGGAGAGCGTACGAGAAAGACCGTCGGCATATCCAATCGGCAGCGTGCAGATCTGAACGCGCGTACGCGGCACGCGATAGGTAAATCCGTAGCCCACGCCCTCGCCCATCGCAGGATGTGCCACACGCGTCACGCGCGCGTGAACGCTCATGACGGGATCGAGCTGCATCACGCGGCTGCTCAGCTCGCACGGCTGCATGCCGTACAAGCCAACACCGGCGCGAATCATATCAAAATGCATCGAGGGATCAAGCATCGAGGACGGCGTGTTGGCACAGTGCACGATACCGCACTCAAAACCCGCGTCCTTTATCGCCTGAACGGCCTCCGTAAAGCGTTGGCACTGCAGTTTGTAGTCCCAACCCGAAGGTTCATCGGCCGTAGCGAAGTGCGTAAAGACGCCATCACACTGGATACCGCGATGGAAGCTAATACCACGAACAAAGTCGAGCACCTGCGTGTAGTGAACACCGATGCGGTTCATGCCCGTCTCGATGGCTAGATGGTACTTGCCCACCTTGCCTACCGCGACAGCGCACTCGCCATAGGCAAGGGCGAAATCGGACGTATAGACCGAAGGCATAATGTCAAACTCAAGCAGGGTGGGGATAGCCTCGATAGGCGGCTCGCTCAAGATCAGGATGGGCTTGGTAATTCCGCCGCGGCGCAGCTCAACACCCTCGCTGACCGTCGCCACCGCGAACATGTCGGCTCCGGCCGAGTACATGATTTTGGCGCACTCGACGGCACCATGCCCATAGGCATCGGCCTTGACCACGCAGCACAGTCGCTGACGTGGATTGAGCAGGTTCTTGTAAGCCCTCGTGTTGCGGCGAAGCGCCCCGCGGTCAATCTCAACCCAGGACCAGCGCGTCAAATCGGCTTTATTCATGATTAGTCATCCGACCCTTCGTCCATGATTCCCAGATCATCGAGTGCGTCCTTTGCCGCCAATTCCATGGCAGGACCGATTAAGTCGATCAGATCGGTCGCAATAACACTCTTCTCACCGTACTCCGTCGCCGCGGCAAAACCTGCGTAACTGTGAAGCGCGACGGCATACGAATACAGCAGCTCCCAGCGATCCATCTCATCACGCATGGTAGCCAGTGTGCCAGCCAAAATGCCCGCAAGAACATCGCCCGAACCGGCAGTCGCCAACGACGCCGGACCCGAGAGCGGCAAAAGCACGCGCTCAACGCCACAGATAGCCGTCGTCGGCCCCTTGGCAATAACCACGAGATTGTCGGAGCCAGCAGCCCAGACAACCTTCTGCGCGGCCGCGATTGCAGTCCCCAGATCGTTAACCTCGTCACCAGCAACCAAACGCGAAAGCTCGCGATAGTGCGGCGTCATGACGAGCGGCTGCTCACGGCGGTACATCTCAGGATTGCTATCGATACCGTCGATAGCAATCTTAGAAAGACAGTTGAGCGCATCGGCATCAAGGATCAGCGGCACATCAAGCTCCAACAAACCCGAAACCACCTGCATGGCACCGGCAGACGTTGTCATGCCGGGACCGCACAGTACGCAGCTGTACTTCTTTGCAATCTCGCACACGGTCATACGCGCAGCGGCACCAAAAGAGCCGCGGGAATCGGACGGAATAGCAAAAACCGGAATCGAGGGAAGCGCCATACGAATAAGATTGGCACACGCATCGGGCGTCGCGACAGCCACATAGCCGGCACCCGCGCGGGCAGCAGACTTGGCGGCCATAATGGCAGCGCCGGGATACTGCGCCGAACCGGCAACAATAAGGACGGAACCGCGAGAATATTTATCGATATTCGTGGGCAGCGGAGCAAAGAAATCCACCAGGTCACCAGGCTCGACTATCTCGGCGGCATGGTCGACATCATTGATGACCTCATCAAGGCGATCATAGAGGCTGCCGCACACCAGATCACCGGCGTACTCTGGGCCATCAGCGCTGTAGAGGCCAATCTTGGGCGTAATCATCGTGACCGTGCGCTCGGCACGGATGCAGTCGTCGTCGACAACACCGGTCTCGGCATTCAGACCCGAAGGAACATCGATGGACACCACATGGTCGGCACAGTCGTTAACTGTCGGAATCCAGATGGAGAACGGCGCACGCAAGTCACCGTGGAAACCGGTACCAAAAATAGCGTCAACAACAACGTCAGCCTTATCGATCAAAACCTCAAGCTCATCTCGTGAGGGACCGACGCACACATGTACGTCACGACCGGCGGTACGGCGGGCAACATGGCGAGCCAGAGCGGCAGGAAACTCATCCGGCTCAACCGGAGACACGATGTCCACGTCAACGCCCTTGTGACTCAAGATATCAGCCGCGACCCAGCCATCGCCACCGTTGTTGCCAAAACCGACCAGAACAAGGACGCGATCGGGATTGAGTTTAAGAATTTCACTAGCAGCAAACTCACCCGCCAGTTCCATAAGCTCGGCCTTCGAAGTTCCTTCGCGTTCGATAATATCCTCGAGGCGAACGACTTCCTCGGTACTCAAAACCGGTTTCATCTATGCTCCTAGCGTATCTTGCGAAGCATCGCCCTGGTGCTCCGTCAAAGCTGAATGTTGCAGTTGCTCAAGCTCATCTAAAACCGAGCGAGCCTCTTTGAATGTTTGTGCAACGCGTTCCTTGGTGCTCACCTTTTCTTCCTTAGGCTTTGGTCGAGCATCCTCGGTGATCGCAATGGCATTGGCAACGGCCAAATCACCCGTCAAGGTAATAGAAAGCGCAACTTCAACGACACCCAACTCTTGGGCAATCTCGAGCGCTCGACCCGAAAGCACTGCTTTAGGCTTTCCAAGCTTATCACGCGTTACCGAAACGTCTTTGCGGCCGACGCCCTGACTAAAGCCAGTACCAAGAGCCTTGAGAACCGCTTCACGAGAAGCAAAACGGCTCGCATAGTGCGCCGCAGGACGCGATGAAGCGTCGCAATATGCGCACTCTTCTTCGGTAAACACACGCCGAGCAAACGACGGCGTCTTTTCAAGGATTGATTTCATGCGGGAAATCTCGACGATATCAACGCCGATACCAGCTTCAGCCATGTTCACCTCCATATTGCACAGACTAAGTTATTGTAGCCCGTTAACGGAAGATGCGACAAACGAGGGTCATAAAACACAGCGAGTTTGTTAGATCAGGCTTAAAACGCAAAAAAGGGGGAGGCCGCGAGGCCTCCCCCTTCTTCAAGTCACATGACGGCTCGGTGCCGTCCACCGGTCAGCGGCGCCCTGGCCTCCCACGGGCCGGACCCGCAGTACTCTCGGCGCGATGGGGCTTAGCTTCCGGGTTCGGAACGGGACCGGGCGTGCCCCCCATGCTCTGGCCGCTGACCGGTGGGCGGCGCCCACCGTTACGGTGTCCTGGGTCTCAACTACGTGCCCTGGGGGCCGCATGGCGCATAGGAAAGATCTGACTCGGGGGCATCCTCGTGCCCG
>NZ_CAAKNY010000087.1 GCF_901212495.1 Collinsella aerofaciens | reverse complement strand
GCCTCGCCGGAGACGTCGAGGCCCTCGACGGACCAATTGACTACTTTATATTTAGAAGCGCTCGATATGTAACCATTGGAGTCGACAACATCGGCATAAATTTCATATTCACCAGCTTGCGGCAAAGTCCAAGCAACAGACGGGCTGGTCAAATCTTGACCAATTACACCCCACTTTGAGCTGTTCCAATCGGCTCCGACTTTATGCCAAACAAATTTGTACTTAAGACCATCGGTCTTACCGGTAACATTCACGCCAACCTTAATGGAAGATCCAGCACGCCCCAATTCTTCCGAGAAGGTGATTCCGTCAATGGAATAGGGATGCGGGAACTGAGCAATAATTGCGGCAGCATCAGCCTCGCCAAGGCGACGGCAGCCGTCATCAGAGAAATAGTTGGCAACATCGCCGAAATTCGAAATAAAGCCGTGTTCAATAAGAATGCCGGGAATTCCCTGCTCGCGGGCACAACGAATCACAGCGAATTCGTCACCCACTTCCATTTGAAATACGCCGCGGTACGTAAGACCCATAGCAGCAAGGTTATTCATAACCTTATTGGCAAGCTCAACAGAAACCTGTGTATAGTCTGATCCATTTGCGGTGGGAGCGTAAACCTCAGCGCCATGAGCGGTGGAAGAACCGGAATTGATATGAAAGCTCACAAATGCTTGCGCGCCCTGATCAATGCAGCGCTGGACGCGATAAAGAAAATCATTACTGGAGTAATTGCCGTATTGTTCACGAGCAAGAACGACCTTAAAACCATATGCCTCAAGCTTATTCTTGCATGCCGTCACAATCTTCCAGGTAAGATCGGCCTCGCTTTTGCCATTGCCCTGGGCTCCGGGATCAGACCCGCCGTGACCAGCATCGAGAGCGATTACGCTAACGTTGCGTGCGGAACGAGCTGCATAAGTAGAGACACCATCCGGAGAATCGGCGCACTCCAACGCCTGCTGAATAGACTGGGCCTCAACAGCATTTCCGTCCCCATCTGCATAATAAACAGATGTGCCCTCGGAGTTCATAGAGCTATCTGCGACGGTGAATGAATAATCTCGATCAGAAAGATCGATCTTATGTTCAGTCCAGTCTCCCTCTAGATAATACGAAATCGAGGTGAGGAAATAAGTATTAGCTTCGAGTTTTGCGCCAAAGGTAAAGGCGCCAGAATTATCAGCCTTAGCAGACGCGTCGACAGAGCCCTTTACGCCGTTGGCACTCACATAGCTAAGCGTAGCAGAGGAAAGAACTTCGCTGTCATTAGGCGTAGCAAAAGCAATGACTTGATTGGATCCAGAGGAAAGGCTTGGGTACGCCAGGTAAACGTATTGAAAGTCCGACTCGACCGAATCGACCTGTTGCTCGGTCTTGACATCGCTTTCAGCTGCGCCTTGGCTCAACGAGTCGATAGCCTCAATATCCCCTTCAACAGGTGATTGGTCGACGGTAGCCTCGCTGCTTTCAACATTGTCACCGCGTGCAGCCACTCCGTCATCATCTGCAGAAGCCACATCCGTCACAGCCTCAGCGGGCTGCGCCTCGTTCAAACCGTAGGCAGCGACTACGGGACTCATCAACGAGGAAAATGTCAGAAGAGCAGCCAAAGAAAACGTTGCCGCAGCACATAAAACCTTTTTCATATAGAATCCCCAGTCAAAATGAACATTCACCGATGTTAGATTATCCACTAAACAATCCCATATTTAAATAAACGATAGAGAAAGGACTTACAATGGATATTGAATGCGAAAGAACAGACACCCTAATATTTGATTCGCTTCTTGGGGAAAACGAATGGAATCAACCTATGCCCCACGAATTTGGAAATCAGACGATACCTTTATACAAGATTAACAGCTGCGATGAACTCAATCGGTTGATAGGATATGCAAGATTCCAGTACGCAAACGAAGGAAAGACAATTCTATATAGAGGACAGCCTTCTCTTTTTAAGAACGCCCTACAGCCATCAATTGCTCGAGAACGGGAAAATAGCGCCGGTACGACAACGGAGGCTATTAAGAATCTCAAAAAGACCCTTAATATTATTAAGCAGTGTACAGACCTTCGCAAGTGTCTCATTGGCCCACGTGCCCGTATGCAAGTCCTTGAACAGGAAGATGCAGACAAAGACGTTATTGAAGGCTGCATTCAGCACTACGGATGCCGAACAAGAATGATAGATCTCGTTGACAATCACTGGATTGCACTTTGGTTTGCCACCGTGTCAGACGGTCATCCTGTTAACGAAAATGCATATGTATTACTCTATGCGGCGGACACATCAACGAAATGTTGTAATGGCGTCTATAAAACTGAAGAAATGACGACAATTGACCTAAGAAAGGCCGTATCGTCAATCTTCCTAAGACCGGCGGCACAGCATGCTTGGGTTTCTCGATTAAATGACGCCTATGACTATTCGGATGCAATAGTGGGAATCATTGAAATTCAAAGGAAAAACGCCCTAAACATGCTAGGAATTGAAGGCGACGGCCATGATGATGCCCCTAGCAACTCGTTACTAAACCATAACAATCTATTTCCAGCGGCGAGCGAAGAAAGAGATAAAGGGTGGTATGAATTGCTAAAGCGCCAGACGGGAACCCCGCAAAACAAACAATACCACGCAAAGCAGTGTTTAACAGAAGGCACGATCGCTATTAAATAGAACGCGAGTCAGTCATCCCTTTTCAGACCCATGTCCCCATGAGCAATTAAGTTAGATGCTTGTTGGTACAAGATATATAAACTACAACAACCATACGGAGAACCAATGAGTAACCAGCCTACTGCAAAAGCACTTCCCGGAAATAATGACCGAAGCGATTACCGTTCTGTCCACGGAACTGAAAAACACAAGGGATTCTATTGCGATGGCAATGATTTTGCGAATCTCATAGACATTGACTACGATGGCCATTTGCCTCAAATTGACGACGGCGAGGAGCACCTGACATCAGCGGGATGTCTTCTCCGAGGGTCATGTCAGGCATTTGCCTTGAAAGTCGAAGAGATTCTCGGGTACAAGTCATTCATTATCGAATCACGCAACGGGAAGGGTCACCATGTATTTTGCCAAGCTACTCTAGATGGCAAAAATGCGTTTATTGATGCCCGAGGAGTCACGACAAGCTTCGACGAGTTCATGGAGGTGGCCGCGGAGTTTGTCGAAAGACCCTTTGTAATAAGACGCGTAGATAAAAAAGATAAAGCCGAATGGGAGAGAAACGCTAGCACTAACTCGCACAAAGAGCACCTCGCACTTGCTGAAGCAGTAATCAAAGCAAACATAGAGTGCTATAAATTAGATTAATTTTCAAGCATATTAACCCATGCAGTCCATCAAGCCGTAACTCAATAGAAAGATACGACACCCAAAGTTAGTCCACTATCTTGAACCACTTTCTTGTCATGATTTATGCAAGGCAGCACGGCGGACCAACGAAACGGTTTTCGTCGCTCTCACGCATATGCAACGAAAACCGTTGCTAAAGCAAGTTAGTTATAATCCTCTCAAATCGCCTAGAGAAAGTGTTTGAATGCTGACCGTAATCGTGCCCACCCACAATGCCGAGCCGTATCTTTCTCAGGCTATAGGCAGTCTATTAAACGAAAAGAATATCGAACTGGAAATCCTCGCCATTAACGACGGATCCACCGACAACTCGCTCGCCATTATGGAAGATTTCGCTGCGCGCGACTCACGCGTTCGAGTGATCGATAAGGCAAACCAGGGTTACGGCGCAACCTGCAATCTGGGCATTCGCGAGGCAAAGGGCGACTGGATTGCCATCCTCGAACCCGATGACTGGATCGAGCCCGGAATGTACTCCGACATGCTTGCCTTTGCCAAGCGCGAATTTGGCGATCCGAACAAGCTCGATATTATTGAGACCCCTTATTGGATTATTCGCAACCCCGATACCCCCCAAGAGGTCAAACTACATTGCGCATATCGCGGTCGCATCAATCCACCCCGGCAACCGTTCACCATTCACGACGCTCCACACCTGCTGGCCCATCATCCGTCCATTTGGTCGGCAATCTATCGTCGCGACTTCCTAATGCAAAACAATATCTGGTTTAAGGAAATCCCTGGTGCAGGCTGGGCCGACAATCCATTCCTCGTCGAAACGCTCTGCCAGGCAAAGGCGATCGCTTACTGGCCCAAGCCGTATTACTGCTACCGGGAGGAAACACCCGAAAAGGCAGCCGCACTGGCCAAGCGTGACCCCTTGATGCCGTTTAATCGCTGGAATGACATGGTCGATATTCTTGAGCGACTCAACGTCACCGACCCCGCCGTCTGGACACCGCAAATCACACGCGGCTTCACCTATATGGGCATTATGATTGAGCACACCGGAATTGACGGGCACCCCGAAATCGAGCGGGCCATCCACAAGATGTTCGAACGCATGCCACAAGAGTTGGTATTCGCCAATCCTCGCGTTACCCCCGCGGCCAAAAAGCTCTATGCCGAGTATATGGGCATCGCCAACCCTAAAATCAGCTACTGCGCATACGCCAAGGACCTCGCGAGCGAAGGCCTGTATAACGTATGGAACAAGGGGCCCAAGCAAACTCTAAAAATGATCACATCGCACTTTGGTTCGTACAACGCACGCGCTGGAAAATAGCCTGATGGGCAGCAAAGCAAGCAGAAATACCTCCATCGAAGCGCTGCGCTTGGTGGCGGTCGCTGGCATCGCGATGTTCCACACGTTTCAGTGGACCTTCCAAGCCGTCTGCACCGGCCTACCGGAATACGCGCCGCTCGCCGCCTTCCCTTACTCCGGCGTGCTCGGCTTCATCAACCTGCTGGGCTGTTGGGCCAACGAGGTCTTCTTTATGATCTCGGGGTACTTCCTTGTCCCTTCGGCGATTCGTGCCCTCCAAAACGGGTCATCCGCGCAGGACCTCACGCTCAAATCGCTTAGGCGCCTCAAGAAAATCGTCTTACCCACGCTCTTTTATTGCGCAGCTTGCCTGTTTGTTTCGATATACGTCTATCCCCTGCCTGAAATCTCCCTGCACGAGTCGGTTGGCTCACGTTGGGCATCGAGTTTATCTGGGTCTACGCCGCCACGGTCTGCATGGCGCCGTTGTTTGGGCTGACTAAAAACCAGCTCAGCAAGAAAAGTTACACAATAGCAGTCGTCGCCGTCGGTGTCCTCGTTTTTATTATCAATGGTTATCTAGCGGCACAGAGCTCGGTAAACAGCGGTGAGTTTTCTTGGCTCCAAAAGATCATGAGCGCCGTCACCTACGTTATAGCGTTTTTGATGGGCGGGCTGCTCCGTGACTACACCGGGACGACAAAGCCGCGCAAAGCGCGCATCGTAGCCAAACGATCGCTTGCAGCAGTTTTAATTATCGCAATCGCCCTGGAAGCAGCACTCTCCGCAACCGGAAATCTGTCGACAATGACAACGCTTTCCTATAAGTCGACCTCGATTGTCTCGTTTGCCCTCGCTGCCGCGTCCCTGCTCTTTGCGGCAACCCGCGACAATAAATCGAACCATCCTCGCGTCGAAAACGCAATCGTCACCCTATCTGCCGCCACGCTTGGCTTCTACGTGATGCAATCGCTCACCAGCAGCCTTTGGCGTCCGGTATTCAACACGACGCTTGCAAACATACTGGCCAGCGCAAACAATCCGGCAGCCATATACATCGTCACCGGTACGGCCATCAGCATCGTCTTTGCGCTGACTCTACTCATCATCGATGCAGCTAGAAGCCTTATCGCTCGTAGCCTCAAGCAGCAATCAACACATCAACGTTAAGTAACGCAGTCGCCACGCCCATGGCAGGTTCCTGCGTTTTATCCAAACCCTGCCAACATGGCGCAGCGACCCTTTACAATAGGTGCCGTCCAATGGACGTATTCGATAGCTTCCGTGCGGCGCATGTCTGCCGCGCGTGAAAGGATATTTTGCCCCATGCCTTCCACCCTTCCCGCCCCCATCGATAAGCTCGCCATCGTTGTCGTTACGTACAAGCGCCAGGAGCTCTTGGCCAACCTGTTCGACTCTATGACCGAGCTCACGGCCGCGCCCTGGCGCATCGTGATCGTCGATAACGAGAATTCGCGCGAGACCGAGGCCATGTGCACCGCATTCAACGAGCGCTTGGCCAACCTGTGGGGCATCGACGCTGACCAGCCCGATGCAAAGGGAGGCACCGACCGCGTCATCTACGCACCGCAACTCGAAAACGGCGGCGGCGCGGGCGGCTTCTCCGCTGGAACCAAGTGCGCCTACGATCTGGGGGCCCAGTGGTTCTGGGTCATGGACGACGACGTGCTCGTCATCCCGGAGGGCATCGAGCGCCTGGCCAAGTGGACCGACCGTTACGACGTCATCCAGGGCTCGCGCCTAGACTTCGACGGCGGCGCCTTCTTTTGGCAGTACCAGCTCATCCTTTCGCTCGGTATCCCCAACCCCATCGCCAAGTGGGATTTGGGTCCCAAGGGCTACCGCGCCATGAACCAGCTGTGCTTTGAGGGCGGCCTGTTCTCCCGTCGCGTAGTCGACAAGATCGGCCTGCCCGACGCGCGCTTCTTCATCTATGGCGACGACGCCTGTTACGGCTATGTCGCCAGCCAGCACTTCCCCGCCGCCGTGGTCGCCGACGTGGTGCTCAAGCGCGCACGCGCCGTCTCCAACTGGGATATCGCCGGCAAGCGCCAACTCAACTCCACGAGCGACACCAACCGCTACTACATCATGCGCAACCGAGGCTTCCTCGCTCGCTATATGCAGATCTACGGTGACTACCACCCTGTACTGTTCCGTTTGGGCAACGCCGCGACCTTCTGCAAAGAGTTCATCCGCTTGGCTGCGGTCGACAAATGCTTTAAGACCGGTATTCCGGCGCTGCGCCGCGGCATGAAAGACGCCCGCAAGATCATCAGGGATCCCAACTGGAAGCCCATGCCGCCCATGAAGGACGCGGGATAGTAAGGGACTTTCGCCCGCCCCTACAGCCGCTGGCACACCGCTGCCACACGCTGCCCGTCAAAGCCAAAGCCCCACCGCACGCGGCCGATACCTGGTCGTGGCACGCGAATCTTGTCGATGTCGTCACGTTCGATGTCGAGCAGTGCCTGAACCGCCAGCAGCTCCAGACCAAGCGCGTCCACACCGGGGTCACACATCATGTTCATAGTGACAAGCGGACGTTCGTCGAGCATGCCGAGGGTATCGGCCACATCGAGCATCCTTCCCGTAGGGAACACCTGGATATCCCAGCGATCCGCCCCGCGCTTTCGATTGGATGACGGATTGGCATACCCCGGCATACCAAAGCAGAGCCCTTGCAACAGCAGGTGGTATGGCAACGGCGAATCCATCTCGACCGCGCCGATTCCCACATCTCCCAGGATGCGGTCTAGTGCCTGTCTCACCGCATCCTCGTTCCCGCGACACAACCCGTCACGAAACGCATCGACGTCCCGCACATCCTCGGCGGCGCACTCAAACCATTCAATAATCACGAGACGCAACGCCTGACGAAGTTCACCATTGGGCAGACGCAAAGCACGGGAGCGAGCGCTGTTTCCCGACTCCTCAACCATATCCGTCGTGAGGAAGCCGGACAGGTATAACGCGGTCCAAATATCATCGACGCAAGCGTCATTCGACTCGACGGCGCCCAGACAAAGCGGAGCCTCAACGCATCCATGCGGTTCAAGCAAATCGAACAGAGTCGAAAGCCTCTCGAGATCCCAATCGCCAACCGCCCTGCTCAGACTATCAGCGTATCCATACAAATCGGCCCGCACCGGCGGCGTGCAACCGCGGTTCAAGAAATCGATCACGCGCGCCGGACTCGAGCAATAGGTCCTGCCAAGCCGATACCCCTCGAGCCATTCACGCGCATCATCCAGGTATTCTTCGCGTCCAGCATGGCCTAGCAGAGTCTGAACCTCGTCATCTGAAAAGCCATACCACCGGTCGCACCGTCCCGAAAGCGGCGTCGACATGCAGTACGAACACCCGCGCAAAGAAAGTGCCGCTTCGGCAGGACCGGGACGCTCCCCCATCAGACACGTCAACCGTAGCGAATGGCCCGCAGCGGCGATGGCATCAAACAGTACGCGCTCGAGCAACTCTGCCGGACAGGAGCCAGAAGCGTCCCTCATCGCAAAACGACTCAACCACGCCGCGTCGTATCCATCAACGAGCAGCACAACCTGTTCGTCGCAAGCCATCTCCAGCATCTCAATGAGCGTGCCGAGCACCGAGTTGACCTCGTCCGCGCTCGCTACGCCACGCGCAACGCGCTCGATGTGGCGCATCTTATCTCGCGGTAAATCCGGAGCCTCCAAAAGCGCCAACAAGCGAGCGCACTCACCCGAAAGAACGTCGCGCACGATGCCGACGACGTTGGCACCGCACCTCGCGGCGCCAGAAAAGTCCAGCGATATCACAGGGTAGCAGGCGGACTCACCCCGATAGCGCTCGCGACCCGCATCCCAAATCTGGGAACCAGCAAACAGGCCCCGATCGACCTGCCCGACGGTGGATCGCTCGAGAAAAGCCTTAAGCATCGACAGGTTCATGCTCTTGCCAAAGCCTTCGGGCCGGCAACACGCCACAACGGAGGCTTCAGCATCCAAGACATCGGCAATAAACATGGTCTTGTCGACCAGCACGCATCGATCCATGGCCTCGGCAAAGTCATGTTCGCCGACCGGTAGCGCCCCGTTACCCGAGCGGTTGATCAGCCTTACGCCATAGCAGGCAGCATCGCCATAAATCGCCTGTTCAGACACCGTAACTTCTCCCTAAAACGCAGCACGATGTCAATTGTAAAGACCGGTGTATACGAAATGTTTTCGTTATGCAAGCGTTTCGGGCAACGGCAGCAATAAGAACCCCCAATGGGGCATAACGAATCGTTGCACAACAAAACAGGGCCCGATACAGCCGCACCGGACCCCGTCCAAGTTCTTAGATTATCAGGCGACCAGGAACTTACTCCTCGGATCCGTCCTCGCCAGCGGACTTCTTCTGCTGATCAAGCTTGCGCTTGCCACTCACAATGGACGTGGCACCCAGCGTCGCCAAGCTTGCGCTGGCAAGGCTCGCCATCACGATGAGGTCGCCCGTCTTGGGCATATTGCCACCCGAGACCTTGGTCGTGGTTGTGGTGGTAGTCGTTGTGGCGGCTGTAGTGCTGCCCTTGTCACCGGGCTTCTGCGCATCGGTGTCGGATTGTTTCGCACCCGGACCGGCAGAAGCATCGGCAGCACCGTCAGCATGGGAGCCGGAGCCCTGCCCAGACGTTCCCTCATCAGAAGAAGAGGCGCCGTTAATGCCCGCCATCAAAGACGACCCCAGCATGGAGCCAAGCTGCTCGCTGGCAGAAGGCTTGCTTTCCGTCGAGGAATTGCCAGCATCGGTGCCCTCGTTCGAACCGTCCCCGGAAGCATCGGAGCCAGAACTGTTAGAGGAATCAGAACCGTTAGAGGTCCCAGTATCGGCAGAGGAATCGCCAGCGCCGTTGGAAGCGCCCGGATCGGTAGAGCCAGATGTCGTGCCATCCGTAGCACCGTCGGAGCCAGAAGTCGACGAATCGCCAGAAGCAGCGCCGCCAGACGCGGCCCCGCCGTTACCGGCATCATCGCTGCCCGCACCAGTCGAAGGCGCACCCGTCTCGCCGCCATTGTCCGCATCGCTATCGGTACCAGGCGTCGGCGCAGCGGGAGCGGCAGGTGCCATGCTCGGGCCGGGCGCCGGCGTGGGTTCAGGCTCCACAGGCGTTGCCGCGGCAGCCTCGTCCTCGGTAATGTAGACCAGACAATCCTTGAGCTCGTTTTTATAGCGATTCTTCCATCCCTCATGGTACTGAGGCTGACTCGAATACTTGCGCGCCACGTTATTGACAACGCTGTTGGAAAGCGCCGTCACAAACTCGCGGTCGGTCATGTTGTTGGAAAGATTTGCCCAGCGGAAAAAGTCCTGGCAGCCACCGGTGCCGCACATATTGGTAATGCTCCAAACCATGCCCTTGACGCAATCGGCGCGGCCGGAGATGTCAATGCCAAGAGCGCTCTTGAGCCATGCCTCGGTCACCGCATAGTACGAGTTGTACGCATAGGCATCCTGCAGCGCCGAGAACTCCGCCGGATCGGTGTTGTAAGCACCCAGGAAGGCATCCTGCGCGATGCGGCCCAGCTCGGTGAGCTGGCCGTTCGCATACATGGGGTTGTTTGCGTTGGAAATCTCGCTGCCGCGATCGATTGCAGCCTTAAGCATGCCGTACTTAGCAGAATCGTAGTTATAGACCTGCTTCATAAACGGAATAAGCGACCAACGGCGGTCGAACTGGTAATAACCCAGCGCGTTGTATCCGTCGCCATACGAAAAACCCTGGTTGTAATTGCCGTGGCTCTCGTACTTGGTAAAGTACTTCATCTCGTCAGTCACGTTGACAAACGAAACGCCCTGAACCGACCTCAGCACGCCCGAGAAGGACTGCTGGATGTACAGGCCCTTATCGATATCGGTGGCATCCGAGGCAACGCCCGGAGTGGGCTCCTCGGCTATAGCGGTTGCGGGTGCGGCAACGGCGCCAAACGAAAGCGCCAGTGTCAGGCCTGCAACAATCGCGGAATGCTTGGGTTGCATACATCCTCCCTGCATTGGTGTGGTTAAAGTGCAGTTTGCAAAGATAGAACTAGTATTACAGCTCCCCGTTTGTTGCACAACAACCCATCGGTAAACGGCAACAACCCTCCGCGAAATCTTAAGGAAATTAAACAAACTGGTCGTCGGGCGCCAGCAAAAGCTCGCCGTAACGCTCCATCAGCCCGTCTCTCAACTGAGAGAAAGCGGGGATATAGACGTTCAAGATGCGCTGAATCAAATCTTGAGCGAGCTTGTTGTCATAAATATGAACGTTCGTGTTACGGTCTCTGAGCATATCTAGCCAGGCCGCCTCATCAATAAAGTCGTAGAATCGGTAGGACTCCTTCAAGATGGCACGAGGAGACCCCGACGCGGCAAGCGTGGCGCCCTCATACTCGAGTAGACGCTTAAGGAGCTTCCAGCTCAATTCAAATTGAAGATTGAACTTATTGATCAATCCGCTCTGAACAAAATCATTGTTGAGATCCTGATTGGGCGCATCCTCAAGATTCACCAAAGCGCTGACAAAGTTCTCATACTTTTTCATACAGAATCACACCATCCCTGACAATTTCATCAAGCAATTGCTGCGATAAGGACTCGTCGAGATTGACGACATCTACATCTAAAAGAGTATCAAGACGTTCCTCGATCAAATATGACAACCGGCCGAAATCCTGGCAACCTGCTACGGCGATGTCAATATCGCTCTTAGGCAAGTTGTCACCTCGAGCGCGAGAACCAAACAGCACGACCTTTTCGGCGTCACATTCCCGAGCAAAAACTCCGATTTGCTTGTACACATTGTCGAGAGATGTCATTTGCAGCCCTACAGCTTAATATCAAAGTTCATCTCGGGGACGGCGGCTAGGTCGGCCAGCGTCACGCCGTCGACGTACTTCTCGATGACCTCGTCCAGGCCGCGCCAGAACTTAACGGTGGAGCACAGATCACTGCGGGTGCAGCTGTTGTCAATGCCATCGCACGCCACCGGAGCCGTGCTGCCCTCGACGGCACGCAGGATATCGCCGGCACGCACTTCGGCCGGGTCCTTGGCCATCATGTAGCCGCCGCCCTTGCCGCGCACGCTCTTGAGCAGGCCAGCCTTCATAAGCGGACGAACCAGCTGCTCCAGATACTTCTGCGAAATGCGCTCGCGGTCGGCAACCTCGCGCAGGGCAATCTTGCCCTCGGCATCACCAAGCGCTGCAATATAGATCATCAGTCGGAGGGCATAGCGGCCCTTAGAAGAGATGAGCATTCCTACCCTTCCATCGCGCCTGGGACAAAATAACCTGGAGTGCTTGTCCCAAATCGTAAGTAAGTGGGACAAACAAACCTGGTTATTTTGTCCCACATCTGAAAAGTCGAGTGGATTAGTCGGGTTTTCCCTTGACTAACGCCAAACCCATAGTAACTTTATTCCGAGAAGATTCCTAGGGTTTAGCATACCCATGAGTACACCATATAGAGAGGGACAGCATGAGCGCAAATCCGCTGCTTTCCATCGAGGGTCTTACCGCCTCCGTGGACGATAAGACCATTCTCCACAACGTCAACCTCAACGTCGCCGCCGGCGAGACCCACGTGCTGATGGGTCCCAACGGCGCCGGCAAGTCTACCCTCGGCCACCTGGTCATGGGCGACCCCGTCTATACTGTCAACGACGGCCGCATCGTCTTTGATGGCCAGGACATCACCGAGCTCACCACCGACAAGCGCTCGCGCGCCGGCCTGTTCCTGAGCTTCCAGGCCCCGGTCGAGATCCCCGGCGTGCCGCTGTCGAGCTTTTTGCGCGCCAGCATCGCCGGCCGCCCCGGCCTGGAGATGAAGGGCAAGGAGTTCCGCCGTCGCGTCAAGGAGCTCGCGGCCGAGCTCAACATGGATACCGCCTACCTCAACCGTGAGCTGGGCGTGGGCTTCTCGGGCGGCGAGAAAAAGAAGGTCGAGATGCTCCAGCTTCTGCTGCTGCAGCCCAAGCTCGCCATCCTGGACGAAACCGACTCCGGCCTGGACGTCGACGCGCTTTCCACCGTCAGCCACGGCATGGACGCCTACCGCAAGAGCTGCGACGGCTCCATGCTCATCATCACGCACAACACGCGTATCCTGGAGCACCTGGATGTCGACCGCGTCCACGTTATGGTCAAGGGCCACATCGTGCGCGAGGACGATGCCTCGCTGATTCCTTGGATCGACAAGAACGGCTTTGAGAGCTTCGAGCGCGAAGCCGCCGAGCAGCGCGCCCAGGCCGAGGCCGCCTCTGCCGAGCAGCAGGCGTAAAGGGGCGACGCAATGACCAAGAACCGCACCGAGGTCGCGGACATCGACCGCAGCCTCTACGACTTCACCTATGGCGAGGAGGGTTTCGAGCGCCTCGACGCCGGCATCACGCCCGACATCGTGCGCGAGATCAGCGCCAAGAAGGACGAGCCGCAGTGGATGCTCGACCTGCGCCTCAAGTCCCTCGAAATCTTTAACCGTTTCCCGGATCCGACGTGGGGTCCCTCCATCGAGGGCCTGGACATGGACAACATCGTCACCTACGTCAAGCCCAACACCGACCAAAGGCATGACTGGGAGTCGGTGCCCGACGACATCAAGAACACCTTTGAGCGCCTGGGCATTCCCGAGGCCGAGCGCAGCTACCTGGCAGGCGTCGGCGCGCAGTACGACTCCGAGCTCGTCTACCACAACATGCAGGACACCGCGTCCAAGATGGGTATCGTCTACTCCGGCATCGAGGAGGCCCTGCACGATCCGCAGTGGGAGCCGCTCATCCACGAGAAGTTTATGACGCTCATCCCGCCCACCGATCACAAGTTTGCGGCCCTGCACGGCGCCGTGTGGTCGGGCGGCTCCTTTGTCTACGTGCCCAAGGGCACCAAGCTCGACTTCCCGCTGCAGAGCTACTTCCGCCTTAACGCTAAGGGCGCCGGCCAGTTTGAACACACGCTCATCATCGTCGAGGACGACGCCGACCTGCACTTTATCGAGGGCTGCTCCGCGCCCAAGTACAACGTGGCCAACCTCCATGCCGGTGCCGTCGAGCTCTTTGTGGGCAAGCGCGCACACCTGCGCTACTCGACCATCGAAAACTGGTCCAAAAACATGTACAACCTCAACACCAAGCGTGCGCGCGTGGACGAGGACGGCGACATCGAATGGATCAGCGGCTCCTTCGGCAGTCACGTGGGCTATCTCTACCCCATGAGTGTGCTCAACGGCCGCCGCGCTCGCTCGAGCTTTACCGGCATCACCTTTGCCGGCGCCGGCCAGAACCTCGACACCGGCTGCAAAGTCGTGCTCAACGCGCCCGAGACCTCGGCGACCGTCGAGACCAAGGGCATCTCCAAGAGCGGCGGCATCCAGACCTTCCGCAGCTCTATCGTGGCCACGCCCAAGGCCGAGGGCTCCAAGGCAACCGTGAGCTGCCAGTCGCTGATGCTCGACGACCAAAGCCGCTCCGATACCATCCCCGCCATGGACATCCGCGCCAAGAATGTCGACATCGGCCACGAGGCCACCATCGGCCGTATCGGCGACGACAAGGTGTTCTACCTGATGAGCCGTGGTATCTCGGAGGAAGAGGCCCGCACCATGATCGTCAACGGCTTTGCCAACCCGGTCTCCAAAGAGCTGCCGCTTGAGTACGCCGTCGAGATGAACAACCTGATCAAGCTCGAGATGGAAGGAGCGATCGGATAATGAACAGAGAAACCGCTATGCCGAACGCATTTACGTCATCCGAGCTTCTGCAGTGCGGCGTATCGGGAGCGACGAGCCCGACGACGCGTACTAAAGGTACGCGAGGAGGGTCGGAGCCCCGAGACGGCGTGCTGCAGGAGATCGGGGGCGTGAATGCGATGCCCGCGGCAACCTGGGGCTGGCTCAAGATGAACCAGACCAAGCTCGAGCTTTCGGACGAACTTGCCGCCGCTCCCGCCGAGGCCGTTGAGGTTGAGGGCTTGGACGAGCAGTTTGCCGGCTCGGCCGACGCCTTCGACGCAGCCATGGACGCCATGGCCGAGCGCTTCCCCGAGCGCCGAGCCGCTGCCCCCGGCGACGCCGCCGATCGTGCCCGCATCACACCCGAGACCGAGCTCGACGTGCCCGCCACCTCCGTCTACCAGGCCGGCGCCATCAAGCTCGAGGAGGAACTCTCCCCCGCCGAGGCCTTCGAAACCGGCATGGGTGAGGCCGCCTACACCTATCTGGCAGATCACGCCACCAAGCGCATCGTCATCGACGTACCCGCATACCAGCACGTCACAGCTACCGTGCGCGTGTGTGGCATCGACACAGCGGCTGCGATTGCCGCCATCGACGTCGTCGCCCGCCCGCAGGCAACGCTCGATCTGCATATTGCCCTGGACTCCCCCGTTGCCGGCGAGGGCGTCGTGGGCTCCGTGCTGCGCGTGTGCGCTCACGAGTACGCCACCGTCAACGTGACCTGCACGCAGACGCTCGACGACAGTTGGATCGCGCTCGACGACACCGGCCTGTTCCTGGACGAGGGCGCACGCGTCAACGTACAGCACACCGTCCTGGGTGCCGGTGTCAGCGCCACCGGCCTTGCCGGCGACCTGCTGGGCGATACCGCCAAGGTCACCATCGATACTGACTACCTGGGTGCCCGCGAGCAGATGCGCGACTTCAACTACGAGCTGCGCCACCGCGGCCGCAAGACCGAGTGCGAGATCGACGCCAACGGCGTGCTGACCGGCACGTCCAAGAAGGTCTACCGCGGCACCATCGACCTCGTGCACGGCTGCAAGGGTGCAACCGGCACCGAGCGCGAGACAGTGCTTTTGGCCAACAAGGGCGTCGACAACAAGACCGTCCCCGTCATCCTGTGCGACGAGGACGACGTCGCCGGCAACCACGGCGCCACCATCGGCCATGTCCGCGACGAGCAGCTGTTCTACCTCGCCTGCCGCGGCCTTGACCAAAACGCCGCCGAGGATCTGTTCATCCGCGCCAAGCTGGAGGACGCCGCGCTTTCCGCCACCGATGAGCGCACCCGCGCCGCCGTCGTCCGCCTGGGCAACAACCTGATCGATAACTTTGAAGAGGAGCTCGCATGATCGATACCGAGCACGTTAAATGCGATACCTGCACCGCCCCCGAGCCCATGGAGCTCGACGCCAGCGACGAGGCTTCGCGCGGGTGGCCCACCTTGGACATCGAGACCAACCCCTACAAGTGTCAGTTCCCGCTGTTCCAGCAGCATCCCGAGATCGCCTTCCTCGATAGCGCCGCCACCGCGCAGCGCCCTGTTTGCGTGCTCGACGCCGAGCGCGATTTCTACCAGCGCATGAACGCCAACCCGCTTCGCGGTCTGTACTCGCTGTCCGTCGAGGCCACCGATGCCATTGCCAAGGTCCGTCAGCAGATTGCCGACCTCATCGGCGCCGCCCAGGCCAACGAAGTCGTCTTCACCCGCAACACGAGCGAGTCGCTCAACCTGGTCGCCAAGAGTTTTGCGCCCACGGTGCTGGAGCCCGGCGACGAGGTCGTCATCACCATCATGGAGCACCACTCCAACTTGATCCCATGGCAACAGGTCTGCCGCGAGACCGGTGCCAAGCTCGTCTACCTCTACCCCACCAAGACCGGCCAGCTCACCACCGAGGAGGTTCTGTCCAAGGTGGGTCCCAAAACCAAGATTCTGGCCGTGGGTCAGGTCTCCAACGTGCTAGGCGTCGAGAACCCGGTCAAGAATCTCGGCAAGCTCGTACACAAGTACGGCGGTTACCTGGTCGTCGACGGCGCGCAGTCACTGCCGCACATGCCGGTCAACGTGGCCGATCTGGGCGCCGACTTCTTTGCCTTTAGCGCGCACAAGGCCATGGGCCCCATGGGCATCGGCGTGCTGTGGGGCAAGATGGACCTACTCAACGCCATGCCGCCCATGCTCACCGGCGGCGAGATGATCGATTCGGTCACCGAGCAGGACGCCGTCTGGGCGTCCGTCCCCGAGAAGTTCGAGGCCGGCACGCAGGACGCCGCCGGCATCTTCGCCACAGGCGCCGCCCTCGACTACCTCGTCAACACGGTTGGCTACGAGAACATCCAGGCCCGCGAGCGGGCACTCGTCCACTACCTGATGGGCGAGCTCATGCAGCTCGACTTTGTCCAGATCATCGGCTCCATCTATTGGGATAACCACCACGGGGTCGTGAGCTTTAACGTCAAGGGCATCCACCCGCACGACGTCGCGAGCATCATGGACATGGACGGCGTCTGCATCCGCGCCGGCCACCACTGCGCACAGCCGCTGCTCACCTGGCTGGGCGTCGAGAACCTCGCCTGCTGCCGCGCCAGCGTGGCCTTCTACAACAACAAGGCCGACATCGATAAGTTCATCGCCGGCCTGCATCACGTTTGGAGCACGTTCAATGGGTAATCTGTACACCTCCACCACGTTTATGGAGCACAACTCGCACCCCGACTATAAGTACGAGATGGACGCTCCCACGCTTGAGCACGAAGGTATCAACCCCAGCTGCGGCGACGAGCTCACCTTGCAGCTACGCGTCGGGAACGGCGTTGTCGAGGAGGCCTCGTTTACCGGCCACGGCTGCGCCATCAGCCAGGCCAGCGCCGACATCATGGCCGACCTCATCACCGGCGAGACGGTCGAGGAAGCGCGTCGCTTGGCAGGGCTCTTCCTCGCCATGATCCGCGGCGAGCAGCTCTCCGAGGCAGACCTGGAAGACTTGGACGAGGCCGCCCAGCTCCAGGACATCTCGCACATGCCTGCCCGCGTCAAGTGCGCCGAGCTCGCCTGGCGCACCCTCGACGGCATGCTCGAGGGACGAAATAATCAGTAGTATTTGTCCCAAATCTAAAGAATTTTGTTGGCCGAATCGTTTGACAAGAGCGGTTCGGCCATTTTCTATTCCGAACCCTCAGCCTGAGCCTTCATCCGCGCATAAGCGCGCACAATACGAGAGACGGTGCTCTTGCTGATTCCCGTGTACCGTTCTATCTCGCGCACCGTGTAGCCGCCATCATACAGAGCGAAAATGATCCCGTCTCGCCGCGAGGATGCAACGGTCTTGAGCTCATTGAGCGGAACCCCGAGCCCCTTCGCCAACTTTTCGGCAAAGGCGTGTCGCTCCCACTCCGTTTCTTTCAGATCGGGCATCCCTGGCTCGCCGCCGTCGGGCGTCGAAAGCGAACAGGCAATAAAGCCCTCGGCAGAACCAAAAAGCTCAAGCACGCAAGAAGGATCGGAAAATCCCCTCGTCATATCGTTGTCATAGGCCCGTAGATACTCGGCAAAGCTGCTCCACGGATAACGCTCGATGAGGCTCATGCCCGCCTCCTGCGGATCGGCGTGTACGGAGCGAATAGCCTCCATCACCTGCCAGTCGGTATCGAGCGAGCGCCGGTCAAAACGGTTCTGGAACAGATGGCCCGTGCGCCCCGTGCGTTTATTGAACCGACGAGCATACGTCAACAGCAGCCGCTGCATCGCCGCGCTCATTTCGTCCTCATAATCCAAAAGCACCAGATCCACGTGGCCGCCCATGAGACACCACGCCACGACCGTCACACCAGCATCGCGGCAGCAGTCGCGCATCAGTTCCAAAAACTCCCAGCGGTCGTCATCGGTCTCAAAGATCAGCTGCTTGTCCGTACCGCGGGCACAGACATAGTAAAAGCCGGTAACCGTTCTCCAAACGCGCTGCATGGCGCTCCCTTCGCCGGGATCTGCTTGCCATCCAATACAGCACGATTGAAGCGTGCCATCAAAATATTCACGCAAAACAATACACTCGCGCGGCCAAAGGCAGTCAACAGGCGGCGAACGGCACCGCTGCAACAGGTCAACCCCCGCAACGCTTGCAAGGGCTGACCAAAAGCTTGCCCAAGATAGACCCCCTCTATGGAAGTTCGCGACCACAGAACATAGAGTTAAACCGTTTCAATTAAGACTTCCGGACTTCTCGCTGCGAAAACTGAGCCGTTCGCCGAATATTCCGTGCATTTCGCGGTATTATAAGGGCTGCATGTCATGTCCCTTTCGAAGGGTCGCCCGGCAATCGCCAGCCACGACCCCCAGACGGGACGCCAACACGATAGAGAGGAGAGGCATGCAGTACTCACAGGAAGTGGAGAACATGTGCCCCGTTGCCAAGGGTGCATACCACGGCCCCGCACCCATCCCCGAGGAGGGCAAGTGGGTCCAGGCTAAGGAGATTTCCGACATCTCCGGTCTTACGCACGGTGTGGGTTGGTGCGCACCTCAGCAGGGCGCCTGCAAGCTCACGCTGAACGTCAAGGACGGCATCATCGAGGAGGCCCTCGTTGAGACCATCGGCTGCTCGGGCATGACCCACTCTGCCGCCATGGCTTCCGAGATCCTTCCCGGTAAGACCATCCTCGAGGCCCTCAACACCGACCTCGTCTGCGACGCCATCAACGTTGCTATGCGCGAGATCTTCCTGCAGATCGTTTACGGCCGCAGCCAGACCGCGTTCTCCGAGGGCGGCCTGCCCGTGGGCGCCTCCCTCGACGACCTCGGCAAGGGCCTTCGCTCTCAGGTAGGCACCATGTTCGGCACCAAGGCCAAGGGCGCTCGTTACCTCGAGCTCGCTCAGGGCTACGTCACCCGCATGGCTCTCAACGACAAGAACGAGATCATCGCGTTCGAGTTCCTGAACCTCGGTAAGTTCACCGACGCCGTCAAGGCCGGCAAGACCCCCGAGGAGGCCATCGCTGGCGCTATGGGCCACTATGGTCAGTGGGACAACGCTGCCAAGTACATCGACCCGCGCACCGACGAGGAGACTCACTCCGTCGCCAGCGTGTTCCCGGTTCACGAGTAGAAAGGGAGGGAAATAACTATGACTGTTACGTTCGAAGGTTACGAGCGCCGCGCTGACAAGATCACCAAGTGCCTCGCCGACAACGGCATCGCCTCCCTCGAGGAAGCTCTGCAGATCTGCACCGACAAGGGCTTCAACCCGCGTGAGATCGTCAACAACACCCAGTCCATCGCCTTCCAGAACGCCGAGTGGGCCTACACCCTCGGCTGCGCTCTCGCTGTCAAGCGTGGCGCCAAGACCGCTTCTGAGGCTGCCGCCATCATCGGCGAGGGCATCCAGGCCTTCACCGTTCCGGGCTCCGTCGCCGAGGACCGCAAGGTCGGTCTGGGCCACGGCAACCTGGGCGCTATGCTGCTCTCCGACGACACCGAGTGCTTCGCCTTCCTGGCTGGCCACGAGTCCTTCGCTGCCGCTGAGGGCGCTATCGGCCTGGCTCTGAACGCCAACAAGGCTCGCAAGAAGCCGCTGCGCGTTATCCTCAACGGTCTGGGCAAGGACGCTGCTCAGATCATCGCCCGCATCAACGGCTTCACCTACGTGAAGACCCAGTTCGATTACTTCACGAGCGAGCTCAAGGTCGTCGAGACCATCCCCTACTCCGATGGTCCCCGCGCCGCCGTCAACTGCTACGGCGCCGACGACGTCCGCGAGGGCGTTGCCATCATGTGGCACGAGAACGTCGACATCTCGATCACCGGTAACTCCACCAACCCCACGCGCTTCCAGCACCCCGTCGCTGGCACCTACAAGAAGGAGCGCCTCGAGGCTGGCAAGAAGTACTTCTCCGTCGCTTCTGGCGGCGGCACTGGCCGTACTCTGCACCCGGACAACATGGGCGCCGGCCCTGCCTCTTACGGCATGACCGACACCATGGGCCGTATGCACTCCGACGCCCAGTTCGCCGGTTCCTCCTCCGTGCCTGCGCACGTCGACATGATGGGTCTCATCGGCATGGGTAACAACCCCATGGTCGGTGCCACCGTCGCCTGCGCTGTCGCCGTCGAGGAGGCCCTCAAGGCCTAATCGCGTCCGCGCGATGCTCATATAGTTGAGCTTAGGAGCCGCTATCCACCCGGGTAGCGGCTCTTTTTTATCCCTCCCTCAGTTGCGGTGAAATAGTTCCTAAACAGCCGCCCCATCCTTCCAAACAGGAACTATTCCACCGCAACTTCTTAACGGCATCAAAGTATCGGTAACGCCCACCTGCCATATGTGCCCTTTACCGATTTGCCGAGTCTTTGCGGCCCCATTACCGATCACCCATGCGACAATGCGCCGGACGAGAAAGGAATCCGATGGAATCGACTGATGTACTGGTAATTGGATCTGGCATTGCGGGCCTTTGCGCCGCCATCGAAGCAGCACGCGCGGGCGCAACCGTCACTGTGGCAAGCGCCGGCAAGACTATGAGTGGATCGAGCTTCTTCCCCGGAACCTGGGGCTTGGGGCTTATCGGACCCACAGACACGGCCGACGAGCAGGACCTCACCGACACCATCCAGGCCGTCGGCGGCGGCGTTGCCGACCCCGAGCTCGTCCAGACGTTTGTGCACGGCATTCCCCAGACAATTGAATGGCTCGAGCAAGACCTGGGCGTTGAGCTCCAGCGTCCGCAAAGCGCTGAGAGCGCTCAGCAAAAGCAGTTTATACCCTGCTTTGACCACAAGACGCGCATGTGGCGCGGCCTCACCCGCAAGCCCCTTGAGGACGCTCTGACAACCCAGATCGAGTCCCTCGGCATTCGCCTGCTCCCCCGCCATGAGCTTATCGACCTTGTTGAGGACGCGAACGGCAGAATCACCGGAACAGTGCTCTACGACCTCACCGAAGATCGAATCGTGCCCTTTGCTGCCAAGGCCACGATCATCGCAGCCGGTGGCACAGGCGGCCTGTTCGAGCGCAGCCTCACGTCGGCTGATGTGCTCAGCTCCTCGCAGGCCATCGCGCTGGCGCACGGTGCGTCCCTTACTAATATAGAGTTTATGCAGATGATGCCCGGCTTCATCGAGCCCAAGCGCAACCTGGTCTTCAACGAGAAAACCTGGCGTTACGTACATGTAGACCAGCCGGTCGATATCGCCGACGATAAACTCAAGGATCTGCTCGAGCAGCGCTCTGGATATGGTCCCTTCACGTCACGCTTGGCCTCCCGCGCTATCGATCTCGTCATCGATCAGGCAGGTCCCGAAGGCCTGGCACTCCACTACGACTTCCCCCGCGAGGAAGTCCCAGAGTTTGTGCAGACCTTTGCTACCTGGCTGCAAGACGAGCACGCCATCGCGCCGACCGATGAGATGCGCGTGGCGATGTATGCCCACGCCGCTAATGGCGGTATCAAGATTGATAAGACAGCTGCGACCGGCGTTGCGGGTCTCTATGCCTGCGGCGAGGCTACAGGCGGCATGCACGGCGCCGACCGCATCGGCGGTCTGTCGAGCGCCAACGGCATCGTGTTTGGACGCATCGCAGGCGCATCGGCAGCCCAAGCAGCACAGAATGCACCTGAAGTGGCCCCGAAGGCGGCTATCGCCCTCCCCCGGTTCGGCATTGCCACAACAGATGCCGAACGCCTGACACACAGCCTTAAGCACACGATGAGCACCTATTGCATGATCAACCGCACCGAGACGGGTCTATCCAAGGCGCTGCAGGGGCTTGAAAGCCTGCAAGACAATGCCATGGCACTGAGCAAGCCGCATGCCAATGACAGCGAGATCGCAGCCCTCGCCCGCCTACAGTCGCAGATTCAGCTGGCAACGGAGATGGCAAAAGCCATGCGCAAGCGGACTGAAAGCTTAGGTTCGCACTATCGCGCAGACTAAATCGATTCTCATTTTGAGTTTGATCACAACTTCTCAACATACATCGAGCCCCGAAAGCAGGATTCCCTTAGGGAGAACACGCTTACGGAGCTTTAGCCGTGTTTTCCCTAAGGGACTCACAGTGCAGATCTCTCAGCTCCGCGCCCCGACGGGTTCGACCCCATGCGAGGTTAACAAAAAAGCGCCCAGCCAAAACCAGTCGCTTTAGCATACTTTGGTGGGCCGTCAGGGAGTCAGCCTGCTGNN
>NZ_CAAKNY010000086.1:74916-74989 GCF_901212495.1 Collinsella aerofaciens | reverse complement strand
CCCCTGCTCTACCAACTGAGCTAACGACCCAAAGCTAAAGTCCGTTGTGGCGGACTTTAGAGGAGATATCGTG
>NZ_CAAKNY010000086.1:63583-74906 GCF_901212495.1 Collinsella aerofaciens | reverse complement strand
CGCCCCGACGGGTTCGACCCCATGCGAGGTCAACAAAAAAAGACGGTCAACTTTCATTGACCGTCTTAACATACTTTGGTGGGCCGTCAGGGGGTCGAACCCTGGACCTTGGGATTAAGAGTCCCCTGCTCTACCAACTGAGCTAACGACCCGATATCAACACGAAGCAAAGACTGGGGTGGGTAAAGGGACTCGAACCCTCGACCTACGGGACCACAACCCGTCGCTCTAGCCAACTGAGCTACACCCACCGTGTCCTGTGCGCTTCGCGCTCGACTATTATTGCAAGGAACGCCACGCGATGCAAGCCCCAATTTTCAAGAATTTTGAAAAGAGTTTTACGAGCGCGTTTCGAGCAATTCCCACCGGTTTCATAGGAGTAAACTTGCCCCACAGCAAATGCTCGAAAGGACAAGCATGAAAGAACTCTCCAACCGTACGGCGACATTTACCGATTCGGTCATCCGCCGCATGACGCGCATCTCCAATAAGTACGGCGCCGTCAATCTCTCACAGGGCTTCCCCGACTTCGATCCTCCGGCGCGGCTGCTCGAGAGCCTCAGCACCATCGCGACCGACCCCAAGCCGCTCTATCACCAGTACTCCATCACTTGGGGCTCCCAGGCCATGCGCGAGGCGCTCGCGGCCAAGCAGGAGCACTTTATGGGCATGCCGATCAACCCCAACGAGAACATCGTAGTCACATGTGGCTCCACCGAGGCCATGATGGCCGCCATGATGACGGTTACGAACCCCGGAGACAAGGTCGTCATCTTCTCGCCGTTCTACGAGAACTACGGTGCCGACACGATTCTCTCGGGCGCCGAGCCCATCTATGTGCCGCTCAACCCGCCCACGTTCGATTTCGATCGCGAGGTCCTCGAGGCGGCCTTCCGCGACAACGATCCCAAGGCAATCGTCCTATGCAACCCGTCCAACCCCTGCGGCAAGGTTTTTACGCACGAGGAGCTCACTTTTATCGCCGACCTGTGTAAAAAGTACGACGCCTACTGCATTACTGACGAGGTCTACGAGCACATCGTCTACGCACCCCATGAGCATGTCTACATGGCCACGCTGCCTGGCATGTTCGAGCGCACCATCAGCTGCAGCTCGCTGTCCAAGACCTACTCCATCACCGGTTGGCGCCTGGGCTACACCATCGCCCCGGCCGAGATTACCGAGCGCATCAAGAAGGTCCACGACTTCCTCACCGTGGGCGCCGCCGCTCCCCTGCAGGAAGCCGTCGTGGCCGCCCTCAACTTCGACGACAGCTATTACGATGAGGTCCTCGATCTCTACACCGCCAAGCGCGACCTGTTCTGTCAGGGACTCGACAGCATCGGCCTTGAGCATAACGTGCCGCAGGGCGCCTACTACGTTATGATGGACATCTCGGAGTTTGGCTACGACAGCGACCTCGACTTCTGCGAGGATCTCGCTTCCAAGGTTGGCGTGGGCGCCGTGCCGGGCTCAAGCTTCTTCCGCGAGCCCGTCAACCACCTGATCCGTTTCCACTTTGCCAAGCGAGACGAAACGCTCAACGCGGCGCTCGAGAACCTCAAGTCCCTGCGTGATAAAATCAAGCCGCGGGGGTAAGGACAGCCCAACAACTAAAAGCATCAAAGAAACCTCGCATCCTCCGTTGGACTGCGAGGTTTCTTTTTATAGCGCTTTCTTAATTATTTTAGAGCGCGATACTTTAGAGGTAAAACAACTCGACCAAGAGAAGGACGCTATGGCAGAGCAGCAGCTTATCGGAGCGTTCGAGGCCGGCGGCACCAAGATGGTATGCGCCACGGGCCATACAGACGGCACGGTCCTGGAACGCGAGCAGATCGTGACCACAACCCCGCAGGAGACCGTCGAGGCCGTCAACGCATGGCTTGCCGACAAGGGCATCGCCGCCCTGGGCATCGGCGCCTTTGGCAGTAAGTGCGCCAACGGGGCGCCGCACCGTCCAGCAATCCATCCTACGGGATAACGCCGCCACGCCCTTGTATAAGCCCCCAAACAAAGAAAGGCCGCCTAGGACCAAGCAACGTGTCCTAGGCGGCCTTTTTAGCACATATGAGCGATCGTAGAAGATATCGAAGAACAACGCCCGTCACCGCTCCGCAGCAGTCGATCATCACGTCGGTGATCATACCGGCGCGACCGGGCACAAAGAGCTGAATCGTCTCGTCAATCGAGGGAACCAGCAGTAGGAAAACCGCCGTGGGAAGCAGCACATCAAAGGTGCGACGGCCCTCGATATCGAAAGCGTGCGTCGCCAGAATGCCGAGCACCATGTACTCGGTAAAATGCGCGCACTTGCGAACGACGAAGTTGGTCACCCACTCATACGGAAGCCCCACGCCGTGCAGAAGGCCGCGAACGGCCTCCATAATCGACAAGCTCAATGAACCGGATCCCGTGCCGGGAACCATCGAATTGCCCCAGATGAGCAGCACCATCAGGCAGGTCGCGACCGCCCATTTTCGATCGAGTTTAAGCATAAAGAAGTTATGCCTCCGCACGGAGTGGCTCAAAGCTGGCGGTGCCACCCTCGATAACACTCAGATAGGCACGGCCCGTGCGCCTTACCGCTGCAGACTGCAGGCGGTCGATCTCCTCCTCGAGAATCTGATTGACGCGCTCGTGACGACGGTTCTCCATGATGCCAGCAGCGATGGCCTCGGCACGCTCGATACCTTCGCGCGAGATGCGGGCGGTATCCTCGGGGAACACGGCGCTGTGGCGACCAACGTAAGCGGGGGCAGCGGGCTGAGGAGCAGGCGCAAACACCGGAGCGCCAACGGGAGCGGGCTCGACGACCTCGTCCAAAATTGCGGCAGCGGCTGCCCACATGCCCTCGTGGCCCGAATAATCGGCCATGGGGACGTCTTCTTCGGGAGTCGTATCGACAGGCTCGTCGACTGCGATGGACCGGGACGCGGAGGCCGGGGCATCGACCGGGGCATCGACCACATACGGCACGTCGTTCGAGATGACCGGCTCGTCAAGGTCATCGAGATCGATAGCCGCCGCAGAGGCGTCGTTGATGATCGGCATGTTGGCAAGGTTCACGTTGTACGGCACCGCCTCCGCCGCCTGCCGCTGTGCAGGAGCGCCCCACAGTGAGCTTTCGGCAGCACGGCGGGCGGCAATAGTCTCCTCGTCGACGGCCAGCGGCTCGTCGGCGTAGGAGTCAACGGCGGTGGCGGCAGCCGGAGTCACGGGCACGGCAGTGTCATACGTAACGGATTGAGCCGCGGCGGCGTTGTTGGCGGCGTTAGCCACGAGCGCCACAAAGGCGGCCGTGCTGCCCGCAGGGGCGGCATGAGAGCCCGAGACGGCGCGCGCGGCGGCAGCGATGTCATCGCGGTTATAGGAGCCGGTCTTACCGCCGTAGGTAAGCTCGTCGATGGCGACCTGGTACACATCGCGCGAGCGCGCGGGATCGCAGCTGACCGGCGAATCATCGTCGAGCATGCCGTCGATCATGGACCAGGCATCGGCCTCGCTCATGGCATCCGCGGCGCGAGCGATGGTGGGGACACCGTCGTCCGTATGAAGCCGCTGGAAAGCACCAGTCAAGCCGGAGAAAACCGAAGAGGGCTGCGCGGCGTCTGCCGGAACGGCAGGAGCCGCAGTAGCAACGCCCTGAGGGGCAGCCCACTGCTGTTGGGCGGGCATCGAGGCGGTCTGGGACTCATTTTGATGCTGGTTGACGTTCGCAGCGCCACCCATGGCATCGGGCTGGAATAGGTGCTCAGCATGCTGCGTGCGATATTCAGAAATGCCGAGCGAGGCGGCATAGATACCAACGCCCGCCACCGCACCCACGGCAAAAGGAACAGCGCCCGCGACGACCGTCTCGTTCACCGACGAAAACGGCAGCGTGGCAGCATACATCACCACGGGAGCGGCAAGGCCGATTCCGCAGGAAAGTCCAGCAAGGACTACTCGTTGTGTTGCATCAGAAGAAGCCATGAGCTCTCCCCATCTTCCAGCACCCAGATCGCATCATTCAGTTGGCTGCGCGAGAGAAGATGAAGCGGGGCTATGCCCCAAAGCAACGGTATATGGTTCGTTTCATCTGCGTTTTCCGTCGCGAAGCTTAACAGCTATTATGCGAAACCCCCTTGGGGATTGCAAGCGACGAAGCGGGATTGAAACGGGAAAATCGCTGCTTGCCGGTCATGAGGTCAATAATCGTAGGCGAGCGGCTATACGAAAAGGGCCAGGATCTTAACGCCCGGCCCTTCTGGCATGTCTATGGTTGTTGTCGCGTGCAGCGGACGGCTAGAACGTCTGCTCGTAATCGCTGTGCTTTTTTGCCGAACGCACCAGGAACTCCTGGTTGGTATTGGTGCCCTTGAGGCCCTTGATAAACGATGCGGCCGCGCGCTCGGTATTGTTCATGCCGGCGAGGATACGGCGCAGGCCGAAGACAAATGGGCGCATCTGCTCGTCGACCAGCAGGTCCTCGTTGCGTGTGCCCGAGGCAACGGGATCGATGGCCGGGAAGATACGGCGGTCGGCCAGATCGCGGTCGAGCTTGAGCTCCATGTTGCCGGTACCCTTGAACTCCTCAAAGATGACCTCGTCCATCTTGGAGCCGGTATCGATGAGGGCGGAGGCCAGGATGGTGAGCGATCCGCCGTTCTCGATATTGCGGGCTGCGCCCAAGAAACGCTTGGGCGGATACAGGGCCGCCGAATCGACGCCGCCCGACAGGATACGGCCCGAGGCGGGAGCGGCCAGGTTGTAGGCGCGGGCAAGGCGCGTGATGGAGTCGAGCACCACCACGACGTCGCCACCCAGCTCCACGATGCGCTTGGCACGCTCGATCACGAGCTCTGCCACGCGGGTATGGTTTTCGGCGGGCATATCGAAGGTCGAAGCCACGACCTCGCCCTTGATGGAGCGCTGCATGTCAGTGACCTCTTCGGGGCGCTCGTCGACGAGCAGGCAGATGAGGTGTACCTCGGGATTGTTGATCGAGATAGACTGGCAGATCTTCTTGAGGATCGTGGTCTTGCCGGCCTTGGGCGGCGACACGATCAGGCCGCGCTGGCCCTTGCCGATCGGCGACACGATGTCGATGGCGCGACCGGTGATGGAATCCTTGCCGTGCTCCATACGCAGAGGCTCATTGGGATAGACCGGGGTAAGGTCACCAAACTTGGGGCGGTTACGTGCCTGCTCGGGATCAACGCCGTTGACGGTCGTGATCTTGGCGAGGCCGGCGCGCTTGTCGCCACCGCGTGAGGGGCGCAGCGAGCCCTCGATCACATCACCCGTACGCAGGCGTGCGGAGCGGATGAGATATGCGGGAACAAAGGCGTCGTCGTTGGACTTCATGTAGCCGTGGGCATGGATGATGCCGGAGCTGTCCGGGCGAATCTGCAGAATGCCCTTGATATCGCGGAAGCCCTCGGCCTTCGCAGCGGTGGTGTAGATTTCCTCGACGAGCTCGGCCTTCTTCTTGCCGGTCGTCTCGATCTCGAACTCCTTGGCCTTTTCGCGCAGCTCGGCGACCTTCATGGCCGCGAGTTCCTCACGCGAAAGCGTAGGCTCGGTCGGAGCGGCATTGCGCTCCTTGTTGCGCTGCTTGCGATCGCGCTGACGGTTGCGGCGGTCGTTGTTGCGGTCGTTGCGCTCGTCGTTCGCTTATGCTGACGGCGGTTGGGGCGGGCGCCGTCTTCGCCCTCGGCGGGAGCGGCACCATCGGTTGCGGCGGTGTCAACATTGGCCGCAGCGGCATCATTGGCCTCAGCGCCGGAATCGACCTGCGCTTCGGCATCAACCTGCTGTTCGGACGCCTTGGCCTTAACGGACTTCTTACGACCGCGCTTGGGCTTCTCGGACGCAGGCTGTTCGGCGTCCTGAGGCTCGGCGGCATCAGTCGATGCATCAGCGGTCGTCTCGGCGGAATCCTCGGATGCACCCTTCTTGGCAGCCTTAGCCTTGGACGTGCGCTTAGCAGCGGTGCGACGGCTGCGACCGGGACGGACGTCGGTGGGCTCGGTATCGGCGGGAGCGGCCTCGGAAGTCGTAGCATCTTGAACGGCCGCGTCGGCAGCGGTTGCAGACTCGGCGGTCGCCGCAGCATCGCGAGCAGCGGCGGCTGCGGCTGCGGCCTTCTCGGCTTCGATGAAGGCCTTGGGCTTGCGACCGCGGCGGTGCGGGCGCAAAGCCGGATCGACAACGGGAACTTCGCTGGCCTCGACAGGCGCAGCGGGCTCGGCAGGCGATGTGCCCTCCCCTGCCGCGGAACGGACCGAAGCCTCAGTGGACTCGGGGGCTACCTGTTCCGCAACCTGCTCGACCTTAGCAGCCGTGCGGCGGCGTGTGCGCGGAGCCGGCTTCTCGGTCGGCTGCCCCGCGACAGGGGCCTCGGTGGCCGCAGGCGCCTCGGAAACGACCGGCGCTGCAAACTCGGTCAGTGCCGCGACCTCGCGCTCAGCAGCACGGCGACGGGCGCGCACAACCTGAGCCTCGCTGATTTGTGCCAGCGCACGGGCCTGTGCAACCTCATCGGAAATCGGTGCGGAGGAATCGGCAACGGTGCGTTTGGCTCGCGTCGCGCGCGTGACGCGACGCTTGGGCTTGGCAGTCTCCTCGCCGTCAGCGGCGGGCTTAGGCGCACGGCGCGTGCGCTTGGGCTTTACGGGCGCGGCATCCTCTTCGGCGGCAGGGGCAACTCCCTCGCCAGCGGCAGGCGCGACCTTCTCAGCCGATGCGGGCGCAGGCGTCGGAGCGGCCTTGGGGGCCCCAGGAACAGAGGCCTGCACCGGTGCAGGCATCACGACCTGGTCCGACGCAACCGGTGCAGCGGGAGCGGTTTGCGCCGTCGTTATTTCGTTTTCTTGCTGTTGATCAGACACAGTGTTTGCTCAACTTTCTTTTCAAGCCCTGTGATCACATGCTCCCTGCATATACCTTCAGGGCGGCTAAACAGTCTAGATCCGTACAAAACGACGGACATCATTGATCTGTATCGAGATGATTGCGTCAATCACGCAGGATTAGTGTAGCACAACCGCAACCACCTGCAACTTAGTCATTGGGGACGTTCTTAAACGACTAGCCATCAGGGACACTCTTTGGTTTACCACCCACAAATCAGACCGCCTCCGCCAAAACTCTGGCGGTTTACTACGTTGAATCGCTCGACCGCGATCACTCCGAAACCTGTTGAACTAAACCCGCAGGTAGATGCCTTGTACTTTTTAGCGAAAAGCCGGCGTGGTTGGAAATTCTCAATTCATCGTAGTAAACCGACATAGTTTCGTAGTTCAAGCAGTTCCAAATTCGTCAATACGTCGGCGTTTGTGAAAAAAAGCCCGACCTCCGTGGGAGATCGGGCTTTCAAGGCTTAGTTAGACCAAGTCTGAACGGTCAAATGACCCGCAGATTACATCTGCTCGGGCGCGGAAACGCCAACGAGGGTCAGCACCAGGGCGAGCGTCACGCGGACAGCGTCGCAAGCGGCCAGACGGGCGCGCGAAAGCTCGGGATCGACGGGACGGCCCTCGCTCGGCAGCACCTGGCAGGCAGCATAGAAGCTGTGGAAGTCACCGGCGAGCTCCTCGGCAAAGTGCGTCAGACGGAACGGAGCGCGGTCGCGAGCGCAGCTACCGATAAGTTCGGTGAGCTCGTTGAGCTTACGCGACAGGGCGAGCTCGGTCGGGTCGGTCAGCAGCGAGTAATCGACGTGCTCGCCAATGGCCTTCTCAGCGACGGCCTTCATGCCCATCTCGGCGGCCTGCTCGGCGGTGACGTCGGCGGCGCGACGCAGGATGGAGCACACGCGAGCGTGAGCGTACTGCACGTAGTACACCGGGTTGGAGTTGTCGCGCTTCTTGACGGCCTCGATGTCGAAGTCGACCATCTGGTTGGAGCTCTTGGAGATGAGCGTGTAGCGGGCGGCGTCAGAGCCGACCTCGTCGACGAGTTCCTGCAGGGTCACCATGGTACCCTTGCGCTTGGACATACGGACGGGCTTGCCGTTGCGCAGCAGGTTGACGAGCTGGCCCAGCAGAACCTCGAACTTGCCGGGGTAGCCCAGAGCGTCGCAGACGCAGCGGACGCGCTCGATGTAGCCGTGGTGGTCGGCGCCCCAGATGTCAATGACGTGGTCGACACGCTGGAACTTGTCCCAGTGATAGGCGACGTCGGAGGCGAAGTAGGTGTACTCGCCGTCGGACTTGATCAGCACGCGGTCCTTGTCGTCGCCCAGATCGGTGGAGCGGAACCACAGGGCGCCGTCCTTGGTGTAGAGGTAGCCCATCTTGTCGAGCTTCTCAAAAGCGCGGTCGACGGCGGAAGTGCCGGCGGTCTCGCCCTCGGTGTCCTTTACGTACAGGGAGCGCTCGGAGAACCAGCGGTCAAAGTCGCAGTTGACGGCGTGGCAAAGGTCGCGCATGTTGTCGACCATCTTTACGTAGCCGCGCTCGCGGAAGCTCTCCATGCGCTCCTGCGGATCAGCCTCGACCCACTTGTCGCCGTCGGTGCGCCAGAACTCGGCAGCCTCGTCGATGATGTAATCGCCGCCGTAGGAGTCCTTGCCCAGAGTCTCGGCAAAGTTGTCTTGGTAGGGATGGGTCTCGGGGTGCTCGTCGTTCTCGTCGGCGACAAAGGCATCGCGGTCGGCGATCAGAATCTTGTGAGCCTCATCAATGTCCACGCCCTGCTTGGCGATGATGTCGGCAAGCTGCATATAACGCGTGCTGATGGAATTGCCGAAGGTGTTCATCTGAGAGCCATGGTCATTGATGTAGAACTCACGCTGGATGTCGTAACCGGCGTGGTCCATGACGCGGCAAAGAGAATCGCCCAGCGCGGCCCAGCGGCCATGACCGATGTGCATGGGGCCGACGGGATTGGCGGAAACGAACTCGACCTGAGTCTTCAGGCCACCACCGACGTTGGACTTGGCGAAGTCCATGCCTTTCTCGCGGGCCTCGCCAAAAATGGCGTTCTTGACGGCAACGGAGAGGTAGAAGTTGATAAAACCGGGGCCGGCGATCTCGACCTTCTCAATCGCGGGGTCCTCGGGCATATGGGCAACGACGGCCTCGGCGATCTTGCGCGGGGCGCAGTGAGCCAGCTTGGCGGACTTCAAGGCCATGGTGGAGGTCCACTCGCCATGAGAAGTGTCAGCCGGTCGCTCGATGGCGCAATCGTCAAGTTCAAATGCGGAAAGGTCGCCGGCCTCCTGGGCCGCAGCGAGCGCAGCGCGTACCAGTTCTTCAATCTTCTCGGGCATAGATCCTCCTTGTGTTAAAGCCCCCGAGCTCTTGGTCACTCGTAGGGCAAAAGCCAGAGTTTGTAGCACTCTATCACAAGCGACGCACACTGTCGCAGGGTAAAGCCAATCGATATTGCATATGCACAAAAATGACTACTGCCTACGATGAGTCACTCAAAGATGGCGGTCTGCCTGCAGATTATGCACGCGTTGGAACTGCATTAACATGTGAATGAGCGGTGCATTTTATCGAATACTCTTACCTATCGGAGTTGTGTGCTTTTCCTGCATAAAGTGAATGTTTGCGCACGTCAGCGTGGTATTCTAGTCATACGCAAATTCGTATAAGTTGGAGGTAGCATGTTCTCAATCGGTCAACACGTCATTCATCCGGGTCAGGGAGTCTGCACCGTCGTCGGTTTTAGGGACGACACGCCGCAGCCCATGCTGTTGCTCGAGACCAAGCAGGGGCATGCTCAGACGGTCCTTATGTATCCCGTGGCGCAGGCCGACCGTTTGCATTCCGCTATCTCCCAGCAAGATGCCGAGCATCTGCTGAGCCACTTTAACGAGCTCGAGTGCGACACCTTTACCGAGCGCAACAGCTCGCTCGAGGAGACGCACTTTAAGCAGCAGCTTAAGCTGGGCGCACCCGAGACGGTCCGCGTGGCAAAGACCATGATGCACCGCATTCGCCAGGCCGAGGAAGCCGGCAAAAAGCCCAGCTCATACTACATGCGCGTGCTCAAGGAGGCAAAGCGCCGCTCCGTTGAGGAGTTCGCCGTCGCTCTGGGCGTCACCGAAGAAGACGCCGAGGCCTGCCTAGCCCAAGCTGCCCTCAACTAACCCGCCAAAAAGGGACAGGTTTGTTTTGGCAGGTTTTATCTGGCCAAACGTCAACGAACAATTAGTAAATGGCCGGGCGCTCCGTTTTGTTTTGAGCGCCCGGCCATTCTTCTATCGCCGCAGAAATGCTTGAAGCCCATTTGCGCTGACATCACGCGAGGGCCATCCAGATCAACGTAACCAAAGCACGCATTCACAACAAGCGCGCCCGTCTTGCTCAATTACCATTAAAAAGCATCAATTTGAAAACGCAATAACATTTCGGCAGGTAGCAGCTATAGTCGGTGAACTGAATCTCGACAACCGAAGCCTCCAAATGAGGTATCTTCAGCCCATCCAAGCTAAAGGAGGGACCATGCCGAGAAAGCCTCGTTCAAAGTCACCAACCGGTTATTTCCACGTCACATTGCGCGGAAACGGAGGACAATTGCTGTTTGACGGTGACGAGGACCGAATCGCTTTGCTTCACATCCTCGACGCAATCCTCCCTAAACACAATATTGAGCTTATCGCTTGGTGCCTTATGGGCAACCACATCCATCTCCTCGTCGACGATCCGGACGACCGCAAGAGCGACGCGATGCACGCGATAGCCGTGTCGTTTGCGGGAAGATATAACGCGCGAATGGGGCATATCGGACACGTTTTTCAGGAGCGCTTTTGGGATTCGCCGATTAAATCGGAAGAGTATTTGCTCGAGGCAATTCGATACATTCATTTGAATCCACAAAAAGCAGGACTGGCGGCATACGACGAATATCCGTGGAGCAGCCATCGCGAGTATCTGATGAGCACCGGGTCACGGCCGCATATCACCGGCAGCGTTATCGACGCATTATTCCCGACACCTCGCTCATACCTTCAACTCATGGAAAGTACGCCGTCGCTTCCCTATCGCCCCAGCGCAACAGCCAAGGTACGCGAGGAAGATTTATGCGAATTTGGCGCGGCAATCGTGCGGAGTGTCGCAGGATGCGCCCCTACGGAACTTAAATCCGTCTCCAAGGCACTTCGCAATGAGGCGATACTCACGCTACGGAAAGAAGGGCTAACGATTAAGCAGGTTCAGCTGCTGACCGGACTGGGAATATGGATTATCAAGAATGCGGCCTAGCGTCGCGTTTGCCGAATTACGGAAACGGCAAAGCATGTCTGCCCGCCGCGAGGCGCCGCCATTCGCCGATGTCGCCATGTCAAAAAGAAAACGCTTCCGCTGAATAACGTCCAACGGAGGCG
>NZ_CAAKNY010000086.1:0-63573 GCF_901212495.1 Collinsella aerofaciens | reverse complement strand
ATAAACCTGTCCCTTTTTGGCAGGTTAGGCCTGGAAGGTGTCGCGGTCGGGGGCGAAGGACTGCATGGCTGCGATGGTGCGGTCGAAGAGCTCGGGAAGCTCCCAGCCCAGCATCTCGGCACCCTGCGAAATTACATCGCGCGAGCAGCCGGCGGCAAAGCGCTTGTCCTTGAATTTCTTTTTGAGCGACTTGGTCGTAAAGTCCATGACGCTCTTGCTCGGGCGCATGATGACGGCGGCGCCGATCAGGCCGGTGAGCTCGTCGCAGGCAAACAGGATCTTTTCCATCTGCAACTCGGGCTTGGGCAGCGAAGAGTTGAAATCGGACGTGTGCGTCTGGATGGCACGGATAAGCTCGGGGGTCGCACCCTCACCCTCAAGAATCTCGGCAGCATAGATGGTGTGGTTCATGGGGTCGTCCTCATGCTCCTCCCAATCCAGGTCGTGCAGCAGACCGACGATGCCCCAAAAATCTTCGTTTTCGGGGTCGAACTCGCGCGCAAAGTAGCGCATGGTGCCCTCGACGGTCTCGCCGTGCGTGATGTGGAACGGGTCTTTGTTGTGCTCGTTGAGCAGTTCAAACGCGCGGTCTCGGGTGATTCCGGCAGCAAGCGTCTGGGACATGGTCGATACCTCCAGTTACGTCAGTGCTAAGTCACGGTGTCAATATCGTATATCGCCGTGGCGAAAGTCGAAAGGCCGAAAAGGCGGGCGGAAAAAAATGCCGGGCGAACGCGTCGCCCCGGCAAAACCGCAGATAAAACCTGCCAAAATAAACCTGTCCCTTTTTGGGAGGTTTAGGGGCGGACCTGGCCGGTGCCGCGGAGCTTGTATTTGTAGGTGGTGAGGGCCTCGGCGGCAAAGGGGCCTCGGGCGTGGAGCTTTTGGGTCGAGATGCCGATCTCGGCACCCAGCCCAAACTCGCCACCGTCAGTGAAGCGCGTGCTGGCGTTGGCGTACACGGCCGAGGCATCGACTGCATCCAAGAAGCGCTCGCAAGCATCCTTGTCCTCGGCAACGATGGCCTCGGAGTGCATGGTACCGTAGCGGTTGATATGCGCGATGGCCTCATCCTCGTTCGCCACGACCTTCACGCTCATCTCGAGCGCCAGATACTCCCGGCCCCAGTCCTCCTCGGTTGCAGCCACGTAGTCATCGCCCTCGGCAAGCCCAGCGCCGGCGCATGCGGCGCACGTGGCCTCGTCGCCGTGAATCAGCACGCCGTGATCGTGCAGCACGGCAACGACTGCGGGCAGGAAGCGATCAGCAACGGCACGGTCGACCAGCAGCGACTCGGCGGCATTGCACACGCCCACGCGCTGGGTCTTGGCATTGACGATAATGTTGAGCGCCTTGTCAAAGTCGGCGGATTCATGCACGTAGATATGGCAGTTGCCCGTGCCCGTCTCGATCACCGGCACAAGCGACTCGCGCACGCAGCGCTGGATCAGGCCCGCACCACCACGCGGAATGAGCACGTCGACGATGCCGCGGAGCTTCATGAGCTCGCCGGTGGCCTCGCGGTCGGTGGACTCGATCATCGAGATAGCCTCGCGCGGGAAACCCTTGGCCTCGAGTGCATCGGCCAGCAACTCAGAAATCATGGCACACGAGTGGTAGGCCAGCGAACCGCCGCGCAAAATGCAGGCGTTGCCGGTACGGATGCAGATGCCCGCGGCATCGGCCGTCACGTTGGGGCGCGCCTCGTACACCATGGCGACCAGGCCCAGCGGCACGCTCACGCGGGTGAGGTCCACACCGCTTGCAAGCACGCGATGGTCGAGCACGCGGCCCACGGGATCGGGCAGCTCGGCGAGCTTCTCCAGGCCGGCGGCCATGCCCTCGACGCGCTCGGGCGTCAGCAGCAGGCGGTCGAGGAGCCCCGCCGAGGTCCCCGCATCGCGCGCGGCGGACATATCGAGCCCGTTGGCGGCCATGATGGAATCAGCGCCATCGCGCAGCGCCGCGGCCATGGCGCGCACAGCCTCCTGGCGCTGGGCATCGCTCGCCGTGGCAAGCGCGCCCGAAGCGGCCTTGGCCTCAACGGCAAGATCGTGAACATAGGTGGCTATATCGACCGACATGGACGGCCCTTTCTCTTGGATGTTTGCCAACCATGGTAGCCGATTTATGCGCATCCTCGCTGACGGCGGTAGAATTGGTCAACCCGAAACACCGCAATGAACGGAAGTACCGCATGGCCCTCATCACTTCGTACCACGTCCCCGGCCTCTATGTCGAGGACCACAGCATCGATGTCCCTCTCGACTGGCGCGGCCTTGAGCCAATGCTTTTGGCCGTCGGCAGCACCATGCGCCGCGGCGCCATGCCGGCGCCCATCGCCGGTGCGCCCGAGAGCATCAAGCTTTTCTACCGCGTGGTTTGCGCGCCCGACCGTATCAACGACGACCTGCCGCTCCTCCTCTTTTTGCAGGGCGGCCCCGGCGGCGAGAGCCCGCGTCCGCTCTCGCCCACGAGCGATGGCTGGATCGAGGAAGCCGTCAAACACTTCCGCGTCGTCCTGCCCGATCAGCGCGGAACGGGGCGCAGCAACTGTGTAGACGGGCGCACGATTGCTGCACTGGGAGAGCGCGCGACGGCGGCCGGCTCCGATGCCGCACGCTCGCAGGCGGACTTCCTCAAGCGCCACCTCGCCGGCTCCATCGTGCGCGATTTTGAGTACCTACGCCTCGTGGGCTTTGGCGGCAAGCCGTGGGTCACGCTCGGGCAGAGCTACGGCGGCTTTTTGACGCTGAGCTACCTGTCGCTCTTCCCCGAGGGCGTGGCGGCGAGCTTTACCTGCGGTGGCATCCCCCACGTCCCGGCGAGCGCCAGCGAGGTCTACGCGCACACCTTCCCGCGTATGGCCGCCAAGACGCAGCAGTATTACGACCGCTATCCCGCCGACCTCGAGCGCGTGGCGGCTCTTGCCGATGCGCTTGAGGAACAGAAGCCCGTGCTGCCCGACGGCTCGCCAATGACAGTCGAGCGCCTACAGCTCATGGGCAGCGACTTTGGCATGAAGCCAAGCTTTGAGCGCATGCATTGGATGATCGATCACGCGTTTGTTGACGGCGACGGCACGCTGAGTTGCGGCGCCTCAGTATCCGATAGCTTTTTGATGCGCGCCTTCGAGTGCACCAGCACGCGCACGAATCCGCTGTACTGGACGCTGCAGGAGTTCATCTACGCCGACGGCGATACCATGCCCATTCGCTGGGCCGCGGCAGAAGAGAAGGCTCACCGTGCCGAGTTCGACACACTCGCGCGCCCGCTCATGTTTACCGGCGAGGCCATGTTCCCATGGATGTTTGAGCAGATGCCCGAACTTAAGCCCTTCAAGCCCGCGGTGGATCTGCTGATGGAAGACACCAGCTGGGACAAGATTTACGACCCGCAGCGCTTAGCCTGCAACGAGGTGCCACTCCAGGCCGCCGTGTACTTCGATGACATGTACGTGGATTCGGGCCTGCAGCTCGACACGCTCAGCCGCGTGGGCAACTCGCACGCCTGGGTGACCAACGAGTTCGAGCACGACGGCCTGCACGGCAGCGTGGTATTCAAGCACCTCTTCGACGAAGCCCTCAACCGCGGAGACCTGCGCCGAATCTTCTAGCAAAGAAGTTTCCCAAAGTGCCGGCACAATAGGAACGTCCCCAAGTGCCGGACAAGTACCGGCAATGACGATGCCGCATGTAGAGGACAGAAAGCGAAAACGCCCCCAAGCGAGCAAGGTGACGTGAAAGAGGAGGGCATTGACCTTCTGGTCATGCCCGACGATTGAACGTCAGATTGCCGCTTAGGGGCGTTTGCAGCGTCAATTGGTTAGGCGAAGACGATCAGATTATCCCTATGGATCGCGGGCTTCTCGGCCAGGTCAGCCAGCAGGCGGTTGCCGGCAATCTGGTCCTGACGGCGTCCGGCGGCAAGCTCCAGCACGTCCGAATCGGCCTCGGCGATACCGCGGGCGACGACCATACCGCTCGGATCGTGCACATCGAGCACATCGCCCTCGGCAAACTGGCCATCGACCTGGCGAATACCCACCGCGAGCAAGGACGAGCCGCGGCTGACCAGCGCCTTCGCGGCACCGTCGTCAACCGTTACCGAGCCATGTGCCTTGTCACCCAGCGCGATCCACAGCTTGCGCGGCGCAATGTCCAGGCGCTCCGCCGGCGGATCGAACAGGGTTCCCACGCTCTCGCCGCGGGCCAGGCGCACGAGCGCATTGGGCTCCTCGCCCGAGCAAATCACGCTTTGAATGCCCGCCGTCATCAGAATGCGACTCGCGCGAATCTTAGTGATCATGCCGCCCGTGCCCACCGAAGTCGAAGAATCGCCCGCCGAGGCAATGATCTTGGCATCGATCTTATGCACGACCGGGATAAACTCGGCCGTGGGGTCCTCGTGAGGATTGGCGGTATAGAGGCCATCGATGTCCGAAAGCGTCACGCACAGGTCCGCCGAAACCAAGCAGCTCACGAGGGCCGTCAGCGTGTCGTTGTCGCCAAACTTGATCTCGTCGACGGTAACGGTGTCGTTCTCGTTGACGACCGGCACCACGCCCAGCTCCACCAGGCGCAGCAAAGCGTCGCGTGCGTGCAGGTAGGACGTACGGCGCGCCGTATCGTGGCGCGTGAGCAGCACGAGCGAGGTAAGCAGGTCACGCGCATGGAACTCCTCGTCGTAGACCGACGAGATGATGCACTGGCCGGCAGAAGCACATGCCTGCAGGCTCGGCAGATCGCCGACCGGTTTGCGGTCGAAGCCCAGCACGGGATAGCCACAGGCGATAGCGCCCGAGCTCACCACGACCAAGCGCCAGCCGAGCTTGCGCAGGGCCGCGGCCTGATCGGCAAGCCCGCCGATAAACGCGCGGTTGACCTTACCGTCGGCACCCACCACCGTAGACGAGCCGATCTTTACCACCATCGTTTTATAAGAAGTCGTCATACGTCAAACCAATCAACTGTTCAGCGAACGAGCGAACGGGCGAGCAAGAAAATGATCCGTTTTCCTCCGTCCCCTTCGGATCATTTTGCCCAGGGGAAGGCGGATGCCGCGGCCATGTTCTTGCGCACGAGCTCATCGCGCACCTGTGCCAGGCCCTGCTCAATGCCCACCACGTAGGTCTGCGGATACAGAAAGCGCTTGTAGGCAGCGTCCAGATGATCGAGCGCCCAGGCACAACGCTCGCGCGCGTCCTCGATGCTCTCGCGAGGAGCCACCGCGCTGCCGTCGCGCACAATCGGCACCAGCAGCTCACGATACTCGAGCTCGGACACATCGGTCACCAAGGCGGCATCGTTTACAGCCACGAGGGTGTTGCCGCGCGCGGCGCCCTCCCCCGCCAGATGGTCCTCGTCATAGATCATGTCGCAGATCGGGCCGCCAAAGCCGTCGTAATAGCGGCGCACGCGCTGCACGCCGGGGATCGTGCGCTTGTAGGGCTGCTCGGAGAGCTTCACCACCGGCGTCCACGGGTCCGCATCGCTCGCACGACGGGCGGAAAGCTTGTACACGCCGCCCAGCGCCGGCTGATCGTAGCAGGTCGCGAGCTTGGTGCCCACGCCAAAGCTGTCGATGGGTGCGCCCTGGTCGAGCAGCGACTGGATCGTGTACTCGTCCAGGTCGTTGGAGACCGAAATCCCCACATAGGGCAGACCCTCGGCGTCAAAGCGACCGCGGACATACTTGGAGAGCTTGGCAAGGTCACCCGAGTCAATGCGAATAGCCGACAGGCGCTCGCCCGCCGCCTCCATCTCCTTGGCAACCGTAATGGCATGCTCGCAGCCCTCGCGCACGTCGTAGGTATCGATGAGCAGCGTGCAGTTCTTGGGGCTCGACTTGGCAAACGCACGGAAGGCCTCGAGCTCGGAGTCAAAGCTCATCACCCAGCTATGCGCATGCGTGCCAAAGACGGGAATACCGTAGCGGCGCCCGGCAAGCACGTTGGACGTAGAGGAGCAGCCGGCAACGTAGCTCGCGCGCGCGACGGCCAGGCCGCCATCGGGACCCTGGGCGCGGCGCAGGCCAAACTCGGCCACGGGGTGGCCGTCCGCCGCCAACACCACGCGCGCCGTCTTGGTGGCGACAAGTGTCTGGAAGCCGACGATGTTGAGCAGCGCGGTCTCGAGCAGCTGGCACTCCAGCGCCGGGCCGGTGACGCGCACCATGGGCTCGCGCGGAAAGACAAGCTCGCCCTCGGGGACGGCGTCGATATTCACGTGTGCACGAAAATCGTGCAGGTAGTCGAGGAATCCGGGCTTGAACATCGCGCCACCGGCCGGGGCCTGAAGCGAGGCGAGGTAGTCGATATCCTCGGCCGTAAAGCGAAGGTTCTCGACCAGCTCGGGCAGCTCGGCGGTGCCGCACATGACGGCGTACGCGCTGCCAAACGGATGGTCGCGGTAAAACGCCGTAAAACAACCCTGCTCATTGGCCTTACCGCTCTCCCACAGGCCCTGGGCCATAGTGAGTTCGTACAGGTCGGTGAGCATTGCGATGTCGGCAGGATGCGAGATGTCGGTCAAAGCCATGGGGCGACCTTTCGGATGCGTTATGCAGAGGCTGAGGTTGGGCGAGACAGACCTGCGGGCATGGAGCCCGGCGCGAACAGGTTAGTGCAGGCCCATGCTACCCGTGATCGTGTAGACCATAAAGACGATAAACGCGATGAGGGCGAGCACGATGATGATTTTTTGAGCTGGAGCCATGCCGGGGATCTCATTCTCGCCCGTAGGCTCCTTGGAGGTAACCATGCGCTGGGCAAAGGTCATCTCGTCACGGCTCGGTTTGGGCTCGACGGGCTTGGGGTGAGCGGCCTTTTTAGGCTGAGGTTTGGGTGCGGTGGGCGCGGGCTTCGCGGCGGCGGGCTTGGGTGCGGGCGCAGGTGCCGGTACGGCTGTGCCCTTCGCAGCGGCCTCCTCGGCCTCCTTGCGCTCGGCACGCAGGGCGGCCAGCTCCTCACGCTCGCGGCGTGCCTCTTCCTGGGCCTCGCGACGAGCCTTCTCGGCGCGGAGCTCTTCCAACTCGGCACGCTCCTCGGCAGACAGTGGTTGGGACTCAAGCTCGGCCATGGTATAGCCCTTTCTTTTAAAAAAGCCGCCGACACAATGTCAGCGGCTTATCAAATCCAAGGGTGGAGACGAAGGGAGTCGAACCCTCGGCCTCTGCCATGCGACGGCAGCGCTCTCCCAACTGAGCTACGTCCCCAAGACAAGTTGATATTTTACCTACGGCTCGCCAACTGTCAACGCCCAATACCCAGTCTTTTTGGGACGGAGCTGTTTTGGCTACCTTTCCTGTTTTGGCTACCTTTCGTATGTCCGAGCCACCCGATGATTTTTCTGGGACGGGGATTAAAAAATCATCATGTACCGGATGATTTTTTAATCCCCGTCCCAGAAAAATCATCGGCGAACGCGCTACTTTGCGCTGGTGAGGACGCCGGTGGTGTCAAACGCCGGGGTAAAGCTCTCGTCTACCGCGCCGCCCTCTTGCCAGAACATCGTCGTAAAGCCCAGATCATCGGCATGATCGAGCACCTGCTCGTACTCCTCGCGCGTCACGGCGCGTGCCAGGTCGCCGCCTTGCTCGCGCATGAGCGCATTGGGCGTGTACTGGTTCATGACCGAGATCGGCACATCGCCCACCGTCTGCCACACCAGGTCCAGAACGCGGCACGAATCGTCCGCATGTCCCGGCAGCACCAGATGACGCACGATCATGCCGCGCTTCATGAGCCCGTCCTCGTCTACCAGCTCTCCCCCGCGGCGCTCGATCTCGCGCGCCATTTGCGCCAGGCCTGACACAGCCACACGTGGGTAGTCCTTTATATGAGAGAGCGACTGCGCAAGCGCCGCATCAGCATATTTAAAGTCGGTAAGCCACACATCAACCAGGTCACCCAGGGCAGCCACGGCACTCGCGCGCTCATAACCACTCGTGTTGTAGACGATCGGGATGTCCAACCCACGCTCCCGTGCCGCGGCAATCGCGGCAGGCAGCAGGTGAGCATAATGCGTCGCAGTCACCAAGTTGATATTGTTGGCGCCCTGGTCCTGCAGCTCCAACATAATCTCGACCAAGCGCTCGATCGTAATCTCAAGACCGAAATTGCCCGTCGAGATCTCGTGGTTTTGACAGTAGACGCATTTGAGCGAACAGCCGCTAAAGAAAATCGTGCCCGAGCCGGCCTCGCCCGAAATGGGCGGCTCCTCCCACATATGGAGCGCCGCGCGGGCGACCTTAAGCGTGTCGTCGGCGCCGCATACGCCGTGCGCGCCCTCGTCGCGTGCCGCGCCGCAACGGCGTGGACACAAATGGCAGGCGGGCGAAAAAAGTTCGGTCAACGACGTCGGCATAAAAACATGCTCCAAAACAATGATTCAGCAGCTCAAACGTTAAGGCCCGGACCGCACAGGCGGCTCCGTCCCTAAGCCGCCGTAATCGTCCGACACGATTTTTGTAATGTCAAGACTGGAATCAACAAAGTGCCGCTTTATGATGTAAGTATTCCGCCCCCCGCGGAGCAACTGGGTGAACCGTCGCGTTTATTTAGGGAGCCCACACAGTCGTACTTAGTACAGGTATCCTTCGTTGTTAAGGACGCTGGAACAGTCGATGAGGGCACCCACCTGTTTTAGGTGGGTTCATTTTCGTAACGTGGGGGGTGGTTTTCTTTTGCCGATTTTGCCAATAATTGCCATCGCAGATCCCATATGACACCCAACGGCACTTGGCAGAACCCCCGCTAACATCCCAATATCTGGTAAGCACGTGATTATCGCCCCATGCAATTCCTTACACCCCCCTTGGTCGAGTATCATGGGTCAGCTATACCCTTTGCGGCATGGCATCTTTTGACCTTTTCCTTCGACGCTTGGCGGTTTTCGATTCATGGCTTCCTCCACGAGCTTCATACCGTACTTATGCGTGGCGGTCGCGGCTTTTGTCACGACCTTTCTCACGGTACCCCTGGTCAAGCGCCTGGCAATCAAGCTCGACGCCGTCGACTATCCCTCAAAGCGCCGCATTAACACCAAACCCATCCCGCGCATGGGCGGCACCGCGGTCTTTTTGGGCCTCGTCGTCGCCTGTATTGTGCAGATCATGGGCACCTGGTATCTGGGCTGGCCACCCGTTTTGGTGCCGCACCCGCGCCTGCACATCAGCTACCCCGTGCTGGCACTCTCCTTTACCGTGATCTTTGCGACCGGCGCGATCGATGATGTCTTCCAGCTCAAGCCCAAGCAAAAATTGGCCGGCCAGGTGCTTGCTGCGCTCATCGCCTGCATGGGCGGCCTGCGGATCGGCGTCATCGTCAACCCGTTTGCCCCTGGCGAGATTATGCTCGGCTGGCTTGCCTACCCCATCACCGTGATCTACTTAGTGGCGTTCACCAATATCATCAACCTCATCGACGGCCTCGACGGTCTGGCCACGGGCATTTGCGGCATCGCATCGTTCACCATGTTCACGATGGCCATGCTTTCGGGCCGTATCGACGCCGCCGCGCTCTCGATCGCGCTCTTTGGCTCGTGCGTGGCTTTTCTGCATTACAACTTCAACCCCGCGAGCATCTTCTTGGGCGACTCGGGGTCGCTGCTGTTGGGCTTCGCTTTGGGATCCATCTCGCTACTCAACGTGAGCCGCACCGCCGCGCTCACCTCACTCATCATCCCGCTCATCGTGGCAGGCGTACCCATCATCGACACGTTCAGCGCCATCGTGCGCCGCAAGCGGGCCCACATTAGCATCGGACAGGCCGACAAGGGCCACATCCACCACCGCCTGATCCAAGAGGGCTACAACCAAAAGCAGGCCGTGCTGCTCATCTACGCCTGGTGCATCATGCTTTCGGCCGGCGCTGCCACGATCAATCAGGTCGAGGTGCCCACGCGCGTGCTCATCTTTGTCGTGCTCGCCATTGGCTCGGCCGCCTTCGCCAAGCACCTGCACCTGTTTGAGCCCGTCCTGCGCCACCATTACAATAAGCGCACGCACGAGGACGAGCTGGTAACCCCCGACGACCCCGCCTTTAAACAGGAGGAGCAGGCAGCCGAGGAGCGCAAGGATGAGCGCCACCACAGGCGCTAGGTTTATTGCCGAGGAAGTGACTCATTGCTGCTGGCTGCTCGCGACCGCGTCGTGAGCGCCGCATAGCCCTCGCCCTACCGGCACCTCACCCACTTACGCCCCACCCCTTTCAATAACGCGTTATCATTTTGACCAATACGCATACGTTAGGAGCAATCATGCCAAACGAGAACAGCTACGAAGTCGCGCTGCAAACGAGCAACGCCATTCGCGAGGGCCTGGCAAAGACGCCCGAGAAGTTCACCATGCTCACCGGCGACCGCCCGACCGGACGCTTGCACCTGGGTCATTACTTCGGCACCCTCAAGGGCCGTGTTGAGCTGCAGAACATGGGTGCCAAGACCAATGTGCTCATCGCCGACTACCAGGTCATCACCGACCGCGACACCACCGAGCATATCCAGGACAACGTGTACAACATGGTCATGGACTACCTTGCCTGCGGCATCGACCCCGACAAGACCATGATCTACGCGCACTCCGCCGTGCCCGCCGCAAACCAGCTTATGCTGCCGTTCCTGTCGCTGGTGTCCGAGGCCGAGCTGGCGCGCAACCCCACGGTCAAGGCCGAGATGGAGGCCTCGGGCCACGAGCTCACGGGCCTTCTGCTCACCTACCCGGTGCATCAGGCCTGCGACATCCTGTTCTGCAAGGGCAACGTGGTGCCCGTCGGTCGCGACCAGCTGCCGCATATCGAGCTCACCCGCACCATCGCCCGCCGCTTTAACAACCGCTATGGCAAGGTGTTCCCTGAGGTCGACGCGCTGCTGTCCGAGACCCCGCTGCTGCCGGGCCTGGACGGTCGTAAGATGAGCAAGAGCTACGGCAACGCCATCAATATCTCGATGACCGCCGAGGAGACGGCCAAGCGCATCAAGAAAAGCCAGACCGACTCCGAGCGCATGATCACGTTTGATCCCGAAAACCGCCCCGGCGTGTCCGGCCTGCTTTCCACGGCTGCCATCTGCACCGGTCGCTCCGAGGTCGAGATTGCCGAGGAGATTGGCATGGGCGGCTCCGGCCAGCTCAAGAAGTACGTGACCGAGGCCGTCAACGAGTACTTCGCCCCGATCCGTGAGCGTCGCCAGCGCTACGAGAACGACCTGAATTACGTCAAAGACGTACTGCACGAGGGCAATCGCCGCGCCAACGAGATCGCCGAGCAGACCCTGGCCGAGGTTCAGGACGCCATGGGTATGGTGTACTAGGCAAAGCGCTTTCGCACAACATAGACGGTAAGATTAGAATTCTCCCCGAAACAGGAACAGGCCCGCTGGCAGTTAGTTGCCAGCGGGCCTGTTCCCGAAGTACACCGTTGAATCGCACAGAGGGGAGGAATGCGAATCAAACTCAACAGGGCAGGCTTTTTCATCGCCTATTGCCTGCTCCGTTGCTGAATACAATATAGTTCACCGTGGTTTACTTTCTGGCGAGAATATACGCCACCACATCGTCTCCATAAGTTAACCCCGGTAAACCTACTAAAAAGGGACAGGTTTATTTTGGCAGGTTTTATCTGGGGAAATGACACCAGTGCCGGCGTTCGCCACAAATGACGGGCACCTTTTTGGTGGTTTTGGCGCGAGCAAGCCGCTAAAGCCCGGCAGGCCAACGACAGGCGGCCAGGTCGACGTGCATGGGGTCGGTAAACGTCACGCCCTCCCCCAGCAGAAGCTCACGCTGAGCATCGGGGCCGCCAAACGCAAATCCCTCGCAAATGCGGCCGTCGGCAAACACCACGCGATGACAGGGAATTTGGCCAGGGCGTGGGTTGCTATGCAGCGCATAGCCCACATAGCGTGCACTCCTTGGACGACCGGCAAGCAGCGCCACCTGACCATACGTGGCGACCATCCCCTCGGGAATCTGCTCGACCACCTCGTACACCCGCTCAAAAAAGCCCTCAGACGCCATCGCCTACCCCTTTCCGCCCGCAACAGCATAAAGCAAATGATCCCTCGGCGACGGCGGGGTTGCAGATCATTTGTGGCCTCTGTGCGACCGATGGTCTGCAACCCCGCCGTCGCCGAGGGATCACACGGCATGGCAGGCAGCGTTTGCCCAGATAAAACCTGCCAAAATAAACCTGTCCCTTTTTGGCAGGTAAGTTAGTTGGCGGGCTGGAAGAAGGCTACGGCTACGGCGCCGGGGCCTACGTGGGTGCCGATGGTGGCGCCGATGATGTGGACGGGCAGCTCACCCTCGGTGTGGCCGGCCCACAGCGCCGCACTATCCTCGATATACTTCTTGAGCACCGCATCCGAAAGGCCCGTATAGCCGAGCGCCAGCGGCATGGAAAAGTCGACGCCGCCCGCCTGCTCGACCTTCTGGTTCAACAGGTTTCGACCGTTTTTGGAACCGCGCGCCTTGCCCAACTGCACGATCAGACCGTCCTCGACAGCCACCACAGGCTTCACGTTGAGCAGCGTACCCACGGCGCCGGCCACGGCAGACAGACGACCGCCGCGCACCAGGTACTCCAGCGTCTCGAGCAGGCCGATAACCACCACGCGGTCGCGGACGGCCTCGACCGCAGCCGCGATCTGGGCTGCACTGCGGCCCTCGTCCACCAAGCGCAGCGCATACTCGACCAGCACGCGCTCGCCCAGGGTGACGTTGTTGCTATCCACCACATACACGTCGCCGCCCGGCGCCTCGGCAAGTGCCGTACGAGCACTCTGGTTGGTGCCCGAAAGCTTGGCGCCCACGGTAATAATCACGGCCTCGTCGCCGGCCTCACGTGCTTCGGCAATCGCCTGTGAAAAGGCGTACGGGTTGACCTGACCGGTCTTGGGCAGCTCGTCACGCTCCACGAGCATCTCGTAAAAGCGCTGGTGATCGATGTCGACGCCATCCATGTACACATCGGTGCCAAAGGTGACGGACAGCGACAGAACACACAGAGCGGGATGCTCCGCCGGAGACATATCACTGGCGGAATCGGTAATAATGCGGACGGACATAGCGAATCCTTTCTTGCGCAGGTCTCGCGCAGGGAATTTTGACAACAAGATCCCAGCACGGCGTGCGCGCTCAAACGGGACGATGCAGTTGTTGGCTGAAAGCTAGCGCCTACGCGGCTCTACATCTCGCGCAGGGTGTTGAGAATCGTGCGAAGCGACGCATACATCTGCTCGCGCTGCTCCACGCCCATGGCCTTGCCGGTGGCATCGAGCACATCGCGAATGATGCGATCGGCCTCGCTCATGCTCTCGCCGCCCAGGGCGGTCAGGCGCACCGGGGCACGGTACTTGACGGCCGCATCACCCGAGTCGTCGACCTCGACGTAGCCGCCCTCCTCCAGATGCGCCAGTGTGCGCGAAACGGCGGCACGGGTAACACCGGCCATGCGGGCGAGGTCGGCGCCAGTCAGGCCGTCCTTGCTGCGCTCAAGATAGTACAGGCACATGACATCGGAGCCCTTAAGGCCAAGCCTTGCACCTTCGGACGTCTTGATGCGCTGAATCTCCTTGTAGAGGCCGCTGATCAGTCCGACAAAGTCCTCAAAACGTGTCTCGTCGTTCTGCTGCATGGTGACGACCGCCTTTCGCTTACATGATGCTAACGGGTGAACATCTTAGCCGCACTAGGCAACACGCATACCCAAATATCCCATTTGTTAACCCATTAACATAAAAACCACCACAAAGGAGACAGTACACCTTTGTGGTGGTTTTGGGCCGAGTTACAGCTCCACGCGCGGGTTATCGCGGGTCACAAGTGTCTTAACCAGAACGGTGGCACCCAGATACCGCTCGAGCAGCTCGGCCAAGCGATCGATCGCGGCCTGGCAATCCCCCATCCGCTCGGGCTCTACACACTCAATCGCCAGGAACGCATCGGCCGAATCGTCGGACAGCGCCGTGCGAACGCAATCGCGCCAGTTCCAGCAACGACACACGGCGCCCACATCATCGATATAGGCAAGCTCACCGGGCAGTGTCGGATCATCCGCCTCCTCGCCAAGCGGCAAGAACGCATCGCCGCCGTCGGTCACCGCCAGGCGCAGATTGCCCTCAATAGCACGCAAATCCTCACCGCCAACGGGCAGCGCATAAGTCAACGAAATCGTGTTGTAGATATCCACCGCCGGCGTGATGTGGCCGACCGGCTTGCCTTTGAGCACGCGCTTGAGCAGGTTCTCAACTGAGCAACGCGCGCCCTTCTTGGTCTTGAACAGGCGATACGCCTCGCGCCATGCCTTAACCGGCGCATTCTCGCTGATGGTATCACTCGTCAGGTGACGCTCCGCATCGATATTGGCGCGGTCGAGCAACGCGGCAATCGCGTCCACGTCCTCCTGGGAAATCTGCGCCGCGGGCTTCATGCCCTTTACGACCACAACGCCGATAGCTGCCTGCGGAAACAGCTCCCAAAACGAATCCTCGGCAACGAAACTCTTCATACGTGCTCCCTTTCTAGCATGCGCCCGAGCCCGGGCGCCCAAACAAAAAGCGCCCTTACGACGGCCACCTTCAAAGTCCTACGGTGCCGCCACAAGAGCGCTTACGCTGCCCCCATCCGGAGAAGGGGACGATATGTCAGATATATTGTAACCCGAGTCATCCGCGCAAGCAAAACCACCGTAAAGATGCCTGCCCCCTTTATGGTGGTTTTGGGTCCAAGGCGAAGCTAGTGGCGGAGCCCCAGCAGGCCGCGACCGCGATGACGGGCCTCGGCGGGCACCTGGGCGTGCGGACCGGCGGCCTTGACGGACTCGGGCAGGTGCGAGTACTTCTTCTCGAAGTTCTCCTCGAACATCACTGCCAGGTTGTGCGCTGCCTCGTCGTAGCGCGCGGTGCTCTGCCAGTACTGTCGCGGCACCAGAATGCCGTCGGGCACGCCATGGCACGTGGTGGGAATGTCGACGTTAAAGATGTCGTCGTGCACGAACTCGCTCTCTTCGATGGTGCCGTCGAGGGCGCGAGCGACCAGTGAGCGCGTATAGGCCAGCTCGATGCGATGACCCACGCCGTAGCCGCCACCAATCCAGCCGGTGTTGACCAGGTAGACGTGCGTGCGGCCGTCGGCGATGCGCTCGCCGAGCATCTTAGCGTAGACCATGGGGTCGAGCGGCATAAACGGCTCGCCAAACAGCGAGGAAAACGTGGGCGTGGGCTCGGTGACGCCGACCTCCGTGCCGGGGATCTTGGCCGTAAAGCCCGTCACAAAGTGGTACATGGCGGCATCGGCCGTCAGGCGTGAGATGGGCGGCAACACGCCAAAGGCGTCACAGGTCAGGAACAGCACGACGCTCGGAGTGGTGCCCATGCCCTTGGTCCACGCGTTGGGAATGTGCTCCACAGGGTAGGCCACGCGCGTGTTGTGCGTGATCGAGACGTCGTCGTAGTTGGGCTTGCGGCTCTCGTCGAGCACCACGTTTTCGCAGATGGCGCCAAAGCGGACGGCGTTGAAGATCTCGGGCTCGTGGAACGCGTCCAGGCCCTCACACTTGGCGTAGCAGCCGCCCTCGATGTTGAAGATCCCCATGTCGGACCAACCGTGCTCGTCGTCGCCGATCAGCAGGCGCGTGGGGTTGGCCGAAAGCGTAGTCTTGCCGGTGCCGGACAGGCCAAAGAACACGGCGGTCTCATGCGTGACGGGGTCCATACTGGCCGAGCAATGCATGGGCAGCACGTCGTCCTCGACGGGCAGCAGGTAATTCATAACGCTGAAGATGGACTTTTTAATCTCGCCGGAGTAGCCGGTGCCAGCGACCAGAATCACGCGCTCCTGGAAATTGATAACCACCGCGGCGCTGGAGTTGAGGCCCTTGGTGGCAGGATCGCACTGATAGCCGGGTGCGGCAAGGACGCAAAAGTCCGGCTCGCCGGTGCGTGCGATTTCGCGGGCAAGCGGGCGGGCGAGCATCTGCTTAATAAAGAGCGCCTGGCTGGCACGCTCGCAGGCGACAAGCAGGCGACGCGTATGGTTGCGGTCGGCACCGGCCATACCGCGCGTGACGAACACGTCGCGCTCATTGAGATAGTCGACGATGCCGGCCTTGATGGCCTCGTAGCTCTCGGCAGAAAGCGAGCGGTTGACGGCACCCCAGGCAATCTTGTCGTGCACGTCGGGCGTATCGACGATAAAGCGGTCGTTGGGCGATCGGCCAGTGCGCTCTCCCGTCTCGATCACCAGCGCGCCGTTGGAGGCCATGCGGCCTTCATTGCGGCGGATGGCATGCTCGACGAGCTCCGCGGCGGGTAGATCGACCAGCAGACGAGGCTGATTCTCGGCGGGATCTTCAACGAGCGTAATACCAAAGTTGGACAGAACTTCTGCAGGGGTAACGCCAGGCATGGGGCCTCCTTTAAAAGTGCGTCACGTGGAAGCGACGCGCACTTTACTCACGTAAAGCCCGTTGTACCCGATATGCAAAAACGTTTTTGCGGCAACGGCAAGGCGCCCGCTCAACGGTCAAAAATCGCACGCAAGCGGCCTAGTCATTGGGGACGTTCTTAAACGACTAGTCGTTGGGGCACTCTTGAACAGGCAACATTCAAGGAGCGTCCCCAGATGCCGGCACTTAGGGACGTTCCTAAAGTGCCGGCACATAAGGAACGTCCCTAAGTGCCTACTACTGAATGGCGCCGCCGAAATTATTGAACAACCTGTTCAAAAATACGAATCGATACCACCGTGGCTATACTAGAGCGCAGTAAGAGAAAGGACTCCGCCTTGAGCATCACGCCCCTCGATAGCATCCGCCGCGCCATCGCCCGCCGCAACGGCGTCACCGACCCCACCGTATCGGGCGGGGCGCACGGGCAAGGCGGACGCATCGAGAACGGCCTGTTCCCCGCCTCCCACACGGCCGAAGAGCTCGCGCACATCCAGGAGCTGAGCCAGCGCAACGCCGGCGGCCCCGACAGCAGCCAGGCCACGCGCCATCGCCGCGGGCGCAATCGCCAACCCGGCCCCATCCACCGCATGGTCAATGCCTGGTGGAACCGCCTACTCGGTGCTGTCTACGGCGGCGGCTTCTCCACGCAAGAAGCCGAGTACGAAGATCACGCCACCCGTCGCGACTACCTCTGGAATACCCTGGGCACCGCCGTATGGGGCATGGCGTTTCCGCTGCTCACCATTGTGTCGACGCAGCTCGTAGGCGCCGAGGAGGCCGGTAAATTCTCCATCGCCTTTGTCACCGGCACGCTCATCATGATCGCATGCAACTACGGCGTACGCAATTTCCAGGTCTCGGACATCGACGAAAAAACCTCCTTCGCCTCCTACCAGCTCAACCGCTGGCTCTGCGGAGCGCTCGCCCTAGGCTGCGGCCTCATGTACAGCAGCGCCCGCGGCTATGACGCGCAGATGGCGATGATCGGCCTGGGCGTCTACCTGTATAAGGTGATCGACGGCGTCGCCGACGTGTACGAGGGCCGCCTGCAGCAGGCCGACAAACTCTATTTGGCCGGCATGAGCCAAACGCTGCGTTCCGCCGGTGTCATCGCAATCTTTAGCGTGGCACTGTTCCTCACGCGCAGCATGCCCATCGCGGCCATGGCCATGGGTGTCACCGCCATCGCCTCGCTCGTGCTGGTCACCGCGCCGCTCGCCCTGCTCGAGACCGAAAAATCGCGCCGCGTGAGCCTGCGCGAGGTCGGTCACCTGTTTGTCCAGTGCGCCCCGCTTTTTGGTGCTCTGTTCCTGTTCAACCTTATCGAGAGCATGCCCAAGTTTGTGATGGAGGGCACGCTGGCCTATAAGTATCAGCTGTACTTTAATGCCCTGTTCTTTCCGGCGCAGGCTATTTTGCTGAGCATCGGATTTATCTATAAACCGCAGCTCCTGCGTCTGTCGAGCATTTGGGCGAATCCGCGTAAGCGTCGCCGCTTTGACTTGATTATTACTGCCGTTATGGCGCTGATCGTGGCCATCACCGGCGTGTGCGCCGCATTTATGGCAGGCCCAGGCATTCCCCTCATGAGCTTTATGTACGGCCTCAACTTTGAGCGCTACCGCACATTGGCACTGCTAATGGTTGTCGCCGGCGGCGTCACCGCGGCAATCGACTTTATCTACGCCATTATCACGGTGTTGCGCCACGCCAGCGATGTCACCAAGATCTACCTGATCTGCTTCGCCGTAAGCGTGGTGCTGCCGGTGATCCTGATTAAGCTGCTGGGTCTGATGGGCGCTGTGGTGAGCTACCTAGCCATCATGGCCCTGCTCCTGGTGCTACTGATTATCGAGTACGCCCACATCCGCCAACGCATCGAACGCGACCGCAACCCCTACGGCGCCTAATTAGCTGCCCCCGGTCACCGGAATTAGCGATGGAATCACCCCGGCTGGAGCCTCGTTGCGGACAATATGCATCACGCAAAACTAAGTGAGTAGACTTTTGCCGAATCCCTGACCACACCGGCAAAACACAAGTCAGTGACCTGCGGTTTTGTTGAGGCAAATTTGCCGGCTGCTCGGCATTTCCAAAAAAGTCTACTCACTTAGCCAGCGGGCACCCAAAAAAGAACCGTCGCGAGGTCGTTTGACTCCGTTGCGACGGTTTTTCGAGAATTTTCGCGCTGCCGCGGGCGCTCCTCATTTCTGACCCCATTGCACCAAGGGTAGTCAAAAAAGCCCCGTCCCAAATTAGCTACCCCTTGCACCGGTTATTCGCCTGGGTTGATGTTCGCGTAAAACTCGGCCCCATCGTCTAGACGCAGGATACCTACGCGGCCAAACTCCGACCCAGTGGCGGCGGCGCAGTCGATGTCGATGCGATCGGGCACGCCGGCGGTATCCTCGCCGCCCAGGCGCACAATCTGCCCACGGCCCGACTCCTCATCAAGCCCCGCCAGCCCCCCTACCTCGCAATAACGCCCGAGCGACACCGTGGGCGTGTGACCGCTCACCACGATCGGACCCTTGCCCTCGGCAGAAAGCAACCCCGTCGGAGCATCCCAATAGCCATGGCGAATCCACAGCAAGTCATCGGAAGACTGCACGGCAAGCATTTGCTGTAGCAACTCGCTATTGGCATCGACCGCTCCCCTGCCATCGGCGCAATCGACACCATGCTCAAGCAAAAACGCACGCGCCGCCTCGGTCTCAATACCGGCATGCACCAGCAGGTACGGACGCTCGTCAGTCTCGGCCACCGCGTAAAGCGGCAGCGTCGCCATCCAACGCACGAGCTCCTCGTACACCTCAAATTCCATATCGTTGAGCTGCTGACGGGTAGTCCAACCGCCGTTGATATCCCAGGTCTCGGCATCGAGCGGATCCTGGCCAATGATGGCGTCGAGCATGATCTGCTCGTGGTTGCCCTTGAGCACGCGCGCGTTGGGCAGCGAGCGCACGAGCTTAATAACGCCAACCGGATCGGGCCCGCGATCGATCATGTCACCCAGCACGTACAGCGTATCGTCGGAAGCCAGCGAAATCTTGGACAGGGCCTCGTCAAGCGCACGCACGTGCCCGTGAGCATCAGATGTCACAAAGATCGCCATGGAACGCCTTTCCCTGCATTACGACCGAAGCCCGGAGCCGCAACTAAAACTTCAAGTTGAACTTAAACGTTACCCATTGTACTCCGTTGCAATAAAGCTGGGAAGGGTTGCATACCGTCAACGGTCGTCAGCGCGCGCCTGCCAACCCGCGCCGCTCACGCCACGCCGTCTGGCCCAGCGCCCCGACCAGCGACACTCGCTTCGCGGCCTCGTGTCGAAAATGCGCACGCCCGCAATCCAACCCCATAAACCCACCATCTTTGGGTACAAATAAACGCAGACAACTGACCGTGCCACGCCAACCACCCAGGAGCGGACACCATCCATGAACCAGATCCTTCTCTTTATCGGCCTCGTCATCATTCTGTGCCTGACCATCAAACCCGTCGGCAAAAAGCTCCCCTTCCCCACCCTGCTCATCTTTATCGCACTCGGCATGCTGCTGGGCGTCAACGGTCCGGCGCACATCGACTTTAGCGACTATGCGCTCACCGAAACCGTCTGCGGCACGGCGCTGCTGTTCATCATGTTCTACGGCGGCTTTAACACCAACATCGACCGTGCCAAGCCCATCGCTGTGCCCGCAGTGCTGCTAAGCTCGCTCGGCGTCGTCATCACCGCTGGCATCACCGGCGTGTTCGCGCACTTTGTACTGGGCTTCGACTGGATCAGCGGCCTGCTACTGGGATCGGTCGTGGCATCCACCGACGCGGCAAGCGTCTTTAGCGTGCTGCGCGAGCACAGTCTTTCGCTAAAGGGCGGCACCGACTCGCTGCTCGAGGTGGAATCGGGCTCCAACGATCCCGTCGCCTACATGCTCACCGCGGTACTCGCCACCCTCGCAGCTGGCGGCGACATCAACATTCCCATACTGCTGGCCAAGCAAATCATCCTGGGTGTGGGCCTGGGCCTTGTCATCGGCTGGACATCCAGCCGCCTGATTGAGCGCGCGCACGCAACGGCTGAGGGTGCGCAGACCATCTTTTTGTTCGCCGTGGCCATCGTCGCCTACGCGCTGCCGAGCTATCTGGGCGGCAACGGCTTTTTGGCCGTATACCTGGCAGGCATTGTGCTGGGTGCGAGCGACATCACCGGCAAGGTCGAGATGGCGCACTTCTTCGACACCCTTACCGAGATGGCCGAGATGACCATCTTCTTTTTGCTGGGCCTGCTCGTGACGCCCGCGCGCCTGCCGCAAATGCTGCTACCGGGCCTGGCGCTCATGGCGTTTATGCTCTTTGTGAGCCGTCCCATCGCCGTTGGCGTGCTGCTGGCGCCCTTTAAGACGAACCCTCGCCAGGTTGCACTCGTAAGCTGGGCGGGTCTGCGCGGCGCAGCTTCGGTCGTCTTTAGCCTCTTTGCCGTTGTGGCCGGTGTTCCCGGTGGGCACGACCTGTTTGACCTGGTCTTTGTGATTGCCGTGTCGAGCATTGTAGTGCAGGGTTCGCTGCTGCCTGCAGTGGCGAAGAAACTCGATATGATCGATGCAGAAGGCGACGTGCGCCGTACCTTTAACGATTACCGCGACGAAGACGGCATGTCGTTCGTCAAGCTCAAGGTGGGTGCGGGGCATCCGTTTGCCGGGCGCTCGCTCGCCGATATTGGCAGCGTCACGGACATGCTGGTGGTCCTGGTGCTGCGCGATGGCGCGCACCCGGTGCTGCCCAATGGCGATACCGTGATTGAGGAAGGCGACCTGCTGGTTATGGCCGCTCCAACGTTTGAAGAGCGTGCCGAGATTACGCTGCGCGAGGTCACCGTGACGCCCCACGGTCGCCTGGCCGGCCAGCGCCTGCGCGACGTTCCGCAAGGTAAGCACCCGTTTATCGTGGTGATGCTCAAGCGCGACGGCCAAACGATCATCCCCGACGGCAATACCCTCATATACGCCGGCGACGAAGCCGTCATCGCCACGCTGGCGTCGTAGCCATCCCCACCCATAAGTTGCGGTGAAATAGGGATTGAATAGGCCTTCTACCGGCCCAAACGGTCCCTATTTCACCGCAACTTATTTTGGGGATGGGGTTGAAGTTCAATCGCGGCTACCAGCCTTCGTCCGCGCCGTAGTCGTCATCATCGTCATCGACGGCAAAGTCTCGGAGGTCGAGGCCTTCGCGTTCGGCTCGGGCTAGGAGATCTTGGGGCGACTCATCCTCGATATCCACTACGTCGAGCATGGCAGCCGGAAAGCCCACGCCCGCCGCGCTCCCCGCACGATCGAGCAGACTCTCGCGCAGCTGACCGACATCAACTTCGATCTTCATGATGCAGCCTCCCTATTCAGCCCCTACTTACCATTCACGACCCAGATAAACATGGAAGTGCAGCGTCTGAAGAACACGCTCTTCGCCGCTATCCGCGTTTTTCAGGCAAAGTGCATACTCCGCGCGTTCATCAAGTTCAACGGTTGGACGCACCGTCAGCATTACCTTAAAGCGGCGCGCCCTCGCATCGACTTCAGTCAAATCGGCTACGATTCTTGCAATGTCGGTTACAGGGTTTCCGCTGCGATCGACAACAAACACTTCATAGTTCGCAGGAAGAATCTTGCCAACCACCACCTCATCTTGCAGAAATTCCAGGAAGAAAGACGTATTCGAGATGGATTCAAGTTGCGTAACGAGGGACAAGCCAACGGGGCTCGATGCGACAAAGCCACGCGTTCCGGCGCGCTTATTGCTAAAGGTCAAAACCGGCACACACATCTCCTGCAATGAGATGCCGCCATGGACAAAGTTCTCGCCTCCGCCGGGACGTCGCAAACGCACGCATTCACGTGGCGAAAAGCCCACGAGGCTACCAGCAGATGCGGGTAGAGCAACCTTAAGCAGCGTATCGGACTCAGAATCGCTCGAGGCAACAGCCCAGCGGCGTCCAGCCTCAATGACGTCATCCGCCACGTCCGCAACACTCGTATGATCATATTCGGCAAGCGGCTCTGCGGTATACAGAAACCCATGATCTGCCGTAATGACGATTCGAGACGACATAAACTCACGCACGATGAGCTTGACCAGCACCGATAACTCGTCAATTGTTTCATCGCAGGCATGAAACGCCCTGCGCTCGGTTGCGGCCTTGTCACCAATGGCATCAATGAGATCGTGATAGATATAGACAACGTTCGCGTCTCCCACGGCTTTCTTGCGTTCGGCACGGTCCATCTCGCCGACAAAACGGTCATAGCGAACCGCAACAGCGCCCTCATAATGCTTGCCAATCACCTTTTGGCGAGATTCGATGGTATCGACGCGCCCCCCGTCAACAAGCACGCCAAAGCCCGATCCTCCCTCTCCGCATGCCTCGTAACGCATCGTTCCATGAGGCAACAAGGCAGCCATACCGCATCTGGTTATCGAAGGAAACACGCCTTGCACGGCGCCAAGCTCGCACCGACCCTTTGTCTCGCGCTCAAGACGCTCTGCGAGCTCTGCAGCAACCTCATAGCGCAAAGCATCAGATACGATGACCCAAATACGCTTTCCGCGGCGATTCGCAGGCTCAACGTAGCTCAGATCAAAATCAACCTGACGCGGAATACCTTTCACATATCCCTGCAAGCCCAATGCGTCGCCCGACGCGCTTGCCCAACGGCGAGAGAGCTCCTTAAGAAACCAGCCTTTATACAAAGCTTCCATCGACTCAAAGCAGGCGCGGAAGTCTTCATCGAGCTCGTACTCCCCCGCTCTAAAGGCACCGGCGAACTCTGTCACCAGCTCACGGTACCAAGCGTCCATGCGATAGAAATCGCTGGCATAAGAACCCCAAAGGGCCAAAGCCCCCATGCCCGCAAAACCCTCTACATGGTCGCGATAAAAACGCTGCATATGAGCTGCAGCCGAAACGCCGCGATAATAGCAGGCAAGTTCCTCATACCAGAGCGATCCGCGACGAGAGACGACGACCGACAAAACCTCATCAGCAGCATCCACAGACAGACGTACCCGCTCAAACAGCATGCGCAGAATGGCAGCATCGATGCAGGGAAAGACGTCGGCTCCGGCAATACAGTCAAGACCAACGTCAGCGAGTATCTTTCCAAGCTCAAGCTCACGCTCTACCGCCGTTGTCATACTCAACAGCAATAGACGATTACCGCCACGAACCCAATGATCAACGCAAGCGCGGCAGAACGCGGCGTGAACAGCCTGGGAAGAGAAGCGTCCCGACAGCGCGTCCAGACATCCACCCGTCACCGACCGTGAGCAGGCGGTGAGCAACACGTGGACCAGCAACTCGGGAACACGAGATAGCTCGAGCGCGTTCCCCTCAAAACCACACCAATGACGAATGAGATCGCAGAAATAGCCATTCATCTCATATTCAGCAAGTAGGACAACCACCTGATCAGCATTGCCCTCGTGCAGGAGTGCCAAATAGCCTGATACGATTGCCGCGGGATCGAGCGCGCTGACACCCAAGCAGGTAGCCAAAATGCCAAGTTCAAGCTCATCGACGGTCTCAACAGCGACTTCTCTCGATGAATGTAGCAACTTGTTGAGCTTTATAACGTTGCGGCGCTTGGCAAAAAAAGCTTTATGGGATTCAAGCGCCGCGCGCATCTCATACGAATCAACTGCGCCGATCTCGCGTAGCTGCACAGAAACATAGTCGGCGGCAAACGGGACGCAACGCGCTTCAACATCCGCCAGCCAATCGCCAGACGGCTCCCCTACGCAGCGACGATATATAAGCACCTTACGTCCGCCCAAGTCACCATTGAGCTTACGCTTGATAGCAAACCGACCACCCTCGCGATCAACGAGAACGCTGACGCCCGGCAACTCCAAATCTGCAAGCATATCCTCAAATTCACCGGACGGATCATGCCATACAACAATGGCGCCCCCGCAATCGGCGTCCTGACCTGCAAACAAATGCAGCAGCTCGGATGTAATATCTGCAAGCTTCATGGCAAACTCTCAAAACTAGTCATCAAACAAACCGGCGAAAATAGCATCCAAATCCTCTTGAGAGGTAGGCTGCGTCTCGAGTATTTCGGAATCAATACACCTGAGCATGGTGTTCTCTTTTTCGCGCAGGCGAGTATATATTTCCTCGTCAAGCGACCATGGATCGGGTTTTCCAAGGTCGTAATCTTCCGAAAGGTAGTAGTACCTTGTCTGCTGATCTTGCGGCAGGCCCAAACGGTGGATTCGATCGCGGGACTGCAGCAAATGAACCAGATTAAAGCTGTACTCGTAGTACACGGCATCGTGACAAATCGAATGCAGCGAGACAGACTCGGCAAGCGTATGAGGATTGGTAATGAGTACGGGAAACTTGCCAGCCCTAAAGTCATCCAGGTCTGCCGAACGACAGACAAGGTCATTCTGGCCGTTAATCGTACGCGCCTCAATCCCCATACCAGCCAGACCGCGCTGAAGATCGGACATGCTCTTGATGAAAATGCACCAGACGATAACCGAGCGCCCCTGTGCCACCAAGTCGCCAATCAGAGAGCAGCAACGAGCACGTTTGCTCGATGCCCCGGCAGATCGAATCATGCCCACAATCTTATCGGAGTAGTCGACGGCATCGACCTCGCCGGTCTCCTCGTCTTCTTCGATAATCCAACGATAGTCTTCGGGATTAAGCGTTTCGAGCAGGTCGATCGGATCGTTTTCCATCTGCAGCACACGCAGCATCAAGGTCAGCTTGTTGCGACGGTAACGGTTTTTAATAACGCCGAGCAGTAGATTCGTACGCTCGCCAGACGACACCTTGATAAGCTCGTCGGGCTCAGCCCTCGGGACGCCTAGGTCATCCTTGGTCGTACGGCAATAAAACGGTTGCAGCTTGTTGTTCACGAGCTCAATGTCCGAGTCCTCGGCATTTTTGAGCTCGCTTTTCTCAAAGCCAAAAAAGTTGTCATACTCCCGCGGATACAGAATGTGCAACATATTGTAAATATCGATATATCCGTTAGGAATTGGCGTGCCCGTCAGGGCAAACGTATAGGGAGCACTCTTGGAAACCACGAGAGCCGCGTTAGCTTGCTTTCCGCCAACGCGCTTAACGCGATGGATTTCGTCGAACACCAAAAGCGTACGATCTCCAGCAACCTTACTGAGTTCCTCGGCAACGCCAATAGCCGCCTCGTAATTCACAAGCAGCAAATTGCAACCGCCCACACGAGTGCGAATATAGCTCAGACGGTCAAACTTACCAAGCTTTCGGTAAGCATTGTCTTGCGTCGTAAACAAGCTGAGCGGCCGTTTATCACCAAAGCACAGTCTCCACTCCGTCGCCCAGGAATCAAATGCGTTTTTTGGGCACACGACCATAATGCGATCGACCATGCTGCGGGCCGCCAAAAAGGCAAATGCACCCAGCACGGTCGCCGTTTTACCTGACCCCGGCACCGAGAAGTTGCCTGCACGTCCCATCGTTGCCAAGAAAAACGCGTCGCGCATCTGACGATCCTTTAGCGGACGCACCATGGCGGTATCGACGACCTCCGAGAACTCTGCGAGATGGGCATCGTGCTTGTGATCACCGCGTTTGATCTCATTCCCCAAACGCGAACGCTGCTCGGCAAGCTCGCGAATCTGCGCAAAGCTGTCCTGTAGGTCGTCATCGACCGATAGCGCCACACCAAGACGGCCAGCAACCTTCGAAAGCTTGCCAACAATCTTTTCGAACTCCGTATAGTTGCCGATCTCTTCGAGCAAAATGTGGCCCTGGACTACACACCTAACGTATGCCCTGCAGGTCATCTTAAAGCGAGCATTGCGACGCAGAGAGTCGGCATCGAGAGACTCGGGATCAAGATAGATTTGTCCGCCTCGCTGATATAAACGCATTGCTTAGCCTTCTAGATTTTTTTGGACGGCATCGAGAACTTCCTGGGCTTTCTCAAGAAGAGACTGCAGCCCATCCTGCATATTGGCGAGTTGTTCGGGCTCCAGTTTGTGCAGTATTTCCACGTCAACTTCGCCAACATTCGAGAGTGCGTTGCGGACGGCACGCACTTGTCCGTTTTTGATGTTACGATTGCCGGCCTTCGTGCGGGCAACGGTTCTAGACGCCTTCATCCCCTCTTTCAAACGCGTGTCAGAGCCAAACGTATCGCGAAGATATTCCGTAGTGACAACCACGCCGTCAGGCTTTTCCTCAAGCCTTTCCAAAACCTCAACGGTATAATCCAGCTGCTCTTCGCGCAGCTTGTCGTCAGCAATCAAATTATCGATAAACTCGCGCACCTCACGCGTGCGGTCACCGAGCGTCTGATACAACAAATTTGCAAACACGGCATTTTTAATCTCTTCTCGATCGTCCTTGTTCTTGACCTTACCAAGCCTGGTCGTAAGCGACTCGATAGGGCCTTGCAACTTAAGGTCCTGGGCAATATGAAATGCGCCGGGAGCCTCGCAGAACTCAAGAAAATCTTTCAACATATCGATTTGAGCGAGACTGTTCTTCATTTCGCTCTGCTTCATATTGGCATGCTTGGCATATTCTTCTGCCGTCATACGCCCTTCATTGACCCACCTATCGATATCAACCAGACGAGAGATGGCATCATATTCCTGTTTGGTGTCCTCGCCCAGCTGAATCTCGAGCTCAAGGCCCTTAATAGCATTTTCGTCATAGGTATCGGGAAACACACAGCAGCGCAGCATGCGAAGGGTGTTCTCGGCAGCAGACAACTTACGCAAGCAGGTAAAACGACGGTTACCGTCAATGACAACGCCGTTGGTCAAAATGATCGCAGATTGTTGTTGGCCCTTGTTTTTAATATCCAACATAGTCGTCTTAAGATGCTTGGGATTATCCGCCTCGACCATGCCCGCAATGAGGTTATCGAGCTCCGTTTGATCCTGAGGTAGGCCCTTGGGATGCTCTGCCTGATAGCGCGAAATGAAGGTAGCAATTCGTCCATTCTGCACATTGAAATGCAACTTATCGACGCGTACCTCGTAAATTGGACAATCCTGGTTCTGACCGTTAATAAACTTGCGCTCGCTATTGTCGGTTTTGCGAACCCAGCCCTCAGCAATACCCGTGTTGATGAACTTTTCCATTTCCATTGTCTTACTCCACTTCTAGTACAAACTGGTCATGGCTAACAAATACGCGCTCGCTAGCGCTTGAATAAAACAAGTCCGACTTACGAATTATCTGGATGAGCTGCGCGCGCGGAACCACTACGCCGTACTCTTCCGAAAGCAAGTCGACAAGATCGTCGATATCGATCGATATCTCGCGACCCACCACCGCTTGGATAAAATCGCGACCCTTCATGGGGTGGCCGCGTGGCGCAAAGAGCTTAATGCCCACAAGGTTTCCGTGCCCCAGCAGGTCCTCCTGCGACAGGAGCACGCTTTCGTAAAATGCATCGGATAGACCGTACTCAAGTAAGGGCAAATCGGATGCGCAGCGCCTGAGCCACGGCACGGTAAAGTACGGCGTGTCGTCATCAGCGCCACGATCGATGGCATCCAAAGCAAAGCTGCGCAAATCGGCATCCCTAATATCAAGCTCATCAAGACCATCGCGCGTAATCCAGCTCGACTCGTCGTAGTCAAGCAAGTCGCCCGACCTAATGGCTCGATAGACCATGTTTTTAAAGGACATACAGTTCAACATGGATTGAGGCAGGCTATCGTGCTCGACGATGGCTCCGTGCATCAAAGACAGATAGAAATCTGTCTGGCTTACGCCCCGGCCTCTACAGGCGCAGTCAGCATAAAGCGTGAACCCCGTTTGATAGGCAAACAATTCCAGCTTGAGCGTTTCGTCGGGCGAGCATCCCGCCAGCTCCGCAAACTGGGAAAGCAGGCACCAATCCCCATCAAGCTTGGGAAGAGTTGACTCACCGGCCATGACGCCTTCAGATCCGGTATCAACACGCTCGCTATGGAACGACTGGGGATGTACGTCTTCAGCCACAGCAACACGCGGAGCTGCCGCGGCCGGCCCGCATTCATCATCTTCAATAACGTTTTCTCGGGCTTCGACCGGATCACCTTGCGTCTCGGGGACAAAGCTCTCAGCACTCGCTTCAACGTCCGCAAACCAATCGTTCGTATCGACAACGCACGGTGATGACCGATAGAACAGCGCTCGCTCATCGAAGCCGAGTTCGTTAATAGCTCGAATCGTATCGAATTTGCCGGCCACATCCTCGCGAATCAAAACCACATCGTCGGGCAACAATAGCCGCTCAACAACATCCGCGTATGCACCGCCAACGTCATGCCATAAAAGAATGGAACCGGACGTTGTATCAAATGCCATTTGTAGCTGTTCGGAGAGCTCGACCAGAGAGTCATCCAGCATTTGTTCTTCGCGTGGCGCGGGGGTCTCATCGACACCCAGGAACCGATAGCCAAAACCATGCACCGTTTTAATCCAAAGGGGATTCTTTACCTCATCTCCCAACTTCTTACGGAGGTTTTTAACATGCGAAGCAAGAGCTCTATTCGATTCAGCGAAGCCAACGCCCATCGAAATCTGAGAGAGTTCCTCATTTGAAATCTCAACGTTTGACCTAGCCGTAAGTGCATTCAAGACACTGTGCTCAATTGGTGTAAGCGCAAGCTCCTCGCCATCGAGCTGAACAATACGGTTCTCAGAATCAACGACAAGCACACGGTCGCCATGCGCAGAACGAAATACACGCCCGCCCTCACCAACACTCGCCTCAGGCTCAAATCCCGGAGCAAAATCGAGACGATAGCCATAACCGTGAACGCCCTTAAGCCAACGAGCGTTGCGGGCATCTTCTTCCAGTTTCTTGCGAATGTTCTTGATATGGCTATCGAGCACTCGATGCGACTTAGGGTCATCGTGGCCAAATGCCGCAACAAACAGCTCTTGGCGAGAAAATGCATGACCCGGTTTTTGAGCCATACAAAACAAGATGTTGAACTCATTGGGGGTCAAACATAGGTAGGCGCCGTCCATGTACGCATCGCTCATGGTTGGATCGAGCAGAAGATTGCTATCGATTCGAATGATCTGATTGTTGTTTACCAATGCTCCCATAGCGGCTCTTTCAACTTCTAGCACACAGACGGCTATTTGATTTTGGCGAGAACGTCCTGGAACTTGGCGTAATTGACCTTAACGCCGTCATCCAAATCAATCTCAATCATTTGGTCTGCAAGGTGGTGGACCTTCTCCTCGTAGCTCACGAGCTCGGCAGCTTGGTCGCTTATGCGCTTTTGCTCCTTAGCAAGACGAGCACGATCACGACTGTCGCTTACCTCTATCTGGTCGGCAATCCACATCAGTCGATTGCGATAACGTTCTTGCTGAGGATGGATATAACTCGTACGAACCAGCGCCAACAAATCAGGGCGATAGCGATGCATGTAGACCAACGCCCTAAAGCCGCCCTTCTTGCCTGAGTCGAACAGCCAGTAGATGGGACGCTTCTTGTAGGTCTGGCAGTGGTCCTTAAAGAAGTCCTTCAAAAAGTAGGTGCGGATGACCTCGCGCGAGGTGCCCTTGTCGCCGAGCGCCTCGGCAATAAAGGCCAGGTTCTGCTCGAGCGTCTCCTCGCCGTACACGGTACGCACAAAGTCGATAAAGTAGCGCACGATGTCGTCGTCAAAGTACTCATCGTCGGTAATGGGCAACACGTTGTCGCTATCGGGCATAAACGTCACGTGATCGGGGACGGGCATCTTAGCCAGATAGTCATCAACCGTGGCGCCCTGATCGGCCAAGACGAGTCCGTCCACATCCAGCGAATAGCGGCCAAACATGCAACCCACGGCATAGCTTATGAGCGACGTGATCTCGTCACGCTTGGTGCGCACGTACTTGTTGCCCTTATAGCTCTCGGGAATCTCATCGACGGTATCAAAGATGCGCGCCACCGAAACGTACTTATCCTCGACCTCGATGGGCACCTCGCCCTCCATGTTGTAGATCTTGGCAAAGATTCGGTTGAGCTCCTCTTCGTTAGCGCGAAGCTGCTCAAAGCGAGCATTGACCTCGGCCTTGCGAGCCTCGTATTTATCTTGAAGTAAAGTGGCCATGGTAGTCCTTCTCTAATGTTGACCCGAAAACCGCACTCAAGAGGCAACGAATTGAAGCCTTAATTGCAGATAGAAGCCGAATAAATCGCGTATTATGCGCCTCTCTCTTGTGATAAATACAAACGAACTCAGGGCGCGTATCACGAAGCATCCCATCCCTCAATTTGTTCATCTACAATTCGAAGCATGTTCTCAACCGCTTCTCGCCACGATCTGACCGTACTAGCCTTAATACTCTCGGTCTTACCAGACTTCTTGTTTAAATCGACTTCATGAACTATTTTGTGTCGACGTTTAATCAGGTTCTCAATTAATGATTGATTCTTAAACTGAGTTAGCGAAATCCCGATTTTGGAAAGCCAGCTGCATATCTCCGAGTATTGGTTAAAAGAGACCAATGAAAGCTGTGATTCGATTGACGATTGAATCAAATCTGAAACCTGTTCATTCTTATATTGAGCCAAATCCCTAAGCGTAAATTTCTGGGCTCTCTTTTGAGCAGAACCACGCAACGAAATGCCTTCGAGTTCTCTTGAATCCGCCCTATCGAACAACCAATCGGATAGCATCCCCCGAACATAATCTTCCTGAGATCCGTGAAGTAGAACAACGGCGGCTCTCAATATGTCAGCAGAACGTGCATCTTGCTTGCTGCTAACCAGACGTCTGGCTTCTTCCTTTTGTAAAATTTCATAAAGAGCGAGAAGGCTGTCAACGCGAGACAAATTGTCTTTAAGCCTATTAAAACGATCCGTAGACATTTGCCACCTACACCAAGGGATGACGCTTGAAATCCCAGGAGGTTTCAAACGAGTCCCAATCGGCATCAGCAATGGACACCGATTGGTCGGCATAGTCAACAACTTCAGTGTCAAGAGCGCTTGAAGGAGGCATCGGAAGCGAGAGGACATCACCAACCGTTGTATTCAAAGTCGGATTAATCGCATCAAGTAGCTCTGAAGCAATCGATGAGTTCAGGAACGCCAAATCGATAGACAAAGCTCTTTCGCTATCTTGATTAGACATGAAAACTGTCGGGGCACCAGAAGTGAACAGCTCACCTTGGTCTTTTACTCGAAACGAGCAGCGACCCGACGTGATTAAGCCCCAACAAATTCCCTTCCTTTCGATGGACCCAGATTTAGGAAGGCCGCCATGCTGGTCATAAAAATCGTTAGCTTCATCAGACCAGTTCACTACGTCATATTTCATTCCAGACCATCTAGAGAAACCGCCGCCGTTCGACAACGGCATCCATAACCTCCCAATTAAAGAAGCTGGGACCTCCCACCAATTCCTGACATATTTCTCATTGTCATGAGTTTTTAAACGGCCACCTGACACATAAGCAGACTTCATCGTTCCTGGCTCAAACATGTGCCCATATTTCTCGGAAAGCCAGTAGGCGATGGGAGTGCCGGGAATCTGCTTGAAGGTCTCGGCGTCGCGGCGGTAGAACTCAGTCTCCCCAGCAGGGAACGAAACAGGGTTCCCAGCCGCATCCAAGTCTTTAGCTTCGATTCGACAATAAGAACCAAGGCTATTTGTACGGCAATTAGCAAACACCGTTGCAGAAGTATTGAATGCAATCCTCATCACCATATGCCCCATGTAGCACATGGAAACGATTGATTTGCTGTCAAGAACTCGACGCCTCATTGCCTCAAAGCTACTCAGAAACATCCAAGATGCCATCGTAACCATCGCTGAATAGCCGCGGTCCTTCGCCAAGTTGAACCCGCGCTCGATGAAGCATGTGCACAGGTCGCTCTTCACGTCGGAGTAGTTCTTCTTGACCCACTTGGACATGAAGGGGCCGAAGCTGGAGCTGCCCATGTAGGGCGGGTTGGCCACCACGCAGTCGTGGCGGCGAGCGAGGATCTCGCAGGCCTTAAGGGCACATACCAGTTTATTTTTAGAGCTACCGTCAAACAGACCATCGGTGCCGATGAGTTCGATCGCCTCACGCAGTGCGGCAAGGTCGCCCTCGCTCGGAGCGAGCAGCGAACCGACCTCGCCCAAATGCGTTAGGGCATCGATGAGATCCTTCTTCTTGGCAAGCACGGCGCCGTGCGGAATGTCATCCTCCTCCAGCATAACCGGCTCGAGCACAGCAACATCCGCTTGAACCCCACGGCCAAAAAAACGCCTATCCATCTCTCGAGCGCAAATGGCCAGCGCCAAACCTGCAATCTGGGCGGCGCGAGGGTCAATTTCCATACCATGGAGGTTCTTGGATAGAATGAGTCCGGGAATGTCGCGCATACGGTATTCGCGCTCTAAATACATCTTTGCCAAAAGTTCAAAGGCGTAAACGAGAATATGCCCAGATCCACAAGCCGGATCGCACAGCGAAATATCCTCGGGGCTCTCGATTTTAATGAAGTCCTCATGCTCCGCATCGGGCTCGATGTAGTACTCCATTTCATCGCGCAGGGGACTTTCCGAGTTGTTCAGCATCCACAAACGCCCCAAGGAGTTCTGCACCATGTAGCGCACGATCCAGTTGGGCGTAAACAGCTGTGTGGCCGGACCGATGGTGTCCGGCGTCTCCTTGGCCTTAGATTTAAAAAATGCGTCTTTGACCTCGGAATTGTAGAACTGATACATCCAGCCCAGGGACTCGACGTTTTCCCACGTCCTGCGCTTAACCCGTTCGACTAGAGCGCACAGTACGCCTTCTTCACCGCGGTCCAAAAGCCTTGTCGGAAGCAGCAACGCATCCGCCGTGCCCACGCGGCCAAAGATGGCGGGCAAGCACTCGGCGAGCTCGTTCATCTGAGCTACCACAATAAGGCGAAACAGCGCCTCATCATCTGCTGCAGCGACAAGGTCAAACACGCGATCGCGCTCTAAGCCCGGCAGATCAAGCTCCGTCGGCATACGCAAGCAGTCTGGCGAAAAACTATCGTACTCCGAGGTTTCGCAATATGAACTTAGCATGCGCACGCCACAGGGCAGATAGCCTCGCACTTCCATATAGCGTATTGCAGCGAAGCGATTGAACCAGGTGTAGGCCATTTCCTCGCAAAAGTGCGCATAGCCGTCATGCTCTATGCGGCCATATAGCTCAGAACGTTGCGAACGTTCGAGCGCAGAGAGCACCGTGCCCTTAACGATGGTTGCATCGCGATCGAATTCCTCACGCCCCGCATCGTCGAGCCCGTAGGCATAGCAACGCTGACGCACTTCGTCAATTAAACGGATGCGCGCCCAAGGGCAAAACTTTTCGAGCTCTTTCGTATCCATGTTTCTCCCTTAGCCCAAACGGATGGCGTCATTACCCTCAAGGCTTCGCAGCAGCTCTTTGCGCGCGTCCTCCAAATAGTCATCGATCTGCTGTTGCGAGCTCAGCTCCAGCGGCCTAAAGACCATGCTGCGGCTCACCGATTTGACGCGTCGCCTAGGTACCGGCACAGATTGGGGCTCATTCGGTAGGCCAGGCGCAGTGACCCCCGAATGATCGGTCGTTACCGTCACACTCGTATTTGCCGGTTTGGGACGATTCGCCTCTTCATAGGCTTCATCGATCATTCTGTACAGTGCCGTCTGAGCACGATCGAGCTTGGCCGGCACCGCATCCAGGGCGGTCAGCGTTGTCGCATTATGCACCTCATCTTTTCGAGCACTGTGGGTCTCCCCGATGCGCGCCAGAGCGACGCCCCTATTTTGGGCATACGCTTCGATATCCCCATAGCGCTCCTCGACAGAATTGAGCATGGCGATACGCTTTTGGTCTAACAGCTCCTTGTAGGCGGTCCTAACCTTTAAGTTTGCCTCTGATAGCTTTTGGAACTGCAGACTCAGGCTCGGTTGCTTAACCGCTCCTCCAATAACGGAAAGCGCATCAAGCGTCTCAGAATCGCCCTCAAAGTAATCGCGCTCGCTCTCCATTCGCTTGAATATCTCGCAGGCACTGTCGAATACAGCTACCTTGCTACCGAAAAACTCGTCAATATCTTCGAGATCTTCAGCCGCATCTCCCAGCTCTTCCTCTTTTCCGGCGATCGCCATAATTAGATCGACGGCATCGCGGCCGCTCTGCAATAAGCCTTCGATAAGGTTCTTTGCATGCACGACCTCCTTATAGCCCGGGTAACCTGGGTTACGCTGGTACTCGACCGAAAGAAGGCTCGCCAAGCTATCGTGGCGCTTTTCAAGCTCCCCGCGACATGCCTCGGCAAGGCTGTCCTCTTCGAGCGACAGAGTAGGATTGCCGCTCAACTCTTCTACAGCCTGTCGCGCCTTAGATATGGCTGCTCGAGAAAGCTGCTGGCGCGCCTCGACAACAGCCTGTCGTGCCTTAGCAGCTTTTCGCAGATAATCGATGATCTTGGAGTCCCTAAGATCAATCGCTTGTCCCGCACAGAGCAGGCGAGCGCGCTTTTGCGCTAGCAGCGTTGCAACCACGGCGGCAATGTCAATCTCCGCCCAACCATAAGGCTTCGCATGATATGTCTCGAGCAGCTCGCTCATTGTTACCTGCATATGCTGGGCAGCGCGAGCTTCCAGCAGGCGCATAACCGCTTCGATGGCTCCGGCGTTGGACTCTTGCCCATTCATTGCCGGAGTGTACGCGGTTAGAATTTGCTTGATCTGCATATCGCTGTCGTAGTTTTTATCAATAAGCGACAGCTTGTTGTACGTAACGGAAACAAGCTGGCGTACGCAGTCCTCGATCATATTCTTGGCAGACGCCGATTTGACTGGCGAATACTCACTGCCGTAGACACAGAACGTTCCATGCAGCACCGCCTGGCGCATAAGGTCCTCTGCACGCTTATCCAGAGCGACGCGCTCTTCCTGCTTGCCACGCAAAATCGAAGCCACCACTTCACTGCGATTGTCTGCCTGACGGCTATTGAGGTATTGCTCAATACATGCCGACTGATACAGGCAGTCGTAGTAATCTTGCTGGGAATCGAGCACTACAATGGCTTCTCCCCTGCTAGAGCTAAGGAGCAGGTCCTCGCGCGAAGGAATCGGGGTGCCATCCACACCAGTAATCACACGCAGCGCCAGCCCCGATGCACTGTTATAACGGGTGTCGTCCAGATATTCCTCAACGTCAAAAACGTTTTTACCGACCGTTACCTTGGCGTTTTCGAAGACCTGCCTAAACATAATCTGTGCGGCCTTGGACGTAATCTTCGCAGCATCCGGCTGCACGCGCGAAATCTGCTGGGCGATTTCCTGCTCTTCGTCGGTCAGGTACTTATACGTTTCACCATTGCGAGCTACATAGTTTTGGCGTACCAAACGCTCCAGGGACTGCGAAATCTGCTCGCGAACGACAATGCGGTCGGTGCGGACGTCGTCGGTCATTAGGGTAATCAAGTTTTCAACGTTTGCCGGCATGTCCTTATCGACATACAGGATCAAGAAAAGCAGTTTGAGTACCGGAATGTCGCATTCCTCAAGACCCTGTCCCTTTTGGGCGGCATCCGCCGCTCGAAGAACTACGCGACGATGATAGTCCTCGAGCGACGTCGAGATCGTATTGTAGAAACGCCAAAGCGGAACCAGCGCGTTCTGGTCCTTTTCCTCTATGCATCGAGCGGAGTCTTGAAAGCCGCTCAGCATGGAACGCTCGGCACTTGAGCTGTTTTTTCCGGACGCGCCGTGATTGCGCAGCTCATCCATGATTTTTTGAATGAGCTTAAACTGGTAATCAGCAAACGGATACGTGCTGGCGAAGTCTTCGGCGCCCTCGTAGCCAATTAAATCGGCCGCCGCATCCTTAAAGCTATACAAGTTGTTGAGGACCGCCGAGCGCTCCTGGTATTCAGCTTTCAGCAAGTCGTTCGCAGCCTGATTTTTCGCCAAAATGCGGCGACGAATAACTTCATCGGCGCACGAGCTGCTCAACGACAAGCGCGTATTAAAGCGATCCTGAATCTTGGAGAAGTCGCTGCCCTTAACCTTGGTAATTTGATCAATCGCCTGCTGTCCGGTGACCATGACCCACACGCGACCGCCACACTTGGTGCCCAGCGCCTCGACAATGCTCTGCAAGTTCAGCATAAGCTCGGTATCGCTCGCGATAAACTGGCTCATCTCATCGGCCATAAAGATCATGCGATATGAGCCGCCGCATTCTTGCTCTCGACGCTTTGTGTATTTAGCAATATCGTCGGTAAGCTGGTCGATTGAAAAATCATTGCTTTCCGATTTTTCATACCAGCGCTCTGCCTCGTCCTTGCTCATGACGCCCGTGCGACTGAGTGACTCGATAACGTCGTCGGAGTTAAAGTCGTAGTCCTCGCGGCCATCGACCCAGGGGCTATGATTAATCTCTTCAAATGCGGCACGGAATTCCTGAGTTTTACCGGCGTCGTCAATACGACGCTCCAGGCGAGCGAGCTTAAAATCTGCACCGTAGAACCCACGGCTCTCGTAATACATCTTGGCAAAAATGCGCGCAACCGCGCTGCCATCCTTATTGAGCGGGCTTTTGATGCCCATATTAAAGAGGATAGCGTCGGTCGTCACGCCCGCCGCGCGCTTTGCTTTGTCGGCAAGTTCGTCATCTTCAAAACGCGGAGCAATATACTCAATCGCAGTTTTACCTGCCGCCTCACGGTTCGTGAACAGGTAGCTGAGCATCTTGAGAAAGTGAGATTTACCCGAGCCAAACGAACCGCTAATCCACACGCCGATTTTATCCGTCGTATCATCGAGAGCCCGGTCATACGCATCGAAAAGCGTCTTGAAATGGCGGCGAAGCTCGTCGGTCACAACGTATTCGTTCAGCTCTTGCCTGACACTGCCGTCATCCTCCTGATCAACCTTAATAACACCGTTAATGTTTCGGTCGATGTCGTGCTCAAACATATCTTTGATCTTCATGGGAATGCCTTTCGATGACCGGAAACGTTTTTAGAGTTGGTTAAACGCGCGATAGTAGTTGCCGTCGGCAATCGTGCCAAACAGCTTTAACTGCTGCCCGTCATAGGTGCCGGGATAAAACAAAACGACGGGGATATCGGAAAATACCGGCTGAATAGACTCGAGAATGATGTGGGCACGCATGAACGGGTAAATCTTGCCAACGCCCGTGATAATCAGGACGTCGCGCCCGCGCTTCGGCTCGCCGTATCTCTCGATAAAGCTGCCGTGAATGAACTCGAGGTACTTCTCGGGCCCCATTCGGCTCTGCATGCGTTGCAAGAAATGATCGCTGCCTCGTTTTTCCTCGAGGGCGCTCATTTTTTCTAAGATGCCGCGTTTTTCGCAAATGCCGATAAACACGCTCCATAGATCAAACGAAACAATGTTAGGGGAGTCGTTTTTTGTCTGGCGCTCGTGTGAGCTATCATCCACCAGCTGCTGAGTCAGGGCACGCACCTGGTCCTCTTGCCTAGCTGCATATGGATAGATGTAGAGTGGAACCTCGCCACCCAAGCCACGACAATTCAAAAACTCGGGGTCGTGGAATTTGGAACGAATGAGTTCAAAGCTCATATCGATTGAAGGCAACTCGGTTGCTGTCATCTCGCACCTCTATTCCGTTATGCCAAAGGCAGGCAGAACCGCAGCATCGTCGTTGGCCCGAACGCAACGCTCGAGCTCAAAATCGAGCAATGGCGGACGAAGGGCTTCGGTTTTGCGGCTATACAATCCGGCGCCCTCTATACAGTTGACGAGAACTTGGCGCACTTTATTGCACGTAGCATCCGACCACGTTGCAACGCGATCGTCCTGCGAGCGAAGCCCTTCGATAAACGTAACGATCTCTGATTTTCGAAGCGAGAGATCAAAAAGACTGAACTTAGGGGCAATCACGCACGTCATAAAGTCCCAGACAACCCGGTTGTCGCACATCATTGCATACAGGTTGACCTGCGCAAGCTGCTCGAGCGAACCATGCGCAGCAAGATTAATCAGGCTCGCGCGCACGTCTTCGTCTTCGCTAAGAGCCAACAACCGGCGGCAGCAAGCACGGGTGATAGATTTTTGCTCACGCTCAGTAGGATATTGAAAGAGGTTTTGGGCGGTGACCTTTTCAATAATCTCTTTCGTATCAGAAAAGTTCTCGTCCACCATGAGGCGCGCAACGACACGCGTCTCATTAACAAGCCACTGCTCGCGTGTCATAGAACCACGATAGGTGGTGGGCATGCTCATGTCGTTCAGCCTCTCGACGAATCAAATAGGTACATTTGATTCATACGACAAAACGCTTCACATCCATTGAGCAACATTTTGTTGCACAACATTTTAGCTGCGAAAACTCTCTGAACGGTAAAAATATTCTGTGAACGGCGAAAAGAGGATCTGGTTTATTGCGGTTCCCGAACGGCATAAGCCGTAGGCAAACAATATGCTCCAAGAGGACTTGATGTCACCCCGTGAAGCTGGGGGCGGCAGCGAATACGAGCCTCGAGCTAAACTCTCCCCCATGTAACTATCCTGTAAATCATAGCGGCACACTCGGGTTTTGCTGTGTTGCGGTCGCGTCCGGCGCTCCACTGTGCTAAAGTATCCCGAACGTTCAAACGACTACGAGGGGGAACTAGAAGATGGCACGTGTGCACAACTTCTCAGCTGGCCCGGCCGCGCTACCTACAAGCGTGCTCGCCGAGATCGCCGACGAGATGATGGACTACCGCGGTTGCGGCATGTCCGTGCTCGAGATGAGCCATCGATCTAGCATGTACCAGCAGATCATCGACGACGCCGAGGCAACCCTGCGTCGCCTGCTGAGTATCCCCGACAACTACCGTGTCCTGTTTTTACAGGGCGGCGCCACGTTGCAGTTTGCGGGCATCCCGATGAACCTCATGCGCCGCGGCCGCGCCGGCTACGTCGTGACCGGCAACTTTGCCAACAAGGCGTACAAAGAGGCCGACAAGTACGGTGAGGCCGTGCTGCTCGCGAGCTCCGAGGACACCAACTTCGACCGCATCCCCGACATGGCCGATATCAACGCGCGCATTGCTGTCGAGGCCGCGGGCGACGGGCTCGACTACGTCTACATCTGCCAGAACAACACCATCTTTGGCACCATGTTCCACGAGCTGCCCATCTGCGGTGATGTGCCGCTGGTCGCCGATGTCTCGAGCTGCTTTTTGTCGCAGCCGCTCGACGTCGAGCGCTACGGACTCATCTACGCCGGCGCTCAGAAAAACGCCGGCGCCGCGGGCGTCACCGTGGTTATCGTGCGCGACGATCTCATCGCCGACGGCCCCGCCTTTGCGCAGACGCCGCAGTACATGGATCTTAAGACCCAGGCCGCCAAGGACTCCATGCTCAACACGCCCAACACCTTTGGCATCTACGTGTGCGGCAAGGTGTTCCGTTGGGTTGAGCAGACCGGCGGACTTGCCGCCATGGCCGAGCGCAACTGGGCCAAGGCCAACCTGCTCTACGACCTGCTCGAGAACAGTAAACTATTCCACGGCACCACGCAGACAGACAGTCGCTCCATCGCCAACGTCACCTTCCGCACCGGCGACGCCAACCTCGACTCGGCCTTTGTTGCGGGCGCCGCCGAGCACCAGATTCAAAACGTCAAGGGCCATCGCCTCGTCGGCGGCATGCGCGCCAGCGTGTACAACGCCGTCACCATGGAGGACGTGCAGGCGCTGGCCTCGTACATGAAGGACTTCGAAGCGCAGCATAGTTTGAGTCCGCGATCTAACTAGCCCGCAACACGCGGGCCGACCAGCCACCTCAGACCACCCAGTTTAGATCAAAACCTGCTAAGGAGTTTTTCCATGCGTAAGATTAAGACCATCGACGACATCACTAAAGACGGCAAAGTCGAGTTTGGCGAGGGCTACGAGTTTGTGGGCACCGCCGAGGAGGCCGACGCCATCCTGATGCGCTCCACAGACCTGCACGGCTACGAGCTGCCCGAGGGCATCCGTGCCATCGCCCGCTGCGGCGCCGGCGTCAACAACATCCCCGTCGAGGAGTACGCCAAGAAGGGTGTCGTCGTCTTTAACTCCCCCGGTGCCAACAGCAACGCCGTCAAGGAGCTTGTCCTGGGCATGCTGGTGCTTTCGAGCCGCGGCGTAGTGCAGTCGATGAACTGGGTGCGTGACAACGCCGACGACCCCGAGATCCAGATCGATGCCGAGAAAGCTAAGAAGGCCTTTGTGGGCCGCGAGCTCAAGGGCAAGCGCATCGGCGTCGTCGGCCTGGGCAACGTGGGTTCCAAGGTCGCCAACGCCTGTGTCGACCTGGGCATGGACGTCTACGGCTACGATCCGTTCATTTCCGTCGAGCACGCGTGGGTACTGAGCCGCGAGGTGCAGCGCGTGGGCACGCTCGAGGATCTGTGCCGCGGCTGCGACTACCTCACCGTGCACGTGCCCAGCAAGGCCGACACCATCGGCATGATCAGCACCGAGCAGATTAACCTGCTGGCCCCGGGCGCCGTGCTCATCAACTACGCGCGCGAAACCATCATTGACGAGGACGCCGTCGACGCCGCCCTGCGCGAGGGCAAGCTGAGCTGGTTTAGCTGCGACTTCGCCACGCCCAAGACCGTCAAGATGCCCAACACGTTTATCACCACGCACTCGGGCGCCGGCACTGGCGAGGCCGAGGCCAACTGCGCCGATATGGCCATCAGCGAGCTCAAGGATTACCTGGAGAACGGCAACATCGCGCACAGCGTCAACTACCCCGCCTGCAGCATGGGCAAGGCGCGCGCCGCGAGCCGCATCGCCTGCCTGCACGCCAACGTGCCCAACATGATCGGCCAGATCACGGCCATCCTGGCCAAGGACAACGCCAACGTGCAGCGCATGACCAACGAGTCCGCTGGCGAGAACGCCTACACCATGTTCGACACCGACGAGCACCTGAACAGCAGCACGATCGAGGCGCTTAAGCAGATTCCGTCGATGTATCGCGTGCGCGTAATCAAATAGCGCCGGCACCAAGCCTGCCAGGCAGGCCATGAAGCCCATTCGGCCCCCGTTTTCACGAAGTGGGGGCCGATTTCGTTGCTCCGGATTGTTTTGAAAATGCTATCCAGAACAAGTTTTTTCGGATAATCGACGGTAAGACCCAAATCACTGAGCGCACCTGCTTTGATAAACAACTTTATCAGGGGCTTTAGTAGGTAAAAATCGATCTCTATATGCGACATCCAAGTTGACTGTCTATTTTCCGAAACAACTTGTTCTAGACAGCATTTTTAAGGCCCCTCCAAGGCGAAATTAAAGCCTTTTTTGTGACCAAAAAGCTAGTCTCGCGACCGCTTTCCACCCGCGCGGCTACATTCCCGCCCAATCGATAATAATCTCCTCACGAAGCCGCCGTTCGAGCTCCTGCTGCCGCGGCGTCTTGTCTTTCAGCGGCACATCGAGATAGGACATGATGAGCTCCATCACCACGCGGAAGGCATCGGGGTCGGCCAGCTGACCATGGGTCATCAGAACGACGGGATATCCCATCGCTTGCAGCGCCGTCGTTCGGTCGGAGTCCGAGATCTTGGATTCTATGGATCCGTGAATGGCTTTACCCTGGCATTCAACAAGGCACTCTCGGCTGCCGTCCTTATTTGCCAGCAGAATATCGGCATAGCGCCTATCGAGCTCCGAAATCAGGCGGGCACTGCGCGTCATGCGAATTTCGACGTTATTGGTGAGGCGCAGCCCTTCGCCGCCGCGCAGCCTCGAAAGGCCAAACAACATCGAAGCTTGAACCTCAAGCGGTGATGCCACAACCCCCGTAATGCACTTCGCGGCACGTGTGAACGATTTAGCGCCGCGGAGCCCCCGGATCTTATCGACGTACTCTGTAAGCTCAGAGAGCTCGATCAAGGGCGGTCGTTTCCACAAGTCCGTTGGATTCCCCGAGACATCCTTTACGTTATCCCAGCCCAACCGTGCGTCACCCCACCGGCCCCCATATGCCTGCTCAAGTGCCAACTTTACTTGAGGCGCAATCTTGCATACGGCAAAGGTGCCGCACATCTCATACATACACATGATTAGACGCTCGTTTGAGACCGAGGAAGACAGGGTCAGCAGGGTAAAGAGCGGGGACGCGACATCAAGGCCAAACTCCGTCTGCCGCACGGAGCCAAACGGCCTTTCCCCGTTCCAAACATGCCTGACAATGCGATCGCCTTTACGTCCGCAGCTGCCCTGCGCCAAAACGTGTATCGGGGTGCCCAGAAAATGCGCAACGAGCGGATGCTCACAAAGGCGTTTCCTGCGCGGATCGTCCGCATAATCGGGCAGGTCTGGCATTATTGCCAAGACCTGTGGAGGTATGCGGTGATACCGAAAGGCAGATATGTCGCACAGCATGTCGTCCATGAAAGGTACGTACCCACCGCGTCGTTTGTAAACCCGCCTGGACGGCAAACGCGCCGGCTCGGCCTGCGAACGGTAAATACTGCTGCGCGCACGCCGCGGATCTCTCAGGAGGCTTACAATTGGTTTGGAAAGCAGACTGATTGTCAGGTTGTATATGGTTGATGAGGACTTTGCCTGGCGGCTTGCGCAGGAGCTTGTGCGGATTGACAGCTCAGACCCGGGCGCGTATGAGGGCGAGATCGAGCACTTCATTAAGGGGCTCATTGAGCAGCAGCTGGCGCAGCTTGATAGTCCTGTGCTCGATGCCGTACAGATTGCAGAGCTCGAAGTACTCCCCGGACGCCGCAACCTTATGGTCACCGTGCCCGGTTTGAGCGACGAGCCACGGCTCGTCTACATCTGCCACATGGATACCGTCACCTTGGGTGACGGCTGGGACGCAGGCATTCCGCCGCTCGGGGCGGTTGTGCGTGACGGTAAACTCCATGGCCGCGGTGCCTGTGATATGAAGGGTGGCCTGGCCTGCGCCATTGCCGCACTGGTCAATACGCTCGAGCGCGTGGCGGCGGATGGCGCGCTGCCCCGCCGCGGCTTTTCGCTCATCTGCTCGGTCGATGAGGAAGACTTTATTCGCGGCTCCGAGGCCGCGATTGCCGCCGGTTGGGTCGGCTCGCGCGAATGGGTGCTGGATACCGAGCCCACCGACGGACAGATTCAGGTGGCACACAAAGGTCGCACGTGGTTCGAGATCGAGATGGCCGGCGTCACGGCGCACGCGAGCCAGCCCTGGAAGGGCGCGGATGCCGTCGCCGCCATGGCCGAGGTCGTCTGCGCACTGCGCCATGCGTTCGCGGCGCTGCCCGTGCATGATGAGCTGGGGCCATCGACCATCACGTTTGGTCAGATTGAGGGTGGCTACCGTCCCTATGTCGTGCCCGACCACGCCAAGGTCTGGGTCGACATGCGCCTGGCCCCGCCGACTGATACGGCCGCCGCGACGCGCATGGTAGAGCAGGTCATCGCCGGCGCCGAGGCCGCGGTCCCCAGCTGCCATGGCAGCTATACCGTGACAGGCGACCGCCCCGCCATCGAGCGCGACCCAGGTGCTCCGCTTCTAGCCGCGCTCAAGCGTGCCGCCGATGACGTGACGGACGCGGACACGACCGTCGGCTTCTTTACCGGCTACACCGACACCGCCGTCATTGCCGGCAAGACAGGCAACCGCAACTGCATGAGCTATGGCCCAGGCTCGCTCGCGCTCGCCCACAGGCCCAACGAATATGTGCCCCATGCCGATATCGTTCGCTGCCAAAACGTGCTCGTCGCGCTCGCCGACAACACACTCTGGGGCGCAGATGGCCAAGTTGGGGCATAATAAGCCGCGAACAAACCGACTCGCGCGTTAGGACCGCCCATGAAAGCACTTCCGTTTCCCTGCATCCGCCCAGCTCAGGATCGCGTGCTCGAGGCGCTGCCGCAGATGGGCGGTATTCTGAGAGGTAACGACGCCCTGCGCGGCGCCATCGCCGACGGCCTGATGCTCAAAGATCCAGGCGCGGCGTATTACGTGTACGAATGCTCGGGCGAGCCGGGGCGCGTGACAGGCGTTGTGGCGATTTGCCCGATGAGTGTACTTGCGAGCGGCAAGGGCGATACCAGCGCTGACGTGGCCGCCGCTGCGCACACGATCGCCGAGCTCAAGGTGCAGCCGCGCCCCGTGTCGCTCGCCTACGAGGCCTCGCCCGTCATGGATATCATCCTGGGCGCCGCCAAAGAGGGCGCTTCGCTCTATGCCGTCACCGACCCCGCCGGCATTACGCACCGTGTGTGGGAGGTCAAGCGCGAGGACGCCGTTGCCGCCATCCGCGCCATGCTCGACCAGGCACCGGAGCCGGCACTGGCCGACGACCCCGCCTACGCCGCCGCTCTGACCGGGGCGTCGCGGCTGCTGGCCGATAAGGCCCGTGCCACCGGAACGTACACCGGCAAGGAGCCGTTCAACTTTACCGTGGCCGCACTCTTCCCTGCCGCGCAGGTCGCAGGCGCCGAGCCGCAGGTCCCGACGGGCTTGCTCACCCACCAGATCGCACGGTTCTAACGCTATCCGCGCTGCGGGCCCGCTGCCGCCACGAGTGGCTCAAGCCCCAGCTCGCGCGCGTAGTCTTCCTGCGTAAAGATCTCAACCAGTTCAAACGTATCGGTCACATCGTCAAACGCAAAATGCAGCACCGAACAGTTGCCCGGCACGCGCTCGCGCTCGTCGGCCGCCGCGCCCCTCACGTGGTCCAAAAACTCCTTAATGGAAGAGGCATGGCTCACCGCGAGGACGCACGAGTGGTCCGGGCGTCGCATAAGATCGGTCAGCGTCGCCACCATGCGCTCGCGCACCTGCATCTGCCCCTCGCCGCCAAACTGGCGGTAGAAATCGCGCCACGGGCGCTCGGGCATAAGCATCACGCGCTCGGCCTCAAAGTCGCCAAAGAACCACTCGCGCAGGCCGTCCAGACGCTCGTAGGCAAGGCCCGGCCACAAGTTGGCGATAGTCTGCTCGGTGCGATGCAGCGTTGAGGTGTAGGCGTGGTCGGGCTCAATGCCGCGCGCACGCAAGAACATGCCGGCGCGTGCCGCCTGGTCGCAGCCCAGCTGCGTGAGCGGCGAGTCGCTCCAGCCCTGAATAATGCGTTTGAGGTTAAATATCGTCTGTCCATGACGGACCAGATACAGGTCTTTATTCATAGGGGGTCCTTTCGTTTGTTACCAACCCAAGAGCGAAAACGCCCCGTCGCGATAGCCAAAATGAAGCACGGTGCCGTTGTCGGGTTGCTCTCCCCCGCCAGTCACGCATCTAAGAAACTCCTGGCAGGCTGAGCCGTGGGAGACGGCCAGCACGCAGTCGTGCCGGGACCGGGCCATGATGCGGGACAGCACCGCGACCATACGCGCGCGAAGCTCACTTTCCGACTCGCCACCAAAGGCAACCGGATAATCGCCCCAAGGTTGTGCCGGCATCTCGCGGTTTGATGTGCCCTCCAATGAACCCAAATGCCACTCGCGTAGGTCATCGACCAGCTCTATGGAACAGCCCTCGCCAACGATCAGCTCGGCCGTACACCGCGCCCGGCCCAACGGGGAGGAATACACATGGTCAAAGGTCACGCCGCGGTCCCCGAACGCCGCACGCGTCGCCAGCGCCTGTTCGCGTCCGCGCGCCGTAAGTGGCGAATCATGCCAGCCCTGCAAAATGTTCTGCATATTGAGCTCGGTCTGCCCATGCCGCACCAAATACAGATCGGCCACACGCCCTCCCCTCGCACCACCACAAGGGGGATAGGCACCTTCGTGGTGGTTTTGCCGCCGGATCGCGCCGCAACGACGCGCAACTACAGCAGCACGTCGGCAAGCGGACGCTTGGGCACGTGATGCGTCTGCGCCTCATCGCGCCAGTAATTGATAGAACCATCCGGGTTGGAGTCGATCGCGTCGATCACCTGTGTCTCGGCTGGCACGCCAAAAGCCATGATCAGTTTGAGCTCGTATCTGTCGTTATCGAGCCCCATGGCGTCAATTGCGCGGGGCGTAAAGGCCTTGAACATGCATGCCGCCACCTCGGGCGTGGCGCTGCGAGCGGCGAGCATCATCGTCTGGGCGGCAATGCCGGTGTCGACCTCGGTGATGGGCGCGGCGGGCTTACCCGGAACAGCGCGCTCGGCAAGAATCGCGATGTAGCCGGTCGGCCGCTCGCCCTCGGCAGGGCCCGGCCAGTCCTTGAGCGCACCGGCCCACGCGAGCTCATCAAATACGTGCGCGCAGCCCTCGGAACCGCTCACCACATGAAAGCGCAGGCGTTGAGCATTGGCGCCACAGGGAGCCAGGTGCGCCAGCTCCGCCAGCTCGAGCAAAAACTCACGCGGCACGCGCATGGACTCGTCAAAGCGACGGCACGTACGGGCGCGGCGGGCCAACGCATCAAACGTATCCAAGCCAAGCTTATCGCAACCCTGCTTTGCCATCGACTCAACGCTTAACGGCGCCATGGGAACTGTTTCGTTCATAGGGACCCCCAATTTCAGGCAATTGTTCTTAGGAGAATCTAACCTAAAACGTAGGCAATTACGCTCAACAGCATAATGTTCCACAGCTGTTGAATACTCCTCGCCAAAGCGGGGACAAAAGTAACGATTCGGGAAGATGGGGCGGCAATTCGCCCTCCTCGTCCCACGTGCCGCGCCCTTGGGCGATACTGGTTGCAAGAGCCACGGCTTACGCCGCACGGGAAGGAGACATCATGGGCATCTTTAAGAACGATGACAAGCAATCGAGCGCGTTTGGATTTGACGAGAACAGCATGGCAGGCAAGGCTGTCAAGGCCGTGCGCTGGATTTACGCCATCACGGGCGTCCTGGCGCTCGTCGCCGGCATCGCACTGCTGTTTGCGCCCGCCAAGTCCCTCGTCTTCCTAACGACCGTCTTGGGCTTCTACTTTGTGGTCACGGCCGCGATCAGGCTGTTTACCGCTGTTTTCGAGCCGCTGCTGCCCACCGGTTGGCGCATTACGAGCATCATCACTAACCTGCTCATTATTCTGGGTGGCGTGGTGATCCTGCGCAACCAGGCCTTCTCGACCGCGACGCTCACCACGCTTGTAGTGGTCGTCGCCGGCTTTGGCTGGATCGTCGAGGGCGTCATGTCGATTCTGGAATCCGAGCTTTCCGCCAACCGCGCCCTCGCCATCCTGAGCGGCGCACTCTCCATCATCGCGGGCATGTTCGTGTTTATCTATCCGCTGTGGTCGGCCACGATGCTCGTCCTCTTTAGCGGTGCCGCGCTGCTGGTGTTTGGCGTGACGCTGATTATTCGCGCCATTCAATTTGGCAAACTGGTGCGCTAGATGCCAAAGACGCTTTTTATTGATGCCGACGCCTGTCCGGTCACGCGCGAGTCGATCGACTGCGCGCGGAGGGCGGGCGTCGCCGTCGTTATCGCCGGCAACAGCACGCAGAACCTGGAACGCCACATTCGCCGCGACGATCCGCGCGACGCCGAGCATGCACGTCGGGGCTTTTGGGTCACGACGCTCGATGTGAGCGTGGGAGCCGATAGCGCCGACTTTGCCATTATCGAGCGCCTGCAGGCTGGCGACGTGGTCGTGACGCAGGACATAGGCCTGGCGAGCATGGTGCTCGGACGCGATGCCGCCGCCATCGGCGTGCGCGGGCGCATCTACGATAAGGCGACCATCGACATGCAACTGTTCATTCGCCACGAGGAAAAGAAGGTGCGCCGCGCCGGCGGTCGCACCCGCGGTCCGGCAGCCTTCACCAGCGAGGACCGTGCCCGCTTTAAACGCAACCTCACCGAACTGTTACGCTAAACAAGGTAGATTTTTGGGACATGCCTAAAAATCTACCTCTTTGTTTTATCGCGCACTCAACGCCCAGGTCATGACTGTAGATTTAAGACATGTCCCAAGAATCTACCTAGAAGCCACAGGCGGAGAGAACGAGTCCCCAGCCGGCGCCGATGACGTACATCATGGCCAGAAACAGGGCGTTTTCGCGGGCACTGCGGTTGGTGCGGAACAGCACCAGGTAGCCCACGCCGGCGGAAATGAGGGTGCCGGCGAGCATCGGCGCCAGCTGCAGCGCACCTTCGAGGTACAGCTGCGTAATAACGACGCTGGCAGAGCAGTTGGGGATCAGACCGACAATCGCCGAGCCCAGGACGGCGAGCGTCTCATTGCCGCGCAGGAACTGCTCGATCGTGGACTCGCCAAAGGTCTCGAGGACGGCGACCAGGATCAGCGTCACCAGGAAAATGAATACCGATACTTGCACGGTGTGCGAGATCGCGCTGCGGATGATCGACAGGAGGGGCGCACCCTCGTGGGAGTGACCGTGCTCATGGCCGCAAGCACAGCCACGCTCGTGAGCATAATCGCCCTCGTGGCCGTGCCCATGCCCGTGCTCGTCTTCATCCTCGTCACAGCCGCAATGATCGCGCTCGCACAGCTCATGGATGTGATCGGCACTTACGCCCGCCTCGGCAACTTCGTCAATGATGTCGCCCCCGGTATGGTCGTCGTGCGCGCAGTTCACATGAGCTGAATTGGCAGCGGTCCCCAGCACGGTACGGCGAATCGCTGCATGCGCGCGGACGTTGCGGCGCAACCCGCGAACGGCGGCGTCCACGATAAAGCCCGTGACCAGCGCGATCAGCGCCTTCGAAGCCAAAAGCATCGCCATGGTCTGCACGGGAACCTGCTCGGCAAGCAACAGCGGCAGCATCTCGTCTGAGGTCGAGAGGAAAACCGCGACCAGCGTGCCCAGCGTCACGACGCGGCCGGCGTACAGCGTCGCCGCCATGGCCGAAAACCCGCACTGTGGCACCATGCCCAACAACGAACCGACAACCGGACCCGCGGCGCCGGCGCGCTTGATAGCGCCGTTGACGCGGTCGCCCGCAACATGCTCAAGTGTCTCGAGGGCAAGATACGTCACCAACAAAAACGGCACCAGCGACAGCGTGTCCTTGCCGGCGTCGAGCAGAATATCAATCAGTAAATCCATGACAGATGGAACCTTTCGTGTCTTTCGGCAGCATTGTAAAAGTCCTAGCGGTCAACTAGGGTATTGTAGTTGTCCCGGGCGCGGTGCCAATAGTTGCCCATGGTAAACTATCATCTCGCCACAACTCAGTACGCCCGAGCCGCGCGACGCGGCCCGTCAAAGGAGCAGCATATGAATGTTTCGCAAGCACTCGAATACGAGCGTCAGCCGTTTATCCCCATGTTTATCTACGGCGACCACGGCGCCATGGAGTCCGAGCGCCAGAAGGGCGAGGAGGCCCTCAAGGTGCTCGAGACCGAGTACTTTACCGCCGAGGGCGACCCAGGCTTCGACTTTGCCACTGTGCGCGACCTGGCCGACCGCAACCGCGACCTGTGTGACCAGATTGGCGAGGCGCGCCTGCGCAACGTGACGCCCGCGACGCTCTCGCGCGGCCTGTCCGACGCCGACACCTGCGCGGCCATCGGTAAGATGCAAAAGCGTACCGCCGCGTCCGTTATGCGCGAGATCCGCGGTGACCGCGACGCACTCGGCGTGGCCTATGCCCGCAAGCCCATCCAAGGCACGGTGCTGGGCATCGACATCGAGACCACCGGTCGCGCGCCCGAACGCGGCTACATCATCAACGTGGGCTGGGAGATCATGGATCTCACCAGCGACGCCGTGCCGCATGACGCCGAGGCACACTACTGCGGCCTGCCCGACATCTACCGCGGCGAGGATGTGCCGCTATCGAACATCCATCACATTACCTGGGACGACATCGACGGCAAAAAGCCGTTCCGCGAGAACAAGGAGCTGCAGAAGCAGCTGCTCAAGCTCATGAAGAAGTATCCCTATATGGCACATAATGCCGCCTTCGAGGACAGCTGGTTCAAAATTCATCTGGACGGTTACGCCGAGGCACGCCGCGCAGGCAAGATCATCGTCATCGACTCGCGCCAAATCTGCCGCAGCCTGGACGCCGATGTGCGCTCGCTCCCCCGCGAGTCCGCGCCCGCTGCGCTCGAGAACTGGGCGCGCCGCCGTGGCACCCTCGCCGCCGACGCCAACGAGCAGCACCTGGGCCTCGACGACACCGACCTCATGCTCCGCACCGTCCAGGCCGAGTTCAACCTCAAGAACCTGTTTGCGAAATAACCGATCCATCTGCGGGAGCGCATGTCAGGTACAGCGCAATCCGTCTGGGCGCATCGGCACGCAGTAAACTAGGGCGCAGCCTTATGGCTGCGCCCTAGTTTTCATCAAAACGAGCGAATAAGCGTGCTTCACACAGCCGACTGGTTGGCCCACCTACATTTTTCGAGTTGTTCGGCCAGCTGAACCACTAGTCAAGGCCCCTTGAACCGCAATCGAGCGCTGTAGTCGCCTTACTTTCGCAACAAAGCCTCATTAATCTACCTGAATCAATTCGAATAGGACGTTTGCGATCGCACCATTCGCATAGGATAAGGCCGAATAACTCAAATTATGTTGGTGAGGCATCTGGGCGGTCGGCAAAAACGCCTAGAAGCTACGAATTCGCAACTAAAGTTCACCAAAAAAAGGCGCACCTGGCAGAAACCTCCCCAGCCGAAGCTGCTCCGTCGATACGACTGCTCAAAAGCCCACCGTTCGCAGAAGATAAGCCGCGCCCCAATACCGTTGCCCGAAGTTTCGAGCGTATGTGGCGTCCACTATGCCATCATGCGCGTATGGGAATCGTTCTGTCACATACCACGGCACGCGCTGTATACCAAACAGCCAACTCGCTCGCAAGCTACGCGATCGATCCCATACCTATGGAAAAGATCAGAGGGTCTGCGCCGACCACGTCCGACCTAGAAGCAGCGCGAGCATGGCTCAACAGAAAGAATGTCGATTCTGAAAGCATCCATGTGCTGACGTTTTCCAATAATGCCAAAAGGCACCGCAAGGGCTGCATCTGCCACTGCACGCGCTATACGTTTGATGCAGAAAGCTACCTAAAACTCGAGCCGAACGTCTACATCGTCGATATCAAGCTGTGTGCGTTAGAAGCAACAGCCGACCTCAACCTTTCGGAGCTCGTTGAGTATTACTTTGAAATCTGCGGCTCCTACGCGCTTGAAACGTCCGATGACACTCAATATCGCGAGCGCCCAGCCCTAACCAGCGTTGAAGAGCTCAGAGCCTTCTTTTCAGAGGCATCGGGGTATCGCGGATCCAATAAAGCCCTTAAGGCACTTTCTTATGTACGAGAAGGCTGTCGCTCCCCACTCGAAACGGCGTTTGTCATGATGCTGACAATGCCCAAGTCAATGGGTGGCTTAGCCATACGCGCTATCAAAACGGATTATCCGATCCCAGTCCCCAAAAGATACGCCGCCCTAACGCGACGGACGGTTTTCTACCTCGACGCGCTGCTCGAAAATTCGATGACCGATATCGAATACAACGGCTTTTACCACGACGAGCCCGAGCAGCAATCAATTGACGAGGAGCGCCGAAACACGCTGCGAAACATGGGATATGCCGTTATCACAGTTAGTCGCCATTCGTTTTTCAAGCAGTCCGCTTTTAGACGGGTCATGGAAGCGATTCGCATTCGCGAGAAGATCTGGCCCGGTCGGCTACCGGATGACTTCGCCATCCTGCAAGAAACTCTTCGTCAATTTGTCTTGCGGCGCTACTTCGAATACGGTCGCCGCGTCCTGGAGGCACTCAAAGAAGAAGAGGCCACCAAGTGCGAAATTGCAAGCCAATATCCGCAAGCCGATGACCCGAGCATCAACGATGTGCCCGAACCCGACGACATGCAACACGTCGGGGCCCTTGCTGAGGAAATCAATGGGCCTTGGGAATGCGACATGTCCGCAAAAATCGATGAAAACCGCACGGAAGACGACACGATTATAGATTTAATTGAGAATTCGCTCTTCTAAAGATGGTCTATGCGGATGTCCACCTGCATTTTTCGACTTATTCGGCCACCAATGTGCCTGATTGGCTGCAGCAATGCTCAATATAACTATAGATAAAACTGATTCTGCAGGAACTCCCGTAGAGAAAGAACTGATTCTCACGGTATTTAACAAGATAAAGTACAAATATGAACAGTTCTAATGCTTCTCGAGGCAGCTTTCTTAGCATGTTGGCCGAACATCTCGAAATATGTTGGCGAGCATGACGTCGATGCATCCCAACCCACAGAGAGTCGCAGAGGCGGCAAGCAGTCATCGAAATTATCGCCAATTGTATTGACATATGAACATGCGCTCATATAATCGGAAGCAAGTTATATGAGCGCATGTTCATATGAAAGGATATTGCAATGAGCATCCGCGTCGATGAAACAAAACCCGACATCGAGGCCACCGAGCCCGTGGTCCCCACCACCTGCTCGCCCGAGGACCTTCCCGACGAGGAACTTCTCTACGACCTCGCCGACCTGTTCAAGGTCTTCAGCGACACCACGCGCATCAAGATTCTCTATGCCCTCATGGGCCGCGAGCTCTGCGTGGCCGACATCGCCGAGGCGACCGCAACCTCGCAGTCGGCAGTATCGCACCAGCTGCGCACGCTTAAGCAGTCGCACCTGGTCAAGTTCCGCCGAGACGGCCGCAACATCCTCTACTCACTTGCCGACGATCACGTCTACACCATGCTCAACCAGGGCATGAGCCATATCTGCGAATAGCAACCAACCACGGTATCAACGCGGCCGGCACCCAGGTCGCCAACACAGGGAAAGGAACCCACCATGAAAAAGCAGTTTAAGCTCGACGAGATCGACTGCGCCAACTGTGCGCGCGAGCTTCAGGACGAGCTGGCCAAACTCGAGGGCGTCAAATCCGTGTCCGTCAACTATATGACCCAGAAGTTGACGCTCGAGGCCGATGACGCCGAGTTCGACGAGGTACTCAACCGCGTTGTAGAGTTTACGGCCGACGCCGAGCCGGACTGCGAGATCATTCTCTAGCCCAGGTTTACGCCAACCTGCAAGGCCGCGCTTGCCGCGGCCTTTGCTCGCGAAATTATATGAGCGAGTGTTCATACATTCAAATGGGAGGATACGAGTCATGGCCACCGCCGACCCCAAGAAGAAAAAGAAGAAGCGCAAGAAAAAAGAGTCACTCGAGCATAAGCGCAACCGCATCCTGGTAGCGCTGGGCATTTTTGCCGTGGTGTACGCCCTCGATGAGCTCGGCACCCTCGCCGCCGTATTCGGCACCACGGGCGACATCTACGCCAGCTTTGTACTGTTCCTCGTGCCGTTTTTGATTGCGGGCTACGACGTGCTGCAAAAAGCATTCAGTAACATCCGCCGCGGCAAGGCCTTCGACGAGAGCTTCCTCATGGCCGTCGCGACTATCGGCGCGTTTACCATGGTGCTCTTCCCCGATACCGACCCGCACATGGCCGAAGGCGCCGCCGTCATGCTGTTCTACCAGGTCGGCGAGCTGTTCCAGGCATACGCCGTGGGCAAGAGCCGCAAGTCGATCAGTGCCATGATGGACATCGCGCCCGACTACGCTAACGTCGAGCAAGCCGACGGCACACTCGAACAGGTCTTTCCCGATGACATCGCCGTCGGCACCGTGATCGTGGTCAAGCCCGGCGAGCGCGTGCCTATCGACGGCGTCATCGTCGAGGGCGAAACCCAGCTCGATACCGCCGCGCTCACGGGCGAGTCAGTCCCCCGCCCCGCCAAGTCCGGCGACGATATCATCAGCGGCTGCATCAACATGACGGGCCTCATCCACGTGCGCACCACCAGGCCGTTTGGCGAGTCCACCGTCGCGCGCGTCCTGGAGCTCGTGGAGAATGCCAGCGAGAAGAAGGCGCATACCGAGAACTTCATCACGCGCTTTGCCCGCGTCTACACGCCCGCCGTCACCGGAGCGGCCGCGGTGCTCGCGCTTGGCGGCGGCCTGATCACCGGCGCCTGGTCCGACTGGATTCTGCGCGGTCTGACCTTCCTGGTCGTCAGCTGCCCGTGCGCGCTCGTGATCAGCGTGCCGCTGAGCTTCTTTGGCGGCATCGGCGGCGCGTCCAAGCTGGGCGTTCTCATCAAGGGTTCTAACTACCTCGAGACGCTCGCCGACGTTGACACCGTCGTCTTTGACAAGACGGGCACCCTCACCAACGGCACGTTCTCGGTGGTCGCGGTGCACCCCGAGGCTGGCTATACCGAGCAGTCGCTGCTCGAGGTCGCAGCCCTTGCGGAGTCGTTCTCCGATCACCCCATCGCGCAGTCCGTGCGTGTCTCCTACCAGGGCGAGGTCGACCCCAAGCGCGTAAGCGACTCCGCCAACGATGCGGGCCACGGCGTGACGGCAACCATCGACGGCAAGCACGTCGTCGTTGGCAACGCAAAGATGCTCGTCGCGGCCGGAGTCGAAGCGCCCGACTGCGAGGTCGTCGGAACGATTCTGCATGTGCTCGTTGACGGCGTGTACGCCGGCCACATCGTGATTGCAGACACCGTTAAGGCCGATGCCGAGCAGACGATCCGCGACCTGCACGCCGCCGGCGTCAAGCGCACCGTTATGCTCACGGGCGACCGCGAGGAAGTGGCTGCTGCAGTGGCCAAGCAGCTCGGCCTCGACGAGTTCCATGCGCAACTGCTGCCGGGCGATAAGGTCGAGCGTGTTGAAGCGCTGCTCGCGGCCGAAAGCGGCAAGGGCAAGCTCGCCTTTGTCGGCGACGGCATCAACGATGCGCCCGTGCTCACCCGTGCCGATGTGGGCATTGCCATGGGCGCCATGGGGTCCGACGCCGCGATCGAGGCCGCCGACATCGTGCTCATGGATGACAAGCCGTCCAACATCGCCCGCGCTATTCGCGTGGCACGCAAGACCATGTCGATTGTTTGGCAGAACATCATCTTTGCGCTGGGTATTAAGCTGCTGATTTTGGTGCTTGCGGCGCTCGGTATCGCCAACATGTGGCTTGCCGTGTTCGGCGACGTAGGCGTGGCAATCATCGCCATCCTGAACGCCATGCGCGCGATGGGGGTCAAGAACCTGTAGCGTTCGTGGGCTGTCCGGCCGGCACCGGGCTTGGTTTTGAAAACGTCCTCGACCAATGAAGTGTCCCCGTTCTGCTCCTTCGGAGCTACGAACGGGGACACTTCTGGTCTGCGGAATGTTTTCAAAACCAAGCCCGGTGCCGGCCTGCGGTAACGTTGCTGGTGGTTCTTGGGCATCGCTTGCTGGCGGGGTTCCTTGTCTGAATTGGACTTAGTTGATGGGGTTACTGGTCCCGATCGCTGTCCCGGTCCAACATCGCCCTCAACTTCTCGAAGCTTTCCTCGCTCAGGCAGTGCTCCATGTGGCAGCCCTCTTGCGACGCGACACCCGCCGAAACACCGGCGTCCTCGAGCAACTGCACAAAAAAGCAGTGGCGCTCCCACATTTGACGGGCAACTTCAAGACCGCGTTCCGTCAGATGCACATCGCGTTTGCCCATCTCCACGTAGCCGCTGCTCTCCAAGGCCGCCATGGCTTTAGAGACGCTCGCCTTGGTCACGCCCAGGTATTCGGCAACGTCAATCGAGCGCACCGTGCCTTGGCGCTGCGACAGAACGTAGATCGATTCGAGATAGTCTTCTCCGGATTCACGCAGGGCCATGGGCCGCCTTTCGCAATGGCTTCTAGTTAGCCTTTGGATACTTTTGCTTGATTTACTTTACCGCAAAAGTTGCCCATGTCTTACTACGTTGTCTAAAAAGTTAACCGCGTTTCACAAAATGTGCAGCACAGGAGCGGGGCGGTGACACGCTCGCAAGGAGTGTCCCCAAGTGCCGAGCCGCAGCTATAGCAGGCCAAAGTGCTTGGCGGCGTTGTAGATGCCGTCGTCGTCTACGGCGGTCGTAACGTAGGTCGCTGCGGTCTTCACGGTCTCCTGCGCGTTGCCCATGGCCACACTTGTGCCCACGGCCGAGAACATCGACAGGTCGTTCTCGCCGTCGCCAAAGGCAATCGCTTCGCTCGCGTCGACACCCAGCCGCTCGAGCGTCGCCGCCACGCCCAGGTCCTTGCCGCCGTTGACCGGAATAATATCGCAGAACAGATCACACCAACGCGTGGTGAGCGAATGCGACACGACATCAGTCACGATATGCTCGTCGGCCGGATCCACAAAGGCGCAGAACTGGTAGACCGGCGCATCGAAGGCGTGATCAAACGGCTCCTCGTGGTAGACGATTCCCGCGTTGCTGCCGGCCGTCACCACGCGCTCGGAAAGGCGGTTCACAAACGAGTTCTCGCCCTGCATGCACAGCGAGTCATAGCGCCCCTGCGCCACCTGGTCCACAATTACCGCAACGTCGTCCGGATCAATCGGGCAGCTACGGTAGACGCCCCCGGCATCAAAGCAGTGCTGGCCCGAAAGCGTAATGTACGCATCCCAGCCCAGGTCGAACAGCCAATCGGGCATCTGGTAGGTCGGACGGCCCGTGGCGATCACGCATGCGATTCCCTGCTCGTGAAAGCTGTCGAGTACCTGCTGCGCCGACGCCGGAATCCGGTGGGTCTTAAAGCTCAGCAGCGTGCCGTCGATATCGAAAAACGCGACCCTGATCATCCTCGTCTACTCCTCGCCCTCGAGCTTTTCGCTCGCCTCGAGCCACGCCATCTCCAGCTCGTCCATGGCGGTGTGGGCCTCGTCGATCTTTGTCTGCTGCTCGCCCAGTGCCGTGTAGTTGGTGGGATCGACCTGAGCCATCGCGGCCTCGGCCTCCTCCACGCGGGCACGCTGCGTCTCCATCTTGCGCTCGAGCGAGCTCACCTCGCGACGGAGCTTCTGGCGTTCGGCGTTGGAAAGACCGTTGGGCTGCCCGCTCGTCTTGGGCTTTTCAGCCGCAACCGCTGCAGCGCCGGTGTCGAACGTGCCGGTCTTGGCGCTCGGCGCGCCCACGGGCTCGCCCTCGGCCGTGGCGTTGCACAGGCGCAGGTACTGGTCGACGCCGCCGGGCATATGCGTCAGATGACCGTCAAGCAGCGCCCACTGCTGGTCGGTCACGCGCTCCATCAAAAAGCGGTCGTGCGTCACCAGGATCAGCGTGCCCGGCCAGCCGTCGAGCAGGTCCTCGACAATCGCCAACATGTCGGTATCCAGGTCGTTGCCCGGCTCGTCCAGGATAAGCACGTTAGGCTCGTCCAGGATCGTCAGCAGCAGCGACAGGCGACGGCGCTGCCCACCCGAAAGGTCGCCGATGCGGCTCCAGAGCTGCTGCGTCGTAAAGCCCAGGCGCTCGCAAAGCTTCTCGGGCGAGGTCTCCTTGCCGTCGATGACGTAATACTTCTTATAGTTGCTCAGCACCTCGCGGATCGTGTCGCCCATGTAGGGCTCGAGCTCTTCGAGCTGCTGCGATAGCAAGCCAAAACGCACTGTTTGGCCGATCTTCACGCGGCCACGCAGGGGCTCAATCTTGCCCCTGATCACATCGAGCAGCGTCGACTTGCCGGCGCCGTTCTCGCCCAAAAGACCATAGCGGTCGCCCGCACCAATGAGCCAGGTCACATCAGTCAGCACCTGCTTGGGCACGCCGCCGGCATCCGCATAGCCGGCGTCAACGTCGATCACGTCGATGACCTGCTTGCCCAGGCGGCTCACGGCGAGGCGCTTGAGCTCCAGCTCGTCGCGCACGGGCGGCACGTCGGCGATCAGCTCGCGGGCGGCATCCACGCGAAACTTGGGCTTGGTGGAACGAGCCTGGGCGCCACGGCTCAGCCACGCGAGCTCCTTGCGCGCCATGTTGCGACGGCGCTCCTCGGTAACGGCGACCATGCGGTCGCGCTCCACACGCTGCAGGATGTATGCCGAGTAGCCGCCCTCGAAGGGATCGACCTGGCCGTCGTGGACCTCCCACATGCTGGTGCAGACCTCGTCCAAGAACCAGCGATCGTGCGTGACCACGAGCATCGCGCCCTGACCGCGCTGCCAACGGGCCTTTAAGTGACGCGCGAGCCAGTTGATGGTGCGCATGTCCAGGTGGTTGGTGGGCTCGTCGAGCATGAGCACGTCGTAGTCGCCAATCAGCAGGCGCGCGAGGTCCACGCGGCGGCGCTGGCCACCCGAAAGCTCGCTCACCTTGCCCTCCCAGGGCACATCGCTCATGAGGCCGGCCAGAATCTGGCGCGTGCGGGGGCTCGAGGCCCACTCGTACTCGGGCGTGTCGCCCACAACGGCATGATGCACGGTATCGGTGTCGACAAGCTGGTCTTTTTGACCGAGCAATCCGATCGTGGTGCCGCGGCGATGCGTCACGCGGCCGTCGTCGGGCTCCAGCGTGCCCGCGAGCACGCTCAGCAGCGTCGACTTGCCGTCGCCGTTTTTACCGACGATGCCAATACGGTCGCCCTCGGCCACACCGAGCGTTACGCTGTCGAAAATATGCTTGGTGGGAAACTCTAGGCTGACGGAATCGCATCCCAAAAGAATCGCCATATGCCCTGCTCCTTCGTAGAAATTCAACGTTGTCCATGATAGCAGCGAGCCCCACCCGAAAACCTACTAAAAAGGGACAGGTTTATTTTGGCAGGTTTTATCTGGTCAAACGCCGGAACACCCAAGTGCGTACTATGGTAAAACGTTAAACCTGCCAAAATAAACCTGTCCCTTTTTGGCAGGTCGACGGCCGCACACGACGCAAAAAGGCGGGCCATCTCCCGCAAGAGATGACCCGCCTCTCCAATCAGTCCCGTGGCGACCGTGGCCGCCGCGGGCCTCAAGCATGTCCCGGACTAGGAGAACATGCCGGTGAGGTAATCATTCAGCCGCTGATCCTTGGGCCGTTGGAAAATCTCGTCAGTCTCGTCGTACTCGACCATATCGCCCATGTAGAAGAACGCCGTGCGGTTGGACACGCGCGACGCCTGTTCCATGTTGTGCGTCACGATGACGATGGCGCGCTCAGCCACAATCGACGACATAAGATCCTCGATCGCCAGCGTCGAGATGGGGTCGAGCGCCGAGCAGGGCTCGTCGAACAGAATCACGTCGGGATTGAGCGCCAGCGTGCGCGCGATGCACAGGCGCTGCTGCTGACCGCCTGAAAGCGCATAGGCGCTCTTGTCGAGCTTGTCCTTGACCTCGTCCCACAGCGCCGCGCCGCGCAGACTCTCCTCGACCATGCGGTCGAGCTCGTCATGGTCGGTGATGCCGTGGCGCTTAGGCGCAAACGTGATGTTGTCGCGAATGGACTTGCGGAACGGATTAGGCTGCTGGAATACCATGCCAATGGAACGGCGCAGCTCGTACGTGTTCTCGGTCTTGGTGTTCACGTTGCGCCCGCGGTAGTTGATCTCACCCTCCACGCGGCAACCGCGAATCTCGCGATTCATCAGGTTGAGGCTACGCAAGAAGGTCGACTTGCCGCAGCCCGAAGGCCCGATGAGCGCCGTGATCTCACCTTTGTGGAAGTCGAGCGACGTATTGTGCAGCGCATGGTGGTCGCCATAGTACACGTTGACGTCCTTGGTGGAGATCACGACCTCGTCGCTCACGGCCTTGCCGCTCACGCGAACGCGCTTTTCGCTCTCCCCCACACTCGACAGAAAGTCCTGGGTCTCGGACGTGGCCGCCTCGGTTGCGGGCGTTGCATTCATCTCGCTCATTCGGCCGTCATCTTCCTTGCCAGTTGCTTGCCCACGATGCGGGCAATTACGTTAAACAGCAGCACGCAGACCATCAGCAGTGCGGCGGTGCCCCAAACGATCTGCTGGGCCTCGGGGCTGCCCTCGCCGTAAATCTTGTAGATATGCACGGCGAGCGACTCACCGGGGCGAAACACGTTCCAGGCGCAAGTGGGGCTCGACAGGTTAAAGCTCAAGAAATTCAGGCGAACTGGCGAGCTCATGCCCGAGGTAAAGAGCAATGCTGCGGCCTCGCCAAAGACACGGCCGGCCGAAAGCACGATGCCGGTCACGATGGCGGGCATGGCCTCGGGAATCAAGATGTGCAGCGTTGCCTCCCAGCGGGTGAGGCCCATGGCCAGGCACGCATCGCGCTGGGCCTGCGGCACGTCCTCGAGCGCCTGCTGAATCACGCGCACCAAGATGGGGATGTTGAACATGGTGAGCGCGACGGCGCCGGAGATGATGGAGTACTTCCAGCCCAGCTGCACCGAGAACACCAGAAAGCCGAACATGCCGACGACGATGGAAGGCAGCGAAGACAGCGTCTCGATGGCGGTGGAGGCAATGTCGCGGACGGGTCCGTCGGGTGCGTACTCAACCAGGAAGACTGCGCCGCCCAGGCTGATGGGCACCGAGATGACCAGGGTGATCAGCAGCAGGTAGAACGAATCGAACAGTTGATAGAGCACGCCACCCTGGGTGCCGTTGGCGCGCGACGGCTCCGTGAGGAAGCCCGGCTTAAACAGTGTCGAGATGCCCTCGAACAGGATATAGGCCACCATGGAGACGACGATGAGCATGACGATGGCAACGATCGCCGTCAGCACGCCCGTGGCGATGCGGTCCTGCTTTTGGACACGCCCGAGTCTCGCCTCGTCGATGTGGATGCGCGTGCTAGCCACGAGCCTTCGCCCCCTTGCGGCCAATGAGATGGATGATCAGGATGAAGATGAGGCTCATGCCCATCAGTAGCAGACCGAGTGCCCACAGGACGTCGTCCTGGGCCGAGCCCTCGGCATAGACCGCCATGGACGTGGTGAGCGTGGTGGTGATGGTGGACGCCGGCGACAGTAGCGACGTCGGCATGGCCTCGATACCGCCGATGACCATGCGCACGGCGAGCGTCTCGCCAAAGGCGCGGGTCATGCCAAGGATAACTGCGGTCATGAGCGACGGCATGGCGGACTTGAGCACCACGTGCCAGATGGTCTGCCAGCGAGTGTAGCCCAGCGCGAGCGAACCCTGACGGTAGCTATCGGGCACGGCGCGCAGGCCGTCGACAGAAAGCGTGGTCATCGTCGGCAGGATCATAACGGCCAGCACGATGGCGCCGGGCAGGATGCCCAGGCCCGTGCTCACGTGGAAAACGCTCTTCATAAGGCCGACGACCACATGGAAACCGATCAGGCCAAAGACGACCGAGGGAATACCGGTCAAAAGCTCAATAAGCGGCTGAAAGATCTTGGAACCAAATTTGGGTTGGATCTCGACCGCAAAGATGGCAGAGCCGATGGCGATGGGCAGCGCGATGAGCGTGGAGAGCACCATGACCGAAAACGAGGTGATGATCAGGGGCAGGGCACCGGTATAAGGCAGGCCGTTATCAGCCGTGTTGGCCAGGTCCCACTTGGTGCCGGTAAAAAACTCGACGACCGAGACGCCGTCCTTGACAAAAGCCGAGAGGCCCTTTTGGGCGACCATAAAGATGAGCGCGGCAACGACAAGCGTCACGAGCGCGACGCACGCGCCCGTGACGCCCAGGCCCACGTTCTCAAGGTCGCGCTTTGGCAGCTGTTTTGCCATTGCAAACCTTTCCGGGGGCGATTACTTATTTAGCGGAGACCTTGCCGCTGGCGTCCTTGACGACCTTCATGGCAGAGACGGGGATGAAGCCCTGCTCCTCGACGAGCTTGCCCTGGACGTCGTCGGAGAGCATGAACTTCAGGAAGGCCTTGGTAGCCTCATCGGCGTCCTTAGAGCAGTACATGTGCTCGGTAGCCCAAATCTTGAAGGAGTTGTCGGTGACGTTCTTGCTCTTGGGCTCGACGCCCTCGACCTTGACGGCGTTGAACTTGGAGTCATCGAAGTGCGAGAAGTCGAGGTAGGAGATGGCGTTGTCGGTGCTGGCGATCTGAGTCTGGACGTCGCCGGACTTATCGAGCTCGGCGTCGCCCTTAAAGTCGACGGCCTCGTCGCCAAAGACGGCAGCCTCGAAGGTGGCGCGGGTGCCGGAGCCAGCCTTGCGGTTGAGGACGACGATGGTGGCGTCGTCGCCGCCGACCTCCTTCCAGTTGGTGATCTGGCCGGAGAAGATGCCCTTGAGCTGTTCGAGGGACAGGTCGTCGACCTTGACGTTCTTGGAGACGACGGGGCCCATGCCCACGACGGCGACCTCGTGGTCGACGAGGTTCTTGACCTGATCGGCCTCGAGCTTGCTCTCGGCGAAGACGTCGGAGTTACCGATGGTGACGGTGCCGGCGGCGACAGCGGTCAGGCCCTTGCCCGAACCGTTGCCCGAACCGGAGATGGAGACGTCGGGGTTGGCATCCATGAACTTCTCGGCAGCGGCCTCGACGAGAGCCTGGAACGAGGAGGCACCGTCGTAGGTCACCTCGCCGGAGACGGACTTGGCAGCAGCGGCGCTACCCTTGTCGGCGGCGTCGGATGCGCCGGAGCCGCCGCAACCAACGAGACCGAGGCCGACGATGCTGGCAAGACCACCAGCGAGGCCGAGGAACTGACGACGAGAATAAGCCTGATCGAGCATGATCTTCCTTTCATACATGCGACTCGCGGGCGCCCTGCCCGCTTTGCTGTTAGGAAAGATACGGCCCCGATCGGGCAGCGCCCGCGCCAACTGCGGTTTCTTACGGGTATTTGATAGACCCTTACCGCAAGCTCTACCCAGCCTTTACAAACGGATAACAATCCAGCGCCGAACATGGCGCACCTTTTACACCAGAGGAAAGTAGTCATTGGGGACGCTCTTAAACGACTAGTCGTTGGGTGTTCCTATAGTTTTGTCAACCGTCGGGGCTACTCCCGGTAGGGCACCCGGTCGCGCATCACGGCGTATATCGCCCTGAGCCGCTTCCTAGCGACGGCCTTGAGCGCCCGCCCGTGCCCCATGCCCCGCGCCCTGCAGGCCCGGTAGTACTCGCCGTAGCGCCCCGAGGACCTCACCAGGCTGTTGCACGAGAAGATCAGCAGGGACTTGAGCCTCGCGTCGCCGCGCCTGGACGCCCTGACCGACCTCACCGACGTGCCGGAGCTCCTCACCCTCGGGGCTATGCCGCAGTACGAGGCCAGGTGGTCGTGGTCCGGGAACCTCCCGATGTCGACCGACACCGCGAGCTGCGCCGCGGTCCTCGGGCCGATGCCGGGCACGGTGAGCAGGCACGCGTAGGTCTCGTCGCCCTCGAGCAGCGCCGCCGTCTCGGCCTCGAGGGCCCCGGCCTCGTCGAGGGCCTCCGATATCCGGGCGGCCAGGAACCTGACCTGCCTGTTCTCGGCCTCGACGAGCGCCGGCGGGGGCGCGGTGGAGGCGGCCGCGGCCTCCCCGGCGG
>NZ_CAAKNY010000085.1:131-6363 GCF_901212495.1 Collinsella aerofaciens | reverse complement strand
ATCGGCGCGCCAAAGAGCAGCGGCTCGTTGCAACGTAGTCGGAATAATAGAACTTCCCGTTTTTCACTCCTGCAATCCCACGGCACAAGGTATGTAAAGCCATTAGCAAAACTTGCAAAAGTTAGCAAAAGTTGCAAAAATTAGCAAAACTTGCAAAGGAGCTACCATGGAGTACAGAAAGAACCCCTTTACCCCGACGTTCGGAAGCATCCCTCCTTTTCTAGCGGGTCGCGAGCATATCCTGCGTGACATCAACCGTGGCTTTATCAATGGCCCGGGAGATCCCAACCTGTCGACTATTTTTACTGGCGCAAGGGGAACGGGCAAGACGGCGCTTCTCTCGCTCCTTTCAGAAACGGCGCTTGAACGCGACTGGATCGCAGCAAATGTCTCCGCCATGCCAGGCATGCTCGAAGATATTATCGAGCGAACCAAAGAAGCCGCAGATAGCTACCTCTCACAGCCTCATGCGCGCATAAACGGCGTTCAAATTGGTCCAGTGGGCATCGATTGGACATATGCTCAAGAGGCCCAGAGCAACTGGCGCACACGTATGAACAGCATTTTCAGGCAGCTCGAGAAGCATGACATCGGGCTTCTCATCACTATCGATGAAGTCACGGTCGATCTTGATGAAATGCTCCAATTTGCCTCTGTCTACCAACATTTTGTACGAGAGGGCAAAAAGGTAGCCCTTCTCATGGCGGGACTACCCTACAAAGTATCGGCGCTGCTGCGCAACGATTCCGTTTCGTTCCTCAGGCGCTCCCAGTATCATCAGCTGGGACGAATCACTGATGTTGAGATTGCAAATGCCTTCCGCAAAACCATTGAGGCTGGAGGACGCTCAATCACGCCAGAAGCGCTCGAGGATGCTGTGAAGGCTGTCGACGGATTCCCCTACATGATGCAGCTCGTCGGATATCGCACTTGGGATGTTTCGGAGAACTCGCCCCAAATCAGCACATCCGATGTCCAGCAGGGTTCCCTGCTCGCACGCATGGAGTTGCGCGATCGCATTCTCGAAACGACCTATCGAGAGCTTTCCGATAAAGACATTGAGTTTTTGCTCGCGATGCTGCCCGATTCTGGACCCAGCAGGGTCTCGGAGATAGCCAAGCGTATGGGCGTCGCCAGCAACTATGCAAGTCAATACAAACGCCGCCTCCTGGAGGACGGCGTTATCGGGGAACGTGGACGTGGCCTCGTCGGCTTCGACATCCCCGCGTTCAGGGAGTTCCTGAGCGAGAAGGCCTCCTAGCACGCCGAGATTGTCCGCAAAGGCATCAACGCATGGCAATCAGTAATCCTCTTGATAAGGGCAGCACGCATTTCCGCTTGCGCTGATTGCCATGCGCTCTTCTTGTCCTTAGGCCAGCTTGCGAGCGAGCTCGCACACCTCTTTCAGCTTGGGCGAGGATGCCATGCTGTCGCGCTCGGTCATGCCGCTAATGGTGACAATGCCCTGGTCCTCCCACTTGCAGTACGCGCAGGCTGACTTGTACATAGCGATCGCCGCATCATAGACGCTCTCGCTGTGGCTATCGAGCAAAAGGGCCGTCTTGGTGAACGGGAATCCCGTGGCACCGAAGGCGTACAGGCGGTCGATGACGGCCTTCTCCTGCGCGGTGATATCGAACCAGTAGATAGGCGAAGCGAAGACGACCATATCGGCGCCTTTCAGCGACTCAATCACGTCGGCCATGTCATCCTTCTGCACACAGGTGCCCTCATGGGTAAAGCAGTACTGGCATCCCAAGCAGCCGGCGATCTTCTTGCTGGCAACGCGGATGACCTCAACCGTATTGTCGCCCTCACACGCGGTCTCGGCAAACGCCTCGACCATGGCGTCGGTATTGGCGCCCTTACGCGGGCTGCCGCTCAATACAACGATTTTCATAAGAATCCCCCTCCTTCATGCCGCAGGCGCGCAGCATGTTTTTTTGTAACCAAAACGAATGGAGTTAATCAATCGCCTCGTTTCAGCCACTCCCACTCTTTAGAAGGATCGTCGCTGGAGACTTGGCATTAAATCAAGGCACGCCTTATTTCAGATGCTCCCCAAAGAACGCCTTCAGCTTTTCAAACGGAATGACATCCATCTGATCGTAAAGGTCGGTGTGGCTGGCTCCGGGGATAATGAGCAGCTCCTTGTTGTCTCCGGTCAACTTGCCGTACGCGGTTTCGCTGAAATAGCGGGAGTGCGCCTTCTCGCCGTGCACCAGCAGCACGGCGGATCGGATCTCGCCGGCGTACTGCAAAATCGGCATATTCATAAACGACAGCGAGGACGTTGCATTCCAGCCGCCATTGGAGTTCAGGCTGCGGGGATGGTAGCCTCGCGGGGTCTTGTAGTAGGCGTAATAGTCCTTTACAAACTGCGGTGCGTCCTCCGGTAGCGGATCGACCACGCCGCCCGCCAGCATCGGTTGTAGAAGGCCACCTTGCTGTGCTCGACCTTGTCGCTTTTGGGGAACACCTTGTCCCATTCTTGCGTCAGATTCAACTGCTCCATGCTTAAGCCTGCCTGCTAGTCGCTTTAAGGTATTCCTCACCACCCACAGGCTCCAGCCACTCGTTGGAGGCATCCTCGCCCGGAACCTCCAACGCCAGATGGGAGAACCAGCTGTCGGGCGCGGCTCCGTGCCAATGCTTCACCCCCCGGGGCGATGTTGACCACGTCGCCGGGGCGCAGCTCCTGTGCCGGCTTGCCCCACTCCTGGTAAAACCCTCGACCAGCCACGCAGACGAGGATCTGCCCGCCGCCGCTTTTGGCGTGATGGACATGCCAGTTGTTGCGGCAGCCGGGCTCGAACGTCACGTTGAAGACGCCCACCTGCTCGGTGGAAAGGGGCGCGAGGTAGCTTTGCCCGATAAAGAACTTCGCGAAAGCGTCGTTGGGAGCACCGATGGGGAAAACCATCTCGTTTTGGTGCTGAGCCTTTGCGTCGGCGGCATCGTCGTCCGCCCAGACCTCCTTCGCCATGCGGAAGGCAGCCCACGCCTTGGGCCAACCCGCATAAAACGCTGCGTGCGTAAGGATCTCCGCTATCTCCGCCTTGGTCACGCCGTTGTTCTTTGCGGACGTCAGGTGATATTTGAACGAAGAGTCCGTCAGCCCCTGCGCCATTAGGGCCACCACCGTCACCACGCTGCGGTCGCGCAAGGAGAGCTCGTCCTCCCGGCCCCACACCTCGCCGAACAGCACATCGTCGTTGAGCTGTGCGAATTTGGGAGCGAACTCCCCCAGGGCATCTCTGCCGGCCGTCTGCTTAATTGCCATAACCAACTATCTCCCGTCGATGGTTCTGAACGCAAATCAGTTTCCGCATTACGGAACACCCCTTGCACTCCCTGCTTAATTGACGAGAATGAAGGTAATACCTAAACCTGACTTTAGGTCAAGGATTGAATTCGAGATTTATCCGGAGGAGCCATGTACACAATCGGCCAGGTGTCGGAGATGTTCGGCTTGCCCGCCTCGACGCTGCGATATTACGACAGGCAGGGACTGTTCCCGGGATTGGAGCGAACGGCCGGCATTCGCCAATTCGGCGACACGGAACTTGAGGCGCTTCGAGTTATCGAATGCCTAAAGAAGGCGGGGATGGAGATCAAGGACATCCGGCTGTTCATGGAATGGTGCGCGGAAGGCCCATCTACATACCCCCAGCGCAAGGCCATGTTCGAGGACCGGAAGGCCCACATGGAGTCGGAGATCGCGAAGATGAACCGCGCACTGGACATGCTGAAGTTCAAATGCTGGTATTACGAGCAGCTGAATCAAGGCGATAACGAGGCCGAGCTGAAGGCCATGATTCCCGACGGCTTGCCGGAAGAGGTCAAAAAGGCCTACGAAAACGCCCACGCTCGATAGCGACGTTTGATGTTGAGGGGGCTTCGGCGCGGAGCCGTATTTGGTTAGGAGTGCGAATGCCGCTTCTGCTCCTTGGGCTCTATCCGTGTTTGCTATATCGCCCACAAAGGAATAGCCTGCACCTTATCTGTTAGGGAGTATGGCTCAGGGGTCTGGCAAACGACATGTCCAAACCCAACTTCATACCCCGACAGACCCTCGAGGCAACCGAAGTGCTTGATGGCGTCAATTCTGACTGTGGACGATGTCTTGATCTCGACGGGATGGAGAACATGCCCTTCTTGTATCACGAGGTCAATCTCGCGCTTCTTTGCGTCGCGATAGAACCAAACGTCTCGTACGTTTCCGCCGGCGTTCATATAACTCTTGAGAACCTCCGACACCGCGAAGGTCTCAAATACGTGCCCCGCGACAGCGCCAACTTGCAGCTGCTCGGGCGTGGTCCACCTAGTCAGGTGGCAAACAAGCCCCGTGTCCATAAAATATAGCTTCGGCGTCTTGGTGAGACTCTTGCCAATGTTTGGCCAAAAGGGCTCGATAATGCGAACGATATTTGATGCCTGCAGAACGGATAGCCAGGCCTTCACCGTCTTATGATCAACGTCAATGGCGTTGCCGATGTCCGAGGCGTTGAAGAGCTGGCCAGACCTAGCCGCACATGCAACCATGAAGCTGTAGAACTTTGCCTCGTTCTTAACGTTAATAAGGTCCCGCACATCGCGCTCTAGGTAAGCGGAAACGTAGTCTGAATAAAATGAATCCCAGTCAATAGTGCTGTCCTGCAGCTCCGGCATCGAACCGCGATGAATAATTTCCCAGATGTTTTTATTGGGAGCTTTCTGCGCCACTGCGACCGGAGCGGGAACATAGGGGTGCGCCGTCCCCACATTGCCCATAAGCTCCCTCACACTTAACCCCGACATTTCGAGAATCCTAATTCTGCCAGCTAATGACTCACTGACACCCTTCATGAGCCGATATGTTTGGGAACCCGTAAGTACGACTTGTCCCTTTTTAGTCGATTGGTCAACAATCCACTTAAGAGGCGAAAACAGCTCGGGGACCCTTTGAACCTCGTCAATGATCAGCGGCAGGGATTTTGATTCGAAAAAGAGCGCAGCGTCCTGCTTGGCGAGCAGGTAATCGCGCGGGTTTTCCATGGATACGTAGCCAAAGGAGCTGCCTAGGTGCTCCCTGAGGACGGTGGTCTTTCCAACTTGCCTTGCGCCAGTCACAAGAACGACCTTGCCCTGTCGTAGCAAGCGATCTATAGAGGATTCAATTTCGCGTTTGATGTACATCAGCATAGCCTCCCGTCTTGGAAGGTCATTATCGCAGTTCGTTATATGTTATGTCAAATTTGGGAATACTATTCCCAAATTTAGCTATCTATCACAACAGTAATTATTACCTCATAGCCTTTGTTCTTCGTTTTCTCTCCTTCTTGTTGAGTGTAAAGGAAGGATCCATGGCAGGGGCAAAAGAGGGGGTTGTGTTCGCGCGCAACGGCATCGAGAACACTGGCTTTGCGTACGCGTTCTCCCTGATAGAGGGCAAGTACAAGCTGCCAGTTCTGTTCTGCCTGTACCTGGACGGCACGACGCGCTACAACGAGCTCAAACGCAAGCTTGCGCCTGCTACTTACAAGTCGCTCACCTCTGCGCTGAGAGGTCTGGTCGCCGATGGTCTTGTCAAGCGCGTTGAGTACCCCCAGGTACCACCGAAGGTGGAGTACAGCTTGACCGAGCGCGGCTTGTCGCTCATGCCAGTGCTTGATGAGCTCTGTCTTTGGGGCGAGGCCCATCGCGATGACCGGGTTCCGTCGTCCGGCTGGTAGGCGAAGGGGGCGACGGAACGTAAATCTTTCAATTGCCTAGAGAAAGATTGGATTGTCTTATTGGCAGAGAGCCGCGCGTGTCGCCCCTCACGCAGATTCAGTTCATGACTTTCTCGAACAAAAAGTCCTCTTCGAAACCGGGGAAAGGGGTCTCGCCCGGCTCCATGGGCGGTATGCGCCGATCGGGATGGCGACTGTTGTAGAACTCGACTATCTTGAACCCGCACTTGCTGACGTAGACAGTTCGTCTTTGAGAACGGCCGCGTGGTGCGTGTCGCACTTGCCGGATACGCTACCAAGACCAACCGCAAGCGCCTCAAGAACGCCATCTACGGCGGCAGCAAGCTGCTGTATGCGCAGGTGCTCAAGGAAGACCGCGACCTCGCGCTGGTCTCGAGCGACTACCGCCTGATGAACTTCAACACGTCGCTGCTCAAGACCAAGACGACCACCAACACGCAGGGCGTCCAGGCCTTTACCGCCAAGAAGGGCCGCTCGGTCACCACCGTCGGCACGAG
>NZ_CAAKNY010000085.1:0-121 GCF_901212495.1 Collinsella aerofaciens | reverse complement strand
CTCCGCCGGCGCCCTCATGAAGGAAAACGACATGCCGAGTTTGTTTGACTAAAACAACGGTGGCCAAACCGTCATGGTTGTACAAAGCAGCGGGGCCCGGAGCGCAGCAGCATTGCGCTCC
>NZ_CAAKNY010000084.1 GCF_901212495.1 Collinsella aerofaciens | reverse complement strand
CCCGCGCCAGCCGGCCCCGGAGACCCTCCCTGCCGTCACTATGTTCAACCAGTTTTGCGGGCGTGCGCCGCTACGCGGCTAGCCCGCGTGCTCCTCGGCGGGATCGGTCTGATGGATCTTGTTGGGACTCTGCCTTTGGCTCAAACAAAAACGGGAGATGCGATCTGCATCCCCCGTTTTTGTTGCGGTTACTCCAAGTCAATAAATTTGGTGCTCAGGATCTTGCCGTCTTTTACGAGCATTCTGGCCATGGTGGGGCCTCTGGTGCCTCTGGGGTAGCTAGCACTGCCGGGATTGAGGACCAGGCAGCGGCCTACTCGGGCTTCTTTGGTTACGTGGGTGTGACCGTTGATGGCTACGTCTACGGATCCCACGGGCAGGTCTTCGCGGTAGTGGGCTACGGCGAATTTGAGGCCTTCGTAGGTGAAGATGGCCAGACGGTCTACATCCGGGCCGTAGTCGCGGTAGTAGTCGTTGTTTCCTAGGACCGCTCGCACGGGGGCGATGGTGCATAGATGCTCGTAATCCATCTCTGAGGTGAGGTCTCCGGCGTGGATGATCAGATCTGCACCCTTGAGCTCGTCCAGAAGCGCGGGCGAAAGATAGCCGTGGGTGTCCGAGATGATGTCGATGCGTTTGGCGCGTGCACTGTTCATGGGATCCCTTCTGCAAAACCGATTCGACGTATATAAAACCCCACGGCTCCGCAGACAATTGGTCTACAGGGCTGCGGGGCCAGTGCACTAGAGGCTCAGGGCCTTCTTGAGCGGCACAACGCGGCGGCGCGAGACCGGCACGCGTTCGTCGACACCCGTAATGCCCAGTTGGATAGCGCCCGAGGGCACCGTCTCGACATCCGTGACGCACGCCAAGTTGACGATATAGCGGCGATGAACGCGAAAGAAGCCAAAGTCGCAAAGCTTGGCCTCGAACTGCGCCAGCGAAGTCGTCGATAGAAAACGATCATCGATGGTATAGATACAGGAGTAATCGTCCTTGGCCATGATGAAGCGAATGTCATCCACGGGAATGAGGACCTTACGGCCGCCCTTCTCCACCGGAATGCGCTCGATGGTGGCTTTGCTGTCCGTGACGGGCTTGGCGTGCTGCATGACCTTCTCGATCGCGCGATCCAGGCGCGCCTCCTCAACCGGCTTCATGAGGTAATCGACGGCATCTACGTCGAACGCCTCGACGGCATGATCGCTATACGCGGTCACAAACACAATCGCCGGCGGATTCTTAAGCTTATGCAGTGCCTCGGCAAGCTGCAGACCAGAAGCGCCGGGCATCGAGATATCGAGAAATACGACATCGACGCGGCTTTCCATCAACATCTCAATGGCGGAGCGGACGCTCGACGCCTCAGTGATCGTGCCGATCTTGCCCGTCTGCTCGAGCAAGAAGCGAAGTTCCGAACGGGCCGGGGCCTCATCATCCACAATCATCGCACGCAGCATAGGGATTAAACCTTTCGTCAACAAACTACGCTGGGCATCTGCCGCTTGGCGTTGAGCCCATAGCCTTTTATTTTACTCTTGAATGTCAAAGATGCTCTCTGACAAATCAAGATGCAGGAGCACTTTGGTGCCCTTGCCCGGCGCCGATTCGACGCGCGTATAAGAGTGCGGTCCATAAAAGCGATGGATGCGCTCAGAAATATTGTGCATGGCCACGCCGGCGCCGCCGCCTTGCGGGGAACTGGCATCGGGACGGGCGGAGCGATCATCAAACAGCCTGGCGGCGGTGCCCTCGTCCATGCCCACACCGTTGTCGGCCACGGCAATCAGGATTGCGTCGTCGCCGTCTTGATGGACGGTCACGTCGATCCGCAGGGCACCGTCATCGCCCATGCCATGCCGCACGGCGTTCTCGACGATGGGCTGGATTACAAAGGCCGGGACCAACGTGTCCTCGACATCCTCGGAGACATCGAAGGTCGCCAGCACGCGGTCCTCGCCAAAGCGCGCCTTCTCAAACGTCAGGTAGCGCTTGGTCTGGGCAACCTCACGCGAGACCTGGATAAGCGACCCCGAGTTGTCGAGCGTGGCGCGGTAGAACGAGGAGAACTCACGCAGCAGCTCGCGGGCGCGTAGCGGGTCAGTACGCGTAAACGACGCGATGGTGTTGAGTGTGTTGAACAGGAAGTGCGGGTTGATCTGCGCCTGCAGGGCGCGCACCTCGGCACGGGCCGTGAGCTCCTTTTGCACCTCGAGCTCGTGGATGGCGAGCTGCGTGGACAGGATCTCGGCAAAGCCCGAGGCGAGCGCATACTGGGTGCGGTCGACGGCACGCGGGGTCTTGTAGTAGAACTTGAGCGTGCCGACGGTGCGGTCGCCCACCTTGATGGGCGCGATGATACCGGCGGGAACATGGTTGTGTGATCCATCCGAACCCACCACGTCCACCACGCGGTTGAATGACTGAACGATGCCGTGCTCGATAACGTAGCGCGTGGCAAGTGTGTGGATGGGTGAATCGGGCAGCAGCTTTTCCTCGAACTCGCCCGCGCAGGCCAGTACGTTGCTCTCATCGGTGATGACAACGGTCATGGCACGTGTCTCGGGCAAAATGCGCTGGCACACCAGACGCGCCGACTCCTGCGTCAGGCCGCCTTTGATGTCCTCGAGCATGGCAGAGGCCACCGAAAGCGTCTCTTCGGTGTACTGCGAACGCACCGAATCGGGATTGAGCGTCAAAAAGATAAAAATGCACAGTAAGATGCACAGCGGTGCGCAGGCGACCACGGTCGCGATTGGCTCGATTCCAGTCGCCAGGGCAAAAACAAAGTACATCAGCACGAAAATGGCGCAGACAACAGCGATCACGCGAAAGATTGAAATTGAATTATCGCGCTGGGCGCGGCGGTCAATCATTCAGCCCCCTCCAGGATGCTAATCAGTTGTGCGTCGCGCCAAAGTTCGTCCATGATCTTGGGCCAAAAGCTCTGGAAACGCAGATAGCTTGCGGCGTTTTGGCGCGCGTAGGTCTTGGCCTCGTCAATACCGTGGCGCCAAATGCGTAGATACCCCTCGTGCTCGCGGGTAAACAGGCTGCGGACCATGGCGGTCTTGCGCACGCGGTCGTCGAGCTCGCGCGAGATCCACGGACCCGGATAGGGCATGAGTGATGCGGCCGTAACCGGAATGAGCTCCTTTTGGTGCGCAGCGAACGTCAGCTTGGCCCGCTCGTAGTACCAACGGTACACGTCCTGCATAAAGCGCGGCGAGCGCTTCTCGGACTCGGGCGGCAGGTGACGAACGGTCCACTCGTTGTCAAACCATACGTCGTAGCCAAACATGCGCATGTTAAACAGGTAGTCCAGGTCCTCGCCGCGGGTGATAAACGGGTCAAACGCCACACGGGTAAAGGCGCGGGCGTGCAGGGCCATCAGGCCGCCGCACACGTAATTGGAGCGCGAGATGCGGGTGCCCGAGAGTGCCTTTTTCATCCAACGATTAAACTCGATGCGCTTGGTCCACCAACGATGGCAAATGCCTGCTTTGTCCGTGGGAGCCAGCGGCGACCCGTCGCGATCGTAAAAGTATCCGCTCTTGACTAAAATCGGCAGGCCCTGACGCGTCTGCTGGCCCAGCGCATAGGTCGCACGCTTCATGAAGTCGGCATCGATGACGGTCTCGTCGTCATCCAAAAACACAACCGCGTCGTGCCCCAGCACCGCCGCGCAGGCAAGACCCATGTTGCGGATGGCGCCGTAGCCGCGCAGGCTCACGCACTCGCCCGAGCCTTTGGGCGCAATCTGTGCCACGCGGTCGGCAACACGCGAAGCCTGAGTATTGGTAACGATGGTGACCTTGAGTGTGGGATGCGCATGAACGATTTCGTGCACGCGATAGGATACGTCGGCCGTGGCGGAAACCGGACAGACCACCAAGAGAATGATGCGCGGAATGTCGCGCACCTGCTCGAGCGAAGTCAGGCAGCGATCGAGTTCCGGGTTGGCGGCATTGAGCGACGTCGAGTGATCGTAGGTGCCGAGAGCGTTTGCTTGGATATCATCGCCCGCCCAATATGTTGGGATCACAACCGTGGCGTTCAAACCTTTACCCTCCTTGCAACACAAAAACGGGGCGCCGCCAAACACAGGCGACGCCCCGCGACCTAGCTGGTTCCATCATACCCACTTGGGCTAAACATTGTTCGGGAGTCAGAATGATTTATGCGGCTACTTCCAAAAGAGTACTGCAGATAGGCACAATTGCTGCACTGAGCCCGGTTGCCTTACGCCGCCGTCTGAGCCATGCGGGACAGACGGACCAGCAGCACAAAGCCAAGCACCAGCAGCACGCCGATGGAAAGGACACCCAGCGACGGGTTGCCGGTCAGCGAGGTGACGACCGACACCAGGAAGGTGCCCATCACGCTTGCGTAGCGGCCAAAGATATCAAAGAAGCCGTAGTACTCGTTGGACTTTTCCTTGGGGATGATGCGGCCAAAATAACTGCGGCTGAGCGCCTGCACGCCACCCTGGAACAAGCCAACCAAAATGGCGAGCACCCAGAACTCAAAGGCAGTCTTGAGGAAAAACGCGGCAAAGAGCACGATGCCCATGTAGGCGGCGACGGCCACCATGATCATGTTGAGCGTGCCCACGCGACCGGCGAGCTTGCCGTAGATGATGGCGGACGGGAAAGCAACGAACTGCGTGACGAGCAGTGCCAGCACCAGCTGGGTCGAATCGATGCCCAAAGCCGAGCCGTAGCTGGTTGCCATGGAGATGACCGTATGGACACCATCGATGTAGAAGAAGAACGCGATCATATACAGAAGGATGGTCTTGTTGCTGGCGATCTCGCGCATGGTATGCCTGACCTCGGAGAACACACCACCCACAATGTGACCGAGACTGTCCTGGGGACCACGCTCGCGACCGTACTTTTGCTTATAGGTACGGATGAGTGGCAAGGTAAAGATGAGCCACCAGGCACCGGTGATGATAAACGACAGGCGCGTCGCCAGCATGGTGGGGATGCCGAGGGTGGGACCGCCCATAATGAGCGCCAGGCAGACGATGAACGGAACGGTGGAGCCGATATAGCCCCAGGCGAAGCCCGAGCTCGACACAGCATCCATACGCTCGTCGGTAGTGATGTCGGGCAGCATGGCGTCGTAGAACGTCATGGACGAGTTGAGGCCGATGGTGCACAGCACGTAGACGGTCAAAAACGCCATCGCGGACATGGGGATGGCCTGCGCAAAGCAAAGCACGAGGCCCGTAAGGAAAAAGCCCATGAAGAACTTGATCTTATTGCCGGCGTAGTCGGCAAGTGCACCCAGAACGGGCATGAGCATGGCGATGACCAGCGAGGCCATCGTCTGCGCGTTGCCCCAGGCAACCACCAGGTCGGCCGAAGAAGCACCGGTGTTGATGGCGTTGAAGTAGATGGGCACCACCGAGGTATTGAGCAGTACGAGGGCCGAGTTGCCCACATCGTACATAACCCAGTTACGCTCGAGCTTGGTGTATTTCATGGACAGGGCCCCTTCGTATTCGCCCGATATGCAGTTAGTTCATCGTACCCCAATTGTCCAGAGGCGCCGGTAAGGATTCGGCAAAGGAGCACGCACGATCCCTACTCCTCGCGGTCGAACTCTTCGTCGGCGTCGAGCACGCGACCACTGTAATTGACGTGGTTGGTCACGGCTTCCATATCGCCGGTCTCGATAAAGCGGGCAACCGTGCACTCGTAATCGAGCAGCGCGCGGTCAAAGACCTCGGGGAAGCTCTCGGTCGAGACTTCATCGGTAAAGGGGTTCTTCCATGCCAAGTGGCCCAGGTTGCCGGTACGCTCGGGCAGCTCGGTCGTCACGCGGTGCGCAAGGCCGTCGAGCAGCGAATAATCGTGCACCAAGCCCTCGAGCAGGGCAATCGCGCGCGCCTTGGCCGAACCGGCCGGCTCGATAGTGCGGTAGAGCATCTGCATGTCCGAGACGGCGCCGGCGTACTCCCCCGCCGGGATGTCGATACCGTACACGCGCCCGGCGACGTAGCTCATCAGCACGCCGGCAACGCGATTGATGCGGTCGGTGGTAACGATCTCGCCCGCCGGCGGATAATCCTCGACCGTTGCCCCATCGCGCTTGAGCTGCAGCATCAGCACATCCAGGTCGCTTTCGAGCACGGCGTGGATTTGGCTGCCCGAAGCCTCGAGCTCAGGGTCGGAATCAACAATGCCAAACTGCTGCTCGTAGACAAAGGGGTGGGCATTGCGGTCGAGCACATAGTGCGACAGCAGGCCCAGCGCAAAGGCGCGACCCAGATTGGCATCGCGCGGTTGCAGGTGCGACACGCCGTCGCGCAGGCACGAGAACTGGCGCGACATGCGCGAGCGGTGCATGACCTGAGCAAGCGACGTACAGTCGGAAATGCGCGGCGTGAGTATGTGGAAGAAAAACGGGTCGGGACCTTGGTTTCCCAGGATAAAGGCGATGCGCTCCTCGTCGGACGTGATAACGCCCTGCGGAAGACGGTCGATGCTTTCCTCGCCAAACAGATGATGCGTAATGAGCGCGGGCATATTGTTCCTTTCGATTTCATTCGATGCCACCCATTATGCCCACCGCGCGGTCATACCAAACCCGCAACGGCAAACGATGGCGCACCGACCCTTACGCTAGCCCCAAGTGCGATTTGACCTCGGCAGCGCGACGGCGTGAAACGGGCACCGTCGAGCTCACACGGTCGAGCCTGAGCTCCATCAGGCCCGTGGAGCCGATCTCGACATTATGCACGTCTTCCAAATTAACCAGATAGCTGCGATGGACGCGGATAAAGCCCTCGGAGGCCAAGCGCCGCTCGAGCGAGGAAATCGACTCATTGATTAGGTATGTTCCCTCGGCGCAGACGGCGTTGCAAAAATCGGCGCGCGCCTCAAAGTAACAGACATCCGCCACGGGAATGAACACCCTTTTGCCCCCGCGATCCACCGTCAGGCGCAAAGGCTGGCGCGGAGCATGGACGACACGGCGAGCACCCAGGGCAGCCTCGATCTTGTCGAGTGCCTTTGACAGGCGGGCATCCTCCACCGGTTTGACGACGTAATCGACCGCATCGAGGTTATAGGCATCGGCCGCATACTCGGCAAATGCCGTCACAAACACCACGACCGGCGGCGTCTTTAGGTTCTGCAGCGTCTCGGCAAGCTCAATTCCCGAGCGACCGGGCATGGTAATGTCTAAAAACAGCACGTCGGGCTTGTTCGACAGAATCAACTCCACAGCTTCGGTGACATTGCCCGCCTCGGCAATCTGACCCACACGCGTGTCCTGTTCCAACAGATAGCGTAGCTCAGCCCTAATGGGAGGCTCGTCATCAACCACCAAGATGTTCCAGCCCTCGGACATATGCGCTTCCCCTCTTTTTCTCTCAATCCAACCGCATGCTACACCGTTAGCGGCGCCGGCTCATGCGGCTCGCCGTTCAACTCAACGATGACCTGCGTTCCCACGCCCTCCTGGGACTTCACGCGCATGCCAGAATCTTCTCCGTAAAAGAAATGGATGCGCTGAAGCACGTTGAAGAGCGCCAGGCCGCAACCTCGCTTGACGGAGCCGTCGGCGGTAATGCTCTCGGGTTCCTCTCGGCGATGCTGCTCAAACAGATGCGCGCAGACTTCTTCGCTCATCCCGATACCGTCATCTTCGACGATGATCTCCAAGCCGTCATCGGTCTCAAAAGCCCTAACACGAATAGAAAGCGGCTCGATCTCGCGCTGCGCATGCTTGATGCAGTTTTCGAGCAACGGCTGCAAGATAAACGGCGGTACCAGGCTGTCGCGCACCTCAAAGTCGATATCGACCGAAACGCGCAGACGGCCGTCGCCATACCGGGCCTGCATAAGATTGATATAACGAGTGCCCTGTTCCACCTCGTGTTTGAGCGTGGTGAGCGTATCGGAGTCAGAAAGCGTCTGACGATAGTAGTTGGAAAAGTCGATCAGCAACGATCGCGCCTTGTCGGGCTCGGTTCGAACGAGCGACACGATCGTGCTAATGGTATTGAATAGAAAATGCGGGTCGACCTGCGACTGCAGGGCGCGAAGCTCAACGCGGGCCGTGAGCTCATCCTGGCGCTCGAGCTCAAAGCTGGCGAGCTGCGTGGAGATGAGATCGGCAAAGCCCGAGGCCAACGCCGTCTGGCGCATATCGATGCTGCTCAGGCGGGGATAGTACAGCTCGAGCGTACCCACGCAATGCCCGCGCACGGCAAGCGGCGCGACAATGCCGGCTCGCAGGCGGGGAAAATAGCCGCCCGTCTCATAGGAGGCGTCACGCGAAAATACACTCTGTTCTCCGGACTCGATCACGTTGAGCGTGGTCTTGAGCACGACCGGGGTGCCGGCAGGACATTTTGCCGAGTCCTCGCCCCAGCTTGCCAGCACCTGTTTGCCGTCGGTAAAGCAGATGGCAGAGGCGATAGTCTCGGACAGGATGATTTTAGAGGCGCCCAGGGCCGCTTCGGGCGTAAGGCCGCGCGACGTATAGGCGAATATTTTTGATGCGATGGCGAGCGTACGGTCGGTTGCGCTCGATGTGAGGTCATCGGGGACCACAAAGACATACGAGAAGAAGAAGCACAGCATGACCAGGCCGGCAATAACGACAACGCCCGGAACGGGATTGGGATTATCGGTTAAATCCCAGATAAGCAGCAGGATAAGCGCCGGAACGACAATACCGAGCAGGATGGCCTGGACCACATGCTGGGCCGTACGAAAGACCTTGGTAGAATTGTAGCTCTTGCCCAGAATCAGCCTGTTTAAATCCACCGTCATCCCCTCTTGTCCGTGGCACCGATAGCAATAAAGAGGGCCGCAAGCGACCCTCTCCATTGCATTATGCAATCAAAAACTGTGTTTTACATCCAGCCATCGACAAACGGTATCTTAGGCGCTGTATTTGTTGGCCTCGCCAAAGGTGCCAGCCTCGACGATCCAGCCGTCCTTCATGATGACGTCCATGTTGTCGGTGTTGAGCACGTGGATGTCGGCGGCGACGTCACCGTTGACGACCAGCAGGTCGGCGCACTTGCCGGCCTCGATGGAACCGGTCTCGTCCTCGATGTGGCACATCTTGGCACCGTTGAGGGTGGCGCAGGTGATAGTCTCGACCGGGGTGAAGCCGATCTTGTCGACGAACTCGTACATCTCCTCGATGGAGCAGGTGCCGTACGGGGTGACGAAGGAGAAGGAGTCGGAGCCGATCGTCATGACGACGCCGCGCTTCTTGGCCTCGCGCAGGCAGTCGTAATTGCGCTGCAGCTCCTTCTCGACCAGGGTGCCCTCGTACTTGTCGTGCAGCTCGGGAACGTAGACGGGCGGATAGGTGGCGTACCAGGTGGGCAGGAAGGCGATTGTCGGGGTGAAGAAGGTGCCCTGCTCGGCCATGAGGTCCATGGTGCGCTCATCGATATCGAAGCCGTGGATCAGCTGCTCGCAGCCAAAGCGGACGGAATCGTAGGCAGCGGCGTGGTTGTTGTAGCAGTGGCTCCACACGGGGATACCGACCATCTTTGCCTCTTCGACCACGGCCTGGATCTCCTCGGAGCAGTAGTGCTGGTCGCGACCGGAGTCCCAGCGCCAGATGCCGCCACCGGTGGCCCAGATCTTGATGGCATCGGGGTTCTCGCGCAGGCGGCGACGGACGGCCTTGCGAAGATCCCAAGGACCGTCGACCTGGTCGCCCCAGGGATGGGATTCCTTATTGAGCTCCTGGGTGCAGTGGTGGGAGTCACCGTGACCGGCAACGCGGCAGAAGCCCAGGCCGGTGGCCAGAACGCGCGGGCCCTTAAAGACGCCCTTGTCGATGCAGTCGCGAACCTGGATACCAAAGCGGCCGATCTCGCAGACAGTGGTGAGGCCGTGGGTGAGGCAGTCGTAGGCCTGCTTGACGGCGACGGCCTGCTTCTCGAGGAGCGGCTGCATAACCCAGTCGGTGTCATCGTCGGTCAAGTTGCCCGAGAAGTGCAGATGGGTGTCGATCAGGCCGGGAAGGACGGTCTTGCCGGCGGCGTCGATAACCTCAACGCCCTCGGGAAGGTCCTGCATAGTGCCGGCGTACTCGATCTTGCCGTTGTCGTCGACGAGAACGAGGGAGTTCTCGACCGGCTCGGCACCGGTACCGTCGATGAGCTTGCCGCCAACGATTGCATACTGAGTGGACATGGTTCCTCCTTATGGATCCATACAGTGGGCGAGGCCGTGTTGGGCCAAGGCCTCACAAAACTACCCAAGTGATGCCGGGTTCGGTGCGCGGAAGGGAGGGTCCCGCGCACCCCCGATCCGCCCCGGCTAGGCGTTACTGTTTGCGGGAATTGGTGAAGGCCATGAGGGCCAGGCCAATAGCTAACCAGCCGATCACGATGCTCCACTCCACCATGTTGAGGGAGGCGGGAGAGAACGGAATCACGAGCAGGCCGATGATGATGGCGCAGGCAGCGATAGCGAGGCCGATGCCAAACTTGCCGCCGGGCACCTCGTAGGGACGAGGCAGGTCAGGCTCGGTAAAGCGCATACGCAGGCAGGCGAGGGCGACCATGCCGCAGGAGAAAATGAAGGCGAGAGCCGACACGTTGGTCAGGGGGATGAGCATGTTCTTGCCCAGGAACGGACCGATGACGGTGATGACGCCCAGAACGACGCAGGCGAGCTTGGGAGCGCCGGACTTGGGGTCGACCTCGGCGAACTTCTCGGGCAGCTGGCCCTTGCGGCCCATGGCGAGCATGATGCGGCTCGTGGCGCCGTAGAAGGAGTTCATCGGGCCCATCGGTCCAAGCGTGGCGATGACGAGCATGGCCAGGTACAGGAGCATGTTGATGCCCTTGAGGCAGGCAAGCGCGGGAACCGGGCTCTTAACAAACTCATGCCAGTCAAGGATGGTGCCGAACGAATAGATACAGACCATGTAGAAGCCGCCGGCGGCCAGCAGGGCCAGGGAGATGATCTTGCCGAACTTGTTCCAGTTGAGGCCCTCGGCTGCTTCCTCAGCCTGCTGAGGAATGGTGTCGAAACCGGCGTAGAAGAACGGAGTCAGAACCAGGACCGACACGATGCCGGCGAACAGGCTGGTACTCTCGGTAGCGGCCTTGCCGCCACCAGCACCGGCGACCTGGGAGAACACAGGCATGGCATTGTCCGGCGAGCCGGTGAACAGCGAGACGCCCATGGCGAGCAGCATGCCGCAGAGCAGAGCCTTGGTCAAGAAGGCCTGGAGCTTGGCGGCCGAGCTGGCACCGCGGAAGTTGAGGAAGATGACGTAGACTGCAAAGCCGAGCGCGATCAGCGTCGGGAACAGGTAAACGTCGGCCCCCAGGATGGTGTAGAGCTTGACGGCGCGCAGCCACTCAAGGCCGGGCAGGCTGCCGAACATCTCGGACACAAGGGTCGAGATGGCGATAGCCTCCCACGGGCACAGGATGCCGTTGCCCAGGGCCAAAAGCCATCCGGTGATGTAGCTCAGCGTACGGCCAAAGCTACGGTCGACATACTCGACGATGCCGCCCGAGATGGGGATAGCAGCCGTGAGCTCACCGAAAACAGCTCCGACGGGCACGAGGAAGATCGCACCCAAGAGGAATGCGATCATAGCGGGAACGGGACCGCCGCCCACGACCATCCAGTCGCCGACCTGCAGAACCCAACCGGTGCCGATGATGGCGCCAAAACCGATGGTGAAGAAGTTCCAAAGCGAAAGCGTTTTCTTCATGCCGCCGTTATCCTCAATTGCAACTTCTGTGTTCTTGTCCGCCATTGTTCCCCTCCTTTCCTTTTTGACGCCCCTTGGCGTCGCCCCTTGTACAGTCCGTCTGACCGCACACTTATAATTCGTGACTTTACAATACGGCCTTGGCGCAGCATGGCCGCCCATGGCTCGACCGAAGGCAGAACTGCAAAACGAGCGGCGCCGTTTTTGGGACGAACGGCACGGTTTGCCGCTCATTGTTGCCGCCCGCCCGACGGGCGCACGCTCATCGGACGCATATAGAGATGTTTTTGAGGCCGTGTGTTTTGCGCCTTTCGTACCGTTTACCGAGCTTTTGACGCGCAGACCCATTTGTTACACATCTTTTTTGTAGGATAGACAGGCTATACATGAGACAAGGCGGTACGAATGGCATACGGATACAACGACGGCGATCAACGGCGACAAAGCGTTCGCCTTGCTGGCCGTACCACGCCGACGCCCAGAAGTGCCACGAGCGGCAATCCGCAACGCCCTCAAGAGCAACCCAGGACTTCGTCTCGGCAGCAGACAAGCAGAACACGGCAGAGTGGCCATCCGAGCACGGGCACAAGCGCACAGCAAGATAGCCGCTTGGGCGCGCGCACTCGACAACGTCAGGCCGAGGTTCCGCAGCTGAGCCACAACGGCGCACGTCAGCCCGGCATCCATATCAGCCGCTTCTTTTCGTATCCCCAAGGCGGACGCGACGGCAAGCCTTACCGCTCGACATCGTACGTGAATGCCCCCGCCCTGCCGGCTCGTCGACTTTGCCTCGCACTGCGCTCTATCCTCACCTGTCTGGTCTTTGTGCTTATGAGCTCCTGTATGTCCCATGGCTCTGCCGGCCTAGAGCCCACCGCCGAGGAAAAGCTGCTCAAGGCCCCCGTCGCGCCCGGTTATTCTTTCGCCTTTTCGACCCCGCGCTCGCAATGGCAAGCCGGAACGATGCCCCATATCTATCAGATCGACCCTGCGTGGTCGGAGCTGCCTTACGCCGGCGGTACCATCCGCCAAAATGCCTGCGGGCCCACGTGCCTCACCATGGTCTATATCTTTAAGACGGGACGCACCGATATGACCCCCGTCGATATGTGCGCGCTTTCCGAGGCGGGCAATTACGCCCCCACCGGTGCAACCGAATGGTCGTTTATGACGAGCGGCGCGTGGCAGTTGGGACTTAACGGAACGGAGCTCCATGACGATCGCGACTCGATGGCTCAGGCGCTGCGTTCGGGAGCGCCCGTCATCGCCGCCGTTCGACCGGGCACCTTTACCAACGTGGGCCACTACATTGTGCTTTACGGTATTGACGACGCCGACCAGATTGAAGTCTTCGATCCCAACTCGGCCAGCCGCAGCGCCCGCCGCTGGGGCGTCGTAGAGGTCCTTAACGAAGTCGAAGCCATGTGGGCCTACTACTAGTCATTGGGCACTCATTGGGGACAGACTTAAATGAGTACCTGGGAAACTGTGCCCCGCTTTGGACACTCATTGTGGGATGCGCTTTCCGCAGTTGATCGGTGCCACTCATTTAAGTCTGTCCCCAATGACCAGCCCGGCTGCCGGCAGGAAAGGAACGTCCCCAAGTGCCGGGTTCCCAAGTGCCGGGTTGAAACAAAAGCCCCGCAGTCGGAGCGGACCGCGGGGCTCATGAAGAGAGGCTAGTTTGTGGGCGCTTTGCTTGGCGCCCACGAGAGAGGCAACAGAGTAGGGACTACTCGTGGATGCGGGTACCGGAGAGGCCAGCCATGGTCTCGGCAGCCTTGTCCAGGGCGCCGATGATGCAGGTGCGGCCCTTGCGCGAACGGGCGAACTTGATGGCAGCGCGGACCTTGGGCTCCATGGAACCCTTGCCGAACTGGCCCTCGTCGGCCAGGCGCTCGGCCTCGTCGGCGGTGAGGTCCTCGAGCTCCTCCTGGTCGGGCTTGCCGAAGTTGATGGCGACATGCTCGACGGCGGTCAGCAGGAACAGAACGTCGGCGTCGCAGTCCTCGGCCAGCAGCTCGCCGCCCAGGTCCTTGTCGATGACGGCGGGAACACCCTTGTAGCAGCCCTTGTTCTCGTAGTCGCGGACGACGGGGATGCCGCCGCCACCGCAGGCGATGACGATGAACTCGTTATCGAGCAGGTTGAGGATGGAGTCGGCCTCGACGATCTTCTTGGGGTCGGGGGAAGCGACGACGCGACGCCAGCCGCGACCGGAATCCTCCACGAAGACCTTGGAAGGATCCTCGGCCATGAACTCGCGGGCCTGCTCCTCGGTGTAGAAGGGGCCGATCGGCTTGGTCGGGGTCTTGAACGCGGGATCATCCGGGTCGCACTCGATCTGGGTGACGACGGTTGCGGCGTGCCAACGCTTATAGCGCTTGTGCATCTCGCGCCCAATGCCCTGCTGCAGGTGATAGCCGATGTAGCCTTGGGACATGGCGCCGCACTCGGGCAGCGGCATCTCGGGGGTGCCGATGGCGTCATGGGCAGCGGCGAAGGCGTTCTGGATCATGCCGACCTGCGGGCCGTTACCGTGGGTGATGATGATCTCGTTGCCCTGCTCGATCAGGCCGAGGAGGGCGTGGGCGGTGTTGCTCACGGCCTCGATCTGCTCGACGGGGTTGTTGCCGAGGGCGTTGCCGCCAAGGGCGACGACAATACGATCGGGCTTGCCAAGAGGCTTAGACATTGCTGGAATCCTTTCTGTAAAAGGCCTACAACCCATTAATAACCCGCGTCCGTGCGATACGCGAGTTTATTAAGGTTTATATTCTCTTTATCGCTCATTTTATTCATTTTGAAAATAGTTGAACGGTGAACGGTCGTTTTTATCCGCTCAGCGTACAGAACCCCAGCTCAGATATGTTTACGCCATTTACGTGCGACTTTATTTAAATGGAGCGAGGATTAGGCTGGATTATGCAAACTATATCTTTGCTAAACACAAAACAGATAGCGCAAAATCTTACTCGCACTATACGAGATTCTATGCACTAATAAGACGAGTATGCACCTCTGCAAAAACATGGCGTTTTTCATCCAACTTAGGGAATAATCAATCGCGTCTCACCCTTCGGCAAACGACTGTGAGTTCGCAGTATGGAATTTTACCGTCGGGTACTGCCTGAACGCTGCTGACGCCCTTTCGCTCCTGCGCGCCTAGGCAACCGAGAACGTCAACGGCGACACTGTCGACTTGGCCACCCTCAGCAACAGCGCCGCACGCCTTTTCGTAAAGTTCCGTGCCGGTTCGGCGGCTTTGAGACCGAAGCAGGCTTTGCTATCTGCCATTTTTTGTATAATTTTGGGCAAATCTATTTGCCAATTTTTGTATGATTAGGGGCAAATCTATTTGCCAATTTTTGTCATTTAGGGGTTTTAATGCTACGCCGTAAGATCACTGACAGGCTTTTGAGCTGGAAGAATAACTCTAATAAGGCCTTGCTTGTTACCGGTGCGCGTCAGATTGGCAAGAGCTATGCGATTCGCGCGTTTGGAAAAGACAACTACGCATCGTATTATGAGGTCAATTTGCTGCTCGATACCGAGGCAAAGGATGTACTTGCTGGCGCCAAGAACGCCATTGACTTTATCAACCGTGTGGCCCTTCTTGCAGACGCACCGCTTGTTGAGGGAGATACCCTTATCTTTGTCGACGAGATTCAGGAGTATCCGCAGATTGTCACGCTTATGAAGGCATTGGTCGAGGACGGGCGCTTTAGCAATGTCTTCTCGGGGTCTATGCTTGGGACCGAGTTTAAGGGAATCCCTTCTTTTCCGGTAGGGTATGTCGAGCACATTGTTATGCGGCCGATGGATTTTGAAGAGTTTTGTTGGGCAAACAGCGTCAGCGAGAATGTGCTTGCAGGAATTCGCAGCTGCCTTGTCGAAAGGCGACCCGTCGAAAACTATATTCATGAGGCGATGCTCAAGAACTTTAGAGCCTATATCGTTTGCGGCGGCATGCCGGAGGTCGTTCAGAACTATATCGATTCGGGTTATTCGCTCGTGAGAACGCGTGAGCTTCAAATTCAGCTAGTCGATCAGTACAAAAGTGATATCTCTAAATATGCATCGACTCGAGCGTTTAACGTTCGCTCGATTTTCGAGCAAATTCCGGTTCAACTTGAGGCGGAGTCTCATCGCTTTGTTGTTTCGTCTCTGGGAGAGGGGGCTCGTCTTCAAAAATACGAGCGGGATTTCCTATGGCTGGTGAACGCGGGCGTTGGATTGATGGTTCCCCAGGTGACGGAGGCACGGAGTCCTCTCAAGAGGACGGAGAAAGCGACAGCTTTTAAACTATACGAGTCTGATACAGGAATGCTCGCATCGCGATATCCCGGCAGCACGGCACGCGCCATCTATCTTGATATGAAAACCCCCAACCTCGGCGGCCTCTACGAGAACGTGGTCGCGCAGGAGCTTGTTGCCCTTGGGGCGGATGCGTGGTACTACCAGACACGCGAAGTCGGCGAAGTTGACTTTGTGGTCGAGGGCACCAGCGGGCATGTTGTCCCGATCGAGGTCAAATCGGGCAAGAAGGTTCGAGCGCATGCGGCCCTCGACCGTCTGATGAGTGTGAGCGAGTACAAAATTCCCGAGGCCGTTGTGTTAAGCCGCGAGAACCTTAGCAACGAGGGCAAGGTCCTGTACGTCCCAATTTATATGACATTCTGTCTCGATGAGTTTATGGAAAAGGACGACCCCAACAACGATTTCTCGTTTGCGCCCATATCTCTCTAGATCATCCAAATCCACAATCCAGTCCCTTCCACGCCCAAAGTAACGCGCCTTTCGCGGCAAAGTCGCGAAACAGCGACCGGGACGAAAGAACCCCCGCCGCACGTAGTGCACAGCGGGGGTTCGTTCATGTCCGAGGACGTCCGCGAAGGTTAGCCCTCAGATCCTGCGGTGGGAGACTAGGCCTCGTTGTACACCGTCTTGAGCTTCAGCAGGTGAGCGTAGCGGTCCATAGCGGCCTGCTCGTTCTCCTTGAAGAGCTCCTCGGCGCGCTCGGGGAAGGAACGCGTCAGCGAAGCGTAACGGGCCTCGTTCATCAGGAACTCCTGATAACCGCCCGCGGGCTCCTTGGAATCGAGCGAGAACTTCTTGCCGGCAGCAGCCTCGGGGTTGAAGCGGAAGAGGTTCCAGTAACCGCACTCGACAGCCTTCTTCATCTCGGCCTGGCAGTTCTGCATGCCGCCCTTCTTGATGGAGTGCATCTCGCAGGGGCTGTAGCCGATGATGAGGGACGGGCCGTCGTAGGCCTCGGCCTCGTGAATGGCCTTGAGGGTCTGAGCCGGGTTGGCGCCCATGGCGACCTGCGCCACGTAGACGTAGCCGTAGCTCATGGCGATCTCGGCCAGGGACTTCTTCTTGGTCACCTTACCGGCAGCGGCGAACTGAGCGACCTGGCCCAGGTTCGAGGCCTTGGAGGCCTGACCACCGGTGTTGGAGTAGACCTCGGTGTCGAAGACGAAGACGTTGACGTTGTGGCCGGAAGCCAGGACGTGGTCCAGGCCACCGAAGCCGATGTCGTAGGCCCAGCCGTCGCCGCCGAAGATCCAGAAGGACTTCTTGGTGAGGTAAGCCTTGTCGGCGAGGATTGCCTTGGAAGCCTCGCAGCCGCACTTCTCGAGCTCGGCAACGTAGGCGGCGGCAGCGGCCTTGGAGGCCTCGACATCGTTGATGGAGTCGAGCCAAGCCTGGCCGGCAGCCTTGATCTCATCAGACGGACCATCGGCAGCGATGATGTCCTGGGTAGCGGCAATCAGCTTGTGCTGAACGGCCTCATAGCCGACGGCCATGCCCAGACCGTGCTCGGCATTGTCCTCGAACAGGGAGTTGTTCCACGCCGGGCCGTGACCGTCCTTGTCCTTGCAGTAAGGAGCGGTGGCAGCGGGGTTGCCCCAAATGGAGGAACAGCCGGTGGCGTTGGAAATGAACATGCGGTCGCCGGCGACCTGGGTCACCAGACGTGCATAGGCGGTCTCGGCACAGCCGGCGCAGGAGCCCGAGAACTCCAGGTAGGGCTGCTTAAACTGGCTGCCCTTGACGTTGGCCGCGATGAGCTCCTTCTTCTCGGAGACGTTCTCGACCATGTAGTCCCAAATGGGCTGCTGGTCTATCTCCTGCTCGGCGGGAACCATCTCGAGGGCACCCTTGGGGCAGACCTTGGCGCAGTTGGTGCAGCCCATGCAGTCGAGCGGGGACACGACGATAGCGAACTTCATGCCCTTGGCCTTGGGGCCCATAGCGTCGAGCATGCGGGTAGCCTCGGGCGCGGCGGCAGCCTCGTCCTCGGTCATCGCGAACGGACGGATGGTGGCATGCGGGCAAACATAGGCGCACTGGTTGCACTGGATGCACTTGGTCTCGTCCCAGTGGGGAACGACGACGGCGACGCCGCGCTTCTCGTATGCGGAGGCGCCCAGCTCAAACTGGCCGTCGGCGCAACCGACGAAGGCGGAAACAGGCAGGCTGTCGCCATCCATGCGATCGATGGGCTCAAGCAGGTTCTTGACCTGCTGGGCGATGGCGGACTTGGTCTCGTCGGAGAGCTCGACGGGGGCGGCATCCTCGGCGGTTGCCCAGTCGGCCGGAACCTCGAACTTACGGAAGGCGGTAGCGCCGGCATCGATGGCCTTGTGGTTGGCGTCGACGATGGCCTGGCCCTTCTTCATGTAGGACTTGGTGGCCGCGTCCTTCATGTACTGCAGGGCGTCCTCGGCGGGCAGGACCTTGGCCAGTGCGAAGAAGGCGGACTGGAGCACCGTGTTGGTGCGCTTGCCCATGCCGACCTTGGCAGCCAGGTCGATAGCATCGATCAGGTAGACGTTGACGTTGTTGTTCGCGATGTAGCGCTTGGCCACGGCGGGCATGTGCTCGGCGAACTCCTCGTCGCTCCACTGGCAGTTGACCAGGAAGGTGCCGCCCGGCTTGACGTCGCGGACCATCTTGAAGCCCTTGACGATGTAGCTGGGATTGTGGCAGGCGACAAAGTCGGCCTTGGTCACGTAGTACGGCGAACGGATCGGGGAATCACCAAAGCGCAGGTGCGAAACGGTGACGCCGCCGGTCTTCTTGGAGTCGTACTGGAAGTAGGCCTGGACGTACTTGTCGGTGTGATCGCCGATGATCTTGATCGAGTTCTTGTTGGCGCCGACGGTACCATCGCCACCCAGACCCCAGAACTTGCACTCGATGGTGCCGGGGGCGGCGGTGTTGGGCGCATCCTCGGCCTCGGGCAGGCTCAGGTTGGTCACGTCATCGACAATGCCGATGGTGAACTCGCGCTTGGGCTCGTCCTTCTTAAGCTCCTCGAAGACAGCGAACGCGGACGCGGGAGGCGTGTCCTTGCTGCCCAGGCCGTAACGGCCGCCGACGACCTTGATGCCCGTCTTGCCGGCCTCGTAGAGAGCGGAGACGACGTCCTGGTAGAGCGGCTCGCCGATGGAACCCGGCTCCTTGGTGCGGTCCATGACGGCGATCTTCTGGACGGTCTCGGGGAGAACGTCGACAAAGTGCTTGATGGAGAACGGACGGAACAGGCGAACCTTGACCAGGCCGACCTTCTCGCCGTGAGCGTTGAGGTAGTCGATAACTTCCTCGAGCACGTCGCAGAAGGAGCCCATGCACACGACGACGCGATCAGCATCGGGAGCGCCGTAGTAGTTGAACAGGCCGTAATCGGTACCGAGTTTCTCGTTGATCTTCTTCATGTAGCCCTCGACGACGGCAGGGAGCTCGTCGTAGACCTTGTTGCAGGCCTCGCGGTTCTGGAAGAAGATGTCGCCGTTCTCGTGGCTGCCGCGGGTATGCGGGTGCTCAGGGTTGAGCGCGTGATCGCGGAAAGCCTGGACGGCGTCCATGTCGCACATCTCGGCCAGATCCTTATAGTCCCACATGGCGACCTTCTGGATCTCGTGGCTGGTGCGGAAGCCATCGAAGAAGTTAAGGAACGGGGTCTTGCCCTCGATGGCGGCAAGGTGAGCCACCGGCGAGAGGTCCATGACCTCCTGGACGTTGCCCTCGGCGAGCATGGCGAAGCCGGTCTGACGACAGGCCATGACGTCGGAGTGGTCGCCAAAAATGTTCAGGGCGTGGGAAGCGACGCAACGCGCGGAGACGTGGAAGACGCCCGGGAGCTGCTCGCCCGCGATCTTGTACATGTTCGGAATCATCAGGAGCAGACCCTGAGAAGCCGTGTAGGTGGTGGTCAGGGCACCGGCGCCCAGCGAACCGTGAACGGTACCGGCTGCACCTGCCTCGGACTCCATCTCGACGACCTTGACCGGGGTGCCGAAGATGTTCTTGCGACCCTGGGCCGCCCACTGGTCGACATGGTCGGCCATCGGGCTGGACGGCGTAATGGGATAGATTCCCGCTACCTCGGTGTACGCATACGAAACATATGCGGCCGCCTCGTTGCCGTCCATAGACTTAAACTTACGCGCCATATACCCCTCTCCTCTCATATAGGTATACAGGCCCCGGCGATCGCCGGGATGTTGGCGAGATGGGATTTTCGTTGTTACTTCCAATCATCTGGCAGGCGGACTCAGCAGCAGGTACATGGCGTGGAGAGAAGGCATGCCGAGGCGAGGAGGGCTGCATGCGCTCCACAGGCCCAGCTACCCGTCTTGCACATGACCGAGCGCCGCAAAGGCCGCATGCCGGATGCTCCCGGGCACGCCCCGGCGATGGGAAGCGCCCGCAACGGAAATCCGCATGCGGGTTCATTGTACCCCGCCGTCAAGTGTAATTTCGGCAAATATAGGTGGGCGGTAAAGGTTTACCCCGGGTGACCGCCAAAGGCCAAAATGGTCCCTCCATCCCCGGGCGACTGGCTCTGACGCGCCAAGGAGTGTCCCCAAGTGCCGGCAGAAAGGGAACGTCCCTAACTGCCGGCTAGAGGGCGCCGAGGAGGATGGCGTAGGTGGTGGATTCGCCGAGTTTGAGCTCGTCGCTGGGGTTGAGCTGGGCGGAGCGGCCGGGCTCTACTTGAATACACACACTCGTGGCCCCGTTTACCACCACGGTGCCGTTAGTGGACGACAGGTCCTCGACAAACCATGCGCCAGACTCGTCGCACCAGATATGAGCATGGCGGGCCGAGACGTCGTCGCCGACGTCGGTGATGTCGCCCTCCCCCGTTGCCAGCGCGCCGATCTCGACGCCTTCCTCACTCGGCTGAATCCAGCGTGGGGCGCTCACCACGTAGCCGTTTTGCACACGCAGCAGTCCCAGCGGATGCGCCGGCGCGACCTCGCGCTCGCCCGCGACCGAAGATGTGCTCAGCGAGCGCGGCGTCGACGTGGCGCCGCCACAGGTCGCATGAGCGTAGTCGATGGCATAGGTCACCGACGAGCGGACATCTGCCGAGCAACCCACGGCGACAAACAGCACCAGGATGGTCTCGGCGCGCTCGGCGGGCATGAGCTCAGCCGCCTGCGACAGGCGCTCGAGCGCATTGCGATAGAGATTCGTGTCCTGATGGCATTCCCCGAGTGCCCGCACCATGGGCTCGCCAGCGGGGCCGCAGACCATATTGGTCACGGCCGCGGCGTCCATAGGATTGCGACGGCGCAGGGCCAGCTGCGACATAATGCGCGCGGCCGAGGTGCCGTAATCGGCAAAATAACGTTCCTGCAGCGTGCCGACAGGCGCGCGCACGATAAAGCGCGAAACCCAGGAGCGATCGGCGGCACGGCTCTGCGGACTACGGCCGTCGGCGAGCGGACGGCTCGAGAGCACCAGGCCGCACAGTTCGATATGGCTCAGGTGCGCTGCGCGCTTAAAGATGTCAAACATTGCCCCGCACGGGGTGAGCTCGGCCTGAGAAGCCATGGCTTAGCCCTCCTTGGTCGCAGAGATAGTGTCGAGTACTTCGGCCGGCCCGCCAAAGGCGCGGGCAGCCGCGGCTCCGCCGGCAAGCGGCGTTGCCATGGGAATTTTCGCACGTCGTGCTGACGCGACGGGAAGCTCAAAGGCAAACCCCATCGCCAGCAAAAACCACGTGAGCGCATAGGTTGCAATTATGGCGGCCACCAGGCCACCCGCCACGGCATGCTGGGAAAACACGGCACATGCGAGTGCGGCCAGAGCCGGAACCTCGCAGGCGGAAAGGGCCAAGACGCCCTGCAGGAATCCCGCACGGCGGTCGCGCGCCAAGGCCCCGGCAGCGATGCCCACCATGCCCGGCGGTGCCAACGCCAGCGCGGCGATCAGGGCCGGCAGCTTCCCGGACCACATAAGCGGTCCCACGACGAGCGTCACATGGGCGCCCGACGCCAACAGCGCCGCTGATACCACGACCGCAGCCCAAAGCACGCCGCATACCGCCGTCGCACCAACCATCACCGCATGCCGGGCTGTGTGCCCCGATACCTCCATCGGGCACGGCATGAGCGGCTCGGCACGAAGCGAGCGGGCGACATTTTGCGCATAGTGGTCGCAAAATGCCGAGAGCGCCGCCTCCACCGCAGCCGGCTCGGGACGATCTCCCTGATGGCAGGACAGGCAGGCCATCACCACATCGAACAGCTGAGCGTCGACAAACGCCAGCGCATCGCGCAGATCCTCGGAATTTGGATCGAGCCCCAGCTGCTGAGCCTGCTCGGCCGCGGCAAGTGCCACATCGGGCTCGCGCCGCAGCAGTTGCGTCAAGTTGCAGCCGGGCGCGTGGGCGCCGACGGGATAATCGGGCAGCGTATCCATCTTGAGGCGATAAGGGCTGGCGATATCGCGCGTCTTTTTGCGCGAGCCCGAAGTACCCGACGCACCCGGCGCCACTTCGTACGGCGCGACACCGGCGATGAGCTCGTAGACCGTACTCGCCGCTGCATAGACATCGATCGCCGGCGACATGCGAAGCATGCGCAGGTCGGGGATATCGTCGGTGAGCATCTCGGGCGGGGCATAGGCCACCGTCGCGCGGCGCAACGTGGCATAGCGCTCGGTAAACGATGCCTTGCCGCCGGTGCCGGCCACCGCAGAGGCGGGCTCGAGCGCCAGCGACGACCCAAAGTCGATCAAGCACAGGTCAAAGGTGCCTTCGGCAAGTTGTCGGTCGAGCGGCAGGCGCGCCGTGCGCACCATAATATTAGCGGGCGAGATATCGCGATGGACGAACCCCTCGCCTACCAAGCCCATGCGGCAGAGCAGATCGAACAGGTCGCGACCCAGGCGCGCCGCCACAAGCGGCGATAGACGCCCGGCATCGTCCACGGCAAGACGCGAGCGCAGGCGAGCGAGCGTCTCGCCCTCGACCCACTCCATGACAATCGCGGGCACGCCGTCGACCTCGCCCCACCCGTATAAGCGGGGAAAGCCCTTAAGGCCCGAAAGGGCACGATGACATTCATATTCTTCGCGAAACGCTGCCTTGAACTTGGCGACCAGCGCCTCGTGGGCGACATCGTCATCAAATTCGTCGCGCGTTGGCAAAATGAGCTGCTTGAGCGCCACGACCTCGCCCTGCACGTTAACGGCACGCGTCACGCGGCCGATGCCGCCGCGGCGCATGGTGGCGTCGTCGGCAAACAGCATCGTAAAACGGCGTAGGTAGGCGGGAAGCTCGTCCGTGCCCAGGGCGACGGCCGGCTCGAACCCGTCGACGCGTGCCAGGCGCAGGCCCACCATGGGATCACGGTTGAGCGACTGGGCTGCCGTAGAAGCGAGGTCGTTCGTCATAGGGCGATCGCCGCCACATTGGTGTTGAAGTTGTTGAGCGCGACGTTATCGTCGCCGTAATGTCCGACCCATTGACACAGGGTTGTGTAGCAACCCCAAAGGTTGGCGAATTGTCGATACCACGTTGACTGGGGAGGAAACGTCTGCCGGCCAAACTCAGCACGGATGACAAACATGTCATTGACCAGGCTGTCGCACGGTCCGGTGTCGCCCGTGGCGTTATAGGTCGACACCACGCTATTGGCGCGGGCGACATAGCCATCGAGTAGGTTATATTTGGTCACGAGCCAACTGTGGATACTCTCCTCCTCGGCAGCCGAGAGGCCACCCGAGCCCGTGTCGCCGCCGTTACCGCCGTCCGTCGAGCCACCACTCGAAGATCCACCGCCAGAGGCGGAGCCCGAACCGGAACCGCCGTCCGAGCCCGCCGAACCGGTGCCAGAACCGGACCCATCCGAGCTGCCGGGCTTACCAGCCTGCTGCGTATCCTGCCCCTTCTGCTGCTCTGCCTTGTTAACGACAGAAGCCACGCTGTTGTTGGAAAGCTTCGCGATGACCTTGGTGTCGGTGAGCATGATGGTTTTGCCGTTTGCCAGCGTAACCTCGTTGGACGCCTGCTCGCCCTCGTCCGCGGGATCGACGCCAAACACGGTGCGCCCGACCATGCTCGCCCACGCATATCCAGTTGTCGTTCCCAAGTCGCTTTTGGCCTTGCGCCCAATATGCAGCTCACGCGCAGCATGCGCCTGTACCATGGACGGCACCGTCATACCATAAGCCGAAACACCGGCTATGACCAGCACGAGCGAGCAAGACAGCAGCACATACGCCCGGGGCGCCAGGCTCAGCCGGCGTCGCATGCGCACCGCGGCGCCATGCTTTGTCTGAGTGCCCCCGGGCCGCATGCGTTCTCCTCCAACAAAAACACGCCGCTTAAAGGCGGCGCATTCTTTCATATCCACATTTGAGTGTATCAGCGAACCCAAGAGGTTGCGCAACGAATGGGCAAATACGAGGTACGAGCGGACCCATCCACGCGATAAGCGGATGAAAAGCAGGTTTGTTGCACAACAAATGCATGAACGCGCGCCCAATTATGAGCGCCCCGTGCGGCAGGCCGACGGGACATGCCGCGGAGCTGACGCCGGCTAGATCGCGCGGCGGGCCTCGATAGCGCGGCCAAGCGTAAGCTCGTCGGCATACTCCAAGTCGCCGCCCACGGGAAGGCCGCTCGCAAGACGCGATACCTCAACGCCCAATGGCTTGATAGTGCGAGCAAGGTAGCTCGCCGTGGTCTCGCCCTCAATGTTGGGGTTGGTGGCGATAATGACCTCGTGGATGTCCTCGTGGCCCAGGCGCGCCAGCAGCTCGCGGATATGCAGCTGCTCGGGACCGATCTTGTCCATGGGGCTGATCACGCCGCCCAGCACATGGTACAGGCCATGGTAGCTGCCCGTGCGCTCGATTGCCTGGACGTCGCGCGGCTCGCCCACCACGCAAATGCGAGTGGTATCGCGCATCGGGTCTTGGCAGATGGAGCACTCGTCGGCCGTGGCGTAGTTAAAGCAACGGCTGCAAAAGTGGACCTCCTGCTTGACCTCCAAAATGGCCTCGGCCAGGCGGCGGGCCTCCTCGGCATCGGCCTCGAGCAGGTAATAGGCGATGCGCTGGGCCGACTTGGGACCAATGCCCGGCAGACGACCCAGCTCATCGAGCAGTTTTTGCAGACTGTGATTCGCACTCATATATATGCGTGTCTTAGAACGGCATGCCCGGGATGTTGAGGCCGCCGGTGATGGCGCCCATCTGCTTGTTGGCGAGCTCGTTGACGCCGCGGACGGCCTCGTTGACGGCAGCCATGATCATGTCCTGCAGCATATCGACATCCTCGGGATCGAGGGCATCGGGATCGATGGTGAGGTTGACGAGCTCCATCTCGCCGTTAACGGTCACCTTGACCATGCCGCCGCCGGCGGAGGCGTCGACGGTCTGGGACTTGAGATTCTCCTGCGCGGCGGCAAGCTGCTCCTGCATCTTGCGAGCCTGCTTCATCATCTGCTGCATGTTCATACCGGCCATAATGGCTCCTTTACGTGCGGCCGCGCGACGAGCTGCAAGGGCAGCCGGAGCGCGGCGGGGCTTTCAAACTCAAAAATCGTACCACGGCGCGAGGCCAGCAAGCGGGGCAGACGTGTTACCTCAGTCGATATACATGTCCTCCAACGTGACGATTCGCCAATCTTCGCGCGCGGCGAGCTTCTTTTTTGTAGCGGCACTCACATCGTGTTTGCAGAACAGCATGAAATGAAAAGCGGCATACCCCTTTACTAGGCCTCGTTTGCTTTCGAGGTCGTCAATCTCTGCCGACTCGTCAAACGACTCCCTATATTTGCACTCTCCAACAACTAGGCGCTTTGAAACCCGATCTGCAGCCAGAACATCAATATCGTCCTGAGCCCGCTTGGCGGGATTTGTTCCCCACCACGACGACACCGTCGTTGCCGGAATTGGCAACTCGCCCCGTTTCGCTCGCTCGACCATCCACTCGGCACACAACGCTTCGAACCGATGGCCCAGGTATTCGTTCAGTTGCTCTTCTGGAAGCGCGTTGACGACCGCCTGCCCTAAGCCCGCCTCGATATCGGACGAATACGGCATGACGAACCGGAACCAAAACGCATAGCACGGCTCGGACAGTCGATATATTCCGCGCTTGCTTGTTTCGGGGTTCTCGCCAAACGGAACGGCCTTTTCTATGATTCCTACCGATTCCAACGCCTTGAGATAGCGAGGCAGCGTTGTCTGGGCGATTCCCACGCGGTCGGCAATCTGCTTCGCACGGTTTGCACCGGCAGCTACAGCCCGCAAGATCGAGTTGTATATTGCCGGCTCCTGGAACTCCTGACGAATCAGGCCCTCCGGCTCACCATAGAGAAACCCCATGGGATCAAAGTAGAGCCGTGCCAGGTTCTCTTTGAGCCCCACGCTCGAATCCAGCTGCTGCAGATAGTATGGAACGCCGCCAAAGCAGCCATAGAATTTAAAGGCATCTTGAGCGCTCAAGCCCGGAAGCATCTTGGCGGCGTCCTTAAATCCAAGATCGTGCACTTTGATTTGGGCCGTGCGCCGACCAAACAGGGGACTTTTGCGTCCCAGCACACTGCTTTCCATAAAACCCTGGTTGCTGCCGCAAAGAATAAGAAAGGCGCTCGTTTCCTTGAAGGCCCTATCGATGGCAACCTGGAAAATCGAGGGCAGCGCCTCGTTGCGCATCGCCGCATAGGGAAACTCGTCGAACACAAAGACAAATCGCTCGGCGCGTGCTCGATCGGCGATAAAGGACAGCGCGTCAGTCCAAGATGAGAATCCGCCAAGCGATGCGGGAAGATTGAAAAAGCTAGCGATAGCGCGATTGAAATCTGCGAGGTTGTCGGCATCGCTTTGCTCGAGAGCGGTAAACGAGAGCGTCCGTTTACCGCGGCAGAACTCGTTGATCAGCGTCGTCTTTCCCACGCGTCGACGACCGTACACAACGGCCATCTGAAATGAACGCTGCTCATAAAGGGATTCGAGTTTTGCAAGCTCCGCTTCGCGCCCGACAAACATTATGCACTCCCGAATTATGCAAGGTCGAATAATTCACACTTGCATAATATCTTATAATCTACTTAGCAGGGCCGGCCCCCGACATTTTCTGCATCCAGCTAGATAACAAAATGCCGAATCGCCGCTCGAGGTGGCGCTCATGACGACGGGGTATAATTTAATTGTCATAGATAGCAATTTGGAGGTGCCCCATGAATGCCCCCGACGCGCTCCAAAACATCCGCTCAAAACACCCCGTTGCATATGTGGTTCTCTATCTCTTTGTCGGCTGGGCATTACTGGTCATCATCACCCATGCCATAGCCTTTGGAGCAGAACTGCTGGTAGCCAGCTCGGACCAGCCCGTCGTCAAATGGGAAGCGACCGATGAGTACGCCGACGGAACCCGAACCGTTTACTACAACAGCCCGTCCCTCTACCAAGAGTTCAAGGTCAAGATAAAGGGCTCCAAGATTGTCAATGCCGAGCCAGGCATCTATTCGGCAATCGGAGCAACCGTCAACGCCGAGCAAGTCGAGTACACAGACAGCCATGCGACGTATCGTATCGACCTCAACATCCTAGGCCGGCCATCGCGTACCTGCCTGCTCGAATGCAACATACGCGGCACCACACTACACATGTCCGAAATACAGATGCGCCCGGACGAGGCGCCCCTAAAGAGCTAGAGGCCTAAGCCCAGCGGGCAAACCTCAGCAATAAAACGATAGCCCACCGGTTGTTTCTTTCCAACGTTTGCAAATCAATGCATGGTTAGATGAAACAAACTGCATGATATCGCGTAAATCCCGAGCAGGAATGTCACCCTTGTTATGGGCCAGCTTGCACCCGCCGGAGCGAGTAAGCCATATCTTGGTTGCCTCGGCAGTGGGGCGCTTGACCGCAACGTGAACATGGACAGGTTCGCCGTTCTCCCCCGTCCAGAAGAAGATGATGTACGGCCCGAGTCGAAACAGACTAGGCATAGACTCGTCCGCCTTCGTAGGCAAAACGCAGGATGAGCGGGGCATTGTTACGCACGAAATCATCGAGTTCTTTGAGGTCCGCTTCGCTAAAGCCCTCGTGTGACACCCAATTGAATGCCGGCAAGATACACTCCGCCGTGTCAAAACCCCAATCGCGCGGGCGCTCCACAACAACCTTCACCGTGTTGTCCTCCCGGACTTCGGAATACGAAACCTGCGTATCGTCCTCAAGGCGGACATATTCCCACATCATAAGCTCGCTCCGTTCAAAGGGTTCTCTTCTTGAGCAGTATACCCGCCTGCGCAGCTACTCCACAGGCTTGAAGATGGTGGCCTGGCCAAAGACGTTGCGGATGAGGGCTTTGGCCTCGTCCTCGGTCTGCGGGATGCTCGGGGCTGCGCCCTGATGGCCGAAGGGGCTGCCCGCGCCGGGGTTGGACTCCCAAAGGGCTGCGGGTGCGTCGTCGCCGGCAGGAGCAGGCGTCGCGGGCGCGGGAGTCGCAGCCGCAGCGGCGGGTTTGGTCGCGGGCGCCGCGGCCGACGCGTCGAACGGGGGCAGATCGTCCCCGCCCGCATCGGCGGCAAAGCCAGCAACCATAGCGTCGTCGTAGGGCACCTGCTCGGATTCCCACGGTGCAGACGGCGCAGCGGGCTGAGCCTTGGGAGCGGACGCGCGCTCGGGTGCACGGGGCGCGGGCTCGGTCGGGAGCTTGCCCGTAGCAGGAGCGCCGGCAGGGTTGTCGGAGCGCAGCCATGGAGCCTTGCCCAGGTCGGATGACTTGGACGCAGGCGCGACAGGCTTGGGCGCAGGCGCCGGGGCAGCCGGTTTGGGCGCAGCGGGTTTAGGCGCCGACGGGGTCGATGTCGCTACCGGCGCCGTTTGTTGCTGCGGAGCGCCGGCACTCGAGGATACAGGGGCCGCCGAGGACACGGGTTGCGGGTCCGCAGATACCGCAGCCCGTGCAGATGGAGAATGCTCCTCATGTTGAGGAGCCGGCGTGCCACCCCCATCCAGGACATAGTCGACGGTGCGACGACCGAAGACCGCGCAGACCGTCGGCAGGACCACCGACTGCGTGTCGGCGCGTCCGAGCATCTTGATGGCAAAGGTCGAGCCCGCAGGGAACGAGACCGTGAGCTTGGAGCCGTCGTCGGCCGTGGCGCGGGTGTTGAGCAAAAGCCCTGCGTAGGAGGCCTGACGAGCCTTGACGCGCTCGACGACCTCGGCCCATTTGCGCTGGAGCTCGCCGGCGTCCTCGACCGCGGGGGTCTCGGCGGCGCCGGCGGCGGCAACCTGAGCGGCAGTATTGGACTTGGATACCGGCACGGTCGATGCAGCAGGCGCGGGAGCCGGAGCCGCAACGGGTTGAGGTGCAGGCGTTACCGGTTTGGACGCGGGAGCCGGAGCCGTAGACTTGGGCGCAGGCTGGGCTGCCGGAACAGCAGTGCCGCGGTCCCAAGGCATGCCGCCCTGATGCGCGGACGTAGCAGCGGGGGCAGTGGATGCCGCCGGAGTGGCAGCACGGGCACCCGAGATCAGCGTCGGCTGCTGGGCAGCAACGGGTACGGATGCTGCAGGCGCGGCAGCCTGAGCAGCAGCCACGCTCGCCGGCACGGCGCCGTTGGCAACCATGGCCTCCAGGCGTGCCACACGCTCGGCCAAAGCTTCAATCGTTAAATCGGCCTCGGGACGCGTCAGGCGGGTGCAGGCGATCTCGAGCACCAGGCGCACGTCGCTCGCACCCCTCATCTCCAAGGCGGCATCGTCGAGCACCGTCAGAACGCGAGCCAAACGATCGGCAGGATGCTCGCCAAAGGCAGCGGCCTCGGCAGCAAGCGTCTCGGCCTGCTCGGAGCCGCCCTCAAACAGCTCGGCACGGGCACCGGCAACGCAGGCAACGTACACGTCACGCACATGCGCCACCAGGTCGCGCGTCAGCTCCAGCAGGTCATTGCCTCCCTCGACCTGCGCGCGAATCAGCCCATAGAGCTCGGCAACATCGCAATCGGCAATGGCGCGGGAAAACTCGCCCAGGATCTGGTCCGAAACCTCACCCAAAAGCGAGCGGGCATCGTCCGCATGCACAGAACCGTTGCCAAAGACGCTCAGCTGCTCCAGCGTGGACAACGCGTCGCGCATGCCGCCCTTGGCATGGCGTGCCACGATGGCAAGCGCCTCGTCATCGTAATCGAAGCCCTCCTGCTCGCACACGTATGCCAGGCGATGCTCGATATCCTCGTTACCGATGCGGTGGAAATCGAAGCGCTGGCAGCGCGAGAGGATGGTCTCCAGAATCTTTTGCGGGTCGGTGGTGCACAGCACAAAGATCACGTGCGCCGGCGGCTCCTCGAGCGTCTTGAGTAGCGCGTTGAACGCCGCCGTCGTGAGCATGTGGACCTCGTCGATGATATAGATCTTGTACTTGCCACGCACCGGGGCAAAGTTAACGGAGTTGATGATCTCCTCACGCACGTTGTCTACGCCGGTACGGCTTGCGGCATCGAGCTCGTAGACATCCGGGTGGTTGCCCTCGGCGATGAGCTCGCACTCCTCGCAAGTACCGTCGGGCATGCAGCCGCTTGCACCCTCGGCGCGCGCCGCCTCGGCATTGCGGCACAGCAGCGCCTTGGCGAGGATACGCGCCATGGTGGTCTTGCCCGTGCCGCGCGGTCCGCAGAACAGGTAGGCGTGGGACAGGCGTCCCTCGGTGATGGCGTGCTCGAGCGTCGAGACGATATGCTGCTGGCCCACCACGGAGTCGAAGGTGAGCGGGCGATACTTTCGGTACAACGATTCCATGGGTGCTCCCCCGGGTATACTGAGTCTTGTTGCCGCGGCGGCCATGCGGTCGCACGGCATACTGCATTTATAATAACCCGTACGGCGAGCCCGCCGCGATAGGAGTCCAAAGAGCATGGCACACGCAGAGCCCAGCCTCGTCCCCTCCGAAGCAGCCGACCAGGTCGAGGTCGCGCTCGAGACGCAGGCCGCGGCCGATGACGGCATTCTGTACCTCAACGAGTATCAGTACGAAAACGACCTCGTCACCGACTTTGCGCGCCTGGTCGCCTCGCCCAGGCGCCGTGGCTCGCTGTATGTCGCCGCGGCAATTGCCGCGCTGCTGGGGGTTGGCATGCTGGCGGCCGGCGGCAACTGGATCAAGTTCGGCGTCGTCCTGATCGTGTTCGGCGCCTTTTTGGCCTGGTGGAGCAAAAACCTGCACCATACGCTCGCGCGCGACTTTATCGATGCCGTCGAGGCCGACGAGTCCATGGGCGGCCGCTACCGCCGCGTCGCCGCCAACGAGGACGGTCTGATGGTATGGGGCAAGAGCGGCAAGTCGCAGTTCTTCCCGTTTGAGAAGCTCGACCACGTGCTCGACGGCGAGCGCATCTTTGTGGCCATGTTCGCCGACCAGGGCGTGACGATCCCCAAGGACACCTTCGTCCGTGGCGATGCCGAGCAGTTTGGCTCCTTCCTCAAGGCGCGCATCAACAAAAAACTCCGCATCGAGACCAAACGCAAGAAGATGAAGGCCGAAAAGGCCGCTGCCGAAGCCAAACAGGGCGACCAGCCCAAAAAGCACGCTCCCAAGCAGCGTAAGCAGAAGAAGAGCAAGAAGAAGCGCTAGGGCCGAGCGCCACTGCGAAGGGAATCTCGTCCCACTTTAGTGCAGGATAAGATTCCCTTCGCAGGACCTTCGAGCTATTTCACTTCAAACCTTAAGAGCCTCCGCTCCGGCAGATCGGTCATCTTCATCGTATAGGTTCCGGGAAACGCCTTCTCAAAACGGACGGTCTCGTAACCTTCGAAATAGTCGTTGGTGTTTTGCATCATAAATGGGACAAGCAACTCGTTTTCCGCTCCAACCTGCACGGCAAATGCTGCAAATCCGTCTAAAGCCGGCATTGCCTGCGCTATCAGATCGGTATTGACCATAAAGTCATAGTTTGGCGCGTGCTCCGGTACCAAATGCCAAACATACGTTTTGATTCCGCCTTCGACATTGTCCTTATTCCTGACACGCATCTTTACGGCGATAACACATGTGGTGTCGGCGTCCTTCAATTTTGTTTTCGTATCCACGATGCCATATTTTGAATAATCATCATGCGCACGCTTGAGATACTCGCGCGGCGTGAGCAGCTCCGCCCCGTCTATACAAAACGAATACCCATCAGTCGCCACATCCTTCGACCCCAGAAACGCCCCATCCATCGAGAGCCATTCGCCCTCTGCATAGTATTTCTCAGGAATGACTGCCCGATTTCCGTTAACGACGCTCATCCTCATGCCCGCAAGGCCAGTAACAGCACAGCCGAAAAGCGCGAGCATCGACCTTCTCGTCCACAGGGTCTTCTTCATCGCGCTCACGACCTTTCCCGAACGTTCACAACGGCACCGTCGCGCATGCAGTAAACCCGATCGGCCAGCTCCTCGAGCACCTCTCCGTCATGGCTGGACAGAAGAACCTCGCGACCCGTTGATGCCGCCATCGCCACAACGCGCTTGAGCATTTTTACGCCCGCTTCGTCGAGGGCATTCGTTGGCTCATCGAGAACAAGCAGCTTCGGCTTTTCCATAATCGCCGCAGCTATCCCCAGACGCTGCTTCATCCCAAGCGAGTATGCTCGGAACTTCTTTTTTTCGTCTGCATCGAGTCCCGCGAGCCGCAGGGCAGAGCGAATGTCCTCGGGGGTGGCAACGCCCTTGATCTGAGCGATGAGCTCCAGATTGTCGTAGCCAGACAGATATCCCAAAAAGGAGGGTGCCTCGATCAGCATTCCCAGACTCGGCGGGAACGAGATATCAACTCCGAGCCTTTGACCATCGATTGAGATCTCGCCTTCGGTGGGTTTAATCAATCCGCAGACCGCTCGCATAAGCATGGTCTTACCCGAACCGTTTATCCCCTGAAGCCCAACCACAGTCCCAGGGTCAACCTCGATGGACACGTTACGCAGAACATCGTTTTTGCCCATGCGCTTCGATACGTCCCTAACGATCACGCTCATATCTTGTCCCCCTTTTCTATAAGGTCGGCCCTTCGAAACCACAGTCCACCCAACGATAGGCATAACGACATAATCACAATTGAAAACAAGCCACTCGAGCCCGTCGCGATTCCTTCTTTGACAATTCCACCCCAGCGCAACAGCATTAAGGCGTTGCCCAACAGTGCCCAATGCCGCGCATATGCCGAGCAGATCAGATAGCTCATTAAAACCACAAACGAGACTGACGACCCAAGCACAAACCCAACCGTTGCCTGTGCAAACGCAAGCGCCTCAAAAGCAAAAAAGAGACCTATAAAAAACGGCAGCGCCTCTGCCTCGCCAGCTTTGAGAAGCCACGGCGCTAAATTAGCCAGTTGAAGCGACTCGCCATGAATGGCCGCGCTGAACGAGGCACCCACCATCAAGCTCCAAATCACAACAGAGCAAACCACCACGAGCAGCGAAAATGCCGTTACCGCCGCCACCAAGATAAAACGCGAGACCCACCAAAGGGTTCTTGCCCGGCATCGAACAAGCGCTTGTAAACCAAACCCGTGCAACGATTCGGTCGGATAATCGAGTGTTGTATAGAGAATAAGCAGAATGAGAAAAAGCCATCCTAGCGGAGGCACAAACATGACCCCGGGCCTCGGCTCAAACGGAGCAGATCCGGCAAACACGAGCGCAAGATTATCCGCAAACCCCAAGGTATCCGTTCTAACCCCATACACAGAAGACAATCCATAGGCGTATACCAAGTTCGCAACGGTCACTGCCGCAATTGCAATAAAAGTGATGATGTTCTTCTTCAAAACGGTCCTCAGGTCCGCGGCGACCAGCCTAAACAGCATCAGACCACCTCGCTCCTTTTTAAGAATCTAGCGGAAATCAAAGAAAAGACGAACAGCAAAATGATTTCCGCAAACCCTGCTCGAATGTCGGGCCAGTTATTTAGTGATTCCGACCTGATGCTGTTAAGAATGTTGCAGTTAAAGCCAACGCACGAAAGGACGCTAAAAATCCAGTCGTTAACAAAATGCCATGCAACCATAATCAGATATGGAACGACCATCGCCTTGATTCTGCTGCGAAACACAACCGACAGACCGACCACGGCCATGGATAGAACCCCTAGCGTCACCGCATCGAACAGCGTATAAACCAGCACGTATAACAGAGGCCGGGAATAAAACAGACCAGAAAAATAGCTATGCAGATAGAGCCCGACGTAAGTCGATTCGTCGACTCGGGGGAGATACGCGGGAAACAGCATGGAGACAATCAGAAAGTTCACGAGCAGCGGAATAGCCGTGACCGCAAACGCAGAGAGGAAAGCAGACAGCATCTTCACGTTCACGTACGCATTTCTAGAAACACGCGTGCAGATCTGTGCCTCGTAACCGCTCAAACGCTCGGACAGGCATGACCACGACCCGGCCAACATGGCAAGCAACGGCAGCGCGTAGAAAAACACCGACGCTAACAACGGCGCGTTCGCGCCCACAACAATCCAGTTACCAAAGCTACTTTCACGCGTTTGGCCGAGGTATGTCTGAGACTGCAGACCAATGCCGTAGCCAAAAGATAGCAGCTGTTTGCGTTCAGTCTCGAGCGTCCACCACGCCTCGACGGCAGTTGCCATCGCAATTGCAGTTGCAACCATAAGGGTCAACGCAAATATAGGATTGCCAAATATCTTGGACAGCTCGTGCCGTATTAGATTTCTATTCAAATGTCATCATCCTCCCATCGATGGGATGGAGCCGAGCGACAGTGCCCGGCCCCATCCCGATCACGCCAAGAATGTAGACTGAAGATGGATCGTCTTTCTGGCGATAGCCGGTTGCGCTCGTGCCAGAACATTGAAAAGCGAAATCTCTATCTTCGTTGTTCTTGCATGTGGCAATTCCGGCATCCGCGCTCTGCGAAATGCTAGAAACCTGGGAAGTGTCAAACTCATCTTGAGCAAATGATGCGGCAGGTGCGCCCATCGACAAACCCGCAACAATCGCCAACCCGACTCCGATTCGGGCAATAATGCTCCTTGGCTTAATCATGGCCTTCTCCAATCAAAAGCGGTTAACAATGCGTCGACGCACGGCAACTTTTGCATGAATAGAGAAAGATGTCTGTAAACACTCGCTATTGAGTTGATTGCTCAGGCGTTTACACGTTATCTACCTGCGATAACAATGAAATAAGCTCCGCTTTATTCTTGATCCTCAACTGGCGATAAGATGCGGATCGCAACGCTTGCACCGTAGATGCAGCGTAACCGACATCCTCCGCAATAGCCTTTGTCGTTGCGCCCTCTGCCGTCATCAGCAAGATTTGCGACTGAACATCAGAAAGGGAGCGAGACATAAGCAGGGCCAGCTGGCGCACGCGAGCTGTTTCGGTGGACCCGTTCGCGCGGTACTCCAAGACGGCTTTCTCGTCCTCAACCGAGCGGGCGAGCGCGATGTGCGTGACGAATATGGGCACAGACCAGCAGATGATCACCGTTGCCACGACGACATTGACAGCCGAACTATGCCCCAACAACGACGCGAGGAACAACGGCTCGAAAACCGTCAGATCCTGCACCATGTTGAGCAAGACAACCCAAACAGGAGCCATCGCCCCAAAGCAGAGCATCCATACCCCAAGCATTTTGCGCTGCGGACAGCTTCGCAGCACTATATACGTGAGCAGCATCCCCGTCAGCACCGCAAACCCGTGGATTCGCCCCCTAGCGACCGCATAGATTAAGGCAACCATGCCCATTGAGACCAACGGCACGATAGCCCGAGTATGGGCATGAACCTTAAACGGGCGCAGCTTAACAGCGAGCGAAGCCATAGACGCTATGCCGCAAACCAGGACCGGTGCAGCCATCAACGGATCGCGTATGCACCTCCATGCCGCGATATAAACAAAAGCCCATTCCACGGCAGACAGTATCGCCCACACGCACGGGCTTCCAAGCCCAATCGCCCCATCCGCTCCATCCGCTCCATCCAGATCGTCCCCGAGATTCGTTTTTCCACCCGCGCTACACAACGACAGAAGCAGCCCGAGACCCAAGGTATAGCTTGCAAGAGAAAAGGCGACAGCCCACGAAACACCGGACCCCCAATCGCTATCCGCCATTACCAAGGGGCCTGCCGCCAGGAGGATGAAAAATAATGTGAGCAGGTATCGAAACAGCCGGCGCGTTCGAGCTGATGCCAACATATCGTCAGCATGTCGCTGCAGCAGACCAGGCCCTGCAGCATCGCCCTCACCCGCAAACAACGCCACGAGCTCGCGTGAGCCCGCAACCGACGCCTTCCCGTATGCTCGGTGAAGCGTTGTTCGCACCGTCGATGGCTTCGTATCCGTCTCCTTGGCAATTTCCGCCGGCGTTTTCCCTTTGAGCAGCAGTCGAACAAACTGCTCCTCTCGAGGCGACAGGGCAGGGGAAAACACCCCCGCATCGAATGGGTCGGACGTGCAGGCAATATCCGGATTGTTGTCCCGTTTCCCCCTTAGCAACGTGCACACGAAGGCAACAGCAATAGCGGACCCCATCGCAAGCAATGCAATGATCGCGGCATCGCTTGCGAAGTATGCCGCCTCAACAGCCGGAACAAGACCAATAGGGACTGCCACGAGCGCAGAACGGGCAAACACGTCGCTCTGACCCCGACCAAAGGCGCGGAGACAGCAAAGCGGCGGGGCCACAGCCAACACGAGATAGACAAGAGGAATTAAAAGCACAAGACCAATTGTCGCGGCCGAAACAGAGGGTGCCCCCCATGGCTCCGGAACAATTCTCCATGAAACTCGACAGCAAAACAGCAGGCAAGACAGGGCGGCTATTGTTTCTGTAAAAATCGCGTTCTGCGGGCGGCGGGCCTCTCTTTCGTCAGTCTGCGTCGCCCTCTGCGTCAAAGGAAAACCCGCCGTGTCCCAAATAACATATGAGAGGAGCAGCGACCCAACAAAGCACGAGGCGCACGAAACGCCATGCAGCAGCCAGATCGGTGCAAACATGAATGGAATAGAATCTCCGCGAGCATAGAAAACTAGGTCGGACCATTCGGGAACCGTTGCAATAACACCGAGGAAAACACCGATGACGCCAAGGCACCCCGGCCGCCTTATTTCTCTCCTCTTGCGGAGCGCAGCACCATGAACAAACGCCGCAAGGCATGCACCAAGGATAACGAGCCAGGTCATCGCACCTGATGTCAGACCGATTGAAGATGAAAACCGGTGATAAGGAGTAACCGCCATTACGATAAGCGCAATGGCACAGGCAGATGTAGCAGAACGGCGGGAAAAGAGCATATGGCCTCCATAGTGTGTCATTATATCACTCGGGCTGCTCGTTTATCTCCGCGCCCACACCGGCCAGCATCAACGATTCAGGCGAACTCCAATCCGAGCCAGATCACGGTCCGGCGTTTGTTCGCAGTCCCCGCATCAAAGCGGGACGCGCTTTCCTTTTGAGTATCGATTCGGAAACTGCATCCCATTCTGGGCCAATATTCTGGGATGCAGTTTCCGCAGCCTGCCCCGTTGGGAAAGCGCATCCCGCAATTTGGACGAAAACTGGGACGCGCTTTCCGGATGGGTCGAGACGAGGGCCGAGCCAGATAGGCCACCTCGCCCCGCTACCTTCACCATGCAACCGAGCGTGCTACACTAGCAGCATCTATGCCGCCGCGAATGGCTCGGCCCCGCGCCCGCCGCTCGCAAACGAACTTTAAACGCACGAGGGTTGGCCATGCCGCTTTTCTCGCAACATACCGCCCGGTTCTCGCCGGACGTTCCCTTGGAGGGCACCAGCTCTCGCGAGCTGCTCAAGCGGTACCAGCCGCTCGAGACGCTTGCGACCGGCGGTTTTGGCTCCATCGAGATCTGCCGCGACACGCACCTGCGCCGTCGCGTGGCCATTAAGCGCATCCCCCTTATCAACGGCGCTGGCATGCCCGCCAGCGACATCATGGATGTCCTGCGCGAGGCACACACCGCCGCCATGCTTCAACATCCCAATATCGTGCAGGTTATCGACTTTACGCACGATACCGCCTATGCCTACCTAGTCATGGAATATGTCGACGGCATGTCCCTAGCCGAGTTTTTGCATCGCGTGGACGGCCATTCGCTCACCTTTGACGAGGCCGCGGCCATTGCCGACGCGCTGGGCCAGGCGCTCACCTTCGCCCATAGCAATGGCGTGCTCCACCTGGACATCAAGCCTGCCAACGTGCTCATCGACCACTCGGGCAACGTTAAGCTCACCGACTTTGGCATGGCACGTCTGTCGTCTGCCGGCGGCTTTGGCGGCTCGCGCGGCGGCACCATCGGCTACATGCCACCCGAGCAGCTCGATATCGAGACTGGCACGGTTGACGAGCGCGCCGATGTCTTTGCCCTTGCCTGCGTTATCTATGAGGGCCTGTGCGGCAGCGCTCCCTTTATGGCCGCCACGCCCGCCGACTCGCTCGGCCGCATCATCGGTGGTGCCACCTACCCCAGCGAGCTCATCCCGCACTTTCCCCCGGGAGCCGAGAGCGCGCTCATGAGCGCGCTCTCCCCCATGCCGCAGGACCGCCCCAATAGCATCGAGGCGTTTTGCGACCAGCTCCTTGCCGGTCTGGGCAGCGTGCGCGAGGGCCGTCGCAGCCTGGAGCAAATGGTGGGCGAGCTTTCGGATGACGAGCGCGCGGCAGACGATATCGAATCGTTGCCCTTTGAGGACGACACCATCGAGGTCGACCCCGCACTCGGCTGGGCCGGCACGCGCTGGAGCCGCGCGCGCAACTACACCATGCGCGCCATCTCGGCGCTAACGTGTGGTGCCTTTAGCTTTTTGATCATGCAGACGGCTGGCGTCGCGGCGCTTCCCGGACTCATTGCCGCGGCCATCGCGATTGGGGCGGCCGCCGGCCTGGCCCCGCAGATTGGCTCGGCTATCTCGGCCGTGGGCTTTTTGGTACTTATGGCCAACGCCACCATGCAGGCGCAGGGCATCCTGTCGATGCTGCCCGTCGCGGTGCTCTTTGCCGCCACCATGTCCGGTTGGTGGATCGCCTGGGGCCGCACCGAGGCCGCCGCGAGTGCCGTGCTCACCTGTGCGGTGGCACTCGGCTGTCTAACGGGCGACGCCCTCCTTGCCGCCGGGGTCGCCGCCGGCATCGCGGCCTTTTGGCTCGGCCCGGCAAGCGCCGCGGCCGCCACGGGGATGGGCGCGCTTTTTGGCCGCCTGGCTACGGTCGCGCTTTCTGCCGGAGGCGTGCTGGGGCTCGGCAATGTTGCCGCGGCGCTGGGAGACATGCTCTCCTGGGCTGCCATCGTGCTCGTCGCGGCAACAGCTGCACTGACGTCTCTGCTGCTCAATGCCCATGCCAAGCGTGCCGAGCAGGGCTCGAATCTGACCGCAATCGCCGCCATCGCCGGCTGCGGAATAGGCTCCGCGGCGTCGCTCTGTCTTGCACACCATATGGAAATTGCCAGCCTTGCGGCCGCGGTCGTCGTCAAGGCGGCGGTTGCGGGAACCCTATCCTCTATAATCGTTGGGATATGCCTATATTTGCTCGGATACCAAAGAACCTATACGGAGAGTGATCTTTCGTGAACTTCCTGAACATCTTCGAGGACCACGTGGCCGGCATCTTCGGTGCCACCCGTGCCCCGTTCTCCTTTAAGAAGCTTGCCAAGCAGGCCGCTCGCGACATGGAGGATCAGACTCTGGTGATCAACGGCGTCAACACCGCGCCGGCACTCTATACCATCCTGATCGCCGTCGATGACGATCCCATGCTCGCCCCGTTCTACCCCGAGCTTTCGCGCGAAGTCCGCGAGTTTGTGAAGGCACAGGCCGAAAAGCGCCGCTATGTGTTTGTCGGCGAGCCCCTCGTTCGCTTTATGATCGACCCGCAGCTGCGTGCCGGTAAGTTCTCGGTCTTTGCCGAGAACGTCGACGCCCCCACGCTCGGTCGTCTGTACGAGGAAGAGCGCGCCTACCAGAATGGCCTGGGCCAGAACAACTCGGCCGCAAGCCGTGCCGTCAGCGCTCCCCGCGCCGGCAAGCAGCAATTCGCCGCTCCGCAGCAACAGCACCCCGCCGCCATGCCCCAGCAGCCGGCGCCCCGTGTCGCCGCTCCCGACCCGCTCGCCGCGGCCGATCCCTTTGCGCCCAACGTCCCCGACCCCGCCGCCGCACCCATTCCCGTGCCACAAACCGTCTCGCGCGACGCGCTTGCCGGCATGGGCGGAGCCGCCGCGACCGGCGCCGCCGTGGGCCTGGGCGCCGCAGCCAGCATCGCCTCCAACATGGCAAGCTCTCGCGCCCCGCAGCGCCCGCTTGCCCAGCTCGTCGACGTCGTGAGCGGCGAGAGCCACAGCATCACTTCCGCGCAGGTGACCATCGGTCGCGAGCGTTCGGTTTCGGACATCGCCCTGCGCGACCCCAACGTGTCGCGCCGTCACGCCCAGCTCACCTTTACCGGCTCGGACTGGTCGATCGAGGACCTCAACTCCACCAACGGCACGCTCGTCAACAACCGCCGCATCACGCGCTGCCCGCTGCGCAACGGCGACCTGCTGACGTTTGGCCTAAGCACCTTTGAATTTAGGGGATAGTCGCTTATGAACATCGATATCGTCCTTTTTGCAGGCCGCATCGTCCTGGTCGCCCTGCTCTACATCTTCCTGTTCGCCGTCATGAAAACCGGCGTGGGACTCGTACGCGGCCAGCGCCGCGACTCCGCTATCTGGACGATCGATGTGGACAAGGGTCCGCGCGGCATCCGTGGCATCCATGTAGACATGCTCGGCCCCGTCATCGTGGGCCGCTCGCCGTCCTCGGACATCTGTATCAACGAACCGTTTGTCTCGGCCTCGCACGCACGCTTTTCGCTGCAGGGCCCGGCACTCATCATCGAGGACCTCAACTCGCTGAACGGCACGCTCGTTAACGGCCGTCAGCTGGTGGAGCCCGCAACGCTGCGCGAGGGTGACGAGGTCCAGATTGGCGACGTGGTCATGAAGGTGAACCGTCGATGATCGACGAGGAGAACAAGTCCGCAACCATGCCCGAGACGCCGACTGTCCCCGCAGCTGCACCGGCTCATGCCGCTCCGGCGCGCCCTGCGACCGTAGAGCCCGAGGACACCGTGTTCTCCCTGCCTCTTTCGCATGTAACTCAAGAATATCCGGCACTCGTCGATGACGATGACGAGGACGCCGACACCGGGCTGCTCGACGCCCCCATCGGCGCGCACACCGCCGAGCAGCCCGCGGAACCGAAGGCAACGCCCGCACCGGCTCACTTTGCCGAGCCCGTCGCCGAGGCGATTAACGAGAGCGTTGCCGTGTTTGCAGCCCCCGAGCCTGCCGCGCCGGTATTCCCCGTCGCCCCGGCAAGCGAGGCGGCACCCGCACCCGCAACGCCTGCCGAAGTCGAGCAGCCCGTTGCCGCGCCCGCCACAGCTCCCGAGCCCTCCGCTCAACCCCAGAGCACGCCCGCGCCGTCGCACTTTGCGACGCCCGAGCCGACGGCTGCCGAGCCGCAGCAGGACGGCGATCCCGCCGACCGCGTAACCGAAGATCTCGGCCTTCCGGACGTCTCCGACGCCGAGTCGGGCAACGATGCCGACACCGTCTCCCCCGGCGACACCGCCGAGATCGATGTCGCCGCCGTGGAGGCAAAGCTCAAAGATCCCGGCTCGACCATGAGCTTTGAGCCACTGGCCGACGAGCGCATCGAGACCGACTCGACCTACGACGCCGGCACCACCACGCAGCTTATGTGGGGCGCCCGCTCCGACGTCGGATGTGTACGCCCGCACAATGAGGACTCCTATCTGGTGCAGTCGCCGCTCTTTTGCGTGTGCGACGGCATGGGAGGACACGCCGCCGGCGAGGTGGCGTCCTCCATCGCCGTCGAGACCATCGCCAAGACGGCGCCGCAGTCCGCCGACGCCGCGCGCCTGGCCGCAGCCGTCGAGGCCGCCAACGCCGCCGTGATCGAGGCCGCCCTCAACGGCCTGGGCAAACCCGGCATGGGATGCACGGCCACCTGCGCCTACATCGAAAACGACACGCTCGCCATCGCCCACGTGGGCGACTCGCGCGCCTACCTACTCCACGAGGGCACGCTCATCCGCGTGACCCGCGACCACTCCTACGTGGAGGAGCTCGTGGATGCCGGCGAGATTACGGCCGACGAGGCCCGTGTCCACCCCAACCGCTCGGTCATCACCCGCGCGCTGGGCTCGGATCCCGCCATGTATGCCGACCACTTTACCCTGCACATCGAGGAAGGCGACCGCTTGATTCTGTGCTCCGACGGTCTTTCGAGCATGATTCCCGATAGCGATATCGAGAACATCGCTACGCAGTCCTCGACCGCACAGATCTGTGTCGACAACTTGGTGGACGCGGCGCTCGCCGCCGGCGGCCACGACAATGTGACCGTGGTGGTCGTCGACCTGGTCGACGACGGCGTCATGCGCGAGGCAAAACGCCTCCGACGCCGCAATGTCACCATCGCCGCCGTCCTGGCCCTTGTCTTTGTGCTGGTAGCAGGCATCTGGGCATACACGGGCGTCACCGGCTCCTATTACTTGGGAACCTACCACGGCAATGTCGCCGTCTGGCGCGGCCTGCCCGGCAAGACGCTCGGGGTCGAGCTCCACTGGCTCGAGAGCGAAACCAGCATCAAGCTGTCCGACCTGCCCGAAGACACGCAAAACCGCCTGAAGGCAGGCATTCCGCAAACGAGTGTCGACGATGCGCAGGACACCATTTCCAAGTACCGCCATCAGATTGACGAGGAGCAGACCCGTCAGGTGATTGACGCGCAAACGATTCGCGACAACACCGATCAGAAATCCACCTCCGAGTCAGATTCCGAGAAAACCGCCGAACAGTCAGCCGAGGCCGAAGCCTCCGATAAGAATTAGAAAGGGAGTGCCGCTTATGAGTCGCCGCAACACCGAACTGCTCTTGCTCATCGCCTCGGCGTTCCCCGTCATCCTGCTCTATGCGATGTACGTGCTCACCGCGGGTGCCACGATTTCCTTTGAGACGCTCGCCGTGCCGATCGGTCTGTTCGCCGCCTTCGCCGCGGCGCATATCGCCGTGCGCATCCTGGCGCCCGGCGCCGACCCCGCCATCCTGCCCATCGTCTTTGTGCTCTCGGGCATCGGCATCACATTCGTGACGCGCCTGGCCCCCGACCTCGCCATCTCGCAGCTCATCATCCTGTTTGTCTCGGTGGCGCTCATGGTGGGAACGCTCGCACTGGTCAAGAATCTCGACGTGGTCATGCGCTACAAGTACACCTTTGGCATTATCGGCATCATTCTGCTGATGCTGCCGATCTTTATCGGCACCACGATCTCGGGCTCCAAGTTGTGGATTCGCATCGCGGGCTTCACCATCCAGCCCGGCGAGTTCGCCAAGGTCTTCATCGTCCTGTTCTTGGCAGGCTATCTGGCCGAGAACCGCGAGCTGCTCTCCATCTCCAACCGCAAGATCCTGGGCCTCAAGATTCCGCGCTTCCGCCTGCTGTTGCCGCTGTTTGCCGTGTGGGGCGTGTGCCTGCTCATCGTCGTCTTCGAACGCGACCTGGGCTCGGCCGTCCTGTTCTACACCATCTTTTTGCTGATGCTCTATGTTGCCACGGGACGCCTTTCGTACGTCATCATCGGCCTTGCGCTGCTAGCCGTTGGGGCCGTGGGCGCCTACAAGTTCCTGTCGCACGTGCAGGTGCGTTTCCAGGTCTGGGCCGATCCGTTTAAGGACGCCCAGGGCCAGGGCTACCAGATCGTACAGTCACTTTACTCGCTGGCCGACGGCGGTCTGGCCGGCGTCGGCATTGGCAACGGCATGGCAAACAACATCCCCGTCGTCGAGTCCGACTTTATCTTCTCGGCCATCGGCGAGGAAATGGGCCTTTTGGGCGGCGGCGCCGTGCTCATCCTGTTTATGCTTTTTGCCGTGCGTGGCCTCACCACGGCCGCCCGCGCCAAGTCCGACCTTGCCGCCTTTAGCGCGACCGGCCTTACGGCGGCCATCAGCTTCCAGGCATTCTTAATCGTTGGCGGCGTAACCCGCCTGATCCCGCTGACCGGCGTCACCCTGCCCTTTATGAGCCAGGGCGGCTCCTCGCTGCTGGCGAGCTTTATTATCGTCGCGCTGCTGCTGCGCGCCGGCGACGAGGCGACCGGACGCGAAGCCGAGCTCACCGGCACCGGCACCATGGCCGCCATCACCGATGACCAGGTCGCATCCGCCGCTGCCCCGACCGGTACGCGTTTTGCCAACGCACCTTCCTACAGCCACGGCAACCGCTCCACGGGTTCTCGCATGCGTCGTCGCCTGCTCGACACGCCCGAGTCCGGCGTGCTCGGCCGCGTGGCACTTGCCAACCGTCTGACTCGTGCCGTGCTTGCCTTCACGGCGCTGTTCGCCATCCTTATCGGCAACCTCACCTATGTCCAGGTCATCAAGGCGAAGGACTACCAGGATATGCCGACCAACAACCACACCATCGCCCGCTCCAAGTACATCCAGCGTGGCTCCATCATCACGTCCGACGGCGTGACGCTAGCCGAGTCGCTGCAGCAGGAGGACGGCACCTACGCCCGTTCCTACCCCAACGGCAACATGGCCGCGCACGTGGTGGGCTACGTGAGTCAGCAATACGGCACCGCCGGCATCGAGAGCGTCATGAACGATACGCTCACCGGCTCCAAGGATTACTCCAGCTGGAACAACGCCATCGCGTCGCTCGCGGGGCAGACCCAGCCGGGCAATACCGCCAAGCTCACCATCGACTCGCGCATCCAGACGGCTGCCGAGCAGGCGCTCAAGGGCTTTAAGGGCGCTGTGGTGGTCATGGATCCGCGCACCGGTGCGGTCCTTGCGTGCGCGAGCTCGCCCACCTACGACAACACCAACATCGACGCCCTCCTGCAGGCAGGCGGCGGCGAGGACGGCTCCATGTACGACCGCGCCATGGACGCGCTGTACACCCCGGGCTCGACCTTTAAGGTCGTCACACTCTCCGCGGCGCTCGAAACCGGCACCGCCAGCCTTACCAGCACCTACCAGGCGCCCGGCTCCATGGATATTGGCAACGCGCCGGTCACCAACTCCGCCAACGAGAGCTACGGCACCATCAGCCTGCAACAGGCCTTTGCCGTGTCGTCCAACGTCGTCTTTGGCCAGGTGGCCAACGAGATTGGCGCCAGCTCGCTCGTCCAGTTTGCCAACGCCTTTGGCTACGGCCAAAAGCTCGGCCAGGACCTGACCTCCACGGCCTCCATCATGGCCGACCCGTCGCTTATGACCGAGTGGGAGACCGCTTGGGCGGGCGCCGGCCAGCCCGTCGGCATGGACCACACGCCCGGCCCGCAGACCACCGTTATGCAGAATTGCGTGATCGCTGCGGCCATCGCCAACAGCGGCGTGATCATGGACCCGTTCTTTGTATCCCAGATACTCGCCCCGGACGGAACCGTGGTTAAGACCACGCAGTCCCGCTCGCTTGGTCAGGCCGTCAGTGCCACCACGGCCGACCAGGTCAAGCAGGCCATGCTCGCCGTCGTCCAGTCCGGTACCGGCACCGATGCCCAGATTCCGGGCGTCAAGGTTGCCGGCAAGACCGGTTCGGCCGAGACCGGCGGCACCAACGTCAACTCTATGTTTGTTGGCTTTGCACCTTATGATTCACCCACGGTTGCCATCTCGGTGGCCTTGGAGGATTACGACAAACACGACGTCGAGGCGGCCAAGATCGCCGGCATCGTCCTGACCGCGGCACTTGCCGCACAGGGAGCGTGATGCCCGTGATCAAAGCGGATACTTGGGGCGCGCCGCGGCCGATGAGCTAGCGGCAACGCGCCACACGGCCCCGGCGGCCACACATTTGGTACTACACACATCGTTGAGCGAATAGTTATGTTAGGAGCAGGAATGGAACAGAGGGTCCTCGGGGGAAGATACCTCCTCAAGGATAAGGTGGGAACGGGCGGCATGGCGACCGTCTTCCGTGCGCAGGATCAGGTCCTCGACCGCACGGTTGCCGTCAAGATCATGCTGCCGCAGTATGCCGGCGACGCCACCTTCGCCGCCCGCTTTAAGCAGGAGGCCCAGGCAGCAGCCGGCCTGTCCTCCCCCTATATCGTGGGCGTCTACGATTGGGGCAAGGATGGCGACACCTATTACATCGTCATGGAGTACCTGCGCGGCACTGACCTTAAGAGCGGCATCAAGAGCCACGGCGCCCTCGATCCCAAGAAGGTCGCGCAGATCGGTTCGCAGATCAGCTCCGCGCTTTCAGTCGCACACAAGCACGAGATCATCCACCGCGACATTAAGCCGCAGAACATCATGGTGCTGCCCGACGGCAACATCAAGGTAATGGACTTTGGCATTGCGCGCGCCAAGAACAGCCACCTCACGCAGGACAACAACGTGTTGGGCACCGCCCACTATGTTAGCCCCGAGCAGACCCGCGGCCAGGACCTCGGCCCCACCTCGGATATCTACTCACTGGGTGTCGTCATGTACGAGTGCGCCACCGGTCGCGTGCCCTTCGACGGCGACGACGCCATCTCGGTCGCGCTCAAGCAGGTCAACGAGCTTCCCATTCCGCCGAGCCAGATCAACTCGGGCGTCGATGCCGACCTGGAGCGCATCATCCTCAAGTGCATGGAGAAGGACCCGGCCAACCGCTTCCAGACGGCCGACGAGCTGCGCCAGGTGCTCAACAGCTACCTGTCCGGCCGCGCCGTCAACGTCTCGGAGCCCACGCGCATCATCGGTGCCGCCGGCGACCTGGGCGCCACCAAGACGCGCGAGCTTTCCGACTCCACGCGCGCCATGGTTCGTCCCGTCTCGGGCGTGAGCGGCCAGAACACCGCCCGTAGCGCCGTCTCGGGCTCCACGGGTTCCTACGAGGTCGAGAAGCCCAAGTCCAACAAGAACAAGATCATCGCCGCCGTGGTTGCCGCCATCGCCGTGATTGGCATCGTAGTGGCCTTTGCCACGGGCATGTTCAGTGGCGAACAGGTCACGGTGCCCGACGTGCTGGGCAAGGACCAGGAAACCGCTATTGAGCTGATCAAGAAAGCCGGCCTTGAGGTTGGCTCCGTCGACCAGAGCTACAACGACGATGTCGACGAGGGAAAGGTCGCCGAGCAGACCCCCAACGGCAACACCAAGAAGGCCAAGGGCACGAGGGTGAACCTGGTAATCTCCAAGGGCCCTAAGCCCTCCGAGAAGGTTGAGGTTCCGCAGCTCATCGGCCTGACCAAGGACCAGGCCGAGGCCGCACTGGCAAGCGTGGGCCTGAAGGGCAGCGCTTCGGAAGAAGCCAACGAGGCCGAAGAGGGCCAGGTCTTTGAACAGAGCACTGCTGCCGGCAAGGAGGTCGAGAAGGGCACGACCATCTCGTACAAGGTCTCCAGCGGCCCGGACACCACCTCGGTGCCCGATCTGACCGACATGACCGAGGCCCAGGCGCGCAACGCTCTCGACATGGCTGGCTTTGGCGTCGACGTGAGCTACCAGGAAAACGACTCGGTTACCGAGGGTACCGTAATTAGCTGGAACCCCAGCGGCAAGCAGAAGCCCGGTGCCACGATCACCGTCGTCATCGCCAAGAAGTCCGGCAAGGCCAGCGTCCCGGGCAACCTGTACGGCAAGAGCATCTCCGCCGCCGTCACCGCGCTCAACAACGCCGGTTTCTACAACATCAGCTTCTGTGACCAGAATGGCAACCCTGTGAGCGGCAACGAGAATGCCACCGTTACGGGCGTCTCCCCCACCGGTAAGCAATCCACCGACAGCACGATTACGCTGACGGTCGCACTTTCTAGCTCGGGTTCGGGCTCAGGTTCAGGTTCGGGCTCGGGTTCGGGCTCGGGTTCGGGCACGGGTAACGATTCCGGTACGACCAACTAGTCGCCACCCCACCGCTCATTCCAGCTCTCACCGCAAACATATTCGCTCACAGGCGCCCGCTTGCTCCCCCAGCAAGCGGGCGTTTTGCATATAGGTAGACGTCGGAGGCCTGCCTTAGCGCCAGCGCATTGCCGGCGCTTATTCGTCAGCTATCGCCGCCGGATCGAGGGGGGGGGGGAGCGACAAGCTTCTCCATCGTCTTCTCGAGTAGGCTGATGTCGATGGGCTTGGAGGTGTGCGCGGTCATGCCCGCCTCCAGGCTGCCGCGCACATCCTCGGAAAACGCGTTCGCCGTCATGGCGATGATGGGAATGACGGCACCGAACGGGTTAGCACCCATGCGAATGGCACGCGTCGCCTCCAAGCCATTCATCCTCGGCATCTGGATGTCCATGAGGATGGCGTCGAACTCGCCGGGCTTGACGCTGGCAAAGCGCTCGACAATCGCTGCACCATCGGGGCAGACCTCACAGCTCGCACCGCTCATCTCGAGCAACGCGCTGAGAATCTCTGCGTTGAGCTGGTTGTCCTCCGCGCACAAGAAGCGCATGCCGTTAAGCACAGAGGTATCGGATGTCGGCGTCGCCGTGCTGCCATAGACGCGGCGCACGACGCCCTCGAGCTCCGCCAAGAAGAACGGACGCGAGACGAAGCCATCGGCTCCGGCAGCCACGACGCGCTGGGTGACCTGCCCACGCAGAGCATAGTCGATGCAGAAGACGAGCGGCCCGTCCTCCCCTGCCGCCTCTCGCAGCGCCGCGATGCTCGCCCCGAGCGCAGGGTCGTCAACACAACCTGCGAGCAGGATGACGTCTGCAATGTGCGCAGCTGCGCCCGCACATGCGTCCTCAACGCTCTTTGCAACATCGAGGACGATGCCGGCCTCCTCGCAGCGCATGCTGACATTGCGCTTGAGGCGCTGCTCGCCGCACACAAGCAGCATCCGCTCCACGCCGATGTCGTAGCTCGCGTCCTTGTCGATGGCCAAGTCGAGGACGACCGTAAACTTCGAACCCTTACCCGGCGTGCTCTCAACCTCGATGCTGCCGCCCATGAGCTCGACAATGTTCTTGGCGATGGCCATGCCCAGACCCGTACCCTGGACTTTGTTCGTACCCGAGGACTCCGCGCGGGAGAACGGATCAAAGATGTACTTGAGGAACTCCTCATCCATGCCGATGCCCGTGTCGGTCACCTCGAAAAGCAAGCGCGCATAGTCGGCATCGCCGCTGTTAAGCTCCGTGATGCTGAGCTCGACCTGACCGCCGTCCGGCGTGTACTTGACCGCGTTGGAAAGTAGGTTAAGGATGGTCTGCCGCAGCCTGACACCATCGGCAACAAGATACTCGTGGCGCAGGTCGTTGACGAAGATATGGAACTCGTGATGGCGTCCCAAGGCCTGGGCACGGATAATGTTGTCAACTTGGTTGATCTGCTCCGCCAAGCTCACCGGCACGAGTTGCAATTCGACCTTGTCGGACTCGATCTTGCTCATGTCGAGGATGTCGTTGATAAGGCTGAGCATGTGATTGCTCGAGAGCTTGATTTTCTGAATGTAGTCCGCAAGCTGCTCCGGGCTGGTCGTCCCGTGCTCTATGAGATTTGTAATGCCGACGATGGCATTCATAGGCGTGCGGATATCGTGAGACATGTTGGCGAGAAAATCGCTCTTGGCGTGGTTGGAGGCCTCTGCCTGGGAACGCGCCACCTGGGCATCGCGCACCGCAAACTCAAGCTCCTCGTTCTTGGTGTCGAGCTCGGCGTTGACGCGCTTGAGACCCTCCGCGTTCTTATGCTCGATCTCGAGCACCTGGCGCTGCTTGGCGCGCAAGACAATGTAAATCGCCACAGCGCATGCTGTCACGAGCGCAAACGCAAAGCCCATGACGAGCTTAACCGTCGTGTTGACGAGCTCAACGGTATTTGTCGCGACATAGCGAGCCGGCACCAGGAAGACGAGCGTCCAATCGGCGCTGTCCATGCGACTCAAGGCGTAGTAGTACTCCTCGTCGTCAAGTACGGCGTTCGAATAAGCGACGCCATTTGCCTCAAGCTCTGCGGCGGCCTTGTCAAAGGAGCTGCCGTGCAGGTACCGCATCTGCTTCAAGACGCTGAAGGCGTTGTGCCCCCTGATCGGGCTGTTGTTGCTGCTGAAGAGTTTGGAGCCGTCGTTGTCGACAACGATAACGTTGTTCGCCCCGTCATATGCCTCGCATGAGAAATAGGGCTCGAGCTCCTCCATATTGCATAGAAGGCCGGCGTAAACGATCTTGGTATCTTGGCCGTCGCCGAGCGACAGACGAACAGGCTGCTCAAGGCGCTCGAGAAACACCATCAAGGTCTTGTTGGTCGTCATCGTAGTGGTCACGTAGTTGATGCGCTCGGGATTGCCAAGCAGATGATCCATCTCCTGCATGGACCCCTTGGGGCCCGTCTGGGTGTAGTAGCGCCCCTTGTCGTCAACCATGATGATATCGGTGCCCTCGTCCCCAAGATTAGCCAAACGGTGCTGCCTCTCCATGAGGGACACGAGCGCTTCCACATCCTGCGGGCTCTCATCGCACAGATAGTTGACCTGCGTGTCAACGGCGTGCCATTTGCTGTCGATGATATCGTCGAGGCCGTCAAAGAGCTCCGTGGTCACCTCGCCCATCTGGCTGAGACGCTCCTCGTAGAGCACGCGATCGTTGTAGCGACCGTACATATTCAAGAACAGCAAGGCGCCCGCGATGACGATGGCGAGAAACACCATGAACACCGTTTTGGCTTGCTTTGAGGAGAAGTCCGCATCCGCGCGCTTGAGCACGAGCGAACGCAGACCTCTTTGTTTATCGTTATGATTCGGCACTAATCGTTCCAAGCTACATCCGCGGGAGATAGGGTCTCAAACTTGCTCAGGTACTCTTTCATGGCATCCAGACCGAGCACGCCGCTGTCCTCAAGATTGCCCTCCTTGGCCACCTCATCGGTCACACCCGCAACGGCGACCTTGTAGGTAGCGTTGTCGTCGATCTTAAAGCCTTCCGGAGCGGCGAGCACGTAAGGGTAGACATTGCCATCGCCCGCACGGTCGTAACCGGAGCCCATCAGGTCCTTGACGCGCTTGCCCGCAAGCGTGACAGTCTTGATGTTATCAGTCCAACCCGTGGGAACGATGGAGGAGATCTCCATGTCCGTAACGTCGCCGGCAAAGAGCGCACCACTCACGCCGTCGACGTTGAGCTCGTCGCGGGTGCCGGAGTAGGGATAGTACTTGTTGGTTGAGATGAGTGCCAGGTCGCTGTCCGTCGCCTTGGCAAAGCAGATTCCGACGAGCTTGGCGCAGGCGTCCGTATCGAGCTTCTTCGTAACCGTGGTGAACACCTGAGACTTGTTGTCCACCATGAGGGACTGGCTATCGTCGATTGCCGTCTCGAAGTCGGCCAAGCTGGCCTTACCCTTGATATAGTCTAGACCTGCGTTTCCGATGGGAACGATGAGATCTTCCCAGCCAGAGTATATAAACGGAGCGGTGAGGCCCTCGTTGAGCTGGTCCAAGATCTCCGCATAATACCCGTCGGCCTTGGGCGTATAATCCTTAAGCGGCAGCAGCGTGGAGTCGCTGTACGAGGAGTTGAAGGCTTGCATGCCCTCGACCGTGGAGAAAACCTCCATCACATGCAGGGCATCCTCGAGCTTTTGCTCGTTACCGGAATCCTGCAGATGCTTGTTCAGGCCCACATAACTCGTGGTTTGCAAAATAAAGGCATTGTCTCTGCCATCCTTTGACAGATAGGGCATCAAGCCGAACTCGTCCGTGGTGTCACCGTCGGAGAAGTCGTTGTTGTTGCCGAGCATGAAGAGGGTGTTGCCCTTGGCAAACTCCTCCCTCGTAACATCGTCACTAACGGGGTCGCCCCCATCGTTGAGCATGCCCAAGTCACGCCACTTGTCGAGGTCCTCCATGGCCGCCTTTAACTCCTCAGACCCTGCGACCGTGGCCTTGCCGTCAAGGAAGTCGGCACGCCACTGGACGCCATCAGGGGTGTTGAAGAAGCTGGTGTCGAGGATGTTGCACCAATACTGGAAGCCAAAGCCCGGGTACTGAATCTGGGTGAGACAGAGGTTCACGCCTGCCTCCTTGGCCTTGGATGCAAGCTCCTCGAGCTCTTTTAAGTTAGTGGGAAGCTCCCAGCCATGCTCTTTAAGCAGCGTCTTGTTGTAGGTAATGCCCAGACAGCTGTAGCAGGTGGGCAGCATGTAGATGGCACCGTTGTCTGTCACGTCTTGGAGGCGGGCCTCGGTGTATTTGTCAGTAAAATCATAGCCTGACAAGTCGATGAGTTTGTCGCCCATGTGCTCGTAGCTCGGCTCATACACGGTCGAAAAATAGATGTCCGACATATCGTCCGCTTTAAGGGATGCCTGGGTGTACGCAGTGTAGTTCTTACCGCTGTAAGGGATAATCTCGAGGTTGATCTCCGGGTACTTCTCGGCAACCATGTCCTTGAACGCGCTGACGTTGCGGAAAGGTGCCATGATGGTTATTGCCTCGTGTTCGCCATCGGATCCCGCCGCACCCGAACCCCCGCAGCCCACCAGCGTGCCGGCAAGCAGTACCACGGAACACGCAAACGCTAGGAGTGCACGGCCGATCATCTTTCTCTTCATTCGATGATCCTTTCCCCTTTTGGCGAGGTGTGAGGGGTAAAGACCGCCCTTGCTCCTCTATTCTCTTTCATATGTAGTTCCCCATTATCCCATTAATTAACTGGGGCTATTGTCTGATGCGATATAAAAGTAAAGTTTATCCGAAGAGTTCCATCTCTTGGGGTCATCATTATCTGCACGAAATAAAGGACGGTAAGGTCGTTCGCATTCAAGACCAGAAGAGCCCGGCACCGTTGCGGTACCGGGCTCGGCATATCTCTGGTGCCCCCGGGCGGATTCGAGAACTCCCCCCGCGGGGAAGTTAGCCAAGCTGGCTGAAATCAACTCCTCTGGCACGATCTCTAAAACCAAAAAGCCCAATTTGCTTGCATCCTACTGCTGGGCCTTTTATGAAAATAGGGACCCCGAGCGCAACGCGTTGCGCTGAGTCCTGAGGCTGTTGCACTGAAAATGAGAATCAAGGGTTCGATAGCAGGCAGGATTTGTTTTTTGAAATATGGACGAATTCCTCGTCAGGAGGGTAAAATGGTGCCGACGGCAGCCCAAGTTGTGGTGAGCTGGGCAGAGCCGTTGCTTAGTAGAGTTAGGTCATCGTCTTAGCGACGGTGGCCTTTCTTTTTGGGCTTCGAGCCCTGCTTGAGTGCCTTGGAAAGGCCGACAAGGGCCGTGAGGAGCGAGACCATAGCGGTCAGGAGCTTCACGAGCGCGGTAAAATCGGTCATGGGCATCACCTCCCATCGGATGGAGGGCTCTGCCCGGCACGAGGACTGCCGCCAGCGAAAACGATTTTATCAGAGTGGTTGGCCCTCTCCGATCAATTCACGCTCCTCACCCTCGCGAAGAGTGTGGGCATGGCAGAATCGGCATGAAACGGCAGTGCGCTAGGGCAGCGACGACGAGCTTTCCAAAACTATCAAGACGTGTCGCCGTTACGGTACCGGGCTCGGCATATCTCTGGTGCCCCGGGCGGATTCGAGAACTCCCCCCCCCGCAGGGAAATTGGTGACGCGGGTGTCGACGGCCCGAATCCGCCGGCGGCCCCCCACAGACCAGAAACGGCGCCGCTCTCGCGACGCCGGCATATTCCCTGGTGCCCCCGGGCGGATTCGAACCGTCGACACCCGCTTTAGGAGAGCGGTGCTCTATCCCCTGAGCTACGGAGGCATGTTGTATTAGTGTAGCAGATTTATGTCGCAGCCATACAGTGCATAGCAGCTCTTCGAAGTTGTGGCGGAATAGCCTTCCGGAAAGCACGTCCCACTATCCAGGTGAATTCTGGTCCAGACTTTCCTCATGGGACCTCGCTGGGAAACTGTGTCCCAGAATTTCCGCTCGAAACGGGATATGGTTTCCCAGACGACCCCGTTCCGGAAACTACATCCCGGAATCGGTGCTTAGACTGGGATGGATTTTCCCAATCGAGTCCAACGGGAAGCTTCATCCCAGTCTGAGGAAAAGGCCAAAACGCAGCTTCTAAGCGACGGATCAAAACGAAGTTGCGGTGGAATAGTCCCTGCCAGAAGCATCTAAAGTCGAATTTAGGAACTATTTCACCGCAACTTATGAGGAGCTAGTCGCCTTTGTGGAAGAGGGCTTTGATGAGGGAGGGGATGCTCTTGGCACCCTTGGTGGTCACGTCGATAAAGTCGGGCGAGCGCACGAGCTTGTCCTCGTCAACGTACTTGCGGACCGCGCGAAGCGTCTCTTTGTCATCACGCGTCGAAAACGTAAAGTGGCCGTTATCCTTGGTAAAGATGGCAAAACGCGTAATCTTCTTGGTGCCGCGCAAAACCTCGGCGGCGATATAGTCGACCTCATTCCACGGGATCTGAATAAAGTCCTCGGGATTGCGCTCGTTATAGTACTCAAACGCCTTATTGCCCACCATCACGTTACCGTGACTGGTAAGCCCCATCAGACAGGTTGCCGGCGTTGCCAGATCGACCTTGCTGTTCTGAGATTGCGCCATGCGCGCCTCGCCCTCCAGATAAAACAATCGGACCGCATCCAGTGTACCCACCGGGTGCGGTCCGTTTCAATGGCTCAAAAGCCCTTGCCTAGCAACTCTCGGTCTTAAGCCGAAGTGCGCTTACATGAAGCCGCAGACGCGACCGATGATACCCACGGCGAAGAGAGCCAGGATGATGACGATCGGGCTGACCTTCTTCTTGAGGAGCTTGCAGACAAAAAGGGTCAGGCATACGGCGGCAAGGCCGGGGATGAGCTGATCGAGGTTAGCCTGAAGCGTGGTGACCTTCACCTGGTCAAGGGCGGTGGCACCGATGGAGTTGTACATCGTCAGTGCTTCCTTGATGCCCTTGGAACCGGAGGGCAGGCTAGCCCAGTCGATAAAGGCGCCAGCAGACTGCGTGACCTTGGAGACGACCGGGGTGAAGGAGATGGACACCCAACGCTCGACCAGGGCGCCGATGATGAACATACCCAGGATGGAAGCACCCTCGGTGACCTTGCCCATCAGACCGCCGGAGAGGTCCTTGGCGATGGAGGAGCCGACCTTGTAGCCAAACTCCTGCGTGTACCACAGGAAAGCGTAACGGATGATGTTCCACGCGAAGAAGAACAGCAGCGGACCGGCGATGCTGCCGGACAGGGCCAGGGAAGCACCCAGAGCGCCCAGGATCGGGCGAAGGGTGAACCAGAATGCGGGGTCGCCGACGCCGGCGAGCGGGCCCATCATACCGACCTTGACGCCCTGGATGGCGACGTCGTCGATCGGAGCACCGTTGGCGCGCTCCTCCTCGAGGGCGAGGGTAACGCCAATGACGGGGGCGGAAACATAAGGATGGGTGTTATAGAACTCCAGGTGGCGCTTAAGAGCGGCAATCTGGTCATCCTTGCTGGTGTAGAGCTTCTTGATCGCAGGGATCATTGCGAAGCACCAGCCGCCATTCTGCATGCGCTCGTAGTTCCACGAGCCCTGAAGGAACTGATGACGGAAGCAAACCTTCTTGCGGTCAGCCTTGGTGAGCTGAATCTTGTTCTCTGCCATATGTATCACTCCCCTCCTACTCGTAATCGTTCAGAATGTCGCCGAGCGGGTCACCGGAGCCACCGCCCATGCCGCCACCCTGCTTGGCCAGATCCTTAAGGCCAAGGTAGATGAGGGCAAGGGAGATGCCGATGAGGCCAAGGGCGATCAGCGTGAGCTGAGGGATGGCAGCAAGGACAAAGCCGAGGATGAAGAACGGCCAGGTCTCCTTGGTGGCCATCATGTTGATGACCATGGCGTAACCGACGGAAGCGACCATGCCGCCGCCGACAGCCATGCCGCCGGACAGCCAGTCGGGCATAGCGTTAAGCGCGTTGGTAACCGCCTCGGCCGGGATGACACACAGAAGTACTGCCGGAATGGCGATACGAAGGCCCTGCATGAGGATGGCGGCATACTGCCAGCGCTCGATGCCGGAGAAGTCGCCCTTCTCGGCGCAACCGTCCATGGCGTGAGCGATAGCGGTAGCCAGGGTACGGCAGATCATGGTCAGGAACAGGCCGGCGACCGACAGCGGGACGGCGACGGCGATGGCGGCGGTAACGGCCTTGGCCGAATCGGTGGCGCCGCCGTTGAGGGCGAGCACCATGATGATCGAAGAAGCGACCGAGGCCAGAGCGGCATCAGGAGCGACGGCGGCGCCGACATTAGCCCAGCCAAGGGCCATCATCTGGAGCGAACCGCCCAGGAGGATGCCCTCCTGAAGGTGACCGGTTACGAGACCGATAAGCGTGCACGCCACGAGCGGCTGATGGAACTGGAACTGATCCAGAATGCCTTCCATACCGGCAAACAACGCGACAATCGCAACAAGCAGAATAGTGATTGCAGACATGTATCGGACCCTCCTTTACTATGCTTGAGCGGCCAGTTCGGCCTTAGCTTTCTTCAACATGGCGTCGAGATCCCCGGAGGAATCCGAAGGAACCTTGCGGACCTCGAACTTGACGCCCTTGGCCTTGAGGGCCTCGAGAGTCTTAACGTCGTCATCGCCCATGGCGACGGCGTTGGTGACGACAACCTTGCCCTTGGAGTGAGCCATGGAACCGATGTTGACTTCCTTGATGTCGACGCCGGCCTCGATGGCCTTGAGCAGATCCTGCGGATTCTCAAAGAGTAGCAGCGCCTTGGTGTCACCAAAGCGCGTATCCTTGACGACCTCGGCCATCTTCTTGATGGGCACGACGTTGGCATGGACTCCCGGAGGGGCAGCCTGCTCGATCATGGTCTTGCGGAGCTCGTCGTGAGCAACGCCGTCGGAGACCACGATGATGCGGTTGGGGTTGATCTGCTTGGTCCACGTGGTGGCCACCTGGCCATGCAGCAGACGGGTGTCGATACGGACGTGGGCAATCTTGATGTGCCCGTCGCCGATGACCGTTCCCGGAGGGATGGCGCCTGCAGGAGCAGCGGCGGCCGCAGCCGGCTTCTTCTCCTCGGGCTCCAGAGACACGGGCTTGACGCGCACGCCAGCCTTAGCCTCAGTCACAAGATGTTTTGCGATCGCATGTGCAGTGTTCTTTGCATCAAAGCGCTGCGAATATGCCTCGATGAGCATAGGCAGGTTGACACCGGTGACGATAGCCCAGGAATCGTGGCCCTCGATGAGCCCGCTGATCTGGTTGAACGGCGTGCCGCCCCACAGATCAACGAGGAAGAGCACCTGCTCCTGGTCCTCGAAGGAAGCGATTGCTTCCTCGACCTTGGCACGGAAGTCGTCGGGGCCCATGCTCGGCTCGAGCGAGACCACGGCTACAGACGGCTGATCGCCAAAGACCATCGAGCCCGTCTGCTTGATTCCAGCAGCCAAGTCCCCGTGGCTAGCAAGAACAATACTTACCATCACATAACCTCCTTTTTGTCTACGTAATTCCTACACGACATGAAAGGAGTATACCTGCAAGCACCGTGAAATTATAGAAGAAAATGTAAATGGCTGAATATTTTGTTTAAACATCTATCTTTGTTACAAGTTGATTACGTTGCTGCTTTTTGACTCATTACCAACCAAGGCATCGTTCATCAAGCCACGTATTTTGCAGATACAAGCAGGCTGTTCATTAATTACCATTTTAAGCAAGTGCCATGCGCTTATGCTGCCACCATTTTGTTTAAACAGACATGACTTGACATTTTCGTGGCTTATGTTCTAGCGCAAGTAGTCGTTGGGGACGTTCTTGATTGACTAGTCATGTAAGAGCGTCCCCAACGACTAGGGGCTAGACGATGTGGAGGGGGTTGGCGGCGTCGATGGCGTCGGGGGCGTCAGAAGGGCCGTCGGGGACAGCGTCTGCCGGGTCCTCGTCGGGGGTCTCGATCTGCTTGATCATGACCTCCTGGCCCTGCAGCAGGTATGTCTCGCCGCTGCCGCAATGGGGACAGATCTTGCCGTGCTCGACCGTCGCGTAGTCACGGCCGCATGCCTCGCAATGCGTCACGGCCTCGACGGGCTCCACAATAAGCTCCGCACCCAGCGTGATGGACTTTTTATCTGCCGCCCAGCGCCAAGCGTCGAGCAGCAAGTCGGGAACGACGCCCGAGACCTCGCCCAGCAGCAACGTCACGCTCGAAACGCGACGCACGCCATTGGCGCGCGCCACGTTCTCAACATCGCGAATGATGTGATACACGATTCCCAATTCATGCAAGATAAAAACCTTTCGACAGAGGTCGATGCGATGTCAATTCAACGTCAGCGAGCGGCGCCCAGGTACCCCAGCTTTCCTTCCGCCGTTCTAACGAACGGCGGTCGGCTTGACGCTGCGCGAGCCCCAGACGGGCGATCTGCCTTTCAATCGTCGGGCATGGGCAAAAGCCCTATGCCCTCCTCTTTCAAGGCACCTCGCCACGCCTGAGACCCGCTCGCTGTCCAACCGCCCTCTGCGCCGTTCACTTACTTGTTAGGTTCTTTTACTTCTTCCCGAATTTAATCTTGATCGCGCGCTTCAAGGCGTACTTACCCAGGCTGGGGAGCTTTTGCTCGTATTTGACCATCGTGGAGCACTCGGGGCGGTCGCGATCCAGATGGATGGCGTCGAACGCGCACTTGGTGGTGCACAGACCGCAGCCGATGCACTTGTTGGGGTCGACGATCGAGGCGCCGCAACCCAGGCAGCGGGCAGTCTCGGCGCGCACCTGTTCTTCGGTAAAGGTCTCGACGTACTCGCTAAACGGCGCGGCCTTCTCGCGCCCGCGGTCCACGTGGGCGACCTCGCGGCTCGCGTTGTCGTAGCTCTCGATCACGACATCGTCGCGGTCGAGCGCGCTGTAGCGGCGCTGGTTGCGGCCGATGGTGAGCGTGGATCCCGGCTGCACAAAGCGATGGATGGAGACGGCGGCCTCGTGACCGGCGGCGATGGCATCGATGGCAAAGCTCGGGCCGGTGTAGACGTCGCCGCCCACAAAGATGTCTGGCTCGGCGGTCTGGTAGGTCTGGGGATCGGCAAGGGCACCCTGGCCGCGGCCAAGCTCCACCTTGGAGCCAGCCAGCAGGTCGCCCCACACAATGGACTGGCCAATCGACATGACGACACGGTCGGCATCGACACGGCGCAGATCGTTCTCGTCGTATTCGGGCGCAAACCGGCCCTCGTCGTCAAAGACACGCGTGCAGCGCTTGAAGGTGATGCCGCACAAACGACCGGCCTTGTCCAGGTGAATCTCCTTGGGGCCCCAGCCGCAGCTGATGTGCGCGCCGTCCTCAACGGCCTCGCGACGCTCCTCCTCGCTGGCGGGCATCTGGGCCTCGCTCTCCAGGCAGAACATCTCAACGTGCTCGGAACCCAGGCGGCAGGCGTTGCGCGCGACATCGATAGCCACGTTGCCGCCGCCAACCACGATGGTGCGGCCGGGCAGCGCGTCGATCTTGCCGCTGTTGACCTCGCGCAAAAAGTCGACGGCCGCGGTCACGTCCTCGGCATCCTCGCCCGGAATACCGGCAAGGCGGCCGCCCTGGCAGCCGATAGCCACGTAGAAGGCCTTAAAGCCCTGCTCGCGCAGCTCGTCGAGCGTCACATCGCGACCGACCTCCACGCCATAGCGGAACTCGGCACCCATCAGGCGAATGATCTCGACCTCGGCCTCGACAACGTCCTTCTCCAGCTTAAAGCTGGGAATACCGTAGGTGAGCATACCGCCCGGGCGCTCGTTCTTCTCGAACACGACGGGCCTGTAGCCCTTCTCGGCCAGATAGAAGGCACAGGACAGGCCGGCCGGGCCGGCACCGATAATGGCGATCTTCTGGTCGAAGCCACCGGCACGCGTCGGGGTCACAACAGGTGGGACATAGCGGGTCGCGGCATCCAGATCGCGCTGGGCGATGAACTTCTTGACCTCATCGATAGCCACGGCGGCGTCCACACGGCCGCGGGTGCAGGCATCCTCACAGCGGCGGTTGCACACACGGCCGCAGATAGCGGGCAGCGGGTTCTCGCGCTTAATGAGTGCCAGGGCCTCGTCATAGCGGCCCTGCGCCGCGAGCTTCAAATAGCCCTGAACGGCGACATGCGCGGGGCAGGCCGTCTTGCAGGGAGCGGTGCCGGACTCATGCGTCTCGATGCGGTTGTCGTTGCGGTAGTTGGGCGACCACTTGGTGTGGTCCCACTTGGTGGCATCGGGCAGCTCCTGGCGCGGATACTCGGGCACCTGTCCGCCGGCCTTTTTGCTGCAGAGCTTCTGGCCCAGCTTGGCGGCGCCGGCCGGACACACCTCAACGCAGCGACCGCAGGCCACGCACTTGTCCTTCTCGACCTTGGCGACATAGGCCGAGCGCGACAGGTTGGGCGTGTTGAACAGCTGCGAGGTGCGCAGGGCATAGCACACGTTGACGTTGCAGTTGCAGATGGCGAAGATCTTGTTCTCGCCGTCAATGTTGGTGATCTGGTGCACAAAGCCGTTGTCCTCGGCCTGGCGCAAGATGTCGTAGACCTCGTCGCGGGTCACGTAATGACCGCGGTCGGTCTCGACAACGTAGTCGGCCATATCGCCCACGGCGATGCACCAATCGGCCGGGTCGTCGGCGCAGCCCTCTCCCATCACGCGACGGCTCGCGCGGCAGCTGCAGGTGCTGGCGGCATACTTGCCCTCGTACTTGTCGAGCCAGTGCTCGATATGCTCAATCGGCACCGACGTGCTCGCGGCATCGATGGCCTTCTCGACCGGAATGACATGCATGCCGATGCCGGCGCCTCCGGGCGGCACCATCGGCGTGGCGCGGGACAGCGGCCCCTTGGACGCCTGCTCAAAGAACTTGGCATAGACCGGATGCTCCTCGAGCTGGCCAACGCGCATGTTGAGGAACTCGGCGGAACCCGGCACCAGCATGGGCAGGACCCACTGCTTGGCGCGCTCGGGGTTTTCCCAGTTGTACTCGAGCAGACCCGTGTAGCTCATGTCGTCGAGCATCTTCTCGATATCGGCCTCGGGCATGCCGGCGAGCTTGACCATCTCGGGCAGCGTGTAGGGACGGCGCATCTTCATCTTGCAGAGCACTTCGGCCTGCTCGTCGGTCGCGGCCTCGGCAAACGACCAGTACTCGTAGCCCAGCAGCTCGTCGCGATGCAGCAGGCGGTTGGTACAGTGCTCGCACAGTTTGACGATGGCCTCGCGCGGATGCTCCGGCAGCGGCGGTACAAACTCCGCGCCGATATCGGGCTCGGTGTAGCTAATCCCCGGTCCGTTGAGAATCATGGTTGTCCCTTCTCTTGCCGCAGCCCGGCGAGGCCGCGGCACCCCTCTTTTTTGCAGGCCGTGCATGCTCCCATGCCGTTCACCTGCCATTGTTGACATTGTGTCAAAAATAGTATTGACGAACCGTCAACAATATTCAAGACTGTTAGGCGAATGGTCGGGCTCAAACGGATGAAAGGCGGCAAACTCATGGGCAACAACACAGCAGATACCTCTGTGGTCGATGCCGTCCCCGCATCCGATAGCGCGGCAAAGCGCCTGACGGGCGACGAACGCCGTCGCGAGATCCTCGCCGCCGTGCGCACCGTAAGCTCCGAGCTGGGCGTGTCGCATCTATCTGTCTCGGCCGTGACCAAGCGAGCCGGCTGCACGCGCTCGCTGTTCTACCACTACTTCGCCGATATGGACGCCGCCGTCACCGCCGTGATGGACGATGCGATCGACGGTTTTATCGCCGAGCTCGAGCAGTGGAATGCCAGCCGCGTCGTCGGTGATATCGAGGGCGCACTCGACACTGTCGCTCCGCTCTTTAAGCGCCTGGTCGCCAGCGGCCACGAGCTGCCGAGCACACTCACCTCGAGCAGCGGCGCACTCTACGGCGGCTTTTTGCACAACGTGGTCCAGCGCGTGGCGCAGTATATCTGCGACACCACCGTGGTGGATTTTGTCGCCCATCACGAGCTACGCATCGACCATGTCTACGAGACGTTCTACACCCTCATCATGGGGTTGTTGATGTATATCCGCACGCACCCCGATGTGCCCGACGAGACGGTCAAGGAAATCATCGCCTCGACGCTCCACATCGAGGGCTACACCGCCAAGTATCCGGAGCGCAAGCCCCGGAACTGACGACATTTGGCCAAACTGTCCGCGATCGGAAGAGGGGCCGCGGGCGTGTGAAAGGAGAGCAGCATGCTGTTCGATGTTTGGGGTAGCAATACCCTTATCCACTGGGTCGGCTGGGCCATGGTCTTTATCGGCCTGATCGTGCTCAACGAGGTCGGCCGCCGCACCAAGCTCGGCGCGGCTATCATCTTTGGCGTGGCTCCGCTGGCCATGACCATCTACTGCGTCGCCATCGCCATCGGCGTTTCGCAGGGTGCCGAGTGGGCGCTCACCAACCCCACCCATGTGTATCAGAACAGCTGGTTCCACTACGCCAAGGTATACGCGGCGCTTGCCGGTTGCTGGGGCTTCATTGCCATTAAGTACCAGTGGGGCAAGATCGGCAAGGCGCATTGGTTCCGCGCGTGGCCGTTTGTGATCGTGGCCATCAACATCATGATCGCCGTCGTGTCCGACTTTGAGAGCGCCTATCACTTCTTTGTCCTGGGTCAGTCCACCTGGGTCACCTCCGAAGGTGCTACGCAGCTGGCCGGTTGGAACAACGTGTTCAACGGCATCGCCGGTATCATCAACATCTTCTGCATGACCGGTTGGTGGAGCGTCTACGCCTCCGAGGACAAGACCGACATGCTGTGGCCCGACATGACCTGGGTCTACATCATCGCCTACGATATCTGGAACTTCTGCTACACCTACAACTGCCTGCCCACCCACTCCTGGTTCTGCGGCTTTGCGCTGCTGCTGGCGCCCACCGTCGCCGCCTTTATCTGGAACAAGGGCGGCTGGATCCAGAACCGTGCCTTTACGCTGGCCATTTGGTGCATGTTTGCCCAGGTGTTCCCCTACTTCCAGGAGGAGTCCATCTTTGTGACCCACTCCACGCTCGACCCCGGCGCCGCCACCGCGGTCTCGATCGCCGCACTGGTCGTCAACATCGCAGCGATCATCTACATCATCTACCGCGCCAAGAAGCTCGGCCGCAACCCCTACAAGCAAGATGTCTTTGAGGGCACCAGCGATTGGGAGAAGGCCACCGCCCGCCGCGCCAAGGTTGATTACGCACACGCCGAGTAACGTGTTTATTCCGTCCGCATTTGGATGTAGGCAAACTTAGCCGATGCCGCAATCGCGCGTCATGCGCAGCCCCGGAAAGCGATTCGCCTGCTTTCCGGGGCGTTTTGTTGTTGCGCGCATTCACGCACATATTCAAAACCTCTCGCACAGATAAAATCAGATTTCCAACCGCCTGACGGCCCTATATGACGCCAATTTTGGGTACATTGTTGTCCCGATATCGAGCTTGGGGGATATATGAAAGATGAGACGATAGGCCAAGAGGATGCGGCCCAAGATGCAGAAGCGTGTGCCGAGGCCCTGGAGAGCCTAGACCAGATCGCGCTGGCCGAGATTGCGTTTGACGATTCGAGCGTTGATGCGCAGGATGAGCCGGAAATCGAGGCACAGCCCGATGATCAGGATGCAAAAGACGATGGCGCCGCGCCCACCGAAGACGAAGCGGGGCACGAGGAATCCGAATGCGAGGCCGACGACCAGCCCGAATCCGACACGAGCGAGGAAACCATCTTGCTCGACAGCTTGCCGGCCGAAGATTCGCTGACCCGCGAGCTCCCCGGCTTAGGCTCTGCGCCTGTCGTAGACGAGACCATCGCCATGGGTGATATTCCCCTTCCGTCCGTTCCTTCGGCACGCGAAGCCGAGGTTCGTCATCGTAAGATACCGCCCAGGCGCCGCAACCTGATGGTTGCCGGCGTTGTGGCCGTCGCGCTCGTCGCCGGCGGCGCAGGCTATGCTGCCTGGAACGGATATCAGCGAGAGCAGGCTGCCGCTGCCGCCGCCAGTGCGCACACGATGATGTCGGTGCAGATTGGCGTGCATGCTGCGGGCCTCGACTGCTCAACCGGCTCCAAGATTCCCGTACAGGTGAGCGGGCAGGATTCCGACGGTTCTTCCGTGAGCGAAACGCTCTACGTTGACGAGCATGGTCGCGGCATTAAGCTGCTTCCCGGCGATTACACGCTCTCCATTGCTGGATCCCCCATCGCGGAAGACGGCACCATCTACACTGTCCCGACCACCAAGGCGCAGGTCACCATTAAGAGCGATGGACAGGATTTGAGTGCCCAGGCCACCTTTAAGCTCAAGGTGCCTTCGGCCGACACGGTGACTGACGACCAGATCGATGCCGCCGCCAAGTATGCCGAGGAAGGCGGCGCGAGCTCTGCCGCCGCGGCAAAGATACTCCAGCAGGCGGCAATTACGCGCCGCGCTGCCGCCGCCAACGCCGTAAGCGCAAGCAAGGCACAGGCATCCCGTGATGCTGACGCTCGCCACAAGGCAACCGACCTCTACCAGCTCGATATTCCCGTCGAGTGGTACGGCAAGGTTGCGACCTGGCAAAACGGCAGCACGCTGTGCGTTTATCTGGACGGCGACGCCAACACACCGCTCGTGACGCTCGTCGCGGTGCGCGACGGCGAGACCTTTACCCCCGACGGCGGCGATACAGTTTTGGGCACAGTCAGCCTGGGCAACGGCTACACCGTCTATGCGAGCGGTCCTGTCTATCCGTATGTGGTCCCTCAAACCATCAACGGGCGCACGCAGAACCCTGTGTCGACCTACCCCATGGATACGGCGATTGAGCTTGTCGAGCTCACGACCGGCAACCGCTACACATACAACCAGATCAAAAACGACCTGGTCGGTAAAGACGGCAAGGCAGACGCCGCGACCAAACTCGAGACCGACTACCTCGCCCAGATTCTCCTGCCGAGCATCAAGGCCCAGAACTAGCTGTCCACGACCCAGGGCAGTCTTTTTTGGGGCTTTTTAGCTACTTTAAGGATTAGGCAAGAAGCCACTTCCATGCGGGCACAACGTGTACCACACCGTGCTCGCATGGAATATCGGCCTGCTCATCCATGGTAACGATTGCCGACTCGCCAAGATCGAACTGGGCCATCGAGGCATCAAGCGCGGCAATTTCGCGCTCGCGCGTTTTCTCGTTTGCCATATCCACACTCACCTGAATCAGGCTATAAGCCCGCATGAGAAGTGCGTCCCCAGCCACAAAGTCCACCTCATGGCTTTTGCTCTTCTCTTTGATCAGCAGGCGGTAGACCGATCCGATCCCCACCGCGGAAGTCCTTCTTCTTAGCGCGTTGAACACTGCGGTCTCGAGCCTCTGGCCCTGGTCCAATGCCGATGCAGGAGAGAATGCTCCAAACATCGCAGGATCGACAGCGTAGACCTTAGACGCAGACCGCGTATTATTTGCAAGTGAACGTGTGAACTCCGGCACCGAAAACAACAGGTAGGCATCCTCGTAATACTCGAGTAAATCGCTGAGCGAATTACGGCTGACGGGTATCTGTCTGCTCTTGAACTCGTTGTACACCTTGTTCACTGACAGCTCTCGTCCAGAAGATGCCATAGACCGCGTCAGGAACAGTGAGGCCAGGCGAGGGTTCTTGACGTCGTAGCGCTCAACGACATCCATGGCGACCGTTCGCGAAGCATATTCCTGTAGCAGCTGAATCGCGTCCGCGGGCGTCTGCTCAAGTGTCGCGATGAACCCTCCTCGCTCAAGATATCCGATCAGATGATGTCGAAGCAACGCTGCATCGCTCGGGGAAGAGGGCGCATCCGGCTCAGGAACGCTCCCCGTCTTATATCGGACGTATTCCGAAAAACTCAACGGAAAAAGCTCTCTTACAAGAGAACGGCCCCTGAACTCACTCTTAAGTTCTGAGGACAGCATCTTAGAAGAAGATCCCGTCACGTAAACGGTCGCTTTTTCCGTATCAACCACACGACGCAGAAACGCACCCCATTCGGGAACTTCCTGGATCTCGTCAAAGAAAAGGTAGGCGCCCTCGCCTCGAGCAGCAGGATATAGCGCATGGAATGTATCGAGCACATCCGCGAGCAGCGATGGCTCATACGGACGCAAGCGCTCATCTTCAAAATTAAAGTAAAGCATCCGGTCAAGCTCGATACCTTGATCCTGAAGCCGCCGCATCTCCTGGTACAGGCGATACGTCTTTCCACAACGACGGGTTCCCACAATCACATGTACGATGTTGTCGTGCTTTGGCTCCTGTGGGTTTCCCAGATCAAGGTCTCGCTCAAAGACCTGCGGAACTCCCTGTTGCTCAAAGTCCTTTATTTTCTGGGCCACCAGGTCGTTGAATGCCATGGTTCTCCAATCTTGCTCTTTTACTAATCAAGATTATATTGATTCTTGATTAACGAGAGAGCAAGATTGCGCGCAACTTGATTAATAGAACCACAAAGCATCAAGAGAGAATACACTGAAAATAAGCAGAGCCACTGGTTGACAAAACCACAGCCCCCGTCCGACGCACCCACCAAGGTCGACTGGAATGACCCCGAGCACGTGCATGCCGTCGACTCGCCGCCAGACTCACGACATCGGCTCATTGTTGGACGGAGACCGGTCCGACCGCGATGGATGGCCTCAAGCGGATCCATACGATCATCGAGAGCGTCACGGTGCATTGAACAGGGGAGGGAATAGACGATGATTGCAATGATTGGCCGGCGGAGACGGTGAAGCGCATAGCGGCGGTGATCCGCGAAGGACTCGCCGCCCAGATCACATCAGGTAATCTCACGTCGCAGGACATGAACGGCCATCGCGTGATCGCCGTGGACGGACCCGACAGCGGCGACGTCAAGACCATATACGAGATCGTTGGCCGAACGCTCGGATGGAATTCGGATGCCAGTGACGGGAACCGCCGCAGCGATTCCCGCGTGGACGCTGGGCGTTGGCGTGACTTCGTTCCCATCGGAGTGATTCATTACGGAGGAACCTCATCGCCCGCCCTGTACTTCGACGTGAAGAACGCGTTGTTCTACTCATGCAGGAGACGACGGAACGCCATGGTCACGATGATGGTGGGACGACCCGTTGCCCATCGCGTCCACCAGTATCAGCCGTTTCGGATCCAAATCGGTGCGGGCGTTGCTGACCGAACGCGCCCATTCTGATCCCGTGGTCCTGTCGGTATCGGAGTCGTCGCCTTTGCGTTTGAGACTCGAATCGTATCCGATGAGGATCTTCGACAACGGTTTGGCGATGTCGTTGTCGATGTTCTTCGACGACTATGGTGATTCGGAACCGAGGTCCTTGTCGTTGATGAACGAGTTGCCGGGATCGAGATAGGTCAGATGCGTCAGTACGGCGAGGTCACGCGCGTCCACGGCCATGATTATTCACCATCCTTGATGATCTCGGGGGCTGAGGCGTCCGCGCTGGCGGTGAATCCTCCCGTATACCAGGAGTCCCACGCGGGCGTCTCCGTCGAATGGCGCATAGCGTCCCGTGCGGCCCCGATGGTAAATTCGGCGCCGTCGATGCGTGTGATCTGCACGATCTCGTAGTGAACGTCCAGCCCATCTTTCCGCATGGCGGTGATGAACGCCGATGCGAATGCGGCAAATCGCTCACGGTCCGTCACGGTTTCCGGGGAGATGTAGATCTCCATGCTGCCAACGAAATACGAGGCGAGATCGTCGACGGCGGCGGACGGCGACAACCGCCATTGGGTCTCATTCTTCGGACCGGTGGGGCTGCTAATCCGGTAAACGCAGTCGAGATCGGGATGCGCCGCAAGGAACCGGTCGATCCGTTCCGTGAGATGACCGTTGTATTCGTCCCGGCGCAGCGCCGTGAAATACGTGTCCGCGACATACGGACCGAGATCGTTCCCGTCGGCACCATCGCCTTCCATATAATCCACTTCGAACACGTCGCCTTGCAACGGCCCCGATGCGGGCGTCACGTTGATCCACCATGTCGGGTCAAGTAGTTCCGGACGGTGGAATCCTTCTGATGCACGGAATTCCACACCATACCGCTCCGACATCCGGTCAAGCAGCGTCTCCGCCAGCGTGACCAGACGGAACAGTTGCGAGTCGGGCCAACCATCCTTCATACCGGCGACGTTCGCGTCCCGCTCCTGTCGATCGTTCAGCAGCGCCTTCGCTATCGAGATCTGCCTCGCTGTGGGTGTGACATCCATGTCGTATCTTTTCTTCGCGTATGGCGGCCAGTCCGAAAACGTCCCATTTCCGGTACCGCCGGCGCTCGCCCCGTTCGTATCCGCATCGGCGTGATGCGTGAACCATACGGGTTGAGTGCATCCGGTGAGTCCCGCGGCGATGGCGACGAGCGTCGCCATCGCCGCGGCGCATGCCGCCAGCCGTCGTCTACCCGCCCAACTCATTGGTCTTTCCATACGAGCCAGAGGATGAGACCGACCGGGCCGATGAGGAACGAGGCGACGAAGCCGATGATCGCCATCATGTTCCATTTCGGTTGTGGCCCGTATGTTTTGCTCGGATACTGCCCATACAGACCGGGAATTCATCATCGGATTGGTCATCATATTTTTCTCAGCAAGTTCTCGCCATGGATATTGCTTATATGCGCTCCCGCTACGTATATGCACCATAGCGCGGATCGGACGGCAAAGGGAACCGCGGATCGCACTGATCCGGCCACGAGACGGGTCCCGCATACGGATACGGCAGCTCACACCGCAACTGCTCGTAATACACGCGATATGCCTTGAACAGTTCAAGCTCCAACGTCGCAGGCACGCCGCCTATGGCGTAACGGAAATCATCGTTCGCATCCGGCAGTTGTTTCCAGCACAGGGAGTTCACCCACACATGCAGACACCCGTTCCATACGATCCAACCCGGCTTCATGCGGAAAGAGTTCATCAACCGCACCATCGCCTGCGACGGATTGCCGTTGTAGGGCGGCATGAACGATGGGTCGTCGATATGACCAAGCGAGCATGTGGAGAACGATGTGAGGCCGGTGTCTTCGGTGATGGGGAACGGGGCGCGCAAAACGCTGACGTCCATACGCCTGCTGCTGTCCCCCTTGTCGCCGATCTGTCTGGGGAATGGCCGCACCGGAGCGCAATACCGGCAAGACACAGTACTTGCCGAATGATTATTGAACGCATAACTGGACGCGCATGTGTGCAGCAATGGAATCGGCAGGTCGAATGCCTCGTGTTTGGCGCCGAAATGATCGATGCTCGCATCCCGGCTGCGGCTCCTCCAATGCATCCTACTCCAGCCCGGACGGTTCGCCCGCATATATGCCAGATAGCCCATCGCACGACCTCCGGTTCCATAGACAATGGTAAGAACCCAATTGTATCCAAATCACCATTCTCATCGGATCAGGCCTCGGCCATTGTTTATTCCCTTTCCGTGTTCTTCCTACCGTGAATGACGACCATGCGAGGGGTGCGGGAACCGGCGGATACCTCTGCGCGGGCTGCTGCGGCATAGGTGGCCTCGTATACGAGACTGGTGCCGGTGGATACTGCCAACTATCCTCGCCTCTCCGGAGAGTAGCAATCATCGGCTTCCCGTTGATGATGCACCGGGTCTTCGCCCTCTACTCGGAATCCCATTCCCGGAAGCTGCCCACCTGATGCGTGATATCGGCATCCACTAGCCCCGGATAGTCTCCGATCGGTTAATCGTCGAGCACGGCAATCTTGATGCCGGAACCATCGACGCCCTGCTTCCACGCGTTCCGCGCCACGTCGTTCTCCACCGGCCGACGCCAATCGGATGCATATGATTATCAGTGTTGGTGTAAAACTCGGTTCTCGAGGGTAGCCGCAGGCTGCCCGAGGAGCCGAGAATCGCCTAGAATGCCGCCATTCTAGCTCATGTCAGGCCGCCTTCCCGCCGGGAACGGGGCTGTCGGCCGCGACGAGCGCGATGATCCCGGCAGCGTGCTCCGCGCCCTCCACGGCCCTGCCGATGGAGTCGTCGTCGAGCCGGCGGCGGCCGGCCCAGTCCTCGTCCATCTCGGCGAACACCGCCCCCATCATCCTGATGGGCGACTTCCTGCTGGGGAACACCTGCACCACGCGGCCGCGGCGCCTGAGCTCGCGGTCGGTGCGCCCCTGCATGTTGTCGGCGCGAAGCCTCACGCGGTGCCCGTAGGGGAAGTCGAGGTAGGCCGGCGCGCCGGCCTCCGCCTCCTCGAGCACCTCGGCCGCCTTGGGGCAGAAGCCCTCTATCCGCCCGGTGGCCAGCTGGTACGGCTCGCGCACGAGTTCGGGGTCGCGCTCGGCGAAGACGGCCTTCAGGATGCCGGGCACGGCGGCGATCGCCGCGCGCAGCTTCGGGATCCTGAGGTTGATGGCGCCGACGCTAGCGGCGAGCGACGCTCGCGGTAGCTGTTCCTCTGGTTGCCGGCCTCGCATGCCTCGTCGGCCCGGGCGCCCATGATCTCGTTGACGAGCGACTCGGCCATCGCCCTTATGAGCTCGGCCATGTTCACCATGCCGTCGTCGAATCTGGGTATCTCGCCCGTGATGCCCGCCTGCTACTCTAAACTTTCCATGGTGGCCATCGTCCTTTCTTCGAATCCTTTACTTCGCAATAAAAGATTCTAGGAGATGGCCGCTTTTTCCAGCGGTCAGACGAAGTGACGCTTACACCAACTTTGGGGACACGATCCTCGTCTATGGCTTTGTTGACCATAAGTTTCTCTGGCTTTTAGTCTGATCCCTCGGGATCACGGGCGCTCTCCCGACGGTTGGGTCGTACATGCAAAGGCAGAGACCACATCCCGTTACCGTACAGACGATTCAGCTTCTTTGCATGACGCGCCCTTCAACGTCTTGTTGCACTCCATTCCTTTGCCCCACACCGCCCTGCCCACCACATGCCGTACAGACCCAACTCCGGACCCAGCTCCGTTCCAGATCTTGACAGTCCGCCTCTGCGGCCGCAACCACCTCTCACGGGACGGGGAGTCCGCCTAGAATATGCCGTCTGAATTAATGCCTAAAGTCTAACGCCAGGGGTCGGCCTCGAACATCGGCTCGCGCTCGGGACGGCGATCACTGTAGGGATCGTAGCCGTCATCGTCCTCGTTCTCGGCGCGAATGTAAGGGTCGCGCGGCTTGGACGCGGGCTTAGGCGCAGGCTTGGGTGCGGCAGGCGCGGCGTCGGCTACCGGTGCATTCGTCTCGTTCTCGTCTTTCATCTGAATAGCTCCTTGCCATGTGGTCACGTTCAACTTCATCGATTGTCGCACGAAAAAGGGCGGCGGACCCAATTTGGATCCGCCGCCCTTGGCGTTCGGCTCAAAGTGAGCCTTCTCCATCTCGTCGAGCGTGGTCGCGCCGCCTTTTCGTTCCCCGTCGGCCGTCCTACGCAGCCAATACCACCACGAGCAGCATTTTGAACGGGGTGATGCCACGCACCGCGTGCGGCGCGCCGGCGGGCATGACGATGCTCTCGCCCGCCCCCAGCTGATGCGGGACGCTGTTGACCGTAATTTCGCCAGTACCCTCGAGTACCGTGATGAGCGCGTCGCCGGGCGCCGCATGGCTGGACATGCCCTCGTCGGCGTCGATGGCGAAAACGGTGATTTTGGTGGCCGGCGCCTGCGCGAGGGTGAGGCTGTTGACCTTGCCGCCTTCGAGCTTCACCTGCTCGGCCAGCTTGAAGACAGTCTCCTTCTCGATGTTCTTGATGAGCTCTGCCATGGTTGTTCCTTTCTGCGATGGCTTTCTTTTGATAGACGTCCCCTTATAAGGATAGCTGCAGCAGCTTGATGGCACCCGCAGGCTCCACGGCATGCCGCACACCTGCGGGCACGAGGAGCACCTCGCCGGCGGCAAGTGGCACGGGCGCGCGCCCCTCCTGCGCGAAAGTGATGCCCGCGCAGCCTTCAAGCAGGTAGTACATGGTGTCCGCCGGGTACTCCTCGTCCGAGACGCTCTCCCCCGCCGCAAAGGACAGCAGCATGATCTGGCATACGTCTGAGAGCCGCGTGAGCGAGCGGCTCGAGACGCGACCGGGCTCGGCGTCGTCGATGAGTGACGTCAGCGGGCGCGCGACGTCGGTCGGCAGGTTTCGTAGCCCCATGGGGCCTCCTTTCTAAGATGGCACCTATATATAGTAAAGGTACGAACGAAGTTTCTCGATGTTCGAAGTGTCGAGCGTGCCGTCGAACGCGAGGCGCAGCACCGGCGCGCTGGCGGCCCCACCGCGCTCGATGTCCTCCCGCGCCTCGTCGTTATCGGCCTTGAGCCGCAGGATGGTGTCGACGTTCTCGTACATCGACGCCACCGTCACCACGCCCGCCGAACGCAGACGTTCAAGCGCGACCTTAGCGAAGCGATACCGCGCACCGGCTCCGCGGAAGCGCGGGATGCCTGCATCCGCCGCGGCAATGAGCTCGCCCGGATTCACGGCGAACGAGCTCGAACCCGCGCCGAGCACATTCTCAAGGGCGGCCGAGAGCGCAGCCATCTGGCAGCGAAAGGCATCGAGCAAAGACGCGCGGTCCGCCAACTCGTCCGCCGGGACAGCAAAGGGATCGGCCGGCACTTCGACGGCGGACACGGCATCGGAAGGTGTAGAGGCAGGGGCCGCGGCGACACCCGCCCGCGTCCCCGGCTCCCAGGGCATGCCCTTCACCCCGCTGCGAGACCCCTGCGAAGAGTCCTGCTCCCACTCGTCTTGCCACATCATCCAGAAGAACTCCGAGAGCGGCATGCGCGCGAGCCGATAGCCGCGCTGCGCGACCTCGTCCCACAGCTCACCCGTAAGCTCGTCGACATAGACCCAGGGCCACTCCCCCACCAAGGCGAGCCGCCTGACAGCATCGGGGGCATCGCCCCCTGCGAACTCCGCGACGAGCCGCGCGATCTGCGGCACGTCCAGCGAGGAAGCGCCCCCGGCGACAAGCTGCTCCACGCAGGCGCGCACGAAACCAGCCCGCCTCGACACCGGCAGCGCATTGGCGGCATCGCCCGCAAGGAGCACGCCGAAGAGCTCGGAAGCCGCCCCCGCGCCCAGCCGGCGGTTAAGCTCCCAGGGAAGGACCTCGAAACGCGGTGCGGCGATTGCCACGTCACCGTGGCCGCGCTGGCGCAGCACCGCGCGGACCACGCGGTCATATTGGTTATCGGCCTCGGCACCGCAGGTGGCAGGCAATGCCAGCGAGAGCGGCCCCGGGCCGGCGACCTGCTCCGCCACGAGCGCCGCGCCCAGGAACGCCGTGAACGAGCCATACTCCTTGGTGGACGTCGCCGTACGCCCGGCCTCGAGTGCCACGGCGTCGAGCGGGATCGCACGGGCGTCGAAGCCCCGCGCGCGCAGCCATGCGGCCGCGAGGTCGCCGTACGCGCCCACCCTGGGCACCGCCACGGGTACCGCGGGATCGAGCGCCTCGCCACCCTCGGGTATGACGGAGAGCGCCATCGAGGGGGCGGCGCAGTCGGCACCGGCGGCGCCCGCCGCGCACGCGACCCCGCCAGCCGCATCCCGGTGCACGCACGACGGCATAGACACAGCATCGGCCACGGCCGCGGCCGCGCCAACACCCGCAGGCGAGCTCACCCGCACCGCGTCCTCCTCAGAGAGATGCGCCAGCGCGTTCAGGAACGCCTCCACGCGCGTGATCACGCCCACGCGGCTGAAGTGCTCATCGCACTCGATCGTGAGGTAGGGCTTCTCACCCATCTCCTCGGCGAAGAGCTTGTCGAGCATGGTGTCGGGACCGCAGCCGTGGTTGGTGAGGTACACCGCGAAGAGCCGCGAATCGCGCCGCACCATCTTGGCGCCCGAGAGGATGTGCTGCCCAAACGGCCAGCAGATGCCGGGGTGGTCAGCCGAGACATCGATATCATGCGCGTGCAGGTGCCCGAGCGTGATGACCTTCTGTCCACGGTCCAGCAGAATCTCGGGGATTCCCATGTTGAGGGCACCATCGGAGATACCGTAGTTGCGCGTGATGAGCACGAGCACGCGCTCCCCCGGCGCGAGCGAACCCAAGATCTCGTCGCCCAGCGCCTCGGTCTTCTCACCAAAGGACGTGACGGCAAAGCCGCCCGCCATCATGGCCACGGCCGCCTCCTGGCGCGCATGGCCCAGCCGCTCGCCCAACCCCAGCAGCGCCTGCGCCATGGCCTCCTGGCCAAAATCCATGTCGAGCAGGGGGTTCAGTAGCTCGATGCCGCGCCGCTCCAGGCAGAGGGCGTCCGCCACCAAGCGCGGCGCCGTCTGCATATAAGGGCATGCGTAGTTGTGCGCCACACGCGAGCTCGCGTGCCGGATAGTGTGCAGGCTCGGCATGAAGATGTAGTCGGGTTCGCGCCCCGCGAGCCACGCCATGTGCCCGTAGATGAGCTTCACGGGATAGCAGGTCTCACCGCGCGCGTTCTCCTGTGCCAGGCGGACCTGCTCCTCGGTGGTATCGGGCGAGAGCAGCACGTTGTAGCCCAAGCGGGAGAAGTAGGCGTTGGCGAGCGGGAACAGGCGGTGCAACATGAGGCAGCGCGGGATGCCCACGGTCTTCTTGGCCGGGTCGATCTTGCCCGTGTAGCCCTCGAGAAAGAGCTCCTCGGTCTTTTTGTAGAACGCACGGTTGAGTGCGACTGCGTGCTCGTCCACGCCGCGCCCCGCGGCTGTCGTGCCGGAAAGATCGAACCCCTTGAACGCCGTGAGCTCGAAACCCGGCTTCGCGGCGGCATCGGCGGCCATGAGGGCCGCCCCCACCGCACCCGAGATGGCGAAGTTGGGCGACACCGTGAGCGCGTCAGGGTAGAACGACCGGAACGCCTCCACGATCGCGGGGTTGTAGGCGACGCCGCCCTGCAGCACGATATGCGACCCCACGCGCTTGCCGCCCACCACGCGGTGCAGGTAGTTGCGCACGATGGAGAGGGCAAGGCCGGCGGCTACGTCGCGCTTGGCGGCACCGGCGGAGAGGGCCGCACTAATGGCGCTCTCCACGAAGACCGTGCAACGCTCGCCCAGATCGACCGGTGCTTCGCTCGAAAGCGCGAGCGGTCCGTACTCGGCGAGCGGTATGGCGAGACGAGCGGCCTGCTCCTCGATAAAGCTGCCCGTTCCGGCAGCGCAAACCTTGTTCATCTGAAAGTCGGAGACCTGCCCGCCGGTGAGCGCGATGAACTTGGAATCCTGTCCGCCGATCTCGAAGACGGTGTCGACCTGCGGGTCGGCATGTGCCGCGCCGGCAGCCTGGCAGGTGATCTCGTCCACCACGGCGTCGGCGCCCACGAGCTTGCCGATGAGGCTGCGGCCGGAGCCCGTCGTGGCCACGGCGCGGACCTGCACCTCGGAACCCAGGCGGGCGGCCAGCGTTGCCAACCCCTCGCGCACGGCACGGCGCGCGTCGCCGCCAGTGCGCAGGTACTGGGCATTGAGCACGCGGCCACGGGGGTCGAGGAGGACCAGGTCCGTCGAGGTCGACCCTACGTCGATTCCCAAAAACACCGGGATGCGGCCGGTCAGGGGGTCGCGCTCCCAATCCTCGCGCGACAGCACGGCGAAGCCCTCGCCGGGACGGCACCCGCCGTCCGGCAACGGTGCCAAACGGGGCAGCTCGCTCGCCTGGAAGCGCGGGTGGTCGAGCACACCGCGCAGGGCATCGAGGGTCGCCGCCCCGCCGCCCGCCGCCGCGAGCTTCGAGGCATGGAGCGCCGCGCCCGCTGCCTGGAAGAAGAGGTTCCCCTCGCGTGCAATGAGCCCATCTTCGCCCAGCTTGAAGACCTCGCGCACGGCTCGCACCACGCCGGCGTTCAGCAGCACCCCGCCCGAGAGCGCCACGGGCGCCTCCACGGGCAGGCCGCGCACGATGAGCGCCTTGTAGCTCTTCACCATGGCGTAGCAGAGGCCGAGCAGAATGTCCTCCACGGGGACGCCCTCCTGCTGGCGGTGGATGATGTCCGTCTTGGCAAAGACGGCGCAGCGTCCCGAGATGCGTGGAACCTCATGTCCCTCGGCGCGCCCCACAAGTGCAGAGAAGTCCTCGATCCTGAGCCCCAGGCGGGTCATCTGGTCCTCGAAGAACGAGCCGGTACCCGAGGCGCAGCTCTCGTTCATGGCGAACTCGGGCACCGCCGCCGCGAGCCGGCAGACGAAGTAGGCGTTCTGACCGCCGATCTCGATGACCGAGCGGGCCTCCGGCGCCAGGATCTGTGCGCCGGAGGCAATGGCCGGCACGTCCTCGAGCACGGGCAGCGCGGCACCCGCCTCGGCGAGCGCACCTGCCCCCGAGCCCGTCGCCGCGATGCCTCCGCAGCCCTCGGGCGCCAGCGCCGCGGGCATGCCCGCGAGCAGGTCGCGCAGGCAGGCGACGGGATCACCGTAGTGCGGCCGCCGCGTGCTCCAAAGCACGGCCGGCGCGCCCCCCGCACCCGCGCCCTCCACCGCGGCTGCGCCCGTCCCGAGCGCGACCACCTTGACCGAGCTCGCGCCCATATCGATTCCCAGCGTGTAGTGCTGCGTCATAGCCATACGAAGACCCCTCCGCCCCCTCTCGGCGCCTCTCCCGTGCACAAAGCCCTACGCGCGCGCCGCGCGATACTCCTCGTATTCGGCCAGAAAGGCGTCACGGTCGAGCTGCCGCACGTTCACCACGTCGTCAAAGGTGACGAGCTCGGTGATGGGGTTGTCCACGGTGAAGGGGAAGCCCTTGCTCACCAGGAATTCGGCGAACAGGGGGTCCTCGGTCGTGATTTCACGCATGGTCTTGGTGCTATCAAACATAGTTGTCTCCTCATCTCGGTATCGGTTCGGCGCAAGCGGGAGTGGTCCCGCAGCGGCGCCGTGGTCAATCCTCTAGTCCTGCACGCGGTCGAGCTCGATCTTCTCCCCGCCCAGCAGCGCCACATCGCCCTCGGCATGGGTCGAGACGAGCATCGTGCGCCCGCGCCGCCCCGACAGCAAAAACTCGATGACGCGCCCCTTGGTCACGGCGTCGAGGCCGGTGAAGGGCTCGTCGAGCAGCAGCATCCGCGAGGGATACGCCACCGCGCGGGCGAGCGACACGCGTCGCCGCATGCCACCCGAGAGCTGCGAGACGGGCCGGTCGAGCGAGTCCTTGGGCAGGATCCGCGAGAGCAGCGAACGCACCCGCGCCCGACGCGTCCCGCGCGGGCACACGAGCAGCACGTTCTCCACGGGCGTCAACGCCTCGCAGAGGCGCTCCTCCTGAAACATCGCCGCGATCTGCCCGGGCGCGATACCCGTCACGACGCCGGCATCCGCCGCGTCGAGCCCCAGCAGCACCTTAAAGAGCGTTGTCTTACCGCTGCCCGAGGGCGCCATGAGGCAGTAGACGCCACCCGCGCTTAGGGTGAAGGTCACGCCGTGCAGTACGTCCAGGTCGTCGAAGCTCTTACGGAGCCCCTCGATGCGAACGTCTTCCACCGACTCCACGTCACTCACCGCCCTTCGCGGTGCCGACGCGTCCCAACGGTCCGCCCCACGGCCGCGCCGCAAGCTTCACCAGCTGCATGAACAGCTTCTCGAACGCGAGCGAGAGGATCATCACCACCACGGTCCAGGCAAAGAGGTCCGGCGTGTTCAAGAAGGTGCGCGCCGTGTTCATCTGCTTGCCGATCGACGGATCGGGCATGGCGAGTACCTCGGCCATGATGCCGCTCTTCCAGCTCATGCCCAGGCTGATCTTGCAGCTCGAAGCCAGAAACGGCATCACCGCGGGCCGGTACACGTACATGAACGTGCGCCACGGCGAGAGGCGGAACACCCGCGCCATCTCGAGCATCTGGGGATCCACGCTCTCAAAGCCCGAGAGCACGTTGGTGTAGATGAGCGGCAGCACGATGAAGAACGCCAGGAACATGGTGAGGTTCTGCGGCCCCACCCAGATGAGCAGCATGATGATAAAGCTCACGATGGGCAGCGTCCGCAGCAGCGAGATAATGGGGTCCACGAAGTCGCGCACGATGCGCATGCGGTACGCCACGAGCGCCAGCAGCACGCCCGCCGTGAAGCTCATGAGGAAGCCGACGGCGATGCGCGCCGTGGACGCTAGGCTGATCACCCAGAAGTTGGGCTTCGCCACTTGGGCGGCCAGCGCCTCGAGCGTGCGGATGGGCCCGGCGAGCACCAGGCGGTTGCCAATGAGGCGGTCGGCGACCTCCCACACCGCGAACCAGAACAGGATGATGCCCGCCCGCTTGAGGAGGCCGAGGCACTTCTCGCGCCGCGCGACGGCAGCGGCGCCCTCGTCATCCGCGGCGCCCGTGGCCGCCACGGCGAGCGCACGCACACCCGTGAGGAAGGCGTTGGCCTCCTCGTCACCCAGCACGCCGGAGGTGCGCATCACGCCGATAGCCCGTTCGTCCGCGGCCCCGAAGGTCCGCATCACCGCGAGGATTCTGTCCGGCGTGGCGCCCTTGCCCGCGGCGGTGCGCACCATGAACGCCATCTGGTCGTCGGGCAAGCCGTTCTGACGCATCATCTGGATCATCTGCGCGGCGCGCGCCTCGTCCACGCCCATCATGTCGTGGATCTGCGCCGGGGTGAGAACGCGCCCGGGAGCGCCCGCCGCCTCGGCCCAAGCCTCGCCGCGCGCGGCATCGTCCGCCGCAGACGCCGGTATGCCCGCGTCCACGGCACCTGCCTTGCCGGCACCCCTCTCCTGGGCACTCACTGCAGGTCCCCGCTCGCGCTGCCGTCGGTGGGCACGTCCTCGCCCGAGACGCTCGTGTTCGAATCGTCCAGATACCCCTGGGGCGGCAGGTAGTAGAAGCCGTCACCGGGAATCTTGCCGCCCACGCTATCGGGGTTGGCGTCGTAGAGGCACTTCACGAACCCGGAGAGCGCCGTGCGCATACGCTCGCCCGTGAGGCTCACCATCTCGATGTGCGGCATAGCCGCAAGCGAAACCTGGTTGTTGAGGAAGGTCCCCAACTCCTCCTGCAGCTGCGAGGCGGCCTTCATGTTCTTGAGCGACCACTCCACGCTCTTGCCCGCCATCTGCAGGTACTCCACCACGGCCTGCTCGTGCTCCTCGGCGAACTTCTTGTTCACGATAGTCGTGGTGGTAACAGCCATCGATCCCTCCTTCTTGAACGCCTTGTTCCACTCGTCCGTGATGGAGATGGGCACGTAGAGCTTGTCCACCATGGTCTCGGCGAGCGCCACGAAGGGCTGCGGCAGAATGGCGATGGCGTTCGGCTGATCTTGAATGAGGTTCAGGATCTCGAATGGCGTGCTCTTGAACACGATGTTGAAGTCGCCAGCATGCCCTGTCTTCTTGAGCAGCGCCTCGATGGTGTACTCCGGCGTGCCGCCCTGGCCGTAGGCGAGCACCTGCTTGCCCTTGAGGTCGTCGAGCGTCTTGATGGAGGAATCGGTGGTCATCACGTAGAGCACGCCCAGGTTGTCAATGGAAATGACTTGGTAGTCGTTCTTGAGCTCGTCGTTGTTGAAGAGGATGGGGCCGATGTTGCTGGGCAGGGTGCAGATGTTGTAGTCCCCTTGGTTGAACTTGGCCGAGAGGCCCACGTAGTCCACGCCGTTCAGCTCGAAGGAGAAGTCGTTGAAGGTCTTGTTGTTCTTAGCCGCCAGCAGGAACTGCGAGAGTCCCATGGAGGGCGGGCCCATGATGAGGCCCACGCGCACCTTGGTGGCGTCGGCCGAGCCCTTGAGCTCGCGATCCTCGGTCTTAGACTTGAAGGTCACGCCTGCGGGCGACGAGCCGGCAGCAGCGGAACCGGAGCCGGTAGACGAGCCGCCCGAGCAGCCGGCGAGGCCCAGGCCAGCCAGAACCGTGAGGGCAGAACCGCCAAGCGCCAGAAAGCTACGGCGCGAAAGATCGGTAGTGATGTTCATGGATGCGTCTCCCCAATACGTTTGAAAGGGGCGAACGGGACCAGCATCCCGTCCGCCCCGCCTGCATGCCGTGCGGTGACTAAGCCTCGGTCTTCTCGGCCGTGCGACTGCTCTGCTCTGCCTCGTGCTTGCGGCGGCGATAGGCGTTCACGCCGCACACGCAGCCGCCGCCAACCAGCGCACCGGCAAACACCACGCCGGCCGCAAAGGCAACCGGGTTGGTCTCGAGCGCCTTCTCGCCACTGCTCTTGCCCGCAAGTTTCTGCACGGGACTGTTCTTGCCGTCCTCGCCGGCAGCCGCCGCCTCGGCTTCGAGCGCCTCGAGGGCGGCCTGCTCGGCCTCCTTGGTCGTGACGCCCGTCACGTTGGAATCGGCGTTCTGCAGCTTGGAGAGCAGGCCGGCCGGGACCGAGCCACCACCGGAGCTCGGCAGCCCCGAGAGGTTCAGCTCGAAGGTGGCGTCCCAGGTGTGCTGGCCGGTGATGCCCGAGATGGTCGAGGCGAGTGAGCCCATGGCGATGGTCACCGAGCAGCCCTTCTTGATGGTGGAGCCGGGGTTCTCAAGCACGCCGAGGTCGATGGTCACGCTGGTGAGCGCGTTGCCACCTGTGCTCGAGATGACGTTCAGCCCGTTCACGCTCTGCACCGTCATGATGCGCGACTGGATCTTGATGGGCAGGTAGAGCACAGCGCGGCCGTTGGCATCCACCTTGAGCGTGGCGTTGTTGGTGACCGGGTCCTTGGGCGGGAACACGCCGCTCGTGATGTGCGGCGAGAGCGGCAGACCCGAGCTCGCACGGCTCACGTAGATGTTCGCCGTCACGGTGTAGGTGCCCTCCTTAAGGTGCCCGGTCGCCGTGCCGCCACCGCCCGTGGAGCCCCCGTTGTTCGAGTTGCCCTGGTTGCCTTGATTGTTGTTCTGGTTACCACCGGCGTTGCCGGAGTTGTTATGATCCGACCCTCCCCCGTTGCCTCCGGGGTTCGTGGAACCGCCGTTACCGCCGGGAACCGTCGTGCTGTCAGAAACCTTCTTGGCGGAGCTATAGGCAACATCAAGCTGCAGGGCGACATCACCCGCCGGCTGAATATCCTGGTCTAGGGGCACTGCGTACATCTTTGAGCCCTTGAAGAAGTATGCCTTCGTCCCACTTGTCAAGTCGTCAGTCAGCTTAATCGTCAGCTGACTGATCCGTGTTTCGTACTTCCCGTATTTCCAGTTTGCTGGATCCTTGGGCGGCACGCGCGTGACCGAAATATCCTTGAGCTCGCTTGACGTACCAAGTTCCTGCAGCGTGAACACGGGATTCTTAACAGGTAGGACAAGCGTGCGCGTCCCATCTTTCGCCACCACGAGCGTCGCATTCATGGAAACAGGGGTCATTGGAATATCGTTCGACACCTCGGCTTGATCGTTGTAATCGATCACGGGTCCAAATGGGTTATTCGGATTCGTCGGATACACCGTGGTGCCTGGCAACAACGGGTTGTACTTGCCCGGCATGGAGAGGTTGGCGGTAATCCGGTAAGTACCGGGGGCGAGTTCCTTGGAAGCTGCGGGCTTCTTGACCGTCAACACTCCCGGTACGCCCACAAACTCATAGTTCTTAGCAGTACCGCCCGTCGGGGTCACGGTATACGTACCCACCTGCGACGTATCGCCACCCGACATCGTTGGCAAGGTGAACGTTGTATCTGCCAGTTTCACCGAGATAATTGATTCGCCGTTCACAAACCCCGTAATATCCATAAGGCCGGTACTGAGCTCATCACCCACATTGAGCGTCGTGTTCTTGAAGGCTGCCGTAAGCGGGGCTTTAGCAATGGACCAGTCGATAATCACGGGGTTGTTCGTGCCATCCTTCCAGACGTAGCCGTCCTTGAGGGTAACGATAGCTTTGTAGCTTCCCGCGTTGGTTGACGAAGCCACGCCACCAACGGTATAGCCCTCGCCCGCGGTCACGCCGATCTGGGCCTTTCCGGTGTAGACGAGATCCTTCACCGCCGTCGGCTGGACAACCTGTTTGGGAGCGTCGTTGACCACGGCAATGTAGCCCCAGGGGGTATCGTCACTGGCAGGCTGCATCGTCCCTCCGTCAAGATCCAACGCGGAGTTGAACAGGTAGTTCGTTACGTTGCCAGTGCCGGTATTCTCCTTTGTCAGGCGAACGTACGCCTTGCCGTCCGCCACCGATGCCTTGAGCTTGATTGCTTTGGTGGCACCCGAGCCTTTGGTGCCCGTTATCAGGTAGAACTCGCTTCCCTGGGAGGCGGGCACCGTCATGGCAAACACAATGTGCTCATCAGAGAAAGTGAATTTGCCCGCGGGATCGAAGAGATTAGCATTGGGAACAAAGTCGGGTATCGTTAGCCCTGCACTATACAGACCCTTCACCTGTGGCGAGGAAAACGAAGACTCACTCGACACCAGAGATTGCACCTGATCGGTATATCCCCTGTCGTTCAATATCTTTGTGTTCAACTTGAAATATCCTGAGTACCACTTCATAATCTCAACGCTCTCTTCGGGCGTACCCAGATCCGTAAAAGGACCATCAAGCGTTCCATCGGTCTCGTACGAGATGCCGATACCCGAGGCCGCGTCCAGGCTATCCCAAGTCCAGGCCCACTCACCCGTATTTGCCTCGTCCTTGGGAGTCGCAATCACAAAGGAACCCAGACCGGAAACCGGGGCGCTCAGGGTGCCGTCAGCGGCAACGGAGCCAACTTCCTCCAATTTGTTTCCGGCGAAACGGAACACCTTGGATCCGGCAGGCTGCTTGGACAGCTTCAACGTCAAGGCCATAGCGTCATCTGGTACGATGGCGGCCCCCTGTGCCATCAAATCGATGGTATAGAGCGCATAATCGGGAACCGTCTTATACTTCTGACCGAGAGAGACCTTCAGTGCTTCATATGCGTGACCGCTGGTAACCGACGCGACGGAAAGGGTCGCCTCGGACAGCTCATTTATCGCCGACGAGCTCGCACCGGCCTTTACATCGAGCTTCACGCCAGTCGCTTGATCGCTGAACGTTTTCGCAAAATCACCCGAAACTTCCTTCTTGGCGTTCGCGAGGTCAAGGTCCAAATCGAGATCCTTGTTGAGGAATGTATTGAGCGTAGTTGCGTACTCGGTATTTCCGGTCAAATGATAGGTGCCGCTCAGATTGTCCAATTGGAAGGTGATGTGTTCGATGCGCGTTGTAATGCCTGCATCGGCAACCTTCTTGTTGTAGTCGTCGTCGTTGTCCTTCTTCTCGATTGGCTTCGTGGTTACATTCGTAATCTTCGCCCCATCGCTCGTACCAAGCTTCTGAAAGGTGAAAACCGGGTTGGGCAGGGTGACGACAACGGTTACCGTGCCGTCCGCAGCAACGACAAGTGTGGCATTACGGGTCTTTACGGGAACATTGGGGATACCGCTGGCACCGTTAATGCTTTCCGGATTAAGAGGATTTGTGGCATAGGCCCGTAGATTCATGCCGGGAATGGGGTCACGCATGGAGATGTTCGCCAGAACGCTATACGTTCCCGGCACGAGCTTGTCCACGGACGAGTAGATGCGCGAGGACTCGGGGTCAATTTCATCAGACGCGGCAAGGAGGGAGGCGGCTGCAGACTCCTCCTCAGCAGACTGGGAATCCTGCATTTTCTCCGCATCGCTCGAAGCACCCTGCTTCTCCTGCTCCCCCTTCGCCGCCGAGGGAACGTCTTCTGCCGCAGCAGCTTTCTCATCGGCCTCTTGCTTGTCCGTCTGAACTTGCTGCGTCGCATCGGCATCCGGATGATTCTCCGACAAATCAGTATCGGTATTATCGGTGGTAGCCGCAGCCTCAGAATCCGTGACCGTGACGCCTTGGTCGGAATTTGCCCGCTCAGAGGCAACCTGGGCCTCCTGGGCCACCTCGGCAAACGCCGTCATCGGCAGCTGGGAGCCCACCATCGAGAGGGCGGCAACGAGTATCACCGCCTGCCTCAAACCATAGCGGAGCAATCGCGTAGCCCTGTTTTCCATTTCTTCTCCCTTACTCCAAAAGACCCCGGCTCTAACGAAGCTGAGCCGAGGCCTTTAGCTTTGCGCCCCAAGATTCGTGCAAAAGCTCTTACTGTGCCGCACTCAAATCTGCGACAAGATGCAGGTTCCAAGCTTTATCGCCCCTGTACAGCGGGAACGTCGCGAACTCCTTCGACGGGGAAAACGTTGCGACCGAGGTACCCGCTGCAAAGTTCGTCACATCAAAGGTGATGGTTGCGATCCGGTTCGCATAAGGTGTGGTCCATGGGAACGGGGCCTTCCATGCCGTTTCAGTTGTACCGACCACCGAGACAACACCATCCGTCGAGGTATCAGCGATAGATAAAATGCCAAACGTATCGTTAACGATGGGGACCGTCAGCAGTTTTTTCCCGTCTTTTATTACAAGTGTCGCGTTGTTATACACGGGACTCGTAGGCTTATTGCGCGGAGGGTTGCCGCTGTTAGTGACATAGGCGTTCCTTCCGATAGGCGTGTCTGCCTTATCAACGTACACGTTCGCAGTGACCGTGTACGTGTCATCTGTGCTCGCATCGGCAAACGCGCTCGTGGGCTCCGTCGCCAGGCCACAACCTGCCGTCGCCACGACCAGCGCAGCAGCACCCGTCACTTTCAGAAAATCTCGACGCGAATAATCCTTCTTCATAGTGCTCCCCCTTCATCGGGAACTGCAGTAAAGCTTGGAGTTGAACGCTGCATGCTTTTGTTCATCTCTTGGCGTGCATTGTTTCATAAGAGAAACTTAAAAAAGGTTGCCAAGGTTACCTTTGGCTAACTTTTTTGAGATTATTCGGGCTGCTTTCTAGAGGTCTCCGCGGCTCGTCAGCTTGAGGCGCCGGCCCTCGCCCTCGAGCACGCCCTCCTCGATCATGCGACGGAGCTCGCGCAGCAGCGCCTTATCGTTCACCGCCAGGTACTCCGCCAAGGCCTTGCGGCTATAGGGAATAATCACGTAACCGTCCTTGTCCTCCGGCAGGCGCCGCAGGTACAGCGCGATGCGCTTGCGAAGGCGCGGCTCGGAGAGCAGCGCGAGCTTGGCCGTGAGCGTCTTGACCTTCTTGGACATCTCGCCCATCACGTTGGCGTACAGCCGCAGCTGTGCACCGTCACCGTTGCCCTTGAGCCCTTCAGCGGGAAGGAAGAGGATGACGGAGTCCTGCAGGGCGATCGCCTCAACGGGTGCCGTCCCCACCGCCAAGGGAACCGCCTCGGCAAAGGAATCTCCCACCTCGAAGCGCGAGATGATCTGACGCGAGCCGTCCTTGCCCAGCATACGCGCCTCGGTGCGACCCTTGAGCACCACAGGCACGGCCTTGAGCTTATCGCCGCTGCGGAAGACTGCCTCACCCTTAGAGAAGGAGCGCGTGTACGCGCCGAGGGCGCGCAGCAGGCCGGGCAGCTCGGCGGGATCTATGCCCGCAAAGACCGGGGACTTCTTGAGAACGGCCAGCATTGCCTCATCGACATCCATGATACTCGATGGCTCCTTTTCAGCCGCTCTCCCTGCACGCGGAAAGGCAGCTGGATGGAACGGCGGCATAGCATCCAGCTGTAATGGCTAATTGTTACACAAGGTTAACTTCATGCGGGTTGCCATGGCTACTTTTTGGAATTATTCCAGTGAGTGAGGGGCGGTGAGGCTTTTAGCGCAGCGGTCAATCCGTCGAAGATCGGGGCGCACGCGGCGTCGTCGAACAGCACAACTTTTCTCCATTTCAGGGGTCTTCGCGCGCCCAAACGTCGAAAAGCACTCGGGGCATGCAGCGACAATGCATCCGACGTCGAAAACGGCGCGCAAAACAAAGGCGGCGGGCCGCTTGGCGCGACTCGCCGCCTCTCGCTGCGTAGCGATTATTCTCGCCCGCGCCGATTACTTGTCCTCAGGCACCTCGTAGGTGGCAGACGGCGTGTTGTCGCACACGACGGTAAAGCCGCCGTCCTTGTCGACATCGACCGTCACCTGATCGCCTTCGTGCACCGTGCCGTCAATGATGGCCGCCGCGATGGCATCGACAACCTCGCGCTGCACCAAACGCTTGAGCGGGCGGGCACCAAAGACCGGGTCCAAGCCGCCCACGGCGAGCAGCTGCTTGGCCGCCGGGGTGATGGCAAGCGTCATGCGCTCCTTGGCCAGACGTGCGCGGACGTCGGCGAGCTGGATATCGACGATCTTCTCGATCTGCGCCATACCGAGCGGATGGAACACCACGATGTCATCGATACGGTTGAGGAACTCGGGGCGGAAGGTCTGAGCCATGGCCGCGTCGACCTGATGGCGCATCTCCTCCTCGTCCTTACCGGACAGATCGGCGATGGCCTTGGAGCCCACGTTGCTCGTCATGATGATAATCGTGTTCTTGAAGGACACCTGACGACCCTGGCCATCGGTCAGACGGCCGTCGTCGAGCACCTGCAGCAGCACGTTGAAGACATCCGGATGGGCCTTCTCCATCTCGTCGAGCAAGATCACGGAGTACGGACGACGGCGCACGGCCTCGGTGAGCTGGCCGCCCTCGTCGTAGCCCACGTATCCCGGGGGCGCACCGATCAGACGCTGGACGCTGAACTTCTCCATGTACTCGGACATATCGATACGCACGAGCGCGCGCTCGTCATCGAACAGGCACTCGGCCAGCGCCTTGGCGAGCTCGGTCTTGCCCACGCCGGTGGGGCCCAGGAAGAAGAAACTGCCGATGGGCTTGTCCGGATCGGAGAGACCCGCACGGCTGCGGCGCACGGCTGCGGCCACAGCGGAGACGGCCTCATCCTGGCCGATGACGCGCTTATGCAGCTCGCCCTCCAGACCCTTCAGCTTGTCGAGCTCGCCCTGCATCATCTTGGACACGGGCACGCCGGTCCAGGCGCTCACGACCTCGGCGATCTCATCGGAGGTCACCTGTTCGTTGAGGCCCTCGCCGTCCTGCTGCTTTTGCGCCTCGAGCGCGGCCTCGGAATCCTGAATCTGCTGCTGCAGACCCGGAATCACGGAGTAGCGCAGCTCGGACGCACGGCCCAGGTCGCCGCTGCGCGTCGCGCGCTCCTCTTCGCTCTTGGCCTCGTCGAGCTGACCCTTGAGCTCCTGCACGTGGTCGATGGCGTTCTTCTGGTTGAGCCAGCCTGCCTTTTGCACGTTGAGCTTTTCTTGGACCTCGGCGATCTCTTGGCGCAGGGCCTCCAGACGCTCCTTGGAGGCGTCGTCGGTCTCCTTCATGAGCGCCTGCTCCTCGATCTGCAGCTGAGTGAGCTGACGCGTGGTGGCGTCAATCTCGACCGGCATGCTGTCGAGCTCCATCCGCAGGCGGCTTGCCGCCTCATCGACCAGGTCGATGGCCTTGTCGGGCAGGAAGCGGTCGGCGATGTAGCGATCGGAGAGGTCGGCGGCGGCCACGAGCGCGCTATCGGTGATATGCACGCCGTGGAAGATCTCGTACTTCTCCTTGAGGCCACGCAGGATAGAAATGGTGTCCTCGACGGTGGGCTCGGAGACCATCACGGTCTGGAAACGACGGGCGAGCGCCGCGTCCTTCTCGATGTACTTGCGGTACTCGTCGAGCGTAGTCGCGCCGATCGCGTGCAAGTCGCCACGGGCGAGCGCCGGCTTGAGGATGTTGCCGGCGTCCATGGAGCCCTCGGTGGCACCCGCGCCCACGATGGTGTGGAGCTCATCGATGAACAGGATGACCTTGCCTTCGGACTTCTGCACCTCCTTGAGCACGGCCTTTAAGCGGTCCTCGAACTCACCACGGTACTTGGCGCCGGCGACCAGCGCGCTCATGTCGAGCTCGATGAGGTCGCGGTCGCGCAGCGTGCTCGGCACGTCGCCGGCCACGATACGCTGGGCGATGCCCTCGACGATGGCCGTCTTGCCGACGCCCGGCTCGCCAATGAGCACGGGGTTGTTCTTGGTGCGGCGGGACAGAACCTGGATGGTACGGCGAATCTCGTCGGTACGGCCGATGACCGGGTCGAGCTTGCCGGCGCGGGCGAGGTCGCAGATGTTGCGACCGTACTGCTCCAACGCCTCAAACTGAGTCTTGTCCTCGGCAGACGTCACGCGGTCATCGCCGCGCAGCTCCTCGTAGACTTGCTCGATGCGCTCCTTGGTCACGCCGGCGTCGCGCAGCACGCGGCCCGCCTCGCCCTTGTCCTCGGCAAGTGCCATCAGCAGATGCTCGGTCACCACAAAGCTGTCGCCCATCTTGGTGGCCTTTTTCTCGGCCTTCTCGATCACGCGGGCGAGCTCGTTTGACAGGCCCATCTGCTGACCCTCGCCCGAAACCTTGGGCGCGTGGTCGATGGCATCCTGCGTGGAGCGTGCGAGCTGAGCCGGGTCGGCACCGATGCGCTCGATGATCACGGAGATATTGCGCTCGCCGGCACCGAGCAGGGCGGACAGCAGGTGAATCGGCTCCACCGCGCCGGCCTGCGCATCGGCAGCCGTGCTCATGGCGGTCTGCAGCGCCTCGCGCGATGTCATTGCTAGCTTATCGATTCTCATGGAATCACCTCTCTTGGGGCGGCCGCCCTACGGGGCGGCTTCACGTTGTTCGAGAAGTATTGTTGCCAGCTTTGAACGATCTTATACACAAATCTAAGTCTCTATATATAAGATTTTCTGAGTGATTGAGAGATAGGGGCAGGCACGCTCACCCGCTGCGGCCTCGTCCCCTTACTATCTCGATCTGTAACATCTAGCGACTGTTTATGGCTCCAGATGTTACAGATCGAGATGAAATGACCAGCGGCGCCCGTTTGTCTCAATCTGTAACATCTACTCGGCAAATAGAGCCCTATCTGTTACAAATCGAGACGAACAGAAGACACCCGAATCTAAAATCTAAATCTGTAACACCAAGCCCATTTTTAGCGGCCAAGATGTTACAGATCGAGACAAACCAAACCACCGCAAAGGTGTCTGCCCCCTGCGGTGGTCGCGGCCTCTACTCTTTTGCCGAGCCCGTGCATCCCAAATCGGCGTTCCAGGGCATCTCATCCTCGAACAGCCATGTACGGGCAGACCCACTATCGCGCGCAGTCTGCGGGTCGGGCAAACAGGTCTGTTCATAGGCGTCTTGGATGCACTGATCCATAAAATTGTTGAGGTCGACCTGTTCACCCTCCATGACATAGGCAGCATCACCGTCCAGGATGTAGATGCCCGGACCCTCGTTGCCCTCGTAACCCGGATCGTACGAGACATCGCACAGCTTATCGCCGCTCGCGGTGTCTAACTCGATGGACGAGCGACACCCGCCGACCATGTCGTTCGCCTTTACTCGATAGGACGCATACCCGTACCAGCGCTTAAAGGCTTTGCCCTTGAGCAGCTCGGACGCCTTGTCGATCAGGCTCGCATCCATGGTGTAGCGCGTGGCCCCAAGCTGAATGAGCGGATAGTTGCTAATGCCCAGCGCAGTCGGCTGGCCATCAAAATCAACAGTAATAGTCTCGGGCTTATCGTCTCCTGTCAGGAGTTCGACAGATTGAGTTACGGGCTTAACCACCGGTTCCGTCACCGCAGCAGGCAGAAATATCATGCCAAGAACGCCCACGCCAATCACGGCGATCACGAGCGCCAAAACAATCAATCCGATACGGGCAGAACGTCTCACGGCAAAACACCTCGCAATGCAAATCTGCGCCACATGCGCCATTGACATCGCCAGCCACCAGTTTTTTTGAGATAGACCACGCCACATAAGGGACACAGGCATCGACCGGTGTCGAGCGCGCTCTCAATATCCGCTGTTCCTGCTCGTATTGAGAGCAAAATGTAATCTAAGTATATTCGTTTCTCTCGTTCTCGACAGTTCTTCGTCTCAAGGATCACACATGAAGTCGTCTTATTCCACCGGTCGCAACGTCATTGTCATGCTCGCCATACCCATCGTGATGATCTTCTTTATCGTCGTCACGCCCTTTTCCCTTGGTATCGCCTCGCCCTTCGATTTATGCGGGATGGTCGGCGCCGGCTCACGTGCCACCTCGCTCTCCTTTATTTGCCGCGGTGTGTTCTACGAAGATAGAATTCCCACCGGATTATGGCAGTCAAAGTTACCGCTGCTCGGTCAGGTCGACGGACGCTCTCCCCATTTCGTCCTTGAACCTCAAACGATGAACTATCTGATCGATGACCAGCCCCTTGCCTCCATCACCCTCGCTTACGACTATGCTCCAAACACCGATGAGCGCCACATGAACCAAGTCCTCGACAAGCTGCTTGGGCAGTGCGGGCTCACCGATGAGGCCGGTCGAACCATGGAAAACAACCAGGAATTAAAGCGAACAGAACTTCGCCGCATCGGAAAGATCAGAGGACGAGGCAAAGCTGCCTATTGGCAGGCCTGGGCGATACGCGATAAGAGCAAATTTGGGCACAGCACCTATACGGTCACCGTCTACACCAAAGATGGAATCAAAGACAATGTCGACGATTGCGCGTCATCCAAACTCGGCATTCCCAAAACGATTAAACCCGCTGGCCTGGACGGAGTCCTGTAGGGGCATTCATTGAGATGTCGCTCAACACGCGCGCCGACATCGAGCTCACTCCCCACCACCGCAAAGGTGCCTGTCCCCTTTGTGGTGGCTCTACGGGATTCAATGCCTTGGCTACCGCGCCTACAACCCGCTCGAGGAGACCGCGCGCAAGCACTGCGACAACGTGCAGGTCGTGGGCTGCGCCATCAAGGCCGGCAACGCGCTCGTCGCCTCGCGCGAGGGCTACGAGGCAGGACTTGCGATTTAATCGCAATCGGACATATCCGCTTTACGATGCAAGAAGCCGCCGCAGGAACCATTCCTGCGGCGGCTTCTTTGGGTTGGCAGGGACCAATCGCCGGCGTTGAAGGCCGTTTTTAGTCTCTGACGTTGGCTTTTGGCCCCTTCAAGCTATCCAACAAATATCAATATCTTGATAGGATTTCGCTCGAGCTCTTAAGCAGATATTCGCGCAACAGCGGAATCGAAAATCTCACCACGCCGCGCGAGGGCGCATCGATAACCTGCGCCTTGATAAGTTGCCTTCGTGTCGCTGTCAGGCTCGCAGGAGGCAAGGACAGCTCCGCCGCGATCTCTTTAGTCGGCACATTCCCCTCGTGTTTGGCCATGACAATGAGGTACTCGATCGCACGAAGCGGCAAATCGGCAAGGGCAACGTCGAGCACGGAACCCTCAAACTCACCATACGCTTCTTCAATGCCCTTCCGGGCATCCTCGAGCGATATCGACACATCGCGGTCGGCATGCTTGCGCGCATTCGCGAATACGCGATAGCCCACGAGCTGCACAAGATACGCATATCCCCTCGTAGCGCAAGCCGTCATCTCAAGCACTTTTCCATTCAAGTGCAATCCGGCACCTTCCACGGTTGAAGCCATCGAATCCGAGACATCCGATAGCGGAATTGAGGCGAGCTCTTCAGCCTTAGCCCGTTGTAGAAATGTAAGGGCACGGCCATTGATGAGGTCCATTACGCCCATGGTCAAGCCAGCAAATACAAACGCGATATTCTTGCGTTCGCGGATAAGGTGCTGCACGGCCGCCGCAATGAGCCGCACATCATCAGCATCTGCATCCTGTATTTCATCGACTGTCACCAGCAGACCGGCACCATGTTGCGTTTCCTGTGACGCCACGCTCGTCAAGACGCCCCGTAGCGTCTCAGGCCCGGTAGAGGACTTTGATACGCCCGCTTTAACCACACCAAGACTTGCTTCCAAATGAACCTCGGTATTGCCTGAGGTACGCGCGAGCTCATGCTGGACGGCGTCAACGATGCTGCCCGCCGCGGTCACGTCGACCACATGCCAACCATACGACTTCGCGATATCGCCGAGCTCTGTCAGCAGGGCCGTCTTGCCCGACCCGCGCGGACCGGTAATGCGCATGAGCCTTCCGGGGGCACCCACGCCTTCTTCGATGCCGTCCCTAAAATCATCAATAACCCGCTCGCGTCCGATAAGGACCGGAGGTTCAGCGCCAGCGGTCGGCTTAAACGGGTTGATTATCGTGCGCTTCAATGTCCCCACCTTCCTACTGTCGTCGCTATCGTGATTATAGTATCAATAGTGCAAATAGTGAAAGTAGTGAATCTAGTGAGAATAGTTCAACTATTTAATCATGCAGCCGTATCCCGCCGCTAACAACTAAAGGTGCCAACAGCCCGCGTTGGGCTCTAACGGGAACATTTGGCCCCTCAAAAACCACCGCAAGGGGCTTTCGTGGTGGTTTTCGGCTCCGACGCTCCACTGTCTCGATCTGTCACATCCAGCGGCCCTTTTCGGTCCCAGGTGTTACAGATCGAGATGAAATGATCGACGGCGGACGTTTATCTCGATCTGTAACAACTACTCGGCAAATTGGGGCCTAGACGTTATAAATCGAGATTGACCGCGGAGCCTTATCCGAAAATCTCAATCTGTAACAGCAGGCCCGCTTCTAACAGCCAAGGTGTTACAGATCGAGACAAACAGAACCACCACAAAGGTGCCTGTCCCCATTGTGGTGGTTTTCGACAAAGATGCCGCCCCAATAAAAGAGGCGGCATCAAGCAAGTCTATTTATTAGCGTCCCTCAAGACCCAACGAGAACGCAGAAATGTAGTCCGGGGCTTACCCTTTCCCGAACGCGACCCTCGCGAAGCGCGTGAGCGGGCGGGAAAGGGTAAGCCCCGGGCGGACCATTAAGTGCGTTACTCGGCAGCGGCCTTGAACTTGTTGTAGTTGATCAGGCAGCCGGCCTTGACGATGGCACGCTCTTCGGCCGTCATATCGGCAATATAGAGCTCAATCTGCTCGACCGCACCATCGGCACGCACTACGTAGGCGGCAATGTTCTGCAGATCGCCGTCGAGCGCGGCGCGGATACCCGGCACAAAGACGTAGTCGCCCACCTCAAAGTTGGGCTCGGCCTCCATCTGGAAGGGCACCATGCCCCAGTTCATCACGTTAGAGCGATAACGCTTGGTGGCGTACTCGTGGACGATGTTGGCCAGGCCGCCGATCACGCGCTGGCAGCTCGCAGCCTGCTCGCGGGCAGAGCCGTCGCCGGGCTTCTTAGCGTAGATCATGGAGCCGTACTCGGTCGCCTTGGCATCGGCCGCGACACCCACGCCATCCAGCGCCTCAAACACACTGGCAAGCTCGGCATCGAGCGCCGCCAGGTCGCCCGCGGCCTCACCGGCAACGCGACGCTTCTCCACGGCGTCGACCTCCTTGGAGCGGCCCACGTAAGCCGGGTCGCGGCGGCTGAGCGTAAACTCGGCCAGGCCCAGCGGGTTGGAGCGGAAGGAGCTCGTCTCGCCCGAGGGAATGAGCTCGTCGGTCGTGGTGACCGGGTCCATGATCTTGGAGCACACCTTGAGCAGGATATCGTCGCCGAGGGGCTCCATCGCGGGCCACGGCTTGATGTTGGGACCCTCGACCAGCTCGTCGGCAGGCTCCGCCTTGCCAAAGCCCCAGTACACACGCTTTTTGTACGGCGCGTCGTCAAAGGTGTACTCGCAGGCCTCGTCCCAGGTCTCCTCGGGCAGGTCGGTCGCCGGCGTCAGGACGCCGCCGTTGGCAGCCGTCGCCGCAATGGAGCGAGCGTCCATCAGGGCCACGGCGCTCAGCTGGCCATTGCCCGGCTTGGAACCCTCGCGGTTGGGGAAGTTGCGCGTAGTGTGTCGGATCGACAGGCCGTTGTTGGCAGGCGTGTCGCCGGCACCGAAGCACGGGCCGCAGAATGCCGTGCGCACAATCGCGCCGGCCTCCATAAGGTCGTAGATGTAGCCGCGGCGTGTAAGCTCGAGCGCCACGGGCTGGCTCGTGGGATAGACCGACAGCGAGAACTCGCCGCAGCCGATGTTGGCGCCCTTGAGCACGCGGGCAGCCTGGACCACGGAGTCGTAGTTGCCGCCCGAGCAGCCGGCGATAACGCCCTGCTGCACGTGCAGCTTGCCGTCGACGATCTTGTCGAGCAGGCTAAAGTGCGTCTTGCCCTCACCGATCTTGGCGGCCTCGAGCTCCACCTCGTGCAGGATGTCCTCGAGGTTTTCGTTGAGCTCGTCGATCTCAAAGCCGTTGGAAGGATGGAACGGCAGCGCGATCATGGGCTTGATGCTCGACAGGTCGACCTCGACGCAGCCGTCGTAGTAGGCGACATCGGCGGGCTTGAGCTTGCGGTAGTCGTCACCGCGGCCGTGCATGGTCAAAAACGCGTGCGTGTCCTCGTCGGTGGCCCAGATGCTCGACAGGCAGGTGGTCTCGGTGGTCATGACATCGACGCCGTTGCGGTAGTCGGTCGTCATGCTCGCGATGCCGGGGCCCACGAACTCCATGACCTTGTTCTTAACGTAGCCCTTGGCAAAGACGGCGCGGATGATGGCAAGCGCCACATCGTGCGGGCCGACGCCGGGACGCGGGGCGCCCGTGAGGTAGATGGCGACAACGCCGGGATAGGCAACATCGTAGGTGTCACGCAGCAGCTGCTTTGCCAACTCGCCGCCGCCCTCGCCCACGGCCATGGTACCCAGGGCGCCGTAGCGGGTGTGCGAGTCGGAGCCCAGGATCATCTTGCCGCAACCGGCGAAGTTCTCGCGCATAAAGGAGTGGATGACGGCGATGTGCGGCGGGACGAAGATGCCGCCGTACTTCTTGGCTGCGGAAAGGCCAAAGACGTGGTCGTCCTCGTTGATGGTGCCGCCCACGGCGCACAGCGAGTTATGGCAGTTGGTGAGCACGTAAGGCAGCGGGAACTGCTCCATGCCCGAGGCGCGCGCCGTCTGGATGATGCCGACGAAGGTGATGTCGTGGCTCGCCATGGCATCGAAACGAATCTTGAGTGCCACGGGGTCGCCGGAAGTATTGTGTGCCTGAAGGATCGAATACGCGATGGTGCCGCGCTTGGCATCCTCAGGTGTCTGCGTAATGCCGCGCTCGGCAGCCTCGGCCGCAGGCACAACCTCGCTGCCACCACGCAGGTAGACGCCATCCTCGTACAGCTTGACCATACTGTCTCCCACTCTGCCCGAAAGGCTCGGGCGCATAGCATACATTCGTTCAATATCGTGCCATAGAACGGTTGCCAGCGGGTTACGAATCTGCACGTTCACTTTATCTCGGTAAAGCAGAGGGTGGTATTGGCGCAAGGAGTGTCCCCAAGTGCCGGCACAAAAGGAACGTCCCCAAGTGCCAAGTGCCAAGTGCCAAGTGCCGCAAGAGTGTCCCTTTCGACTAGTCATTTAAGAACGTCCCCAATGACTACCGATGTTTTGGCAACGACAGCGAAAGCCCGCCAGAGCGAGCAAGGCGCCTTGAAACAAGGCGGCATTGACCTTCTGGTCATGCCGCCAAAGTTGAAAGGCAGATTGCCGCTCTGGCGGGCTTGCAGCGTCGGCCGGTTACGCGGTTTGGTAAAACCGCGTAACTATAAGTCTCCGCCGGCGCCCAAAAGCTTGCGCATGACTTGCTCGGGGTTGACCGAGCCGTCGCGCGGGGCCAGGGCGGTGATCTTCTTTTGCATCTTGTACTCGTGCAGCTCGTCCTCGAGCTGGCGTACGCGGGCGCGGAGCTTCTCGTTCTCGCGCTCGCGCTCCTCGGCGCGCTCCTTCATATCGAGGATGCGCACCACGCCGGCGAGGTTGATGCCCTCGTCGGTCAGTTGGTTGATGAGCTCCAGGCGCTCGATATCGGCACGCGAATACAGACGCGTGTTACCGCCCGAGCGCTGGGGGTTCACCAGGCCCTTGGACTCGTAGACGCGCAGAGTCTGCGGGTGCATGCCGGTCAGCTCGGCCGCCACGCTGATCATATACAGCGGTTTGTTCCTATTGTCCTCGGCCATGCTACCTGACCCCTTTCCGTCTCGCACATCTCCACCATAAGCCTGCGGCCAGCCCGTGGGCCACGCAACCAAACTAGAATGTCGCCTTGTAACGGTTGACCTTCTCGCGATAATCGCGCGTGTCGGCCTCGCGCAGCTTGGTCATAGCATCGCGCTCATCGTCGGACAGGTTCGAGGGAACCTGCACCTTGATCTCGACGAGCAGTGCACCCGTGCGGCCGCGATGCTTAACGTCGGGCGCACCCATCTCCTTAAAGCGAAACTTCTTGCCCGTCTGGGTGCCAGCGGGCACCTTCAGACGAACCGTCGCGCCGCCGGGCGTGGGCACATCCACCGTGCAGCCGAGCGCCGCCTCGTAGACCGAGATCGGCACCTCCATAGTCACATCGGCGCCCTTGCGCTTAAACAGCGGATGCTCCTCCACGTGCGTGGTCACGACCAGGTCGCCGCGCTCGCCTCCGGCAACGCCGTACTCGCCACGGCGCTTGTAACGCAATTTGCCGCCGTCGACCGCACCCGCAGGCACCGAGACCGTGATGGTCTGCTGTTCGCCCGTCGAGGGAATGCGGTAGGTGACCTTGTGTGTCACGCCGCGAAACGCGTCCTCGGCCGAAACATCGACGGTCAGCGACAGGTCGCCGCCTTTGCGCGCGCGGTTGCGGCCCGCGCCCGCGCCGGCATTACCCGCGGCCCCGGCAAAGCCCGAGCCCCAATCGCTGCCCCAGGCGCCGTTGCCGCTAAAGATGCTGTCGAAGATATCGCCCCAGCCGCTCGCGCCGGCACCGGCACCGTAGCCACCGCTATATGCGCCGCCCGCGCCCGGCATGCCGCCGAACATGAGCATCTGGTCGTACTCTTTGCGTTTCTTCTCGTCCGAAAGCGTCTCGTAGGCTTCGCTAATCTCCTTAAACTTGGCCTCGTCGCCGCCGGCATCGGGGTGATATTTTTGCGCGAGCTTGCGAAACGCGCTCTTGATCTCTTTGTCGGAGGCGCTCTTGGATACGCCCAGGATGTCATAGAAGGTTTTGCCTGCAGCCATCGTAGCTCCTCTCCTGTTACATCCGCCGTCCCTGCGGACGGCGGTTCATACTGTCACATGGCACTTGGCCAGAAAGGGCCCCGGGTGTTGCCCCGGGGCCCTTCTCAATTACTCCTCGGTGCCCTCGGCCGTATCGGCCGCGGCATCCTCGGGCGCCGCTTCGGGCTCCGGTGCGGGGCGCTTCTCGCCACCGTAGGTCACCGTCACCATCGCGGAGCGCAGGATGCGGTCCGCCATGCGGTAGCCCTTCTGGTACACGTCGTTGACGGTCTCGTCGTACTGCGATGCGTCCTCGACACGCCCCACGGCCTGGTGCTCGAGCGGATCGAACGCCTCGCCCTTGGGGTCGATGGGCTCAACGCCCTCGTGCGCAAACACATCGAGCAGCTTGGCATGTACCGCGTCAACGCCATCGACGAACTGCTTAAAGTCGTCGGAAAGCTCCTGGCTGCGGGCATGGTCGATCGCGCGCTCGATATCGTCGATCACCGGCAATAGCGCGGTGACAAGCTTCTCGGTCGCGCGCTCGCGCTCGGCGATGCGCTCGTTGGCGGTGCGGCGACGGAAGTTCTCCCAGTCGGCCTGTAGACGGGCGGTGCGCTCGGTGGCGTCCTTTGCCTTGTCCTCGGCGGCCTTCTGAGCCTCTGCCGCGGCATCGAGCTCATTGCGCACGTCGGCAAGCTCCTTTTGGGCCTGCTCGAACTTGAGCTTAAAGTCGTTGTCGGCGGCTTCCTCACCGGCGCGGATAGCGGCTTCCACCATCTCGTCCTCGGTCATCGTCGCCTCCTTGTTGGAATCCTCTACCTGGTTCTCGGCAGCCTCGGCGGCCGGGGCCTCGTTGACCTCGGTATCGTCGACAGCCTCTACGGGAATCTTCACGTCCTTCTCCTCAGAGTCAACGGGGGCGGCACCAACGGCGTCCGCCTCCGTGCGAGCTTTACGGGCGGACATGATTACTTGTCCTCGTCGTCCACAACCTCGTAGTCGGCGTCGACGACGTCATCGTCGGCAGCCTGGGCACCGGCGGCACCGTCGGTCTGCTGCTGAGCGTCGGCGTAGACAACCTGAGCCAGCTCGTAGGCCACGGACTGCAGGGACTCGCCGGCGGCCTTGATGGCCTCGACGTCAGAGCCCTCGAGCGCCTTCTTGGCGTCGGCGATAGCGGCCTCGGCCTTGGACTTCACGTCGGCGGAAACCTTGTCGCCCAGCTCGTTGAGGGTCTGCTCGGTGGAGTAGCACAGGCTATCGGTCTGGTTGCGGACCTCGACCTCTTCCTTCTGCTTCTTGTCCTCCTCGGCATGAGCCTCGGCGTCCTTGACCATACGATCGACCTCGTCGTCGGACAGAGCGGTGGAGCCGGAAATGGTGATCTGCTGCTCCTTGCCGGTGCCCTTGTCCTTAGCGGAGACCTTGACGATACCGTTGGCGTCGATGTCGAAGGTGACCTCGATCTGCGGCACGCCGCGGCGGGCAGCCGGGATGCCGGTCAGCTGGAACTTACCGAGCGACTTGTTGTCGCGGGCAAGCTCGCGCTCGCCCTGGAGCACGTTGATCTCAACGCTGGTCTGGTTGTCGGCAGCGGTGGAGTAGACCTCGGTCTTGGAGGTCGGGATCGTGGTGTTGCGGTCGATCATCTTGGTCATGATGCCGCCCATGGTCTCGACGCCCAGCGACAGCGGGGTAACGTCGAGCAGCAGGATGCCCTCGACGTCACCGGTGAGCACGCCGCCCTGGACGGCAGCGCCGTCGGCAACGACCTCGTCGGGGTTCACGGACATGTTGGGCTGCTTGCCGGTCATGGTCTTGACCAGATCCTGGACAGCGGGCATACGGGTGGAACCGCCGACGAGGATGACCTCGGTCAGATCGGAGAGCTTAAGCTTGGCGTCGCGCAGGGCGTTGGTGACAGGCTGCTTGCAGCGCTCGAGCAGGTCGCGGGTGATCTTCTCGAACTCGGCGCGGGTCAGCGTGTAGTTGAGGTGCAGCGGGCCGGACTGGTTCATGGTGATGAACGGCAGGTTGACGGTGGTCTGCTGGGCGGCGGAGAGCTCCTTCTTGGCGTTCTCGGCGGCCTCCTTCAGACGCTGCAGGGCCATGGGATCCTGACGCAGGTCGACACCGTTCTCCTGCTGGAACTTATCGGCCATCCAGTCGATGACGCGCTGATCCCAGTCGTCGCCGCCCAGGTGGTTGTCGCCCGAGGTGGACAGAACCTCAAACACGCCGTCGGCGAGGTCGAGGATGGAGACATCGAAGGTGCCGCCGCCCAGGTCGAAGACCAGGATGCGCTGGTCGGAGCCCTGCTTGTCCAGGCCATAGGCCAGGGCAGCAGCGGTCGGCTCGTTGACGATACGCTTGACGTTGAGGCCGGCGATCTTGCCGGCGTCCTTGGTGGCCTGACGCTGGGCGTCGTTGAAGTAGGCCGGGACGGTGATGACGGCGTCGGTGACGGTCTCGCCCAGATACTTCTCGGCGTCGGCCTTCATCTTGGCGAGCACCATGGCGCTCACCTGCTCGGCGGTGTAGTCCTTGCCCTCGATGTCGACGACGGCACGGCCACCCTGGCCCTCCTTGACCTCATACGGCACGGTCTTGATCTCGGAGGTGCACTCGGAGTACTTGCGGCCCATGAAGCGCTTGATGGAGAACACGGTGTTCTTGGGGTTGGTGACCGCCTGGTTCTTTGCGGCCTTACCCACGACGCGGTCGCCGTCGGCACGGAAGCCCACGACGGACGGGGTGGTGCGGTCGCCTTCGGCGTTCACGATAATGGTCGGGGAACCGCCCTCGAGGACGGCCATAGCGGAGTTAGTAGTACCAAGGTCGATACCAAGAATCTTACTCATTAGAAATTCCCTCTCTCTTGTGCGTTCGCGCCGCCTCGACGGTCTGTCACGCGGCGCTTCGGCTTGTCTTTCAGGATGTAGTGTATCCCCTTATGGGCCGGAATATACAAAATCTAAGTCAATTCATATAAGATTTCTTATCTCTGAGAGTTTAGGTTCTCAAATGCGCAGGTAGATGCACTGTTTGAGTCCTCGGCATATCTATTGAGATCTATGTAGAGTTGACTAAGGTACGAGCCTGGGGCGTGTGGAGCAGTCTGGGGCGGCCTTGGGGAAAGCGCGTCCCGTTTTGAGCGTAAATTCCGGGACGCAGTTTCCGCCGGGCAGTCCAACCGGAAACTGTGTCCCGTTTTGAGCGTCGATTACGGGACACAGTTTCCGCAAGCACGCTCAATCGTCCTATATTTCAAGTCACCTTTAGCTAACATTTGCGCAGCTCAACGGCCTCACCTGCATGTTTTTTAGTAAGCCGCGGCATACTCGGCGAACGGTATGAAGATGCCGGCCAGAGGGTATTGCAAACGGTCGCTCCCGTGGTATGTTTTTGCCCGAATCAAACCGACGCGCATCGCCTGTAGCGTCGGTCAACAGAGAGGAAACTACCATGGCTCATCCCGTAATTGATGCCGACGAGTGCATCGCTTGTGGCGTTTGCGTCGACTCCTGCCCCGCTGGCGTTCTGGAGCTCCAGGACGTCGCTACCGTCGCTGATGAGGATTCCTGCGTCGCCTGTGGCGCTTGCCAGGACGCTTGCCCCGCCGGCGCGATCACCGAGATCGTCGAGGAGTAACAACTCCCCCGCTTGCACACTCACAAGTACACCGTGCACAAAAAGGAGGCCTCCGCATCGCCGCGGAGGCCTCCTTTTGTTTGTATAGGCAGCTAATTGGGGACGGGGGTACCTTGGCAGTTACGGTGGAATAGTTCCCGATTCATTGCTTAGGTGCCGATTTTAGGAACTATTTCACCGCAACTTATAAAGACAGTATCGGGCTAAGAGAGATCGTCCTCGTAGGGCATGAGGTCCGCCAAGTAGCCTTTCTCCTTGAGCATGGCCTCGATCTCGTCGAGGGTTTGCTCGTCTTCCGCCGCAATGCGGTGGAAGTGATAGCCGCTGGTTACCGTCAGCAGCGGAAAGCTCTTGCCGCTGGCGATGTCGTGCAGGTAGCGCTCGATATCGCGGCGGTTACGGATATCCAGATCGGCCGTGATCTTGCCGTACACGCGGTGGTTGACGATCACGTTGAGCACGGCGCCGCCCGCGTCGACGATGCTCGTGAGCTCATCGCCCGCCTGCTCCACGCTGTGGCGCACCTTGACCAGACGCGTGGGCACAGCCGGGCTGCTCGCCGCCTCCTGTAGTACATAGCCGCGATTGGTGGCGACGATATCGTGCCCGTCGGCGCGCAGCAGGGCGATGTCCTGCACCACGACCTGACGGCTCACGCCCACCTCGTGGGCAAGCGCACTGCCCGAGACAGGATCTTTGGCTCCCTCGAGCACGGCCATGATGGCACGGCGACGCTCGCGGGCGTCCATTATTTACCGTCCAGCAGACGCAGGTGCTTGAGCGAGAGGTCGAGAATCGGCGCAGAGTGCGTCAACGCCCCCGAGCTGATAAAGTCAACACCCAGGTCGGCAAGCGCGCGGATATTGTTGACGTCCACGTTGCCCGAGCACTCGGTCTTGGCGCGACCGTCGATAAGCTCGATGGCGACGGCCATATCGTCGTGGGTCATGTTGTCGAACATGATGATGTCGGCGCCGGCCTCCACGGCCTCGCGCACCATATCCAGGTTCTCGCACTCAATCTCGACCGTCGTGGTAAACGACGCATGGGCGCGCGCCATCTCGATCGCGCGTGCCACGCCACCGGCGGCGTCGATGTGGTTGTCCTTGAGCATGACAGCCGTCGACAGGTTGTAGCGGTGGTTGCTGCCGCCGCCGATCTCGACTGCCGCCTTCTCGAAGACGCGCATGCCCGGCGTGGTCTTGCGCGTGTCGACGAGCACGGTCTTGGTGCCCTCGAGCGCCGCGGCCATCTGGTGCGTATAGGTGGCGATGCCGCTCATGCGCTGCAGGTAGTTGAGCGCCACGCGCTCGCCCGAAAGCAGTACGCGCGCGTCGCCGCGCACCTGGCCCACATGGTCGCCAGCGTGTACCTCGTCGCCGTCCGCGACGTCGAACAGCACCGAGCTCTGCGAATCCAGTAGCTCGAAGGTGCGGGCGAACACATCCAGGCCGGCGATGACGCCGTCGGCCTTGGCGATGAGCTCAACGGTGGCGGGACGCGCCGTGGGACACACGCTCGCCGTGCTCACGTCCTCAAACGTGATGTCCTCGCGCAGCGCCTGCAAAATCAGATCATCGACGACGAGCTTCATGGTAATGGGATTCATGGTCTACTCCTCCACGGCCTGCGTGCCGGCGGCACGGGCCAAATCATCGATTGCAAGGGTATCGGCGCTCAGGGCGCGGTGACGTCCGTCGAGCGCGGGCTCGCCGGCCTGCTCCACGGCCAGCGACTCGCCGGTACGCATGTACCACGCGGCACGGCGGCCCCAGACGAGGGACTCGAGCAGGCTGTTGGAAGCCAGGCGGTTCTTACCGTGTACGCCGTTGCAAGCCGTCTCGCCCGCGGCGTAGAGCTCGGGCATCGAGGTGCGGCCGTCCTTGTCGACCCACACGCCGCCCATAAAGTAGTGCTGCGTGGGCGTGACGGGAATGGGCTCCTCCAGGATGTCGCGACCGTCCTCGAGACAGCGCGCGCGGATGTTAGCGAAGTGCCCGGTCACCACGTCGCGCTCGACGGGGGCAAAGCTCAGCCACTCGTGCTCGGTGCCGTCCCGCTTCATCTGCTCGCGGATGGCGGCGGCGACCACGTCGCGCGGCTGCAGCTCGTCGGTAAAACGCTCGCCGGCGGCATTGAGCAGAATCGCTCCCTCGCCGCGGCAGCTCTCGCTGATCAGGAACGTGCGACCCGGCTGCGGCGAGAACAGGCCCGTGGGGTGGATCTGCACGTAGTCCAGGTGCTCCATCGTAATGCCGTGCTCCTGCGCGATGTAGCAGGCATCACCGGTGAGCTGCGGGTAGTTGGTCGAGTGGTCGTACACACCACCGATGCCGCCCGTCGCCCACAACGTATGGCGCGCGTGAATCTCAAACGGCTCGCCGGCATGCACGCCCTCGGCGGCGTTTGTCAGTTCATCGGCGGGACGGACCGAGTCGTCCTCGTCCACGGCGACGGCAACGACGCCGGTGCACACCGTGGCCCCATCGCGCTCGGCCGTCAGGATGTCGGTCATGGCCACGTGCTCAAGAATATGCACGTTGTCCAGTTTGCGGACAGCCTGGAGCAGCTTGGTCGTAATCTCCTTGCCCGTAATGTCGGCATGGAAGGCGATGCGCGGGCGGCTGTGCGCGCCCTCACGGGTAAAGTCGAGGCCGCCGTCGGCCTTGCGCTCAAAATCCACGCCCATCGCTAGCAGGTCGTTGATGACCGAACGGCTCGAGCGAATCATGATGTCAACACTCTCGCGGCGGTTCTCGTAATGGCCGGCGTGCATGGTGTCCTCAAAGAAGGCATCGTAGTCAGAACCCTCGGGCAGCACGCAGATGCCGCCCTGCGCGAGCATCGAATCGCACTCATCGACGGCGCCCTTGGAGAGCATGATTACGCGCGTGCTCGTCGGCAGATTGAGAGCCGCATACAGGCCCGCCACGCCGCAACCGGCAATGACGACGTCACACTCCATATCGGGGTATTGTTTGGTTTCCACAGGAATCCTCTCCCTTGTAATGTGGCATAGGGGATGGTCCCTCATGTCACATTGGCTTAGCGCGCCGCGTACTCGAGCATGCGGTCGAGCGTGAGCTTGGCCTGATCGGCGGCCGCATCCGACACGCCAATCTGCACCTCGCCCTCGCCCGTCTCCAGGCAGTGCACGAGCTTTTCAAGCGTGATGAGATCCATGTTGACGCAGGTGGGCTGCACCGCAGGGAAGTAGAACTTCTTGCCGGTGCCCTGGCAGCGGCGCTCGAGTTCGTAGAGCACGCCGCGGACCGTCACGATGATGAACTCGCTCGCGTCCGACTCCTCGGCATACTTGATGATGCCGGCAGTGGAGCCGATGTAGTCGGCCTCGGCCAGGACGTCGGCCTTGCACTCGGGGTGCGCCAGCACGAGCGCGTCGGGGTGCGCCTCCTGCGCGTCGACGATCTGCTCGACGGTGATGATGTGATGACGCGGGCAGTAGCCGTTGTTGAGGATGACGTGCTTTTGGGGCACCTGCTCGGCCACAAAGCGGCCCAGGTTCTGGTCGGGAATGAACAAGATGTGCTGCTGCGGCAGCTCGGAGACGATCTTGACGGCGTTAGAGCTGGTAACGCACACATCACTCCAGCTCTTGATTTCGACCGTCGAGTTGACGTAGCACACCACGGCAAGGTCGTCGCCATACTCGGCGCGCGCCGCGTCGACCGTCTCACGCTTGACCATGTGCGCCATGGGGCAGTCCGCGCCCGGCTCGGGCAGCAGCACGGTCTTGGTGGGGTTGAGCAGCTTGGCGCTCTCGCCCATAAACTCCACGCCGCACAGCACGATTGTCTGCTGCGGCAGGCTCTTGGCGAGCTTTGCCAGGTAGAAGCTGTCGCCGACGAAATCGGCAACGGCTTGGACCTCGGGCGCCACATAGTAGTGCGCCAAGATCACCGCGTCACGTTGGGTTTTTAGTTGCTGAATGGCCTCGACGAGCTCTGCGGGCACCAGTGCCGCGCGCTCCGTTGCCGTCGTTGCCGATGCCAGGCCGGCCGCGATATCGCGTGCAAGCTCCGATGCATCCATGTTCGCGCTCTGTGCCATCAAGGCCCCTCTCTTTTGGCGAATCTTGGGGCTTTAGTATGACACCTGGCTTTACAGCTGACAAGACAGCTGTAAAGCCAGGTGTAAAGTTGGAATAAAGATTCAGTCTTGGGGCGGATCCATTTCCGAACTGGCAAGCTGAGGATAGTCAAAAATGGGCCCGCCCCATGATTCGAGCAGCCCGTTTTGTCCTGGACCAAGGGGCAGTGGTCAAAAAGGGCCAAATATGAGTACTGTCACCAAATTAGTAGCAGCGATTTTCCGGTCCAGAGCAGCAAAATAGCCTTGTTTGGAGCCCGATCGCGACTCTGAAGAACGAAAATCGATGCACTTTTGGCCTCTGGCACCGATTTTTGAGGCCATTTGGCTGCCACTAAACTGGTAACAGTACTCATATTTGGCCCTTTTTGACCACCGGGTTTCCGGCAGGCCCCAAAAGCGGTCCCGAATCGCTCGTCCGGGCCCGCTGGGGGGTAGCGCGCACAGTCGTGGTGCAAGAAGCAAGGGAGGGCCATCGCCTAGAATCGTCAGCGCCTAGATATTCGACGAGAGGAAAGACGATGGCCCGCAGCGACACAGGTCAGGCCATGGCGGCCAACGGGGGCCGCTACCCCATATCGGCGCAGCGCGGGCATCGAGGTATTCCACACGGACCGCGGCAGCGAGTTCGACAACGCCGAGATCGACCTGATGCTCGAGGCCTTCGGCGTAGAGAGGTCGCTGTCGGCCGAGGGCCGCCCCCACGACAACGCCGTCGACGAGTCGGCCGACGGGATACCGAGGGCCGAGCTCGACCGCCGCGAGGCGTTCGGAACGACGCGCGAGCTCCGGGCCAAGCTCTCGGACTACGTGCACCGGTACGACAACTTCAGGATCCACTCGGCGCTGGGCTACATGTCGCCGGTCGAGTTCAGGAAGGCGGGGCCGTCCCTCCCGGAATCGTCCAAATAGGTGTTGCCAATCCACTGCCTTGTTGGCGTGTTCCGCTTTCGTTTGATAAGAGCGCGGTCCTGTCAGGTGGCGCCCTCGCCCAGCAGGGCGGCGAGCTTCTCGAAGGAGCCCTCCGACAGACAGTGCTCCATGCGGCAGGCCTCCCGCGAGGCGGTCTTCCCGTCCATGCCCGCCTCGAGCAGGAGCCCCTCGAAGAAGCGGTGGCGCCCCAGCGTCCGGCGGGCGATCCGCTCCCCCTCGGGGGTCAGGCGCACGTCCCGGGCAACCACCTCGGCGAGCCCGGCGGTGGACAGGCCCGCCAGCGCCTTGGTGACGCTCGCCTTGGAGTAGCCCAGCAGGCACGCTATGTCCACGTTGTGGCAGAATCCGCTCTCGGAGCGGATGCGCAGAATGGCCTCCAGGTAGTCCTCCGGGGATTCCGCGGAACGCTGTTTGTTCATCGGTTTACGCCCCCAGCCTCCAGTCGGCCGCCTCTTCGCGCATGCGGATGAAGCGGCGGTAGATCCCGTCTTCACGCATGAGCTCGTCGTGCGTGCCGCGCTGCACGATGTGGCCGGCGTCCACGACGAGAATCTGGCCGGCGTCGCGCACCGTGTTCAGGCGGTGGGCGATGGTGACGAGCGTCTTGCCGCGCGTGAGCTCGCCGATCGCCTCCATGAGCAGATGCTCATTCTCGGGGTCGACGGAGCTGGTCGCCTCATCCAGGATGACGATGGGCGCATCCTTCATGATGGCGCGCGCGATGGATATGCGCTGCCGCTCGCCGCCCGACAGGTCGGCTCCGCCCTCTTCCAGCACTGTGTCGTAACCTTGCGGAAGGCGCTCGATGAAGTCGTGGCATCGCGCGCGCTTCGCCGTGGCGACCACCTCATCGCGCGATGCATCCGGCCGCCCGAACCGTATGTTGTTCTCCACCGTGTCGTTGAACAGGTATACGTTCTGGAACACCAGGGATATGTGCGAAAGTAGGCTCTCCGCCGTGCCGTCGCGCACGTCCGCGCCGCCCACGCTCACGAATCCTTCATCGACGTCCCAGAACCGCGCGATCAGGTTCACCAGCGTGGTCTTGCCCGACCCGCTTGGCCCCACGATGGCGCACGAGGTGCCCTCGGGGATGCGAAGCGTCATGTGGTCGATGACGCGCCGGTCGTCGTAGCCGAACGACGCATCGTCCATCGCCAGGTCGAAACCTCGCGGCGCAAGAGGCTCGTCGGTCGTGTCCTGACGCGGAACCGCGCACACCTCGTCCACGCGGTCGAGCTCGCCCTCTATCTTCTTAGTGAGAAAGGCGCTATTGTTCGCGCTGATCAGCTCGCCATAGATCATGAACGCGGCGACGAGCAGCGTGAGCGCCCACGAGAGTGGCAGCCCACCCGTGAGGTACAGGGCGCACGCCGCGAACAGCACCGCGCAGCTCGCCAGATTGAACACCAGTGCATAGAGCTTGAGAATTCCCTGGGCCGCCTGCTCCTGACGGTAGTCGGCCAGGCGCTTCTGCTCGAAAGACGCCTTCGCCTCGGCAAGCGCCTCGTCGGGCGTGGCGAACGTGCGCAATACCGCCATCCCGCGGGCGTACTCGATCACCTTGTCGGTCATGGCCTCCTGGGCGGCGGTTACCTCGCGCGTCACCGCGGTGGAGCGACGGCGCAGCCATTCGAGCAGCACAAGCCCCATGGCGATGCCCGCGAACGTGATGAACGCCACCGGCGGCGCGAACAGCATGAAATACAAGCTCATGATGACCGCCATCGCCACGCCGCCCGACAGACCGGTGAGGCAGATGGTCATGAACTCCTCCAGCTGGTGCAGCGTCGTGGTGAGCGTGGTGGTGATGGCGGAAAGGCGCTGCTCGGAGAAATAGCCCATGGGAGCACCCTTCAGCCGATCGCCCACGTGCAGGCGCATGTCGCGGAAGATGTGGAACCCCTCGGCGTCCATCTTGATGTCCACGAGGTACTGGAAGATATACTGGCCCGCCACGCTCGCCAACAGGATGCCCAGGCACTGCAGCGCCACATCCGCACCCATATGGTCACGATTCTCGAGCGCCCACCACACCGCGGCAAGCATCCCGGACATGAAGAACGCTTTTAGGACGTTGCACACCATGCCAACAATGAGACTGCGTCGCGACGCAGGCGAGAAGCTTCCCGCCACGTCGAGTATGCGTTTTACGATGGCAAACATCTACCTCGCCTCCTCGGGGCGGATGGCCGCCCGGTCTTCCACGTTTTTGTCCGTGAGCACCTCTACCGCGCCCTGATGCTCACGCCACATGCGGGCGTACAGCGGGCAGCTTTGCAGCAGCTCATCGTGCCGCCCGTGCCCCACGATGCACCCCGCGTCCATGACGAGAATCTGGTCGGCGCCCATGATGGTCGAGAGTCGGTGCGCGATGGTGACGAGCGTCTTGCCCTCAACCAGCTTGCTGATGGCGCGCTCAACCAGCGCCTCGTTCTCGGGGTCGGCGTAGGCGGTCGCCTCGTCCAAGATGACGACGGATGCGTCCTTCAGGATGGCGCGCGCGATGGTGATGCGCTGCCGCTCGCCGCCCGATAGTCGATCGCCCGCCTCGCCCGCAGGCGTAGCGTAGCCCTGCGGAAGCTCGTTGATGAATCCGTGGGCGCCTGCGGCACGCGCCGCCGCCTCCACCTCGGCGTCGGTCGCGTCGGGCTTGCCCATGCGGATGTTGTCGGCAATGGAGCGGTCGAACAGGAACGTGTCTTGCGCCACGTACGCGATGTGCTCCATGAGCTGTTCGAACGGGATGTCCTTCACGTCGACCCCGCCGAATGTGATGTTTCCTGTGCTCGCATCCCAGAACCCCGCCATAAGCTTGGCGACGGTCGATTTGCCCGAGCCCGACGGCCCGACGATCGCCGTGATCGTTCCCGGTTCGGTGGAAAAGCTCACGTCGTGCAGGACCTCGGTGCCCTCACGGTAAGAAAACGACACTTCCTCGAACGCGAACGACTCGCCCTGTAGCTCCACGCGTTGCGTGGGACGCGCAAGCTCGGGCTCACCGAGGAAATCCCAGACCACGTTCAGGCAGGCATCCATACGCGAGATCTGGCCTGCCGCCTGGGCGAACTTCAAAACGCCGCCGATGAAGCCCAGAGGAATGACAATGCACACCATGAAGGCGGGAAGCGTAATCTGCCCGACGGAGAGCAGCCACACGCCAAGCGGCAGCGAAACGAGCAACGTGCAGGGCACGACCGAGCGCACCGCCGCCATCCACACCCAGCTCTGCCGGAACCACGCAAGCGTGGAGTCGTGGTATTCCGCCACGGCATCGGAGAACGACCCGTAGGAGGACGCCGTGCGCCCGAACGCCTTGATCACCTGGATGCCGTTGACATACTCCACGAGCGTGGAGTTCATGTCCTGCTCGCTTTTGATGTAACGCGCCATCTTGGGCTTGTAATCGCGCATCATGCCCAGATAGAAAAGCACGCCCAAGGGGATCGTGGCAATGCCGGCAAGCCCCATGCGCCAGTCGACGGCGAACACGATGGTCATGGCGAGGATGGGCGCAAACACGTTGCTCGGAAGCTCCGGCATGAAGTGCGCGATGGCGTCCTCCAGCTGATTCACGTTGTCTACAAAGCGGTTCTTGAACGTGCCCGTGGGCGTGTCGACGATGACACCCATGGGCACGCGCGACATCTTCTCGGCCATCTGCTCGCGCATGGTGCGCAAAGCCTTGAAGGCGATACCATGGCTGATCATCGACGATCGCCACGTGAGCACGAACTTGAGGATCTGCCCTCCTGCTGCAGCGAGCGAGAACAGAGCTACCGTTTCGAGCGTGAGCGTGCCTTCGATGAGACCGGAAGCCAACAGGGCGACGACCACGTACGGGACCATACCCGCCGCCTCGCCCAAGCAAGCGAGGACAAGCGAGAGCACCATGCGCGCTTTATCGGGCCGCATGAAGTAGAACAGTTTCGAAAACGCGCTCGGACGCGCGATGCGGTCAAGCGGAGTCACGTGACTCATACTCCTTTTCCCCCTTCGTCATGCGCTGCCAGCTCAACCCTCCGGTCGCCCGCCAGCCGCGCTAGCATTTCATCGTGGGTGATAATCACCACTGCCTTTCCTTCCGCCGCAAGCCTACGGCACCACAAAGCCACCTCCCGCATGCCGCGCCCATCCAGTCCGCTCGTTGGCTCGTCGAGCACCACGAGCTCGGCGTCCGAGCAGTACGCTGCGGCAAGTGTCACGCGCTGCTTCTGCCCGCCCGATAGGCTGGCGGGGTGCCTGTCGGCAAGGGCTTTCAGGTCGAAGGCATCAAGCGCCTCCCAGGCACGCGCCTTCAGAACATCATCAACGCGTCGGCCAAGCACTACCTCGTCGGCGACGCTCCCCGCATACAGTTGATAGTCGGCGTCCTGCATCACGAAATAGCTCAGGTGCCTCCGCTCCCGCGGTGAGAGCGCTTTGCCGTCCCTGGTTATCAGACCTTTCTGCGGGCGGGACGCCCCGACGAGAACCTTCGCAAGCGTTGTCTTGCCCGAACCGTTCCCCCCGCATACCACCGTCACGGCACCGCAGGGAAACTCCGCCGTCACGCCTCGAATGCCACGGCCTGTCGAGCGGTAGAGATACGTCACGTCCTCCATATGCCATGAGGTGGAACCGCAGCGGGAATCAAGTGATTCCGCTGGTCGTGTATTCGAATCGCGCGCGATGGTGATATCGGGATGACGCAACCCAAATGCATCAGCTTCCTTGTCTGGAAGCGCAGCGAATTCTTTCGCGCTCCACCGCGCCGCGACCTTGCCATTTCTCATACAAAGGAATTCGTCGGCGACGGGCAGAAGCTTGTGGAGCCTATGCTCCGACACCAGAATCGCCACGCCGCGCTGCTTGAGCTGGACAAGGATGCTCACGAGCGCGTCTGCGCCCTCCGCGTCCAAGTTGGAGGTCGGCTCATCGAGCGCGAGAAACGACGGGCGACACGCAATAGCGGCTGCGATCGCGACGCGTTGTTTCTGACCGCTGGACAGTTCGGTAAGCTTCTCAGCAAGTAAACCTTCAACCCCGCACAGCCGTGCCGCCTCATGCACATGTTCAACGGTCACAGCAGGGTCGACCCCGAGGTTTTCCAGCGAGAAGGCGATCTCGTCGCCGACCGTCCCCATGAAGAACTGGCTGCGGGGATCCTGCATGACCACACCCATGGCCTCGGTCCTCCCGCGAGCGGAAAGCGAAAGGACCTCCGTGCCGCTCACCAGAACGGAACCCCTACGCACTCCAGGGAAGAACGTCCCTGCCAACCCATCTGCTAATCGCAACACGGTCGACTTGCCGTCGCCCGACCTTCCGCACAGAGCTGTGCAGGAGCCGGTGCGCACCTCGAAGGACACGTCCTCGACCCTGCTTCCTCCCGCATCGTCAGCAGATGCCGAATCCTCTCGTTCTGCCTCATCCACATAGCGAAACGAGACGTCGCAAAACGCGAGGGCTGTCGCCTCCTCCGCAGGCTTGCCGCATACGGGGCTTTCCTTGAGCGCATTGGATGATTCGAATTCGCCTGTCACAAAATCACCCCCGTTCCGTAGATTCCCGCGCATATGACCGCGACAACGGTCGAGCACACGGCATCCCTCCAGGTGAAGCCCACGTGGTAGACCGAAGTCCGTCCCCGGCCGATTTCGATGCCGCGCAGCTCGGCGGAGGCGGCAAGCTCGCTCGAAAGCCTGAGCGAGCGCATGACGAGCGGCGTGTAAACGCATTCGTACGCCAACCCCGGGTGACGGACGATGTCGAACGCGCGAGGGAAGATGCCCCGCATTCGGATGCCGCGCACGATGGAGCGAGCTTCGAACGAGAGGACGGAGGCGAACCTGAACACCATGCACACGCCCACGAGAACCCGCTGGGGCAGCCTCCAACGGTCGAGCGCGCACATGATCGCCGAGGGTGACAGCGTGAATAGCGCGCAGCCCGCCGTGAACGGCGGGATCATGTGAAGGAAACTCACGAACAGTGCCCCGTACAGTCCGGAGAGCGGGAGGAAGCTCAGCCCGCACACAACGGTGAAGCTCGCGCACATCTTGAGCGAAAGGCGCGCCCTCCCGTTCGCCGCGAGGTACGCCGCGGCGAGCAGCTGCAGAAGCGCCGTCTCCAAAAGGCCGGTCACCAACATCGCGGCGATGCCGACAACGAGAAACGACAACAGGTGCGTGCGCGGGTCGAGGCCGAACACCCCAGTTTTGATGTCGCACTTTTCCATGGTTAGGCGATCTTCGCCTTGCGCACGTGTTTCTTCAGGAACTTCGACCCGATGAGCCCTCCGACGATCGTGCCCGTAGCGAACATCGCCATCATGAGCAGAATCCACGGCAGCTCGGTGTACTGGGCCACCATAGCCGCCACGTCAGCCGCGTCGTAGTAGGTTCCCAACTGCTCCATATAGGCGTCCCTGAACAGCAGATACGGCATAATCCCGTAGAACCCGAACGTCATCCAGTACACGATGTAGCCACCTACGACGCGCTTTATGTCGTGGTAGGAATCCTTCCCCCACATGACGAGCTCTCCGATAAGGGCGCCCACGACGGCGACGGGAGCGCAGTAGAGCCCTCCCATGAACGTGTAGAGCAGCCCGAATACCAGCGTCGAGCCCGCCAGCACGCCTCGCTTGCCGATGCGGTCCGCCATCACCACGTAGAACGGCGTGGCAAGCAGCGGAAATAGCCACGACCCCACGAAAAACGTGTTCTGGGGCGCCAGGACCATGTCCTCGATCATCTTCGCCACGATGGTCACCGCCATGATGATCAGGTTGAACACGACGAACGTCAGCACGTCGCGCGTGGTCCACCTGTTGCTTTTCGGGGCTGGAGCGTCTTGCGTCATCCGATTCCTCCTTATGTTCCCTGTCTAGTTAGCCATTTTTAACTCTTGGCTATAATGGACGAATAGACAGAGTTCCAGTCTTCGCGAAAGCAAAAGCGGGACCCAATACGGAATGAAAGGGACGAATCGGGGAACGCCGCATTGAAACGAGGCGAAAGAGAGTCAGATGGAAAGCATAGAACGCGACCTTTACGAAGAGGCGTTCAAGAAATGGCACCTCGTGCCTTCCCGCGATGTCGGCAACTACGGTCCTGCGGGCACTTTGAGGGTTCTCGAAAGCGACATGGGGTCCGGGGAGTACTGGGCGTACTTTCGGGACAACCTTTTCGCTGTGAACGCGTTCAGGATGAGCTTCGCAAGAGAGTGGACCATACGCTATCGATGCACCGAGCACCTGTGCTTGGGCTGCTATGACGAGGTTTCGGGCGTCGCGCAGCGTCGAGGGGCTCCGCTCACCCCGGGCGCCATCACGGTGTATCTCGGCGGGGAAAACGAGGAGTACGAAGCGCGGTTCTCGGAAGGCTCCGTTGCCGCGGCGTCGTCGATCACCATCTCGCCAGATTATTATCGGGATTATCTGCAGAGTCGCTTCGGCGAAATAGAGGACGTCCGCAAGGCGTTTGCGGGCGTAGACGGACGGCGCGACCTTCCGGGGCTTGTCGACTTGCTTCGCAAGGCGCGTTCGTATCAAGGCGGGGGGATCGCGGCGGATCTGTTTTACGAAGGGGTTATCTCCGAATCCATCGCCCTCGTGATGGAGTGCGCAGCCCGGCCGAATGGCGGCAGGCCCAGAATGACCGACGAGGACCTTGCGGCAGTCGACTGGGCGTGCGCGTATATCGCTCGGAACCTTGGCGGCGATTTGTCGTGCACGCGGCTCGCGTCCGAACTGTATATGGGCCAGACGAAGATGAAACGGCTCTTCAAGAAGGCGACAGGCCTTCCTCCGGCGTCCTACGTGGCGAGGGAGAGGATGAGAGAAGCCGAAAGGCTGCTCACTGAAACGGCGATGCCCATCGCCGAGGTCGGCAGGGAAGTCGGTTACAGTAAGGCGGGAGCGTTCACCGAGGCGTTTCACAGGCACAAGGGCTGTTCCCCCCAGCGGTTCAGGCAGGATCGCCTGTGAAAAGCTGATGCGGCTCAGACACTGCCACATTCCTTCAATATTGAATTATGTTGTTGCAGCAAGCATGCCTTAACGAACCCCCGGTACGTTCAGACGCAGCAAACCGAAAACGACACGTATGAATCACAGCCATTCGAGCTAGAGTAGACGATTCGGGATACCCGAAGAGCGGACGACGAACTAACTGCAATTCCTTTTTCCCTGCCCATTTTGACCACGATCTGCCCGCGGCGCCTGATCGCGGGCGGGAAGGAACCGGCCGAGCCCCACCTCGAGCTCGGCGCACAGCCGCACGCACTCGTCGGCGCGCATGGCGCGCTCCCCGTTGAGGACGCGCCACAGGCGCTTCCCGTCGACGCCCACACGCCGGGCGAGCTCGGCGACGGGGATGCCGCGGCGCCAGCTTAATTGAAGGGGGCCACACCGACGAGGCGCTCGAGCGCATCGATGAACTCTGCGAGGCCAACGACCGCGCCGCCGTGCGCCGCTACTGCGCCAACGAAACGGTCTACATTGCGCTCTCGTCGCTTTCCGCGGACATCAACGCGCACGGCATCACCGCCGACCCGCGCGCCGTAATGTAGGGGCTGCCGCCAGCCTCGCTACAGCGGTGCAGACGCCGGGGTCAGCTGCTTAATGTAGGCCCACATGCGCTGCTTGGCGGCCTTGTCGGTGAGCGCTGCCTCAAAACCGTCGAGCGCCAGCACGCGGCGCCCCTGCACATGGGCGACCAGGCCGGGCTTGAGCATGGCGGTGTCAAAGTCATCAATTGCCACAAGCATATCGGCATAGGTCTCGCGCATGACATCGGCCGCACTGTTGTCCAGCAGCAGCACCGCCTCGGGGTCCAAGGTCTCCAGCGCCTCGCGGAACAGGTCGCACGTCAGGCCCTCGCCCGCCGCGACCGCTCCGTCGCCCGCGCCGGCGACGCTTGCCAGCACGCAAAAATCCTCGGGGGCATATCCGATGGCACCGAGCGCCTTGCGCAACGCGGCGCCATCCGCGCCGGCAGCCAGCTCGCCGCCTGCACGCTCGGCATCGTCCAAATCACCTTTGACCAGTACAATCGGCGAGCACGCGTTGCCCGCGATACGCACGCCGCGACCCGCGAGCGATGCGAGCTCCTGCTCGGTCGCCTGGGCGATGGCTTCTTTTTTTTGGCTTTGTGACGTGGGCATGCGCTCTCCTATCGTTTGCGTGCCCACCATTATATAAAAGAGCCGCCTGCGAGTGGTTGCATTGCGGGCCGTTGGGTATAAGCACGGTCGTACTGAGTTTTACGCGGCCGAGCCGCGTCACACTATGGAGGTCACTATGGCTGACATTAAGCAGATTACCCCCGAGAACTTCGATTCCGTCGTTAACGGCAGCCTTCCCGTGCTGGTCGATTTTTGGGCCCCGTGGTGCGGCCCCTGCCGCTCGCTCTCGCCCATTGTTGACGAAGTGGCCGACGAGCTGGCCGGCAAGCTGACTGTGGCCAAGTGCAACGTCGACGACAACCAGGACCTGGCCATGAAGTTTGGCGTCATGAGCATCCCCACGCTGATCGTCTTTAAGAACGGCGAGGAGGTCGACCGCTCGGTCGGCGCTCTGCCCAAGGCAAGACTTCAGGCACTGCTGAAGAAACATCTGTAATACGCTTGTTACTTGTCTGCCGTCCATGAGCGGTTTCGCACCGTTCACCGGAGTGCCAAACGCAAGGCATGCAACCACGGATAGTATGGTAGACACAAACAGCCCCAGTGAACGGGTGCGGGTCAGACGGACTCGCACCCGTTTTCTTATGCGGCGGCGCCCAAGGCGGGCGTAGTAAAATTTGAACCACCATATCGCCCCGCACAAAAGGAGATTCCCATGCATGACGTCGGAATGAACATGAGTCAGCTTGCCATGAGCGTCAAGCAGGTCGACGACACGATCGAGCTCGCCCACGAGTGGAGCCATCAACTGCTGCATGCGACCGAGAACTTTGACATGGAGCGCATTGGCGCCAAGCTCGAGGCCGCCATGTCCGCGCTGCACGAGGCGCACGATGCGCTCGAGGGCTACGAGGAGGCCATCGAGGCCGACCATAACTCCGTTGGCTCCGTAAAGCTGGTGTAACGTGGCCGAGCACGAGCACGCCCGCGAACACGAGCACGGGCACCCTCACGGACCGACCGGCGACGCAGGGTGCCGTTGCAGCGGATCCGCCTCCGAGCTGGTCCGTTTTTCGGTCACCGCGCCCGACGACCTGCTGCGCCGCTTTGACGAGCAGATCGCGCGCCGCGGTGACGTGGCCAACCGCTCCGAGGCAGTGCGCGATTTGATTCGCGCCTCGATCGCCAAGGAGCAGATGCGCACACCCGACGAGCAGGTCATCGGTTCGCTCACCATGATTTACGACCACCACACCGGCGACCTGACGCGCCGTCTGGACGAGGTGCAGCACGACTACACCGACGAGATCGTATCGACGATGCACGTACATCTGGATCACCACAACTGCCTGGAGATCCTGGCGCTCAAGGGTCGCGGCGAGCGCGTCTACGAACTAGCCGACCGCCTGCTGGGCCTGCGCGGCGTTAAGCACGGCGAGCTCACCTGCGCCGCCACCAAGCAAAGCCTGGGGCTGTAAGGGGATCTCCCGCAGCGCACCTGCCATAAAGGGACAGGTTTGTTTTGGCAGGTGGGACTGCGGACAAAAAGTTGGACCGTCAA
>NZ_CAAKNY010000083.1:19688-29100 GCF_901212495.1 Collinsella aerofaciens | reverse complement strand
GAACGAGGGTATGGGAACTCGTTCGGCCAGACGCGCCGCCGCTGCTTGTAATCCGTTTTCCTCCGTCCCCTTCGGATCACGTAATCCCTTGGGGACGGAGGAAAACGGATCATTTCGTAGGCCCGTGGCCGCCTTGGAAACCGAATGATGGTACGAGCACCCATTCGGCTTCCAGGGCAGCCACGGACAGAACGGGGCGAACAGAAAAGAGCGACGGACCCCTACTCCCCCGCCGCGCTCGCGCGCAGCTTGGCGGCGATGGGCTCGGATGCCAGCAGGAACACGAGCATGACCGCGGAGCACGCCAGGCACACAATCCAGGTGCTCGCAAAGGAGCCCGTGGCATCGAACAGCACGCCCGAGACGATGGCGCCCACGGTGCCGCCGACCATCTCGAGCGAGGTGATGGTGCCCGTGACCTTGCCGAGGTCGGCCATGCCAAACTGTTTGGATGCGGCAATGGTAGGCGTGATGGTGCCCATGCACGTTCCGATACCAAAGCTCACAGCGGCCACAATGGGACCGAGGTCCGTCGTCGGAAAGCACAGCGCCACACAGGCGACAATACACGCAACGGAGCCAAGGATATTGCCAAAGCGCAGGCCAAAGCGGTCGTAGATGGCACCGAGCGAGATCTTGGCGATAACGACCGTGACCATGTAGGCAGAAAGCACCGTACCGGCCCACATGGGATCGTGGCCACCCGTGACGATCTTGGCACCGTTGACGGTAACGCTCGTCATGTTCGTAACTTGGTTGGGCAGGATGGCGCCGTTGACGAGACCCATAAAGAGGAAGGCGACGACAAGCAGCCAAAACGCCGGACTCTTCTTGATGCGCGACCAACCGACGTTAACCTCGGGCGCCGTGTGCTCGTCCTTGTCGCCAGCCGTCGAGACGGACGGATCGCCCGGGTTCTCACCGAGCGGCTTAAGGCCGATCTCGGAAGGCTTGGTGCGGAAGGAATAGGCCGTGATGGGCAGCGCCGCCACCATGCAGATAGCCGCCAGCACCAGGAAGGCGGAACGCCAGCCAACGCTCACGATCAGCGAGCTCACGATCGGCGAGAGAATGGCCCCGCCAAAGCCCGAGCCCGAAAGCGCGATGGAGATGGCAAGGCCGCGCTTAGCGGTAAACCAGTTGGCGGTCACCAGGCTGATGAGCAGGCGGGTCGAGGCGACGGCAAAGCAGCCCGAGACGGCAAAGAGCACGTAGACCTGCCACAGCTCACCGACAAAGCTCATGCCGGCAAGAACGGCAGAGGTGGCGATTACAGTGAGGGAGCCCAAAACGCGGCCGCTTACTTTATCGGCAACATGGCCAATGACAAGTGAGCCGATAACGCTCACCACGGTGGAGATGGCGTTGGAGATGTTGTACTGCGCAAGAGAAATGCCCAAGTCGCTGACGATGAGCGGCTGAAACAGGCTCATGCAGTTAACGAAAATCGTGTAGCACGTGGCCATGATGACAAAGCCGGAGGCCACGACGAGCCACCCGGGGAAGAATTTATGCTGCTGGGACATACTGCTCCTTGTAAACAAACGAATAGTCTGCGCCGGGCGCCGGTAATGCCCAAGATTGCCTTGAAAGACAAGGGCATAAGCCTTATGGCCATGCCCGCAGGCTTGAAAGGCAAGGTTGGGTGCTACCGGTGGTCGGCGATATAGCCCAAAGCGACTGCCGCATAAGCCGCGGCGCCAAGGGGAAGCTCGGCATCGTTAAAGCGTGCCTTGGGATGATGCTGGGCAAAATGCTCGTCCGTATCGGTCACAGCAGCGCCGATCGTAAAGTACGCGCTCGGTATCTCGCTCGAGATAAGCGCAAAGTCCTCGCTCGCCATGGCATGGAACAGCGGCAGGAAGGCGGCCTTTGGCAGCGTCGCACCCACGTAGCCAAGCGAAGCCTGGGTCATATCGTCGTCGAGTACGAGCGGGGGAACATCCGAGAGCGTCTCGAGGGTCGCCGGCGTACGATAGGTCGCGGCAACACCTTTGACGACCCCCGCGATGCGGGTCTTGAGGTGCTCCATGAGCTCGACGTCGAAGCCGCGCAGCGTGCCTTCGAGCACGCAGGTATCTGGTATAACGTTGGCCGCTTGGCCACCGGCAAACTTGCCAACGGTCAGTGCGACCTCCTTGGCCGCCGGCACTTCGCGAGCGATGAGCTCCTGAAGCGCCAGGTGCACATGGACGCCGGCCGTGATGGGGTCGATACAGATCTCGGGGCTCGAGCCGTGGCCGCCCTTGCCCTGCAGCGTGATGCGGAAACCGTACACGCCCGAGAGCGCCGGGCTGCCGTAGAGCACCAGGCCAAGCGGCGACTGGCTATTGACATGCATGGCAAAGGCGGCCTGGGGACGCGGGTTCTGCAGCAGACCGTCGGCGATGGCGGCGCGGGCGCCCTCAAAGGTTTCCTCGCCCGGCTGGAACAGCAACTTAACCGTGGCGTTGGCGTCGACAAGCTCGTACTCGCGGGCCTTGAGCAGGCGCGCCGCACCAAGCAGCGCCGTCGCATGCATATCGTGTCCGCATGCGTGCATGCAGCCATTGATGGAGGCAAAAGGCTCTCCCGACTCCTCGGCAACAGGCAGGGCATCCATATCGCCACGGAGCATGATGACCGTACCGGCCTGCTTGTCCGTACACGTACCGTTACCCCGAGCAGCAGCTGCCGCTCCGGCACCGATGAGGCCGATGACACAGGAGCCGTCAACAAGCACGGCATAGGGAATATCCATCTCGTCCAGACGCGCCTGGATATACGCGGACGTCTGCGGAAGGTTGTTACCGAGCTCAGGCGTTTGATGGAGATCATGGCGCCATGTGGCAAGCTCATTGGCAAACGTCTGAGCTTCTGTGACCAGGCCATTGCCGATAGCGGCCTGCGCCACCGTAGTGGTCTGAGGCGCTGGTTGCGGTTGAAGATCGGACAGAGCTGGTGCCATAGATGCCCTCCAGTAACGTTTTTGCAGCAAGCACTTTGATAGCATAAAGTGCAAGATACAACTTTAAGGGCGACGCATAAAAAATGCCGCCCCGGGAGGCGGCGCAACAAGTTGTTTACAATCACGCTCGCGGCTTTTTGCGCAAAAAGTCGAAATGCGTCTCGCTCAAGATAATCGACAGGAAGATGAGCGCGAAGCCGGCGAGCAGGCGCGAGGTGAGCGCCTCCCCCATCAGCAGCACCGAGAACAGCACACCCGAAGGCGACTCCATCGAAAGGAGTAGCGAGCCCGTCGAGGCCGGGACATGCGCCAGGCCGACGTTTTGGACGAGCAGGGCCACGCATGTGCAGCCCGCCGAGAGAAACGCCATCACGCCGATAAAGCTCGGCGTCCACACGGACAGAGGTGCTTGGGTCTCGAACAGCAACGACGAGACCAGGCTCAGCACGCCGTTGCCCACAAACATCCAAAACGTGATGACGTTGATGTCCATTTTGCGACCGTACTTGGCGGTCACCGCCATCTGGAGGGAAAAAAAGCCCGCACCCGCCAGCGTAATGGCATCACCGATGTTGAACTCGACGCTATCGAGCGCCACCAGGCCAATGCCCGCCAGACAGAGTAATGCGGCACCCAAGTTGTAGCGAGTGAGCTTTTCGCCACTTAGGAAATAGCTCGCGAACGGGACCAGAATGCAATAGGTGCCCGTCAAAAAAGCGCTCTTACCCGCCGTGGTCTGAGCCAGACCGACCGTCTGCAAAGCATAGGCGGCCCACATAAGTGCGCCCATGCCCAGTCCAACAATCAGGTTGCGGGCGTTGAGGTGCGCGATGATGCGCTTGTGGAAGATGACAAACATGACCAACGCCGCAGGCAAAAAGCGCACGTAAAGTAGTTCGAACACCGGGATGGTGTCGAGCGCATCCTTCATAGTGGTAAAGGAGTAACCCCAGACGACTGCCACCGAAAGCAATAGAACTTTCCAGAACAGCGGCGAGCGGGCGCCGGCGCCGCGGGAGGTGCCGCCCGCACCCAGGTCCTCGCGAGCAACAGGGCCATCGGGCATCATTTCGATATTGTCACTGGTATGCTGGGCCATAGGGCATCCTCGCGCTCAATCTGGGCGTGGTGTCCGCACGCGCGTGACCGCATGCCGCCTCATGGTCAAATAAAAACGGGGCGCACCGGACCCCCGGCACGCCCCGCTACTGTAGCAACAACCAAGCAGCCCATGCAATTCACTCAACTAAAGCGTCGAGCCGGAAGGCCTCGATGTTCCGTCAACGCCACGTTGCCGCGCTAAATCAATTTGGTCGACTCCAACCTTTCGATAATCCAGTCGTTGGCTTTGATGACCGGGCGGCGGAAGACGACACCCAGGGCCAGCGACGGAATCAGGTAGCTCGCCAAGACACCCAGCTCAATCCAGTACTCCATATGGTAGGCACCGGCCATGGCGGCGTGCATGGCGTTGATGCCGTGGGTAAACGGCAGGAACGGGTAGATCGCCTGGAACACGGGGCCGGTCATCTCGATGGGGAACGTACCGCCCGAACCGCCGACCTGCATGACCAGCAGCACGACGGCGAGGGCCTTGCCGATATCTCCAAACGATACCGTAAGCGTGTAGACGATATTGGAGAACACGAGGCTCGCGACCCAGCCGGCAAGCACAAACTGCAGGGGGTTGTCGCACTGGATGCCAAAGAACAGAATGTCGCCCGCGCACACGAGCGTTGCCTGCAGCAAGGCCAGACCGCCAAAGAACAGATAACGGCCCAGATAGATCTCGTGCAGGCGCACGGGGACGAGCTCGTTGATGAGCTCGTCGTTCACCGAGACCTTCATCATGGCCGCCAGAACAATCGAGCCCACCCACAGCGACAAAATCGTATAGAACGGCGCCATGGCCGAGCCATAGTTGCGGATCGGATAGACCGGCTTGCGATCGAGCGCAACAGGGCCGGAAAGCGACGCGGCGAGGCCCTCGGGGTCGCTGCCGATCATTGTCTTAATCATGGCCAGGTCACCCGACATCAGGGCACTATCAAGCTCGTCCTTAAAGGCGCTGATCTTGTCCGACGCCTCGCCCAGCTGATCGGAAGCCTTGTTGACGAGCCTTGCAGCCTTGGAGAGACCCTTCGCGAGCGAACCAGAGGCGTCGGCCAGACCGCTCACGGCGCTATCCAAGTCACCCGAGATACCGTTCAGGGAATCCAGAACGCCCGAAATGGTCTTCTTGAGCTCCTTGGCCTTAACCGAGAACGTAGAATCGTAGTCGGACTTGGCACCCGAGATACCCGCCTTGGCATCGGCGATAGCCTGGTCGACCTCGGCACGCGAGTTGTTAATCTCCGCCATGCTGTCCGAAAGGGACTTTGCGGTCGCCGTCAGGTCCTTCGCATTGTTGCGGTACTCCACGGCAATTCTGCCCAGCGACGTCGCAGCGGACTTGAGGCCGTCTTTGAGCTTGTCATTACTCACCTGATCGGCAAGGTTGCGAAGCTTATCGGCCATCGCATCGATATCGTCAGCACGCGTATTGAGCGCCGCTGCGGCTTCGTTGAGCTGAGACACCGTAAGGTCAACATGCTGATTCGCGGCATCGAATGCCTTCTCAAGCTCGGCGGACACGTTATCGAACGAACCCGCGCTTCCGTCAATCGCGGCGTTGATGGCATCGCTGGCGGCCTTCAGCGCTTCCTCGGAATCGCTAATGCCACTCTTGGCGTGCTCCATCAGCTGCTTCGTCGACTCATCAACAGTGCCCGTCTGCTTGAGCATGCCGCCCGCCGATGTCAGTGAATCGGACGTAGAGCTCAACATGCCCGCGAGCGACGTCGCGCTCGCCTGAACGTCGTGCAGGTCCTCGACCGAATCGCCCAGCGTGGAGGACAGATTGGCGATAAAGTTGCTCACCTGGTCGGTGCTCATATAGTCGAGCAGGCTGGACACGGTCTTAAGGCCGATGCTCGTGATGGTCTTGGTAAAGGTCTCGTTGACCTGACTCTGGACGGCGCTTGAACCCTTTTCAGTCACGATCTGTGCGATGGCGTTGGCCTTCTGGTTCTCATAGAACTCGATATCGGCGTGCTTCACCTCGGTCGAGAAAAGCGTCATCATGTCGGCGCTAAACGTTTTAGGGATAACGACGGCAGCGTAGTACGCGCCCGACTTAACGCCCTCAATCGCCTTATCGCGGTCGTTGAGGACGACCCAGTCGAAGTTCTCGTTGCCGCGCAGGGTGGCGGTTACGTTTTCGCCCACGTTGACCTCGACGGGAATCAGATCACTCTCGTAGCCCTCGTCGGTGTTGACCACTGCAATCTTAAGGTTGCCGGTATTGCCGTAGGGATCCCAGCTTCCGGCGATGTTAAACCACGCGTACAGGCACGGCACGATGATCAGGCCCATCACGACGATCATGCCGATCACGGAGTGAGACACATTTTGGACATCACGCTTAAACAGATGCAGGATATTCTTCATTTATGCCTCACCTCCTTTGGAGTGCTTGCCAAGCGGGGCGGTGTCCCTGTCGTTTCCGTTTACGTTGTCAACGCCGTCGGCATCGTGAGCCTTACGATGCGCACCGATATGCGGCAGACGGCTCGTGGGCTGTTCGCTGTCCTTGGTGTCCCGCTCGCTGGCGTTGAGGCCAAACATGCGACGGGCGGCAGGGATGGCAGCCGTGTGCTCGCGCATCTCGCGACGAAGGTCCTCATCCGAAAGCGCCGAGATGCGCATCTGGGTGTTGAGGCTCGCGCGGATATATTCGATGTTAATGAGCCAGCCGCAGACGGCGATAACCGAGACAATCCAGACAACCAGTAGGATGATCTTGCCGTTATTGTCGATATCGAGCACCGTCGAAAGCACAAAGAGCAGGACCTGGACGCCCACAACGGCGGCAAAACCGCCCTTGATGTAGTAGGGGTAACGGTGCTCAAAAGTGACCGCATGGTCGAGCACCTCGCGACGGTACGAATCGGAATCGAGCACGACGCGCATGGCCGTGCGCAGTGAATAGCGCTGGCGCGGCAGGTCGTTGGACTCGCAGATCATGAGGCCCGTCGTGGAAAGCTGCTTATCAAAGAGCAGATTGAGGTTGAGCAGCAACGGGCGCAGCTGCAGACCGATAAAGAGCGCGATGATAAGGAACACGCCCAGGATGCACAGGTTGAACAAGTAGTTGAACGAATACATGCCACCGACGGTCTCGCGCAGCAGGTTGATGCCATAGGTGAAGGGAAGCAGCGGATGCAGCCATTGGAAGAAGCCGGGCATCATCTCGATGGGATACATGCCCGACGAGCCGGGGATCTGCACAATGACGAGGATGACGCCAATGGCTTTACCGATATGCTTAAAGGTGATGGACAGTGCATAGATGATGTTGACGTAGGTGAACGAGATAGCGATGCCGCCCAGCACAAAAAGCAGCGGATTGACGCACTGAACGCCAATGACCAGGTCGCCCACCGTAACGATAATGGCCTGCAACGCGCCCAGGATCACCATCAGCAGCCAGCGGCCAAAGTAGCCCTGACGCGCCGTAAAGCTGCCGATGCCCTCGCGGTCGACCTCGAGTTTGTAGATAGCGATGAGCACATAGCCGCCTACCCACAGCGCCAGATTGGTGTAGAAGGGAGCAATGCCCGAGCCAAAGCTTTTGACCGGATAGATTGACTTGGACGTCAGCTTAACCGGAGATGCCATGAAATCTGCCACGTCATTGACGTCGACGCCCATGAGGTCGGCTAACTTGCCCATAGACTCAGAGGTCTGCAGCGCCGCAATGTCATTGGCGGCGGTCGCGAGCTTGCCCTGAACCTTGGCAAGGGAGGCGTCGGTTTGGGACAGCGTGGTCTTCGCCTGCTTGAGCGTGGCATCGAGCTGCGCCAGCGTACCGCGCGCGCTCGCTATCGTGGGGGTCATACCCGACACAATGCCGGTCAGATCACCCGAGACGGCGGCAAAGGAGTCAAGCGCACTCGAGGCCTTCGGCAGCGCGTTTTGACCCAGATTCGTCTGGGCCTGACCGAGATTGGCCGTACCGGTCTGAATTGCGTTATTGATAGCGTCGCTGGCACCTGAGACGGCCGCGGCGTCATTCGCCATGGCGCTCGATTGCGCGGACAGACCGTCCTTGATGCTCTGAAGCTTTTCATTCTGCTCTCGAAGCAAATCGATGGTCGATACAATGCGCGCGTCGATTTCCTCGGAACCTGTCGACGTGTCGTTGACGAGAATCTCCAAGTGCCCGATAACGGCCTTATTGTGATCGATCGTCGCTTGGAGAGACTCGAGCGAGTTGTCGATTCGAGTGGTCGTGGACGTAACCGTACCGGTAAGTCTGCCAATCGCGGCGTTTGCAGAAGCCGATGTCTTACTCAGCACAATGCTGCCCTCCGAAAGTGCCTTGGAGAGCGAGGTGATGGACTTGCCAGCCGTGGTGCGAGCTTCGCCCAGCAGATCATTACCCTGAGCGATTGCCTGCGTTAGCGAAGGCGTCTGTCCCTGCAGGCCCGCCAACGCAGCATCGGCCGAAACAATCGAGCTGCTTGTCTTGTCGATGGCGGTGTTCATGTCGCCGATGGAATCACGTACTTCGCCCAGGGTATCAGACGCCTCGGACACCGAACCCGCCAGCGAATCCTGGGTCTGGGTTGCCTTGTCTTTAAGGTCGATACCAGCATCTTTGGCAATGCCCGCGACGGTCTCGCCCACCGTGGAGACAAACTCCGAGTTGATCTGCTCCTCAATGGTGTTGGCACCGGTATCGGTAACCTTGGGTGCAATGGCGCTCTTTTTCTCGTTGACGTAATAGGTGAGCTTCGGCTGATGGTAATTGCCGTCGAGCATCGAGACGAGATTGTCGGAGAAGTTCTTGGGAATCACGATGGCGGCATAGTATTCGCCACTTTCGACGCCCTCTTTGGCATCTGCCGCCGAGTCGACGAAGGTCCAGCCAAGCTGGTCGTTCTCCTTGAGCCGGTCGACCACCTTATCGCCTGCGTTAAGCTCGCCCACTAGGTCGTTCTGGGTGCCCCGATCGTTGTTGGCGATGGCGATTTTAATGCCCTGGGTATTTCCGTACGGATCCCAGTTGGCAACGATGTTGTACCAGGCATACAGCGAAGGAATGACGCACACGCCCAGGGTAACCACCAGGGCGACGGGGTTCACGATCAATCGCTTGATGTCGCGTTTAAAGATTGCAAAGGAAACCTTTGCATCGGATAGTTTGTTGCCGAGACTCACGCTTGGACCATCCATCCTATCGTTTAGCCGAATCATGCTATTAACAACCATTGTACGGAGGCACGCTAACATCTCGCGGCACAATGGTGCTGAGTTTTGCGGGTAGCAATATACTACGAAGATGAGTTAACGTACAGATGTACAGTATCTTAAATTCCCGCAGCTCCCAAAACCACAACCCGCACAAACTAGCAGTTCGAA
>NZ_CAAKNY010000083.1:4597-19678 GCF_901212495.1 Collinsella aerofaciens | reverse complement strand
TAGTCATTTAAGAACGTCCCCAATGACTACAACAACGGAAGCGCCGATGTTTTGGCAACGGCAGCGAAAACCCGCCAGAGCGAGCAAGGTGCCTTGAAGCGAAGCGGCATTGACCTTCTGGTCATGCCGCTGAAGCTGAAAGGCAGATTGCCGCTCTGGCGGGTTTGCAGCGTCGAGCCGTTACGCGGTTCGTAGAACCGCGTAACTTAAGTTACATGAGTTCGCAAATGGCCGCGGCGAAGGCTACGGGGTCCTCGGGGAGGATGCCCTCGACGAGCAGGGCCTGGTCGTAGAGCAGGCCGGAGTACTGCTTGATCTTGTCGGTGTCGCCCGCCTTCTGGGCAGTGACGAGCTTGGCGAAGACCGGGTGCCTAGCGTTCAGCTCGAGCACGCGCTGGCTCTTGGGCATACCGTCGGGCGCGCCCTCGGGACCCTTCTGAAGCACTTTCTCCATCTCGAGCGAAAGCGGACCCTCGGTGGTGATGCAGGCGGGAGCGTCAGTCAGGCGCGCAGAGACGGCAACCTTCTCGACCTTGTCGCCGAGCGCCTCCTTCATGGCGTTAAAGAGGTCCTCGTTCTCCTTGGTGGCGTCCTCGGCCTCCTTCTTCTCGTCCTCGGTCGCCAAGTCAAGATCGCCGGTCGCGACGTTCTTAAGCTCCAAGTGGCGATCCTCGACCTCAGGCTCGGCACCATCGGCAACCGCCTTCTCGGCAGCCTCGCGAGCAGCGTCATCCTCGTAGACCTTGGGCATATCGACAGCCACGTACTCACGCATGGCCTGGAAGGTGAACTCATCCACGTCCTGCGTCAGCAGCAGTACATCGTAACCGCGCTCGAGCACGCCCTTCACGACGGGCATCTTGGCCAGACGCTCGCGCGAATCGCCGGCGGCGTAGTAGATCGCCTTCTGGCCCTCGGGCATGCCCTTGGCATACTCGGCAAGGGTGATCATCTTCTGCTCCTTGGCAGACCAGAACAGCAACAGGTCGGCGAGCTCGCCGGCCTTCATGCCGTAGCTCGAGTAGATGCCGTACTTAAGGCCGCGGCCAAAGTTCTCAAAGAACTTCTCATATCCCTCGCGGTCGTTGTCGCGCATGTCCTCGAGATCGGCGGTAATCTTCTTCTCGACACGCTTGGCAATGGCTTTGAGCTGACGGTTCTGCTGCAGCGTCTCACGCGAAATGTTGAGCGACACGTCGGCGGAATCCACGACGCCGCGGACAAAGTTGTAGTAATCGGGCAGCAGGTCGTCGCACTTCTCCATAATCAGCACGTTGGAGCTGTAGAGCGCCAGACCCTTCTCGTAATCCTTGCTGTACAGATCGAACGGGGCGCGACCCGGCACAAACAGCAGGGCGTCATACTCGAGCGTGCCCTCGGCATGGAAGCTGATGGTGCGCGCAGGGTCGTCAAAGTCGTGGAACGTGGACTTGTAGAACTCGTCGTAGTCCTTCTGCTCAACGTCGGAGCTGCGCTTTTTCCAGATCGGCGTCATGGAGTTGATGGTCTCGAGCTCCTGGTAGTCCTCGTACTCGGGCTTGTAATCTTCCGGCGCATCCTCGGGCTTGGGTTTCTGGCGGCTCTTGGACACCATCATCTGGATCGGGTAACGCACATAGTTGCTGTACTGCTGAATCAGGCTCTTGAGGCCCCACTCGGTCAGGAAGCGATCGTAGGTCTCGGCCTCGCCGTCGGCGTCGAGCTTCTCGTTCTCGCGCAGCGTCAGGATGACATCGGTACCGTGCTCGGCACGCTCGCCGTCTTCGATGGTGTAGCCCTCAAGACCGTCGGACTCCCACACGTGAGCGGTGTCCTCGCCATAGGCGCGGCTGACGACCTTCACGTGGCTGGCGACCATAAAGGCAGAGTAGAAGCCCACGCCAAACTGGCCGATGATGTCGACATCGGAGCCCTGCTGCTCGGCGTTCTCGGTCTTAAACTCCTCGGAGCCGGAATGGGCGATGGTGCCCAGGTTGCGCTCGAGCTCCTCGGCGGTCATGCCGATACCGTTATCCGAGATGGTAATGGTGCGGGCGTCTTTATCAAAGGAGACACGGATGGCCAGGTCGCTCTGGTCGAGCTTGACGCTCGGATCCTGCAGGCTCTTAAAGTTGAGCTTGTCGACGGCATCGCTCGCATTGGAGATAAGCTCGCGCAGGAAGATTTCCTTATTGGTGTAGATGGAGTTGATCATGAGGTCGAGCAGTTTTTTTTGCTCTCAGTCTTAAATTGACGCATGTGCAGTCCTTTCGCGCTACCCCTGCCCGCCAAAACGGCCCGGTTGCCCGAGCCGCATCGCAGACCTGCTATGTTCAGACTTAGATTTTATAACCCATTAGCGCGCATATATACAAACGGAACCGAAAAACTGTATGTTGCAATGCCCCATGCGCCAATTGTCGAGGAGTGTCCCAAACTGCCGGCAGAAAAGGAACGTCCCTATCTGTCGCCCAGCAGCTTGGCCATCCATGCGTGGGGCTGGCCTTCGTCCTCATAGTCCACCGGCGCGATCTGCGTGTAGCCCGCCTTGGCGTAGAGTGGCAGCACATACTCCTGCGCATGCAGCTTAATGAGCTTGGCGCCGGCATCACGCGCGCACGTATCACTCGCCTCGACAATCTTGCTCGCCAAACCGCGACGGCGCATGCCCGGCAGCACGGCAACGCGCCCCATAATGTAGGTCTCCCCCGCCGCAATGCCTTCGTCCATGTCGCACGCCGGCGACACCGGGGCTTCGGCATCTGCCGCACGCTCCAGCTCTTCGGGAAACACGCGCGAACAGCCAGCGAGCTCGCCGTCAACGTAGAGCGTCACGTGGATGCAACTCGGAGCCTCGTCGATAGCGTCAAACTCGTTTTCATAGCTCTGTTCGTCCATAAAAACGGCGCGGCGCACCAGCGCCGCGTCCTCAAAGCAACCCGTCTTAAGTTGGATATCCATGGCTGCCCCTTCATTCGATGCGAACGTTAGGGACAGATTTTAGCGAAAATGAGCGCCGCGAACGCTAAACTGCGCGCAAGCTTTCGCCAAGCAATCGTAGTGCCCCACGTTATGAGCATCACTCGCAATAAAGCTGTACAAGTTCTGATCGAACAGACGCTGCGCCGGCTTTTTCTCGCGGCCAAAGCGGCCGCCGGCGATAAAGTCTGCCGAAGCTTGCAGCTTGCAGCCCATATCGACCAGACGCTCTGCAACGCTCACATCCTTCTGAACCGCACGATATCGCTCGGGATGAGCGATAATCACCTGGTAGCCGCGGCATTGCAAATCGTAAATCGTACTCTCGTACTCTCTAAACGCATAAGCGTCAGCATGCGTCGAAAGCTCAAGCAGGAACTCATTGGTTCCATCGAAATGCAGGTATTCCGCGGTGTCGATGCCCAGCTCGACGAGCTTTCGATGGTTGACCTCAAAGCCCATCTGAAGCGGAAAGCCCTCCGCGTTATCCCGCAATAACTCAAAGGCATCCCACATCTTGTCGTAGTCAAAATAGGGATCACGGCAGTGCGGGGTGCAGACGATTCTGGTTACGCCAGCCTGCTTGGCAGCTGCAAGCATCGCCAAGCTCTCATCAAGATCGGCGGCGCCGTCGTCTACACCCGGCAAGATATGACAATGAATGTCGCGCATAGGTCGACCTTAATCAACTAAACATTTGCCCGGTTGGTAAAGGTGCCCTTTTTAGAAGCACCTTGGGCAGCGGAGCCGTTCTTTACCTTCTTACCTTCCTTGGTGTAGTAAGAATAGTAATACTCGCTGGTCTCGGTCTCGCAGTAATTCATAACGGTACCGATGAGCTTAACCTTCTCGGACTTTTTAAGCTGAGCGATGGCGTTGAGCGCCTCCTCGCGCTTGGTGAAGTCTTCGCGCACCACAAACAGCGTGCCGTCAGTCAGGCTGGCGATCTCGGCAGCATCGATAAAGGTGCCGACCGGAGGAGCGTCAAAGATGACATACTGGAACTTGGCAGACAACGCCTTAACCAGCTTGGCAAAACGGTGAGACACGATGATGTCGGCAGGATTGGGAATATGAGGCTCAGCATCAAGGAAGTAGAAGTTCTTCTGACCCGTCTCGGCGATTGCCTGGTCGATGGAAATCTGATCGGACAGGACTGCGTAGAGTCCACCACGCGAACGGACATCAAGCATGTCGGAAAGAGACCGGCGACGCATATCTCCCTCGACCAGAAGGACGCTCTTGCCGCTGGTGGCGATAGCCTGGGCCAGGTTGATGGAAACCGTAGACTTACCCTCGTTGGGAATCGAGGACGTAACGGTAATGGTGCGGATGGGGTCGTCCACGCTCGCAAAGCGAATGTTAGCCAGAAGGGTCTTGGCGGCATTCTGTACAACGAGCTTATCAGTGTTCTTAGCCCTAGCCATGCCTATTTACCACCTTTCATAGCCGGAATTCGGCCGACAACGGGAATACCAAGGAGCTCTTCTGCCTCTTCGACACCGCGGATGCGCGTGTTGAGCATATCTGCCAAAACGACATAGGCAATTGCGATAAAGACGCCGGCGAGGAACGCAACGGCGACGTACAGCGTGCGCTTGGGACCACTGGGGGATTCGGGGGTCTTAGCCTTATCGATAACGTTGATGCTCTGAGCGGCACCGACATTCTGGGCGACCGTGCTCACCGAGCTGGCCATGGCCCTTGCCACCTCCGCCGTCTTCTCGGCATCGGTGCCCGTCACCGAAAGCGTGATGACGCGCGTCGTGGTCTCGGAGGAAACGGAAATCTTGTAGTCATCCAGATCGGCGAGGCCCAGATCCTTGGCAGCACCGCCCTTAACGCTATCGCTATCGAGCAGCGTGGCGATATCGTTGGAAAGCATCTGGCTCGCCGAAAGATCGTTGTAGCTCATCTGACCGCTATCGTCGGTCTTGGCGAGAACGTACATGCTCGTCGTGGCGGTGTAGGTGTTGTCCATCATAGTGAAGGACACCACGCCCATGGCGATTGCACAGACCACCGGAAGGGCGATAACCAGCTTGAGGTGCTTTTTGAGCAGCTGGAACAGTTCGAGAAGGGTCATGCAGCTTGCCTTTCATTTCCCAAGTTCATATCGACAAAACTTTTCCTATGTTATCGCATCTTTCCTGCCATGCCCGAACTCTATACATAAGATACAGCACAGACGGCGATGTTGCGCAATAATAACGCCGCATCGGCAACCCCGGTGCGGCGTCAAAACAACACGGTTGCCGCATTGCTACGCGAATGATTCGTCCTGCTGTACGGGAAACGTTACCGTAATGGTGGTCCCCACGCCCGGCTCACTCGACAGGTCAATCGAGGCGTGATGGTACAGAGCTGCGTGCTTGACGATCGCCAAACCCAGACCGGTGCCGCCACGCGCCTTAGAACGACTCTTGTCCACGCGGTAGAAACGCTCGAACACTTTACCCTGTTCCTCGGGCGCAATACCGATACCCGTGTCGGCAACAGACAGATACGGATGACCCTCATCATTGGTCCCACAGCACAGTGTGACCGTACCGTCAGGTCGGTTATAACGAATGGCGTTGCTTGCCAGGTTATAGATCAGCTCGTCGATCAGGCGCGGCACACCTTCGATCACCACGGGCTTCGTCTCGTGCCCAATGGTCACATCCGACTGCCGGGCAACCTGCTCAAGACGCTGTTCCACCGTCAAAATGGCACGAGAGAGCTCGATGGGCTCCGTGGACCCAATGGGCACTGCCTCGCCATCGCTCGCACGCTCCGCCTCGTCCAAGTTGGAAAGCGTGAGGATGTCGTTAACGAGCGCTGCCAGGCGGCCCGCCTCGCGGTAGATACGGCCGCCAAAGTTGCGCAGGTCGTCCTCGCCCTCGACCATACCGTTCGCAATGAGCTCGGCATAGCCCGAGATTGCCGTAAGCGGGGTCTTGAGCTCATGGGTGATATTGGCCGTGAATTCGCGGCGCATGCGGTCGTTGTCCGCCAGCACCGCCATCTGACGCTTGAGCTCCTGGCGTTGCGACTCAATGCGCTCGAGCATGGGAACCATCTCGGCATAAGCATGCTCGTAGCTGCGGCGCGGATGGTCCAGATCGACCTCTTGCAGCGGCGCGATGATGGCACGGGATTCGCGGCGCGCAAGGAAAAACGAGAGCACCGCGCCCGCTGCCGCGATAAGCAGCATCGGCGCCACAAGAGACATGAGAATAGCCGCAATGCCAGGTTGGGCCTGCGCCAAGCGAACAACCTGGCCGTTATTAAGTCGGACAGCTCGGTACAGCATAATCTCGTCGAGCGTGGAGCTTGCGCGCTCCGCAGAACCCGATCCGCTCTCGAAAGCCTTGACGACCTCGGGACGATCGCCGTGATTGGGCAGCATAGAAGGCGACGCCTCGTTGTCGTAGGCAACCGACCCGTCTTTGTTGATCAGCGTGATGCGCAAGTCCTCGCGATCGAGACTGCGCAGAAAGGCAATAGGCTCCTGCTGCTCATTGAGGGCAGCGGCAATAAGCTCGGTTTCCTGCGAAAGGTTGGCACTCGTGGCGTCTGCCAGGGTATTTTGCACAAAGAACGCGCCCAGCACCGTAAACGCCACGATAACCGCCATAGCGCAGAAAAAAACCGTCGCGAACACGCGATGCGACAGGGTGCGTTTTCCCTGGGGGGCTAAGACCACGAGCTACTCCTCCGATGCGCTAGCCGCGCTGTCGGCTCCTTCGGCATCGTCATCGGCCGTAGGCTCGGCCAGACGATAGCCCACGCCGCGCACGGTCTCTATGGCGCTCGCATGCTCGCCGAGCTTTTGGCGGAGCGTCTGCACATGTACATCGACGGTGCGCGAACCGCCGTCGAAGTCCCAGCCCCATACGCTCTGCAGCAGCGACTCGCGGGTAAAGACCACGCCAGGTTTGCGCATGAGGTACTCGAGCAGGTCGAATTCGCGCAGCGTGAGCTTGAGCGGTTCACCGGCAACAGTCACTTCGCGGTGGCTGGGCGAAAGTACGATATCGCCCACGCTGAGTACATCGCTCGCCTGCTTGACCATGCCGCCGCGGCGCAGCAGCGCACGGCAACGGCTTGCGAGTTCCATAAGCGAGAACGGCTTGGTCAGGTAATCGTCGGCGCCGCCATCGAGCGCCATGACCTTGTCGAGCTCGGTGTCCTTGGCGGTGAGCATCATAATGGGCACCGTCGCCGTCAGGCGATCGGCACGCAGACGACGCATAATCTCCAAGCCGTCGGTATCGGGCAACATGATGTCGAGCAGCACAGCATCGGGCACCCGTCGCGCCACGGCGGCCTTAAACTCGCCATCGCACGAAAAGCCCTCGGCCTCGATTCCCTGCTTGCGCAGAGCGTAGACCGTCAAATCCCTGATGTTGTCATCGTCCTCGACGTAATAGATCATGTTGAACCCCTTTGCGACCGGCATGACCGCATCTTAACCCTAAAGGCGCCTGTACTGGATGGTATCAGCCAAAACGGCCCGTCAAATAATCCGCCGTGCGCGGATCGGTCGGGTTCTTGAAGAGTTGGGCAGTGGGCGCATGCTCCACCAGCTCGCCCAGCAAAAAGAACGCGACCGAGTCGGAGATGCGCGCAGCCTGCTGCATGTTGTGCGTAACGACCACCAGCGTGCAGGTCTCCTTGAGCTCGCAGGCCAGCTGCTCCACCACCAGCGTCGATACGGGGTCGAGCGCCGAGGTCGGCTCGTCCATCAGCAGAATGTCGGGCTGCACGGCCAGTGCACGGGCGATGCACAGACGCTGCTGCTGGCCGCCCGAAAGACCCAGACCCGATTCCTTGAGCTTGTCCTTGACCTCGTCCCACAGTGCGGCGCGTCGCAGGGAGTCTTCGACCAGCTCGTCGAGCACGACGCGGTCGCGCACCCCCATGCCGCGAGGACCGTAGGCGACGTTGTCGTAGATGCTCATGGGAAACGGATTGGGGCGCTGGAACACCATGCCCACGCGCTGGCGCAAGCGGCAGATATCGTAATCGCCCAGGATATTCTGGTCGTCGAGTGCAATCTTGCCTTCAATGCGGCAATCCTTGATGCCGTCGTTCATACGGTTAAAGCAGCGCAGCAGCGTCGACTTTCCGCAGCCCGAAGGCCCGATGAACGAGGTAATCTGCTTGTCGCGAATTTTGATGTTCACGTCCTTGAGCGCATGATGGTCGCCGTAAAACAGGTCAAGGCCCTCAACATCGATGCGCGTCGGCGAGGCGGCAAGGTCCTGCGCCGTGGGGCGAGTCGCATCCCCAACTTCGCGCTCGTGCGCGGCCTCGGCCTGCGCCTCCATGAGTTCCTCAAGCTCCGTAGGCTCCATCGCCGCAGCAGCCGTCATACCGCATACCTCCATATCGATATCAATTCAGCAGTATCGATAGTAGAAATCGCGGCTCATACGCACGTGAGCGCATTGTCAAGTGTTTGTAAGGGCACGCTGACTATGCGGCGGGCAGCTCGATGGTGAATATCGTGTGCTCGGGCGTCGATTCACACGCAACGGTACCGCCGTGTGCCGCGACAATCTCCTTGGCGATGGCAAGGCCCAGACCGGCACCACCGCGATTGGTCGCACGCGCCGCATCCAGGCGATAGAACTTCTCAAAGATCACCTTGAGCTTAGCCGCCGGAATCGGATCACCCTGATTGATAAAGCGAATTCGCACGCCACCGTCATCTTGGCGCCCAGCCTCAATCGTGATGGTCGATCCTTCGTAGCTATAGGCGATGGCATTTTTCATGATGTTGTTGAACACGCGAGCCATCTTGTCGCCATCTACGAGCACCGTCAGGTCCTCACGCACATCAACGTGGACATCTTTGTGCTGCTCGTTGAGAATGGGATAGAACTCATCGGCGACCTGCGCCAGCAGCAATCCCAGGTCGACGTAGCCGCGCGTGAGCACAATATCGTGGAAGTCAAAGCGCGTGATATCAAAGAACTCCTCAATAAGCGCGTCGAGTCGGTGCGCCTTGTCGAGCGCAACGTCCGTAAAATGCGCGCGCTGCTCAACCGGCAGGTCAGGCGCCTCCTGCAACAGCGAAAGGTAGCCCACCACGCTGGCAAGCGGCGTGCGCAGGTCATGCGCCAAGTATGTGACCAAATCGTCCTTGCGATGTGACTCGTCACGCAGGGCTTGCTGGACTTTGCGCTCGCGATCGCGCACACGGTTGAGCACACCCTCGACCTCCAGGAAGTCGCCGTCGATGTTGTCCCACGCGTCGGGATGATCGATCAGGCGATCCTGAATACGGGCGGCAAGCACGCGGTCGGAATGCCGCTCACCCTGCTCATAGCCCTGGTAGTACAGGGCGCGGCCGCAAAAGAACAGGACGCATACGGCGAGCGCCAAGACAAAGCCAAGCATGTTGAATACAAAGCCGGCATCGAACAGCGCCGGTCCCTCAATGCCACCGAGTGCCATGGTACCGATCGCCAGCGTCATGGCCCACGCGGCACCGCCGATCACGACACAACGACGCACGATTTCAAAGCGATCGATCAGCAAGAAGCCGATGAGTAGCGCCGCCAAGATACCGGCGATGTTATCAATGCCGATCAGCAGCAGACTCAGCAAAAAGAACAGCACCGTCGCAAGCACGCGATTATCGACGACCGCTCCTATATATTCAAAGAGCCGATCGGGCACCTCAAACGCCTGCTTATCGTCTTTTGTCATGTCCATGTCCTCGCAAACAAAGGCGTTATTCAATGATATAGCCGACGCCCCAAACGTTTTTGATAAAACGCGGCTTCTGAGCGTCGTCACCGATCTTTTCGCGCAGGTGACGAATGTGCACCATCACCGTATTGTTGGAGCCGGGCATAAAGTCCTCGTTCCACACCGCGCGGAACAGGTCCTCCACGGGCACTACGCTGCCGCGATGCTCGGCCAGATACAGCAAGATGGAATACTCGATGGGCGTAAGGCGCACCGGCGCACCGTCCACCGTCACGGAGCGAGCGTCACGGTTGATCTCGAGGCCATCGAGCTGGAGGGTCGGCAACTCGGTTGCCTGCGCGCGGCTACCGTAGCTGGTGTAGCGGCGCAACTGAGCATGAACGCGCGCGATGAGCTCCAGCGGGCGGAACGGCTTGACCACGTAATCGTCCGCGCCAAGAGAAAGGCCTTCGATCTTATCCTGCTGGGCATCGCGTGCCGTCAACATAATTACGGGATAGGTATGGCTAACACGGATGGTACGCAGCAGCTCGAAACCATCGATATCGGGCAGCATGACATCGAGCAGTGCCAGGTCAAACTCTTGCTCCAGAATTGCCTTGGCCGCATCGGCCCCGCTGTAGGCGATCTGGACGTCAAAGCCCTCCTTTGTAAGGTAGATACCAACCAGGTCGGCGATGGCCTTCTCGTCATCAACTACCAGTATGCGCTCGTTCATGCGTGCTCCTCTCGCGCTCCATTATGCCCGAGACGGCGCCCGCCACACACAACAAGCGCGGGCGATTAAGTCGACCTTAAGCACCCTTGCGCCCGTTCGAGCACGAATGCGGGCCATGCGCGCACGCAACGATCGTCGTCGCCGGCAAACGATATACTTTAGTGTCAGAAGAGACCATCCCGTCGAAAGCGAAATCTGTGAAGTCCCTCACCTCTTTTGCAAAGCGCTCCGCCCAGCTTGCCGCCGGCTTTGCCTGCGCCATCGCCCTTGCCGCTGGCGTACCTGCTGTTGCCGGTGCCCAAGTACTCACGACCGACATTGTTTGCGGCAAAACCGCCGATGCGCGCGGCATCACGGCCGAAAACCTGCCCGATATCGATGCGACCAATGCCCTCGTCATGGGCAAAGACGGCACCGTCTACTATGCCCGCGGCGCCGATGAGCAGGTCAAGATTGCCTCGATCACCAAGGTCATGACCGCAATCCTAACCGTCGAAAACTGCAAGATGGACGAGAGGGTCACGGTGAGCAACGCTGCCGCCACCGTAGGCAACTCGACTGCCGGTCTGCTCGAAGGCGACGAGCTCACCGTGGAGCAGGCACTACGCGGCCTGCTGATCCCCTCGGGCAACGACGCCGCTATCGCGCTTGCCGAGTACGTTGGCAAAAAGATCGACCCCAAGACCAAAGACGCCGAGGCGACCTTTGTGAAGGCCATGAACGAGCGCGCCAAGAAGCTCGGCTGCACCGGCACGGTCTTTGAGAACCCACACGGTCTAGACTTTGATGAGTGGGCCGGCGACATGCACTCAACAGCACATGACGTGGCACTGATGATGCAGGAGGCCATGAAAAACGATACGATTCGTAAAGTCGTCGCGAGCGAGGATTCTTGGATTGAGGTCGCGGGCGCCGATGGCTCAGACCATTCGCATTCCATGGACACGCACAACGTTTTGCTCGGTCAGGACGGAAACATTGGCGGCAAGACCGGCACCACCGACGACGCGGGCTATTGCTTTACGAGCGCCTACAACCGCGACGGCGACGAGATCTACACCGTTATTTTGAACTCCACCACCACCGACCAGCGCTTTACCGATACCGCCACCCTTGCCAACTGGTACTACGGCCACAAGGTCACGGTCGCGATCGCCAATACACAGGAGAAGACCGCCAACGGCAACCCGCTCATGGCACGCATTAGCCAGACAGATTGGACGGACAAGACGATCGACGCCACGCTCGCCGACCCCGACGCACGGGCAACGGCGTTCTCACTCGCCGGCAAAGTGACCGAAAAGGTTAGCTACGATGACCTTTCGGGCACGGTGCATGTTGGCGACAAGGTGGGCAGCGTTACGTTGAAGCAGGACGGCACCAAGATCGCCGTCATGGATCTGGTCGCCGACGAGGAAGGAACGGGGCCCAATCCCATCGAGTGGCTGCTCGTGAAGCTCGACCGCCTGGGCCGCCGCATCGACAACCGCCCGCTCACAGCCGAGAGCGAAACCGTAGCCAAGGCTCCTGAGGTGTAGGGCCAAAGCGTTATCACATCGAACCAAATGAGGCGTCCAACGGGGCGCCTCATTTTTTGAGGGTTCGAATCCCCAGCCTCCTTTCTCCGCACCAAAAAAGGGCCCCAAATGGGACCCTTCTTTCAAGTCATACTGGCGGAGAGCTGGGGATGTCCGGGCATGCTACGCATGCCCTCCGGCTTCAAAGCCTAGCGGCTTTTCGCCCACGGGCTACAAACGCATTCGCGTTTGTTTAACGCCCGTGCCCTCTCGGGTTCGAATCCCCAGCTAACGTGGTTCAACTAAAAAAGGGTCCCTTTCGGAACCCTTCTTTAAAGTCTTACTGGCGGAGAGCTGGGGATTCGAACCCCAGATGCCCTTTTGGGGCATACTCGCTTAGCAGGCGAGCACCTTCGGCCTCTCGGTCAGCTCTCCGTAACAGCCGTTCTATAGTAACCAAACAGTCGAAGATGGGCAAGGGGGAATTATGAAGCGATTCCAATTTGCCAGTAGACGTCTCAGCCAATCATCTCAATCTGTAACAGGTACAGGCCGAATCTTCGTCCAGATGTTACAGATTTAGACAAATAGCCGGCGCCATCCGCAAATGTCTCAATCTGTAACATCTACAGACTGCCCCCTACCCCAGCGAGCGGTTGAGGGAGCCGAGTTCGTCGTTGCCCATGGTGCGCCACATTTGATAGATGCAGCCGCGCGCCAAGAAAAAGAAGCCGTTATCGACGAGTTGCACGGCGGCATCCGCGAGTTGATTGGTCACGGCGGGCACCGGCGGCAGCTCAAGACCTGCCTTGTGGATGGTCTCGACAGCCTCCTCAAACGTGGGCGGTTTGATGACGCCCATCTCGTTCATAAGGCCCTGCATTTCCTCCTGCGCACTGCCGCCCGACTCCTCGCCGCGCGGCACCAGGCGATAGCATGCCAGCGCCAGCTCGAGCTGGTCGCAATTCCAATAGGCAAACGCGAGGCGATAGAACAGGTAACCGATCGAAGGCCGGTCGCTGGCAATGCGCAGGCCGTGGCGCGCTACCTCGATAATCTCGTCATAACGCTCCAAGCGTGCCAGCACGTTGACCAGGGCAAAGTGAGACTGCATGGACGAGCGCGCCAAATCGTAGAGACGACGCACCTCGGGCAGCGCACGCTCAAAGTCCTCTTGCTCGGCGTAAAAGCTGCAGATCTCGTGCTGGGCAAAATACAGCGCATCGGGAGCGCGAAGGATACGCACGGAACGGTCCTCCTCCATCACCGGCAGCACCATGCGCACCAGCTGGTTGTCGCAGAACTGGGTCTGCACCGGGCCCGTTGCCAAAAGCTCAGCAACAGTACACTTGGCTTCCAGCTCCTCGACAAGGCGAGAAAAGCCCTCGAAAGCACCAGCTCGGTCAACTTTGGATTGCTCGCGCAGCTCGATGACGCGGGCGACATACGGATCGTCGTCCTCCTCCATGACCTCAAGCTCGTCAGCCGTATCAGCGAGCAGCAAATCGCGAAGCGCAGGCGGCAATGGACGATGGTCATCGCGTGGTCGGGCGTGAACCTCCGCAGGCTCAATCATGTCCGGCACATCTGCCTCATATTTCTCGAGCAAATGCTTGCAGGGCATGTCGTCCATATCCATGCTCTCAAGATCCTTGGCGATAGAAACGCAATCGGCCAGATAGGCCGCACGGCCAAAGGAGTACGTTTCAACAACGCGCTCGCCCTGCTCGCCGTCGGGAGCCGCAATCTGCACGTAGCAGCGCGTGATGCGAGCACCCGAAGCAAAGCAAGCCGCCGCGAGGGTAAGCGCAATACGCGCATCATGCTCAGTGGCCCATGCTGCGCGCTTAGGCTCATCCACCTCGCGCCAGGCGTCATCTTGAGCATCGTATTCGCGCTGCGGCATAGCATCGACAACCGTGCGGCCAAATCGCACCAGCATGATGCCCTCGGCGACGTTCGCTCGATAGGTGTAGTCGAGCCGCGTGACCACGTTGAGCGCTTCTACGATACGTGCAAAGCGGGCGCGAACGTCCCACTCGCCACCCGGCTGGCACGCAACCGTCCCCGGCTTGGCCCACGGGTTGTCATTCGACAGCGTTTCGAGCAGGCGAGGAACGTCGTTTGTCGTCTTGCTGATATGCCATAGGTCAAAGAGCGAGCAGCCCTCAAAGCTTGGCGACGAGGCAACGGGGCCCAACCCTGCCCCAATACGCTCAAGGATGCCCGATAGGCGGTTCAGGCGGCACTCGACGGCTAACAGGGTATCAATCTCGTCCTGGTCCAGCAGGCTACGGTCAAAATTGAGATAGAAGAGCCTCGAGCGATCGATGCGCGCCAGGCTCATTTCGGTTTTGGCCGCGATGGTGCGCAGGCGAGGCAGATCGACTTCGCCCATCAAAGCGGCGGCATAGCGCTCAATGCCACTTGGATTATCTGTATGGTCAATGCGGTAGAGCAACGTTTCGATTGCATCGGGCAGCGGTGTGGAATCAAAACCCAGCAGTACCTCAACCGGCTCGGGGAGTTTTACAAGTTTGATCTTGTCGATGGCATTTTTCATACCCTCGTCAAGGTCATCACCGTCTGCCGTGCCTGAGACAGCGTTTTCAGAATCGGCGAATATCACGTAACGCAAGAACATCGAGGCCATAAACTCGCCGTAGCGAAGGCTGCGCGTCGAATTCCACGTCTCGCAATCGGATTGTTCGCGCATGGTGCCTTCGGGAGAGCCGATGACTCGCGCCCGGGAGTGCATCGTCCCATCGGTACCCCTGACCGCGATCTCACCGATGTTGGAATCGGACTTGTCAAGAATCAGTTGCATGTCGGGATCGTCGGGCAGCGATATCTCGTTAACGGGACAGTCCACCTTATAGACCTCACCCGAAACGCTCACGTAGCCCAAAAGCGACACATGGCTTTTACCGACGAATTCGACGACATAGCATGATTCATGCGGGTCCTCACCAAAGAGCTTCCAGACCACGCCATACGAGCGTCCCGCAGGCTGCTCGGGCATGGCCGGAAAGCGCTTGTTGGGATCGAGAAACCTGAGCTTGTATGTCGGACGCTCTGCCACGAAATATCACCCTGATCGGTCGTCTAAAGAAAGAGCGCGCCACGGGCTCATCGAGGCGCATACTCGAAATCTTACACGAGTCGATGAGAAATAGCTCCTTT
>NZ_CAAKNY010000083.1:4186-4587 GCF_901212495.1 Collinsella aerofaciens | reverse complement strand
CAATTTCAATTGGTGCGGCGTATAGGATTCGAACCTATGACGTTCTGATTCGTAGTCAGACCCTCTATCCAGCTGAGGTAACGCCGCAACGCAAGGATTATTATGCACGTGACCCCTCGATGGGTCAAGCGACAATTTGGAAAAATTTTACGAAGTGATGATTGAGACGCCCGCGCCTCGACCGAGGTTCGAATCTATGCGGTGGCGACATAAAAGAAAAGCCCCCGTTGCCGGAGGCTTTCAATTTCAATTGGTGCGGCGTATAGGATTCCGCGCATCCGCCGCGCGGATCCGCGCCGGCTTCGCCCGCCTGCCGGCGTGCTCGCCCGCTCGCTAAAAACGCTCCGCGTTTTCTTGACACTCGCGCCTCGACCGAGGTTCGAATCCATGCGGCGTCTGAC
>NZ_CAAKNY010000083.1:10-4176 GCF_901212495.1 Collinsella aerofaciens | reverse complement strand
GACCCTCTATCCAGCTGAGGTAACGCCGCAGTGCAAGATATATAAAACCTCTTTAGCTTATTGGAGTCAAGCAAAATCTTGAACTTTTTTCCCGCGGGCCGCAATTTCTCACACTGCACCACAAGTATCAGCTCTTCTCGTGCGATCGATTGGCTTTTCGATCACATCGAACCCGGCGCCAAGCTCCCCCAGAAGCGACCTCACCCGTTGGGCACAGTCGTAGTCGGCAAACGAGATGCTCAGCATTCGGGCCACCTGATTAGAAGTTCCAACGCCATAGAAGTGCTCGAGGACAACAAGTGCCTCATGCGCCACAAACGTCTCGACCACATGCGGTGACTCCTCATAGCACCATTGCGACAATGGTCCCTCGCTCTTCTGCCGAACCACCAAGCCACCCATACCCGACGGCTCGCACGTTACCAGCAGGTGCTCCCCACCCTCATCGCTCTGGAACAAGACAACCCGTTCATCGAACAGCTCCATCACATCCCCTTTCTCTTGCTCTTAGTTAGCAAAAGCATAGCAGGTAGATGCATGTATACAGAACGTTTGTTCGTGTGTTTTCTATCGAGCTGTCCGCACGGCATGGTATAGCCGTACATAAAAAGGGCGCCCCCGAAGGAGCGCCCTTGCATATCCCCTATGCAGCCAAGTTACGCGACCGGCTCGATCTTCTCGAGACCGCCCATGTAGGGACGCAGAACCTCAGGGATCGTGATGGTGCCGTCGGCGTTCTGGTAGTTCTCCAGAATGGCGGCCATGGTGCGGCCGGCCGGCAGGCCGGAACCGTTGAGAGTGTGCAGGTAGCGCGAACCCTTGAAGTTCTCGGGGTCGCGATACTTAATGTTGGCACGACGGGCCTGGAAGTCACCGCAGTTGGAGCAGGAACTGATCTCCTTGTAGGCGTTGTAGCTCGGTAGCCAGACCTCGACGTCGTAGGTCTGACGGGCAGAGAAGCCCAAGTCACCGGTGCACAGGCTAATCACGCGATACGGCAGGCCCAGCTGCTGCAGCAGGTACTCGGCCTCGGCGGTCATGCTCTCGAGCTCCTCGTCGGACTCCTCCGGCTTAGCGAACTTGACCATCTCAACTTTGTCGAACTCGTGCTGGCGAATGATGCCGCGGGTGTCGCGGCCGGCAGATCCGGCCTCCTCGCGGAAGCAGGGGGTGAAGGCAGTGTAGCGGCGAGGCAGAGTGTCGGCGTCCAGAACCTCACCGGCATGCAGGTTAGTCAGTACGACCTCGGCGGTAGGGATCAGGAAGTTGTCGCCCGAGACGTGATAGGCGTCATCCTCAAACTTGGGCAGCTGGCCCGTACCGAACATAGTCTGACGCTTGACAACGATGGGCGGCCACCACTCCTTGAAGCCACGGCTCGTGTGCGTATCGAGGAAGAAGTTGATAAGGGCGCGCTCCAGGCGGGCGCCGGCGCCACCGAGAACGGTGAAGCGGCTGCCGGAGAGCTTGTTGCCGCGCTCGAAGTCGAGAATGTCCAGATCGGTGCCCAGATCCCAGTGCGGCTTAAAGTCGAAGTCGAACTCGCGCGGGGTGCCCCAGCGGCGACGCTCGATGTTCTCATCCTCGTCCTTGCCGTACGGCGTGGCCTCGCACGGAATGTTGGGCAGGTGAGCCATGAAGTCGTACTGCTCCTGCTCAAGAGCAGTGCGGCGCTCGGCCAGACCGTCGATCTTCTCGTTGACGGCGCGCACGGCCTCCTTGGCGGCCTCGGCCTCGTCCTTCTTGCCCTCCTTCATCAGGGCGCCAATCTTCTTGGACTCGGCGTTACGCGTGGCCTGGAGCTCCTCGACCTCGGTGATGACGGCACGGCGCTCGTCGTCGAGTTCAAAGAACTTCTCGCGATCCCAAGACGTCTGGCGATTTGCCATGGCGGTATCGATGGCATCGGGGTTCTCGCGAACAAACTTGATATCAAGCATTAGATCCTCCGGCGATATACATTCCATTTAGGTTGCAACCTTGTACATGTATGGGCAAGTATATACTTATGAGCGTTTACGACCCAACTCAACTACGCAAGAAGGCACCCAATGGACGCAGTTTTTTCCTTTTTGTTTGACACCCGCACCGGTTTTGCCATCCTTTTCGCCGGCGGCATCCTGCTGTTTGCGATTCTTGCCTTTGTAATGGAGAAGCGCACCCATAAGATGTATGTCGACCGCGGCCCCAAGTCCGAGGACGAAGAAGACAACTTCTGGGACTAACCTACTAAAAAGGGACAGGTTTATTTTGGTCGGTTTTATCTGGGCAAACGCAAGCGCCTCGCAACTGGAATTGAGCCAGTTGCGAGGCGCTTTTCGCACATACGACAAAACCGCAGGAAAAACCTGCCAAAATAAACCTGTCCCTAAATGGAAGGTTTTACTGGAGAGTGGCGTCGATTGCCTTGACCAGGGCGCTGCGCATGCCGGCGTCCTCAAGCGCCACGACGCCTTTGATGGTAGCACCGCCGGGCGAGCACACGGCATCCTTCATCGCTGCGGGATGCTGACCGGTTGCAAGCTGCAGCTTTGCCGTACCCAGCACCATCTGGCTCACAATGCGATAGGCATCGGCGCGCGGAATACCGTGTTTGACGGCCGCATCGCCCAGAGCCTCGATCGCCATGGCGACAAACGCCGGGGCGCAACCGCCCACGGTACCGCCCACAAACAGCAGACTCGTATCGAGCTCGACCACCGTGCCAAGCTTTCCGAGCAGACCGAGCACCGTGGCACGCTGCTCATCGCTAAGCGTGGAAGCCTTCTCGCAGGCGATAACGCCCTCGCCCACCGAAACCGGCGTGTTGGGCACCGTCGAGATATGAGCGACACCTGGCAGGACCTGTTCCCACTTGGTGCTATCCCAAGTCCAGGCGACCGAAAGGACAATCTTGTCGGCAAGGGCGTCCTTGAGCGGAGCGAAGACCTTCTCAATCATGTACGGCTTGACCGCCGCAACCACGATATCGGACGCGGTAACAACCTCCGCCGCATCGTGACAGGCAGCCATACCCCGCGCCTCGCAACGCTCAACCAAGGCGTCGTAGTGGCCCGCGCAGGCGCACATGTCGCCCACGGCCGCGCCGGCGGCAATCCAGCCATCGGCCATAGCGCTCGCCATATTGCCAAAACCGACAAATCCGATCTTCATATCACACAGTCCTCTCAGATGCGTTCCTCAAAAACGAAAGCCATTGTCCCACGCCATTGTTTCGTATTGCCGACCTACTTGTGATACGGCTCGCCACGGCTAATCTTGCAGGCGCGGTAGATCTGCTCCAGCAGCACCACACGCGCCAGGTTATGCGGCAAGGTAATGCGTCCAAAGCTGAGCATCTCGTCGGCGCGGGCACGTACCTCATCACTCACGCCGTCCGATCCGCCAATCACAAAGGCGATGTCGCTGTTACCACGCAACATAAGATCATCGAGCCGCGCCGAAAGCTCCTCGCTCGAGCGCTCCTTGCCCTCAATGGCCAGCAAGATCACATGCGCTCGCGGTGGCAGGGCAGCAAGAATCGCCGCGCCTTCTTTGTCGCGCGCGGCATCCACGCCGCCCGCCTTGGCCGGATCGATATCGGCCACCTCGCGCATATCTACCTTGGCATAGGCACCTAGGCGCTTGGTGTACTCGGCGCACGCGTCCTTCCAAAAGCGCTCTTTGAGCTTGCCAACGCAAACAACGGTATATTTCACGCGCGTCTACTCCTTCGACTCGTTCTGGACATACCTGGCGCTACCCTAGGATAACCGTCCGAGGCGACCTTGCGGCCCCGGTGGGAGGGGCCGTGGGCAAAAAAGGCCAAATATGAGTACTGTCACCAATTTAGTAGCAGCATTTTTGGCGCAAAAACGCCCTGTCGAACCCGAGATCATTCCAAATTGACCCGTGTTGCCTCAAACTAGAGTCAAATTAACGTACATCTGTTGCGTAAGTTTCAGAATAATGAGCTTTAGAAATGTAACTGTACTTATGGCAGTACTCATATTTGATGTTTTTTGTCCACGGGGGTTACGGACATACGAAATATCGGCATTGAATCCGTAAATACAGCCCGCCGGCGTCCTCGCCAGCTCGCTAAAAACGCGCTGCGTTTTCTTTACGCTCGCTCCTTCGCAGGTTCAAGTCCCTGCGATGGGCCCATAACAAAAGAGCCCCCATTT
>NZ_CAAKNY010000082.1:63251-69609 GCF_901212495.1 Collinsella aerofaciens | reverse complement strand
TCGCTCCTTCGCAGGTTCAAGTCCCTGCGAAGGGCCCATAACAAAAAAAGCCCCCATTGCTGGGAGCTCTTTCATTTAATGGTGCGGGCGAAAGGACTTGAACCTTCATGGGGTTGCCCCCATACGGACCTGAACCGTACGCGTCTGCCAATTCCGCCACGCCCGCGTGCAGGAATTAGAATAACGGAGCGCCACCGCGAACGCAAGAACTATTTTTGAAAAAGTTTGCAGGCATTTCCCCAGGTGGCTCGAGCGATTGCTTCGGCGTCCTCACCAGTGCGATCGACACGGTCGTTAACCAGCGCGTTTGCCGTAATGGAGATCATTGCGGGCTCGCATTCAAGACCGCGAATGGGCTCCGGCGCCATATAGGGACAATCCGTCTCGAACAAAATACGGTCGAGCGGGGTTGCCGCGAATGCCTCGCGCACGTCATCGTTGCGCTTAAAGGTAGCCGCGCCGCCATAGGCGATATAACAACCCAAATCCACAAAGCGCTCCATCGTGGCGCGGTCCTCGCCAAAGCAGTGCAGTACGCAACCGGCCTGGGGCACGCCGATCTCGCGCAGCACGTTGTACGCATCAACGTGCGAGGTGCGCTCCTGGTCCGTGTCCTCGTGACGCAGATGTAGCTCCACCGGCACGTTGCGGCGTACGGCAACCTCGAGTTGGCGCGCCATACAGTCGATCTGCACGTCGTGGGGCGCCGGCGCAATATCGTCGTCGTAATCCATGTGGTAGTCCAAACCGATCTCGCCAATACCGGCGCATAAGGGGTCATCGAGTGCGGCAACGACCTGTGCGTGGACGTCGTCGGTATAGTCCGGCGCGCCATAGGGGTGAACGCCAGCGAGATACTTGATCTGTGGAATATCCTGCATCGGCAGAATCTCGTGCGTCAGCCAGTCGCTATAGTCCGTCACACTTCGTTTATCGGCAATGGGATCGAAGACTGTCACCAACAGATCGATGCCTGCGGCTTTAGCGCGCACGAGCGTCTCGGGCACTTCCTTGCCCCAAAATGAGAGCAGATGCGCATGCGTATCGGCAAGCGGCGCCAGCGGCTCCGGACAGACGACCGTTTTCTTTTTCTTGGTAAACGTCACGCGTTCGGCACTAGGCATCATGGATTAGCTCCTGGGCCAGACGGACAAAGTCGGCAGCATCAAGCGCCTCAGCACGCGTGGTAGGTGCGATACCGCAGGCCTCATAGGCGGCATCGAGCACGTCCTTGGCAAAGCCGTTGGCGCTCATGGAATTACGGATGGTCTTGCGGCGTTGGGCAAAGGCGGCATCAATCACGCGGGCCACAAATTCGCGGTCAAGCCCCTCGGGCAGCGTGCCGTCAACACGGTCGATACGCACGACAGCGGAGTCCACATGCGGTGCCGGTATAAAGCAGCGCGGCGGCACCTCAAAGCGCCCCGTCACCGTGCCATAGAGTCCAAGCTTTGCCGTATAGCCACCGTACGTCCTGTTGCCAGGAGCTGCGGCGATGCGATCGGCAACTTCCTTTTGCACCATGACCACGGCGCGCTTGAGCGCGGGCATCGTCTGGAAGAACTGCAGGATGATCGTCGCCGCCACGTTATAGGGCAGGTTTGCCACAAACACCGTCGGCATACCGCCCGCAACCTGCTCAATCTGTTCCGGCGTCACCTTGAGCGCATCGCCCATGATAAAGCGGAAGTTGGCATAGTCGGCGGCGTGGGCATCGAGCACCGGCTCAAGCTCGGGATCGGCCTCAATGGACGTAACGCACGCCGCCTCCTGCAGCAGGGCCAACGTCAGCGTGCCAACGCCCGGGCCAACCTCGAGCACGCGCTCATCGCCCGCAAGCTCAGCGAGCTCACAGATACGTTCGATCACATGGTTGTCGATCAGGAAGTTCTGGCCCAGGCGATGCTTGGTCGCAAGGCCAAACTCCTCCAGCAGCTCCCTAGTTGCCGTGGAATTTGCCAAAGGCGAAGTTGTCATGATTGCCTCCTTAACATGGTGGCTGCATCGTAAAGCAAAAGGGCATGGACCGTTGCAGCCATGCCCTTACATCTAAACAGCAAATTGCCGATATGGCACTCGCGCGGTCTTTACGCCAGACGCGGGAACAACGGGTCGCCCTTCTCGACGGGACGTCCGCCGGCAAGCTGGCCCCAAGTGCAGATGCCCTTGAGGTCGTCGCTCGTGGCCTCGTCCTCGCAGGACAGGCGACGCAGGGCCTCGGTAGAAGTCTGGGGCATGAGCGGCATCAACAGGTGAGCGGCAATGCGGATGGCTTCGAGCAGGCTGTAGATCACAAACGCCAGCTCGTCAGCCTTGGCCTCGTCCTTGGCAAGCGACCAAGGCTCGGAGTCTTCGATGTAGTGGTTAGCGGCGTGGATGAGCTCCATGACCTCGTCCTTGGCTCCGCCGTAATCGAGCACGTCCATCTTGGCCATGTAGCGCTCGACCAGGCCGTCGGCGATCTTTGCCAGCGGGTTGCCGAACGCGTCGGCAGACGCCGGCTTAGCCGGAGCGCAACCATCAAAGTACTTGCCGCTCATGTTGAGCGAGCGCGAGATAAGGTTGCCCCAGCTGTTGGCCAAGTCGGCGTTGTAGACCTGCTCCATGCGCTCGAAGCTGATGGCGCCATCGGTGCCGGGAACGACGTCGGTCATGAAGTAGTAGCGATAGCCCTCGACACCCAGCATGTCGATAACATCCTGCGGAGCGATGGCGTTGCCGCGGCTCTTGGACATCTTCTCGGCCTTGCCGGTCTCGGCATTGCGCACGGTCAGGAAGCCGTGGGCAAAGACGTGCTCGGGCAGGGCCTCGCCGACGGCCATGAGCATGGCGGGCCAAATGACGCAGTGGAAGCGGATGATGTCCTTGCCCACAATGTGGAACTGCGCGGGCCAGCGATAGGCCAGCTCGGCGCGGGCCTTGTCGGTATTGACACCGTAACCGACAGCGGTCATATAGTTGAGCAGCGCATCGAACCACACGTAGGTCACATGGTCCTCGTCGAACGGGACCTTGATGCCCCAATCAAAGCTCGTGCGGCTCACGGAAAGGTCGTTGAGGCCGCCTTCGACAAAGCTGCGCACCTCGTTCATGCGGAACGCGGGCTCAACAAAATCGGGGTGCTCGTCATAGAGCTTGAGCAGCTTGTCCTGGAAGGCGGAAAGCTTAAAGAAGTAGGACTCCTCCTGCACGCGCTCGAGCGGACGGTGGCAATCGGGGCACAGGTGCTGGCCGACGCTGCCGTACTCTTCGTCACCCTTCTGGACCTGCGTATCGGTAAAGTAGGTCTCGTCGGGCACGCAGTACCAGCCGTCATAGCTGCCCTTATACAGGTAGCCGGACTCCTTCATGCGCTCCCACAGATACTGCACCGCATGATGCTGGCGCGGCTCGGTGGTACGAATGAAGTCGTCGTTGGAGATCTCGAGCTTGCTCCAAAGCTCCTTGAAGTGCGGAGCTTGGCTGTCGGTCCACTCCTGCGGTGTCATGCCGTGCTTGGCAGCGGCCTCGGCAACCTTCTCGCCATGCTCGTCCATACCGGTCAGGAACTTGACGTTATAGCCGGCGGAGCGGCGATAGCGAGCCTGGACGTCGGCGATGATGGTGGAATAAGCCGTGCCCAGATGCGGATCGGCGTTGACGTAGTAGATAGGCGTCGTGATAAAAAACGAAGGCTTGGTTTGATCCATAGGGTCTGTCCTCCAGAAAAACGTTGCATACAGGGGATGATTCTAACGCAAGGGTTAGATATCCTCCATCTATTGCATATCGAGCACCATGGCATAGACATCGCGCTTGCGGCGCGAATACTTCTGCGACAGGCGCTTTGCCACCGCAGAAGCGGGCTCCCCCTCCTCGAGCGCGGTGCGAATGTCCTCGCGCAGGGCCTCATCGGGATCCACCGCCGCAGCGCCAACCGGCACGATACCGGCCTCCTCATCCTCGCTCGGCGGCGCGATAACCAGCGCGATCTCGCCCTTGACCTCGCCGCGAGCACGCAGCTCCTCGGCGAGCTGGGCGGCGGGCCCGCGCAAGACCTCCTCGTGCAGCTTGGTGAGTTCGCGGCAGACGGCAACCTCACGCTGGGGAAAGACCTCGCCCACGGCCTCGAGCGTCGCCACGATGCGATGTGGAGACTCGTAGAAGATGAGCGCGCCGGGCACCACGGCAAGGCGCTGCAGTCGGCGCACGCGGTCGCCGTGCTTGCGACCCAAAAAGCCCTCGAAAAAAAAATGCTCGCAGGGAATGCCGGACGAGACGAGCGCCGTGACGCAAGCAGAGGGACCGGGAATAACTTCGACGGACACATCGGCCTCACGCGCCGCTTCGACCAGCGCCTGGCCGGGATCGGACACACTCGGCATGCCGGCGTCCGAGGCAAAGGCGAGGGTCTCCCCCGCCAGCAGGCGGTCGACCAGGCCGGCTGCGCGGCTGGCGATCACGTTCTCGTCACAACGGACAAGCGGCTTGGAAATGCCCAGGTGCATCAGCAACTTTGAGGTCACACGCGTGTCCTCGCAGCAGACGGCATCGGCGGCGGCAAATGTCTCGCCGACGCGCGGAGACAGGTCGCCCAGGTTACCGATGGGCGTACCGACCACATAAAGTTTGCCCGTGCGGCAGCTGTTTTGCGTCATATCAACCTATTCAATCATGCCGCGCTCGAGCGTGCCGAGTGCCGCGCGGGCGTCCCATGCTGCAATACGCTTCTCGGTCTTCCACGTTTGGAAGAACCAGCCAGCCGCCGGTGCAAACGATGCCAGCTGGTTGGCGATAAATACGCGCTCGTAGGCATTGCGACCCTCGGGCGTAACCGAGGAGTTGGCGAAGATCGCCGCACCCGACCATTCGCCCACCAAAACGGGGAACCCAGTTTCGACCGCCTCTTTGAGCTCACGCTTGTTGCGCGAAATCGCCGTCGTCAGACCGCGGGGGCTCGTGATGTCGAGCGCATACTCGTCGCGGTAATGGTACAGGTGAAGGTCCATGTAGACATTCTTGTACTTGGCACCGCGCATAAAATGCTTCCACTCGCCAGGGTGTCCCGAAGAGGAAAAGACGACGATCTTGTCCTCGGGCATATACGAACGAACGAGCTCGTACGCGTCACGATAGAAGTTGCGCAGGTAGTGCGCCGGAATACCGTCCGTCATGGTAAAGAGGCTCTTGCGTACGCTCATCTGCGGCGTATCCAACAGCTCGATGCCCAGCAGGCTCTCGGTCTCGCCATAGCGATCGGCCAGGCGCTCGAGCACATCGAGCGCAACGTGACGGCCATTGGTGGACGAATGCCACTCAGCGACGACTTCCGGCGTCGTGGGCGAATCGTTGGAATCGCCCTGACCGCCGGGTACGGTCGCCAAATCGAGCAGTACGCGGATGTTGTACTTGGCGGCCCACTCAATAGCACGGTCGATATAATCGACGACCGAGATGTAGGAGGCATCGGACTCCTGCGAGCCAAAGGCATACCACGGCACCGGCAGGCGCACGGCGTTGAGACCGATCTGCGCCATACGACGAAAATCGTCCTCGCTCACAAACGTCTCGTAATGGTGACGCATGCGCTCGTTATAGGCAGCGGTGCCCATGGCCTCCTGCAGCTCGGCTGCATTGGATGCTCCGGTCGCCGCATAGAGCGACGGGGTCACCCAGGGCTCGGGAATAAACCAGCCAGAGAGATTAACGCCGAGAATCCTCTCCATCACGGCCCCCTTCGAATCGCGCAGGTCGAACCTGCATCGTGTTGCATAGGAAAAGTATCGGTTTGAGTATACCCGCGCGTGCGGACAGGCGACCGAACGGTCTACAAAGTGGCGCAAAAGTGGGAGGAATGTCCGGGCAGTCGGACCCGAGACGGCGCGTCGAAATGCAGATATGCGCCGGAAGTAGGCGGCCGGAAAGCGTGCCCCGTTTGTTCGCAAAAGACGGGGATGCATTTTCCGTTCGAGGCCTCAACCGGAAAATGCATCCCGTTCTGAGCGTGGGATCTGGGACGCATTTTCCGCCAAGGGCCGCAAAAGGAAAGCGCGTCCCATTCTGACGCCGGATTCCGGGCCACGCTTTCCCAAACAGGCTCAAAGTGGAAAGCGCATCCCGCTTTGAGGCTTTATTCCGGGATGCAGTTTCCACAGGAGCCCTCGGTAAAAGAAAAGGACCCCTTTGCAGGGGCCCTAGTCAATTCAAGGTGGCGGGGAAGGGAATCGCGCCCACGCTCCGCGTGCGCGGACCGCTGCGGCGCTTGTGCGCCTTGCGAGCTACGCTGGCAAACGCTTGCGCGTTTACTCAGCTCCGCGCCCTCACGGGGTTCGATTCCGCGTGGGGGCCATATAAAAGAAAAGGACCCCTTTGCAGAGGT
>NZ_CAAKNY010000082.1:20631-63241 GCF_901212495.1 Collinsella aerofaciens | reverse complement strand
GTCAATTCAAGGTGGCGGGGAAGGGAATCGAACCCCTGACACGAGGATTTTCAGTCCTCTGCTCTACCAACTGAGCTACCCAGCCATTTGAGGCGTGCCTTGTTTCAAGGCTTGATTAGTATAACCAAGGACGTGCTCCGGTCAACCGAGAATTTTAAAAAAGTTTTTGAGCGCGCCATCGGCCACGACCTCGATCCTATAGAGCGGCACGTCAGAGGCATCAACCCGCCGCAAGAAGTTTTTCACTCAGGGCCGCACGGGCAAACTCACTTGGCGTCATCCCCTCGGCAGCCGCCCGTCGACGAATAGCTTCCTTCATTCCCAGAGGAATCTTGACCGATAACGTTGCCGTTCCCTCACCCGAGAGTGGGGGCCGTCCATGCACGAGCCCACCAACGGTGTGTTCGCCATCCGGAAACTCTCCGCGCTCGTACGACTCACACCACGCGTCAATCATTTCATCCGTTACAACCTGACCATTGGCGGTCGTATATGTCTTGCCCATCATCGACCCCTTTGCCGAGCTCGCTCGATCTCTTGCCAGAATTTCTTCTGAACCGGAGACAAGGCATGAATAATGAGCCATCCACGAATAAGTTCGACCGCAACAAGTTCCACACTTCGACCATCAGGAAGCCATCCAATGGCAAGCCATCTCGGCGGCTCGTCTTCCGCCTCGCGGCAAATACACTCAGAAACCGCGAGCCAGGCACCAAGCACCTGTTTTCCGTCAGGTGCTTTTTGGCGTTGGGATGGATCTCAACATCCATGTATCTCCTCCATCTTACCCAATTTCGTATGACGAAAGTCATCTGTCGCCAATTCTTACGCCGGCACTTGTTGAAAGGCAGGGGGCGCGGTGAGAATTGAGGGGCGCTCCAGCGTGGCCCAGGCGCATGGGTGGGAGCACATGCGCCATGGGCGAACGTTTTCGCAGCAAGCAAGGACATTGCCATTGCGATCGATAAAGGCGATATCGATGGGATAGGCCATAAAGCAGGTGTGAACCGAGGAACAGCGCGGAAACGCCATGACAAGCGGCAGTCCGCTGGCGGCAATCGGCCGCCGTCCCAGCATGCCGCGCAGACGTACGGTAAACGACTCCGCCACCACAAACTCGGCCGGCGTCCAGCCCAACCTATTGAGCGCCCGCGCGTAGGCGATATAGGACGAGACCGCGGTCACATGACCACCCCCGGACGCCATGGATCGACCATCACCGCGCGTTCATGCGTGAGCACGGCCGGCGCCCCCAGAGAAACGCCGGCGATGCTCAGCGAACTCGGCCACGGCTCGTAGTGCATGGTGCAGGTATAGGTCCTAAACGTGCCAGAAAGAGAGAGCAGACCACCATCCGATGACGTCGTGCCTTGCTCGCTCGAGACCTCGACCTGTAGGTCATATCCCTCCATGGCATCCTGAATCTGAACTTGAACGGTCGCGGAAGCGTCAATGGAGCTCTCGTCACCCTCCCCGCCCGGCGCCACAGCGTGCGCCAGCACGATGTCGGGCACCACGCGGTCGAAGCGCGCGACCGCGCCGGCAAAGATCATGACGTTGTACGCGATGAGAGCCAGCACGAGCAGGACAGGCGTGACCACGGCCATCTCGACCGTCGCCTGGGCACGCTCCTCGCGCAAGCCCGTGCGAATGCCCATTACGACCCACCGCCAAAAGCTCCCACCAGCGTGGCAACATCGACCGTGAGTGGGATGGAGCCGCCGCCGGGCAGCGGGATCTCCGCAAGTGTGAACACCGCGCCGCTGATGGTGCGCTCGACGTGATATTCCAAGGCCTCGCAAAGTGCCTTGGGGTCAGTCACGCCCAAGGGGATTTTTCGCAGGGTATCTTGAGTTTTGGAGATGCCTGCGATATCGGATCCCGGACTTTTGATGACATTGGCGGTATCGGTCAGCACCGGTTTTCGCAGACGCAAATCGCACGGTTCGAGTCCCAGCGCCGCCACGGAGGACGAGACGGTATCACCGAGCCAGGACGCGATGGAGCCCAACGCGCCGCTACCCCCTCCCAAGCCACCGATCAGCTCTCCCATAAGCTCGTCGGCCGCACCCTGGATGTCTCCGTACCCCACGAGCAGGCGGCCCCAAACATCCATAACGCCGTCGAGCACGCCGGCAACGCCGCCCGAACGCTCCTCCAGCGTCGAGAAAAACCGCGAGAGAACGTTATTTTGTGCCGTCGCATCATCGGGCGCGAGCACTGCAGCAGAAATTGCACCACGATCGCCAAGCTCAACTGCCGTGTTAAACGAAGAGTTGAGCTCGTCGGGACTGGAGATGGCGCCCGAGACCGCAAAGGCGACCACGCCGTTGCGGCCGGGCGGGGCGATGCGCGGGCGCTCACCGGAAAGTTCTTTGATGGCGGTATCGAACGCATTGCCCGCACGGTCGGCTTCATCCTCGGTCTGGCGCTCGAGTTCGAGCTCCTTGTTACGACAGTCGACATAGTCCTCCAGGGCGTCTTTAAACTTGTCAAAGTGATACTCGAAGCCGTTTTCGATAGAGGTTGAAGGCGCCGCAACAGCACCAAGCGACGAAACGCCAAAATGGCATTTGCTGCATTTGTCCTGTCCATCGTAATCGGCAACCGAAGCAAATCCGCTCGGCGTTCCTTTCTTATAGTTAGGGCAACTTGTTCCGTAATGCAGGTACGTTTTGCCATCGTTCACGCTAGTCGGCCACACCGCATCGGTATAGAGTTCCGTCGCCCGAACCTCATCAGAGTTGCGCGGCAGCAACGGAATATAGGAGGAGACCCTGTCTCCGTTCTCGGTTATAAATGCCCGATCGACCTCCGCGCTCGCATAGGTATAAAACGCCTTACGCGCCGCAGACTCCGCCTTCATCTCGACACTCGGGCCTTGGGGCTTCTCATTTGTCAGACGCCAATGGTAGTAGTCCTTCGCGCGATCAAGGGCAACTTGAGGCTCCCATGTAACGCTCGATGAATAATGCGGATTTTGAACACCGGAGAGATCCGTTAGACTTTTTGCGCGCTCCCACATACACGAACAGCTGCCGACCGAACCTTTATCCGATCCACCGCAATCCGCTAGCCAGGCGCGCTCTTTAGCCTTTGCCGTCTCCTCCGATGCTTTTTGTAGCTCCTCGGCCGCGCGCTCCAGATCTTCCGACGCATCTTTAATGGCATCAGTCGAGATTTCGGATCCTTCGAGCGCAACAAAATCCGACTCGGATGTTCTGGGCACGGCAAGCGCCGTACCGGTATAGGTCACGCCATCGGTATCCTGCGCCGACACTGCCTGCATGGCGCGCGCGGCAACCAGGTACGGCAAGGCAGTCTCGATCTTTTGCAGGCCCTTTGCCGCGCTTTTGGCAAACTTGTTACGCATTTTAATGATCTGGGTTCCCGTATCGATGATATCGCTGCCGACAACCTCGGCGCCCGGAATGAGAATGGCAACCAAGCCGGTGCCGATCGTGGCAAACCCCGCCAGGCCCAAACTCAAAATGCTCGCATCCACCACCGTGGCGGCTGTGTGATAGGACGACACCACGTTGGCGCCCGCCAGTGCACCGCTATCGGCCGCCACCTGGGTGTCTCCAGCGCGCGACATGCTCCATATCGCCGCGGTCGACGAAAACAGCAGCGTAAGCACCACCAGAATGACGACCGCAGAGGAGAGCGTGGTATAGGCACCGTCTTCGATAAACAAGTCGATACCGGCACGGCCCATAAAGCCGCCCCGCTTGCGGCGAGTGCCTGGTCGACGGCGGGCCGCAAACCCTTGCGTCACCCGCAGCAGGCAGCGCCTAATCCCACGCAGCAATCCATGAATCATAATCTCCCTCCAGCCATTCGGGACGCGATCGATACGAGACGTCAACCTTGAGCTCGACATAGCCGCCCTCACCCGCACTGCCCATGGCCTGCACAAATGCACCGATCACGGGCAGCGGCTTAACCTCGCCGGCAACAGACACGGACGAAACGCCACCGGTACCGGCCCGCCCCAACTCGATATCCCACGACAGCGGCCCGCCGGCATGAAAAATCGAGACGTTGGGCACCGCGGCAAGTCTGCGGCGAGTGAACTCCTTAAGGCCATCGTCGTCCTCCACCGTCGTCGTGGTCATAAGCCGCGCGGTCTCGGCGGCGGCAGACTCCATGACCGCGCGCGTATAGAGCAGGCACACCGGCTGCAACGCGAGCAAGATAAGCGTCAAAAACATCGGCAGCAAAAAGGCGGCCTCGACCGTAGACTGCGCCCGATCCTCGCACGCGATATCAATACAGAGCGATGTCCTTGGCACCCGTCGCGGCATCGATAACCGACGATGGGGCGACGCCATGAGACGCTGCCCGCTCGACCAGTGCCGCCAAGCGCCCATCGGCGCCAGCGCGCCAAAGCCCCGCAATCGCCAACACAATCGATAACAACGCCACGGTGACGATGGCGTATTCGACGGTCGACTGAGCAGATTCCTCACGCAGGACATTAGGCATTTCACGACCCCTCCTTTGACTCCGTTGCTTGCGGAACCAGACGCACGGCACGCAGGCGGCACGAGGCATCGCCGGCATCCGCAGCAACCGTCACCATATCGACCCAGCCCCGCCCATCGCGCACGATGGCGCCCCATACGTTGCCTTTAATATCGAGATAGCCGCTCAGGGCGAGCTGGGCCGTGGGCACCTCGCGGTAGGCGCGCAACAGGTCTGCCGCCGCCTCGGTCATCGGCCGGTCCTCGGACCATGCGAGTCGAACCGCGATCGTGTTGTCTGCAGACGACTCCGCGCTGGCCGCCCGCTCGTCGAGTGTCTGCAAAAAGGTCCGAGCCGTGACGGCGGCATTCTGACCGCCCATATCTCCCGCGTCTTCCGCTTGTGACACCGCTGCCGAGCCCGATCCCAAATCGGCAGGAGCACCTGGACGCTGCTGCCGCGCAACACCCAGCCCCCAAAGCGTCACCGCTATCGCCACGAGCAAACAGACGAGCACCAGCGGCGAACCAACAGGCCGCCTGCCTCCTACAGGCTGTTGATGCCGTCTTTGATCGCGTTCCATAGTTCTTCGACTTTGCTCTTAAACGCGACGATGGCGATAATCGCGATCACTACGAGCACGCCGACCAAGATGGCGTATTCGGTCGTGCCCTGCGCGCTCTCCTCCCGCAACAGCGCCTTGGCACGCTGGCGAGCGCGGATTGCCCGGCAAAAAGCCCAGCTCCAAGCCTTGCCCGCCATGTCGGTCATCGTATTCATGTATTCCTCCCTACATCATCCCGCCTGCTCCCAGCAGCGGGCCCAATATGGACAGAAGCAACGCCGGTAAAATGAGCGTGCCGGTGGGAATCAGCAACTTGACCGGCGCACGCTCGATCTCGCGCTCGACTGCGGCGCGATGGGCCGCACGGATCTCGCGACTTTGAGCAGCCAGCGTCTCGGCCAGCGGAGCGCCTAGGGCAAGCGCCTGCCCCACCGTGATGGCAAAGGTCTCGAGCGCCCTCACGTCCAAATCACGCGCGGCAGCCAACAGCTCGGCCTCGCGCGTCCCCACGCCCACCTGCCACGCCATGCAGGCTCGCTCAAGACGGACGGCCAGCGCCGACCGACGATTGGCACAGAAAATCTCGAGCGCCGCGTCAAACGAAAGGCCGGCAGAAAGCCCCAGGCGCACCACGTCGATCATCTCGGACACCTCACCGAGCGACACCCGCGCCGGGCCGCCCGCCCCAATCACGCTCTTCATTCGCGCGGTCAGGGCATCAATCACCGAGCAGCCCACAGCAATGACCAGTACCGCCTCACGCTTGCACGTCTCTACAATCTTGCGAGCATCCGCTCGCTCCAAACCTGTCGCGGCAAATACGCTCAGGGCACACAGACAAGCCGCGACCCCGACCAGGGCGCTCATAACTCCACCCGCATAATGCGCCGGATAACTACCAGGGCAACGACGTTGAGGGCAAGTCCCAGCACCACGGCGCCCGCACCAGCCGGCGTCGCAAGACCGCGACGAAAGTCTGCCGAAAGCAAGGCCAGTACCGCACACATGCCTGCCGGCATCGCCGCGACCATGTGTGCCGACATACGCGCCTGTGACGTCTTAACGTCCAGACGGCGTTTGAGCTCAATGCGCTCACCCACCATGCTCGACGCCTCGGACAGCAAGCCGGCAAGCGGAGCCCCGGTACGCTGCGATACTTTGAGTGCCAAGGTGACAAGCGAGAGGCCGGGGGCATCGATGCGAACGAGTAGGTCATCGAGTGCGTCGGTCGCCGAGATACCGCAATCGATTGCCGCCGCCACCCGCAAAAACTCGGTATGCACCGGCTCTTGCGCATGGGCGCCCACAAAGCGCATGCCCTGTGCCAGCGAATGCCCCGAGGCAAGCGACATGGACAACGCTGTGAATGCCTCGGGCATGGCCTCTTCTACATCATGCTGTTCGCGTCGGCGATCGAAGGTGTCACGCGCGGCGCCCACGCCAAACGGCGTCGCCAGCCCCAAGACAAAGCCGATGAGCGACAACGACGCAACGGCCAGCAAAACGCTGCAGATACCGCTCGACAGCAGCAGAAATGACAGACGAGACGCGTTATCCTCAATAGCAAGCCCAAGGCGATCTGTGGGGATCAGCGACACCCACGAGCGGGCAATCTTTGTCAGCAGGTCGTTTTCCGCCACCTCACGCGGCAGCTTCTCCGCCATCGATTCGAGCGTCTGGCGCGCCAGCTCCGCCGGCGGCATCCGCGGCACACGAGGTTCTACCCCACACGCCGTCGCGACAGAAAGCCCCGCCAAACCCCCTACGACGAGGGACATAGCGATCTCCATTCGTCCACCTCCTCTTGTGTGAGCGTTCCCGACCGCAAGCCCTCCGCAATAAACGGCGGCTCGCGGTCGAGCGTCCAGGTGCGTTCGGCGGCATCGAACGTCACATAGCGTTCGAGCTCAACACCGCCCGACACGCCGCGGCGAACCCCCGAATATGAAGCCACAAAGCGCCTGCCATCTGCATGACGCGCGGACATCACGATGCCGTCGAGCGCCATGGCGATCTGCTCTTCGATAAGCTCACTCGGCAAATCGATGCCGTAGCGCGCAAGCAGCGTCAGGCGAACCACGGTCTCCTGCTCGGTACCCGCATGGAGCGTGGTGAGCGAGCCGTCGTGGCCCGTGTTCATGGCTTGCAGCATGTCGCAGCACTCGGCACCGCGCACCTCGCCCACGACGATGCGGTCGGGGCGCATGCGCAGAGCATTGGTCACCAGGTCGCGAATCGTCACCGCACCCTCGCCCTCGATTGACGCCTCACGCGCCTCCAGACGAACAACGTGTGGGTGATGTGCAAACTTGAGCTCGGCGGAATCCTCGATCGTCACGATGCGCTCGCCGGTGGAAATCTCGCACGACAGCGCGTTGAGCAGCGTGGTCTTGCCCGACCCCGTGCCTCCCGCAACCGCCAAGTCCTGCCGCAACGACACCGCGCACGACAGCAGCTGCGCATACCAAAGCGGCAGTGACCCCAACCCCACAAGCTCGTCCAACGAACAGATACGGTCCGAGAACTTACGGATGGTGAGGATTGGCCCGTCGATCGCCACGGGTGGAATCACCGCGTTGACGCGATAACCCGTCTTGAGGCGGGCGTTGACGATGGGGCTACGCTCGTCGATACGACGGCCGAGCGGCGAGATGATGCGGTCGATGAGCACACGGATCTGCTCGTCGTCCTCAAACGCATGCTCGATGGGATACAAAACGCCGCTGCGCTCAAAAAAGGCAGAGCGACAGCCGTTGATCATGATTTCGGTAACGGTGTCGTCCTCGATGAGCGGCTGCAGCGGTCCCAGGCCCACCACGTCATCTAGGATCTCGTCGATGATGGTCTCACGCTCAGGCGTCGCCAAGTCGGTCGGCTCTTCCACGTTGAGCGCCGCTTCCACCGCCGGACGTAGCTCAGAGCGGGCAAGGGCCGGATCGACGTAGGCACTGATGCGCGCCACCTCGTCGTAGCCCATGCGGTCCATCACCGCACGCTTGGTGCGGCGTTTAACGGCACGGTGGCGTCCCGCATCAACGGGGGCAGCCGCGGCGACCGCGCCAGCGGCTTTAATCCTCGTCTGCAGACTCATCGCGAATCACCCTCACGCGACCAGGGAAGACGAATGCGCGGGCGCTCGGTGCGGGTCGCGCGGTCGGCGACCATATCGCTCCAGGGACCGACGGCGCAGCCCAGCTCCACGAGCATCTCGCGCGTGGCCTCGCGCACGCTGGTCGCAAAAGCGCTCGTCTGACCCACCGCCTCGTCGGCGCGACCGAATGCCATGAGCGCGGCCAAGTCCTGACCGCCATCGGCAATGCGGATCTTGGAGCTCAGTGCGCAGGCGATCTCGAAGCGCATGGCGACGTCCTCGTCGGCACCGCGCGCACCAAACCGGTTGAACACGGCGCTCATGCGCGTGCGTGGCACGCCCACACGGCTCGCCAGCTCAATGACGCGCGAAGCGGATGTCGCGGACGATACCGCTGCATCGCCTACGACCAGGCAACGGTCGCTCGCCGCCACCGCGGCGGCCACGGCATCACCCCAAAAGACCGAGGTGTCGACAAAGACCACGTCGGATTCGCGACACAAAACATCGAGCAATAACTCCACCGGACGTGCCATGAGCTCGGCCTTCTCGGGGGCCGCGACAGGTCCCCAGAGCGTGAGGCCCGGGGCGACGCGCATCGATGCGGCCACGATATCCGGCTCGGCAAGTGCGCCCGCCGCCGACGGCTCGATAAGCATCGCCATATCGTGCGGGGCATCGACACCCAGCAGATCGTATAGGTTTCCAAACATGAGGTCCAAGTCGAGCACAGCGGCACGCAAACCCAACAGCGACGCCGCATGCGCCATGGTGGCAACGATCGTCGACTTGCCGCAACCGCCCGAACCCGAAACGGCGCAGACAACCGGTGCCCGACGCGACGGAATCGAAGCGCCCGCCGACGGCGCGGGAGCTGACGGTGCAGGAACCGGCGACACGGACGCGGGCGACAACATCCCCGTCTCCCCCGCCGCGGTCACGCGCCGAGCCCAAGCCGGCATGGCAGGCTGCCCGGGCTGCGGTTCCGAAGCCAAAGACGCAACGGCACACGGCTCGTCAGCCCCGGCAAAACCCTCGACCTCGTCGAGCTCATCAGCCAGATTTACGCCGTGCACGTATCCCATTTCTTCAGCCAGAACGTCATCGCCATACGGTACCGGCCCTCCAGCGTCATCGTATGCAAGGGGATCCCGGGGGCGCCGACCATGCTCGGCTTCCGCTTTTCCATATTCATCAACACGCGGGCCTCTTGTAGCGCGAGGCGCCCCTGGTTCCCTATCAACAAAAGCATCGGGCTCATTCGTCATGCGCCGATCGGAATCAACCGCTCCCTCACCCGCGCGCCCGTTGCCGCACAAACTGTGCGCAGCGATGACCTCGGTCGCCCCCGCGCGAAACAGCCCTTCGATATCCGACGGGTCGAGTGTCTCGATCAACACGACGACGCGACTCACACGGCCCTCGGCCGTCAGGCGCGCAACGGTCTTCCGCACGTCTTCGGTATCGAACAGAGACGCCGCGATGATGGCGGCACCGCGGCGCGACGGAAACGCCCGCGCCATGGAGACCAGCCCGTCCAGGTCGCCCACGCGAAGCACCTGCGCGCCCACATCGCGACCCTCGACTTCCTGCTGTAGCAGCCCGTAATCGCCGCACGCGCAGCACGCAAGCCAGATCGCCTTCATCACTCGTCGCCTCCGCTCTTTTTGCCGCGCGCCGTGGCGGGAATCGTCAAGCTGACCGTTCCCTTTCCCGAGGCTCCCAGCAATTCCTTGACATCTTCGGGATCTGCCGCCAGCGTCACCCACTCGATCTTGCCTTCACGCGTGGTGCCGGCATCCTCGCTGGTATCGATCACGTACGCGCCGCACAAACGATCGGTTACGCCATCTTTTTGCACGTACACGTCCACATAGCTGCCCACGCCCGTGGCGCCGCCGACCGAGTGCTCGGCATCGACCGCCACCGAAACGGCGACCTTGCCTTTAGGCACCTCGAGCTTGCGGCTCTCGGCCTTGGTGTAGACGTTGCAAATCACGGCGTTTTTGGGAATGCACGAGGTCGTCACGTCGCCGCGCACCTGACGCAGCTCGGTCGCCGCATCACGCGGCAACAGGCTCGCCAGCCATTCCTGAGTTATGACATTCGTCTCGTCAAGGGTCTCGCCGGCATCGATATCGCGCGCCGCGACGCACACCTCAACGCGGTCGCCGCCGTATTTTGCCAACGTCTCGGCCTGGGCCTGCTCGGCTTGCGAGCGGATCGACGAGCTGTAGACCATGCAGAGCGCCGCGGCAAGCACGCCCGCGACCAGACTGATAGCGATGCGCTTGCTCTTGTTCACGGCCGCTCCTCTCATGGCGGTGCCGGGCAAATGCCCGTACCACCATTGTCTGGGCGACCAGGACGCAAAGCGGCGCAATCGCAATCTTGGTTTTCGATGTCAAACCAATTGCTGACCAAAAGCTGACCAGCCCGTCAAGCTCGTGGCAAGGTTTTGGTCAGAACGTCGGCAAAACGCATATTTCAAGGCGCTTTGGCAGCAAAAAAGCCGCCTCCCAAGCAGTTGGGAGGCGGCTGTCATAGGAAAAATCAATTACAGATGGACATCGGGGTCGAGTATTTGGGCACTCACGCGCATGGATGACGCCAGGTTTTGGAACGTCTCCAGACGCAGGCTGTCGATCTGCCCCGCGTCCTCGGCCTCGCGAACGGCACAACCCGGCTCATGGGTGTGCGTGCAATCGCCAAACCGGCACGCACGCGACGCCTCGACGATCTCGGGGAAGGCGCGCGCCAGACCCCGCTCGTGACCCACGAGCGGCAGGCTGCGCAGGCCCGGGGCATCGGCGATCACGCCGGCGTCGCCCGGCAGCGCCACCATCACGCGCGCAACCGTGGTGTGGCGACCTTGGTCATCACGCTCGCGCACGCCGCCGGTGGCCAGCGCATCGTGGCCCAGCAACGCATTGAGCAGCGTTGACTTGCCGGCACCCGACTCGCCCAAGATCATGGCACAGCTCCCAGCCGGCACGCAGGCGCGCACCTCGTCCAGGCCGAGGCCCTCGGCAGAAGACGTCACGATCACGCGCGCGTCCGGACCCACCAGACGGCGCACGCGGTCCAGATCGCGCTCGAGCTCATCGGCGTCGCAGCGGTCGGCCTTGGTGAGCACCACCACCGGCTCGGCATCGCAATCGAGCGCCAACACCAGTGAGCGCGCCACGCGATCGAGCAGCACCTCGCCGGCGCCGAGCGCCTGCACGATCAGCACGCTATCCACATTGGAGCAAAGCACCTGACGTTCGCCGCGAGCGCGTCCGCGCCAACGCTCAAAACTCGTACGGCGTGGCAGCACGCACTCGATTACGCCCATGTCATGCCCGGGCGCACGACGCACCGCCACGCGGTCGCCCACGGCGGGCAGCAGAACTTCGTCCTCGCCACGCGACTTGGCAAACCCCACGGCATGCTCGGCACGGAAGGTATCACCGGCAGTCGCCACCAGCGGAAAACCGCGGTCGAGGCGCACCACGGCACCCAGCTGCATCTGCTCGGATTTCTCAGCATGAGTGCAAAAATCATCGAAGGCAGCCTGCTGAGCCGCATCGACCGGCAGATCGTCGAACGCCGGAATATCCTGCAGTGCGTCAAGCCCCGGTACGCTTGCCAGCAACTCCTCAGCAGATGCGGGGGCCTCGGTCGCGAGCTTCCGACGACGGTCACGCTTAGCCCGCGCCCCCGTTGTCTTTTTCTTCGCCTTAGCCTTAGCCTTAGCCACAAACGCCTCCCAGCACCCAAAATCACAACTGAGCAGGTATTTTAAATCAAAAAGAGCCGGCCGGGCAAAGCCCGACCAGCTCACAAACTTTCCCTCAGCCCTTTTCATCCGCACGGGAGAAAAGCCAGCAAGGATACCGCAGGGCCCGCCCGCCGGGAGGGGTTTCCTAAGGGCACATCCCGCAGCCGCAAAGCGGCGAGGACGTGCCCGTGGAAACCCCGCAGGCGGTCGGGCCCGGACAGGAACGTTACTCTTTTTCGACCGCGCGCATGATCGCCTTGTAAATCTCCATCAGCGGAATGATCAGGAAGGCAAGTCCCAGCGCGGCGATAACGCCCTTGAGTTCAAGCGTCACGGGGCCAAAGAACATCTCGGCAAGCGTCGGCTGCACGGTCACGATCACCGTCAGCACCAGCGCCAGCGCGGCCGATGCCCACAGCCACTTGTTCTGCTTCTTCATCTTAAACAGCGACGTGCGACGGCTGCGCATATTGAAGCAGTGGAAGATCTCGACCATGTTGAGCGTGATGAAGGCCATCATCACGCCTTCCTCGTCGGCATTGCCGGCGATCATATCGGCGATGTGGATGTAGCCCATGTCAAAGTACACGCCCACAAAGAAGCTCGCCAGCACCAGCACGGTGATGATCAGGCCCTGGACCACGCAGTCCAGACCCATGTTGCCGGCAAAGACGCCGTCCTTGGCGTTGCGCGGCTTGCGCTTCATGATGTCGCCCTCGGCGTCCTCCATGCCCAGTGCAAGCGCAGGGAAGCAGTCGGTGACCAGGTTCACCCACAGCAGCTGCACCGGCTGGAAGATGGTAAAGCCGATGAGCGTGGCGATAAACACCGAGAACACCTCGGCAAGGTTGGCCGAAAGCAGGAACTGGATGACCTTGCGGATGTTGTCGTAGATACGGCGACCCTCTTCGCAGGCACCGATGATGGTGGCGAAGTTGTCGTCGGCAAGCACCATGTCGGAGACGTTCTTGGTAACGTCGGTGCCGGTGATGCCCATACCCACGCCGATGTCGGCGCGCTTGATGGACGGGGCGTCGTTGACGCCGTCGCCCGTCATGGCGACGATCTGGTCACGCGACTTCCAAGCCTCGACGATACGGGTCTTGTGCTCGGGCTGGACACGGGCGTACACGCCGTAGTCCTCGATGTGTGCATCGAGCTCCTCGTCACTCATGCGATCGAGGTCGGCACCGGTGATGGCCTGGCTGCGATTGGCGACGATGCCCAGCTGCTTGGCGATGGCCACGGCGGTGTCGATATGGTCGCCCGTGATCATGACGGTGCGGATACCGGCGTCGTGCGCCTCGCGGATGGCGTCGGCCACCTCGGGACGGACCGGGTCGATCATGCCGGACAGGCCGCAGAAGACCAGGTCGTGCTCGAGCGCAGCGGGGCTGCAGTCGGCGGGAACCTCGGCGTAGGTGCGGCTCGCCAGCGCCAGCACGCGCAGGGCCTCGTCGGCCATGGCCTTGTTGGCTGCCACGAGCTCGGCGCGGCGCTCCTCAGTCAGCGGAACGACCTTCTCACCGTCATAGATGTGGGTGCACAGGCCGATCACCACGTCGGGCGCGCCCTTGGTGTACTGCTCGTACTCGCCGTCCAGGGTCTCGACGACCACGGACATCATCTTACGGCCCGAGTCGAACGGCGCCTCGCCCACGCGCGGGTGCTCGGCAGTCAGACCAGTAAGACCAGCCTTGCCGGCATCATTGACGAGTGCGCACTCGGTCGGCTCGCCCACGGCCTCGCCCAGCTCCTCGTCCCACTGGGCATCGGAGCACAGCGCCATGCCGGCCAGGAACTTCTCCTTGGGCGCAGCGAGCTCGTGCTTGACGACGGTCATTTTGTTCTGGGTAAGCGTGCCGGTCTTGTCCGAGCAGATGGTCTGCGTGCAGCCGAGCGTCTCGACGGCAGAGAGTTTGCGGATGATCGCCTGGCGCTTGGCCATCTTGGTCACGCCGAGCGAAAGCACGATGGTCACGACGGCGACCAGGCCCTCGGGGATGGCGGCGACGGCGAGCGAGACGGCAACCATAAAGGTGTCGAGCAGGGCAGTCGGGTCGGTAAGGACGTTGCCCACGCCGTGGCGGAGGATGTCAACGCCAAAGATCACGACGCAGATGACAAGCACCATAATGGTGAGGATGCGGCTGAGCTCGGCAAGCTTCACCTGCAGCGGCGTGAGCTCTTCCTTGGCCTCGGCCAGGGCGCCGGCAATCTTGCCCATCTCGGTGTTCATACCGGTGCCGACCACGACGGCGCGACCACGGCCGTACACCACGGTGGAACCCATGTAGCACATGTTCTTGCGGTCGCCGAGCGGCACGTCGTCGGTGCCCGCGGCGAGCTCGATCACGTTGGCGTGCTTCTCGACCGGCACGGACTCGCCGGTGAGTGCGGCCTCCTCGATCTTCATCGTGGCGCTCTCGAGGACGCGGCAGTCGGCCGGGACGGAATCGCCAGCCTCGAGCATGATCACGTCGCCGGGCACGAGCTCGGAGCTCGGCAGGTGCACGAGCTTGCCGTCGCGCAGCACCTTGGACTGCGCTGCGCTCATCTCCTGCAGCGCCTCGAGGGCCTCCTCGCTTTTAGCCTCCTGGACCACGCCCAGCACCGAGTTGACGATAACGACGAACATGATGATGGCGACGTCGGCAAAATCGGGCTCGCCCTTGACCATGCCCGTGAGCGCGCTGATAACCGCGGCCGCGATCAACATGATGACCATGGGGTCTGCCATCTGCTCAAAGAACCGCTTCCACAGCGGTGTCTTCTCGGCTTCCTCAAGCTTGTTAGGGCCTGTCTTGGCAAGACGCGATGAAGCCTCGCCGGTGCTCAAGCCGAGGTCCTCATCGACACCTTGGTCGCTGAGCACCTCCGCCGCGGCGGACAGGTATTCCTTTTGCATATAGAGTCCCCTCCTGGGATTCGGGCCACTCAGCAGATTGATGCCCGATCATAATTCCCAGGAGAAGGGCAAGGGCTCATCAAGGCTGCCGTGCTGAGCGGCAGTTGATAGTGGAGCTATGGTACCCCAAAGCAGCGCGTCTAGCCAAAACAATCCATTTGGAAATACGGACTGTAAGCAACGGCGCAGACCGTGTGATGTTCGACATTGATAAAACGCTTTTTCTTCAGCGCATCGTCAAACTGAAATATCGCCCAGATAGCAGCGGTTAGAACGGTTGATAAAGATTTTTCATATACCGTTTTCCTGCAAAAAATGAACTTCTAATTCGGCATGCGGGCGATTTTTTGGGGTATTCGGTCGGCATTTCGTTATAATCATCTCGGTTTTATTTCTTATGGTTTATCTATCAGCGCAAGACGATGTCAGATGGAGGTCTGAATGTACAAGCGCACCAAGATTGTATGCACCATGGGTCCCGCCTGCGATAGCGACGAGACCATCCGCGAGATGATCAAGGCGGGCATGAACGTCGCCCGTTTTAACTTCTCGCACGGCTCCTACGACGAGCACCACGATCGCATCGAGCGCGTCCGCCGTATTTCCAAGGAGCTCGGCATGCCCGTCGGCATCCTGCTCGACACCAAGGGCCCCGAGGTCCGCACCGGCCTTTTGGTCGACGGCAAGAAGGTTGCCGTCAAGACCGGCGACAAGATCGTCGTCACCGCTCAGCCCACGTCCGAGGATTTCCACGGCACCGCTGAGCACATCTCCCTCGACTACCTGGCTCTGCCCTCCGAGGTCGAGAAGGGCTCCCTCATCCTGATCGATGACGGCCTGGTTGCCCTCGAGGTCGAGTCCGTCAGCGGCCAGGACATGACCTGCGTCGTTAAGAACGACGGCCTGATCGGCGAGCGCAAGGGCGTCAACATGCCCAACGTCAACATCTCACTGCCCGCCATCACCGAGCGCGATCGTCAGGACATCCTCTTCGGCCTGACCGAGAACATCGACTACATCGCGGCTTCCTTCATCCGTGACGGCGAGTCCGTCCGCGGCATCCGCGAGCTTTGCCGCGAGAACGGTGGCGAGCACGTGACGATCTTCCCGAAGATCGAGTGCGCCCTGGGCGTCGAGAACTTCGACGATATCCTCGAGGCTTCCGACGGCATCATGGTCGCCCGTGGCGACCTGGGCATCGAGATCAAGCCCGAGCTCGTTCCCCACATCCAGAAGGAGATCATCGCCAAGTGCAACGCGGCCTACAAGCCCGTCATCACCGCTACGCAGATGCTCGACTCCATGCAGCAGAACCCGCGCCCGACGCGCGCCGAGGTTGCCGACGTTGCTAACGCCATCTACGACGGCACCGACGCCGTTATGCTCTCTGGCGAGTCCGCTGCCGGTAAGTACCCGGTCGAGGCTGTTAAGATGCAGGCCTGCATTGCTCTCGAGACCGAGAAGTACCTCCCGGCCCACGCTCCGCTCGAGGTTCCGGCTGATGCTCACGGCACCCGTGTCGTTAACAACGTTGTGGGCCTGTCCGCTGTGAACATGGCCACCACCGTTGGCGCCAAGTGCATCACCGTGCCGACGACCACCGGTCGTACCGCTCGCCTGATCTCGCACTTCCGTCCCAACATGCCGATCTGCGCATTCTCCCGCCACGAGTGGGCCGTTCAGCAGATGATCATGTACTGGGGCGTTATCCCGCATCAGGCTGCCATCACGCAGGGCACCGTCAATGGCACGATCGTCAAGGCAATCGAGACCGCTAAGGAGCTCGGCTACGTCGAGACCGGCGATCTGACCGTCGCCACCGCCGGCGATCCCCGCATGAGTGTCCAGCTCGAGGACAAAGTCTCCTCGACCAACGTCGCTTACGTCGCTCAGGTGCGCTAAGTCGTACTTGCAAGCAGATTTGCATTGTAAAGGGCTCGGAAGGCAATGCCTTCCGAGCCCTTTTTCTGTGCCAATGCCGGCACACGGCAAAACACGCACTCATTTCTTTACCAAAAGCGCGAAATCCACCCTTCGAGGCCCCAAAAATAAAGTCCCAAACGCTAAAAGTGTTCGCCCGGTGGCAAACCCACACTTTAACCGACGCCGCTAAATCGTTTTAGCAAGAGCCGGATCGACCGTGTTTTCGGAAGTATGCGGCAAATTCTGAGACCTCCGAGCACACCCCGTTTTTTCGCAACAAAATGCCTGATAAACTGGCCTCAAAAGCCAGGTCTGCTCACAGGATTCAGATTTTGCCGCATACTTCCGAATTGACACTGGCATCGCACGGCCCAAAAGCACATTTCGACCAGGAGGACGTCATGGACCTGACGCTATGCGGTCAATCCGCTTTTTGCTATCACCGTATCCCGCCGCAGGTATTAGGCCTTTACCCCGCCATTAGCCTTGGCAATATGGATCGCAGATGTTGCGGCCTCGGAAGTCATGCATTTGTAAAAGACCTGCTTCACGCACCGCTTCACAGGCTTGTATTTACTCGGGCACAATCTGGGTCGCGAAGCCTGTTTAAATCGCACCTCCTGACCCAAGAGCCGCCTCCCGGGTCGTTTAGGCAGACTGAGCATGGGTTTGATGTCACATCCCCGGAGTTCACACTGCTCAACCTTTCTACGCAGGTCTCACGCAACCAGCTACTCATGGCTTGCTACGAGATGTGCGGCTCCTTTGCAGTGTTTAGGCCCTGCGAGCGAACGCAACAACAACTTGATGAAGCTATTTCGCTTAAGTTCATTCCGCCTGACTGTGGTTGGAAACGCGTTGTCGACAACAACGGCAATGACACCAATTTGTGGAAGCGCACGCCGCTTCTTTCCGCAGCGGATATCTCCGCGTTCGCCAAGCAGGCCGCAGGCCTGCGCGGCGTTAAACAACTGCGCTGGGCGGCCGAGCACATGACGGGGCAGACCGCCTCGCCCTTCGAAGTACAGACCTCCATGCTTGTCTCGCTCCCCCGCAACGAGGGCGGCATGGGCATCAACATCGCAAACAACGTGCGCATCCCACTCAGCGACGCCGCGCGCTCACTGTATGATAAAACCTGCTGCTACGCCGATATCCTCATCGAGAGCAACACCGACAGCATGGGCGTCATCTTGGAATGCCAAGGCCGTTCCGCCCACAATGGCGAAGCCGCAAGCCTCTCCGATGCCGAGCGCACCACCGCCCTCACCAGCATGGGCTATGACGTTATCCAGATAACCTATGAGCAAATCAAAGACACGAAGAGCTTTAACAACATCGCCGAGCTCATTCATAAAAAGGCGGGGCTCCCCTACATCCCAAAGACCGATCAGGAACGCGCCAGCGAAGATGCCCTGCGACGGGAGCTGTTGGTCAATTGGGATGAATTGTTCACCGTTAAGCCAACCGGCTAGCAGATAGCGATCAGGGGGACTGCGGGAACGTCAGGAGCGGCGACGCGAGCCGCATATCCTGCCTCGGTCAGCTCGATGACCTCGGTAAATGTTGCGTCGAAGAACTCCTTGGTCAGTAGGCGATACGGCGGATGATCGGGCTCGCCGGGGTTTTCGCGTACAATCTCGTGCATGACGCCGATGGTCTTGAGAACATACTCCTTATGGATGGGATACTGCCCAAAACGCGTCGCAGCGGTATACAGGCGATCAGTCGCACGCGGGATGGAAACAATGCCCAGCGTCTTACCAAACCAGTCAAAGTCGCCTTGCTTTTTAATGCGGAACTCCTCACACGGCTTGCCGCCGTGCGCCTCCAGATACTGGTTCACACGCGTGTTCCATACCGTGTCGGCCACCAGATGTGACCAGACGCCCAGCGTTAAATCGAGCAGCGACTGCGCCACATCTTCGGACGCAAGCGAGAACTCACAGGCGCCGGGACCGGCAACCGGCTCGGCATCCTTGTAGCGCTGGGGATAGTGCACGCGGTTCAATCGCTCGCGTTCCTCGATAATCGAGGTCGCCGCGGCCGGCGCACCGGTGGGCGAACCTTTAAGCAACGGTGCCACATAGGTATCCCAGAACTCATGCTCACGAGGCTTTGGGATGGGCTCAGGCTTGGCAAAGTGTGTAATGCGGTACGGGATGGGATCGGCGATGCCAGGGACCATATAGCCCACGAAGATATCCGGAACCACGCAGCCAAACAAAAAGGCATTGCGGTCGCGCACGCTATTGGCAAGCGCTCCGGTGCGCTCCAGCAAACGCTCCGTCTGAGCGATATGAATGTTCCAGCTTGGCATAGCCACCCCCATAAAAACCTGGATAACTATACCATCACGGCAAAGCCGCGCGGGCGGCTACGCACGCTCTACGCAGCAACTAGTCCGTAGCACCGCTTTCGGTTCCATACGACGGTGAAGGCACCTCGACCACATGGTGATATCGATCGATATAGATTGCACGGGCACCCAGACGTCGCACCAAATCCTGGTGATGTGTGCTCATCAAGACCGTCTTACCCGCCGCGACGTAGGCCAGCAAGAAGTTGACCACGATGTCGCATGAATCCTCATCGAGCCCATTGGTAGGCTCGTCGAGGACCAAGATATCCGGGTTCATCGACACCACCGCAGCGAGTGCAACGCGCTTCTTTTGCCCGCCCGAGAGCTGATAGGGAGAGGCGTCGGCAAGGTCGGCAACCTGGAACAGCCCCATGGCATCGCGCACGCGGCGCTCGAGCTCGTCTGCCGGCAACCCCATCTGCCCGGGACCAAAAGCAACTTCCTCGCCCACCGTAGCGCAGAACAGCTGGGCGTCGGCATTCTGGAACACAAAGCCCACGCGCTGATGAAAACGCTGAGCGGCCGCGGCATCCTTTAGAAACGCCGCATCGATCACGTGCCCGTCAAACAGGTATGCCCCTGCATCCGCGAGTTCAAGGCCATTAATAAGGCGCATAATCGTCGTCTTACCGCAGCCGTTGGGACCGAGCAGGGCAACGAGCTCCCCACGATCGACCTGCAGCGACACGCCATCGACAACCGTATGCCCCGCATAGGAAAACACCACGTCGCGCAGCTCGATGAGCGGCGTGGCCTCGGCGCTAGCAGCACCGCACACGCCCATCGCGCCATTCGTATCCCTTGCCAAAACGTCGCCCTTCCCTATTCATATCGACGGTCCGACCGCCCGCACTACAGCACAGCGCACAGCACCGCAAACAGCGCCACGGCGGCCGTATAGACCGCGTCGCGCCAGCCAAAGCCGCTCCGTGCAGGCGCCGGATACACGCCGGCAAAGCCGCGGCACAGCATGGCCTCGTCCATCGCGTGGCTGCATTCCATCGCCTTGATAAACGTCATGCCCATGATACCCGCCAGCGAGTCAGTGCGCGAAAAACCCGCAGGCGCGGAACCGACGCTGCGCAGCATGACCGATTCGCACAGATCATGCGCCGTGCGGCCCAGCACCTCGATATGCTTGAGTGCCATATCAAACGTAAAGATGACCTCGTCGGGTAGATGCAGCATCTTGAGTGCCGCCGACATGCGGCTCCACGTGAGGGTCCACGAAACGCCCAGCACCAGCGACACATTAATGAACGTCTTGAGCGCGATCTTGAGCATGGCACCCGTGGCAGACGCGCCCAGCAGCAGGGCAGGCAGCGCCAGAACCACCGCAAGCCCCATGGCGCCGAGCGCCGGTACAAAGGTCGCGCGCAGCCCGCGTGCGGGGCGCACCGCAACCAGCACCAACGCGATCGCCGCCATCAACATCAGATACAGCGGGCTTTGCGTCAGACACACGCACAGAACGCAGACGAACATCCCCACCAAACGTACCGGAGCCGAAACGGAAGAAAGGGCGCGGTCGATTATCGACCCGCCCTCGTGAGCGCCTCCGCCCAGGCGAACCCGCTCAAGCAGGCTCGCCAGGTGCAGGACGTTCTTTTGCATCACACGATGCCGAGCCCCCGCGGGCTCGTATCGCTGCTCGACCGCAAGCCAGCTAGGCAGCTCGACCATCTGCATGCGCTCAGTTTTCCTTAACCGTCAACGAAATCAGACGGAATGCGATGGTGAGCACCGCCACGCCAATCACACCGGAAAGGATATACATGGCAGCCTGGCCGGCAAAGCCAAGGCCCTGCTCCTCGGAATAGGCCTGCAGATAATCGCCCGTAGGCAGAGCGTCGGCAAAGGTCGGGGTATCGAGGCCGACCGAAGCCTGCAGGCTGTTGTCGCCAGCCTCCTGAACGGCGGTCGCGGCGCCCTCGGCGTCCCACTCACCCCAAGCGTCACCCGTGGCCAGCAGGCCCAGCGGCGTGGCCACGACAAGCACGGCAACCAAGATGAGCGTGGGAACCAGAGAAGTCTTCTTGGCGGTTGCGCCCTCGGCAGCAAGCTGGCCATCGACGGCCTCAGGCCCGACGATAATGCTCGGCGCCGTCTTCTTAATGAAACCGAAGATGGCGGCCGTCGCCACGCCCTCGACTACGCCGGCAACCAGCATATGCGGGATCAACATGGCCGGAATAGCCACGGACAGCGGGAAGGGGCAGTAAAGCGGAGCACCCGAGGCGTTGGTGAAGAGCATCGGCTGAATGCCAAACTCGATCGCCGCGCACAGGGCCGCCAGGCACAGGCCGACCCAACCGCTCACGATGGCAGAAACCGAGGTGCCCCAGCTCTTGTCGTGCAGACGGCTGTTGAGCGCACGGAACACGATAGCAGCGACAAACGGCAGCACAAAGGCCATGTTAAAGCAGTTGGCGCCAAAGGACAGAACGCCGCCATCGCCAAACAGCAGCGCCTGCAGCGCGAGTGCAACCGAGACTGCAATGGCAGCAGCCTCGGGGCCCAGCAGCAGCGCGATGAGCGAGCCGCCAACAGCGTGACCAGTGGTGCCGCCAGGTAGCGGCACGTTGAACATCATGAGCAAAAAGGAGAATGCGGCGCAAATGCCCAAGAACGCCATGTGCTCGCGATCGAGCGTGGCACGCACCTTCTTGATGCAGTGGACCCATACGGGCACCATCGCCACCGCCATAACGGCATCGGTCTGTGGGGACAGGTAGTTGTCTGGAATGTGCATATACGCCTCCCGGTTATCGGCGCACGGAATTGCAACGCCGCTTGAATCACCTTGCCAGTGTTACGTAATATCATATTCGTAACACGCCGCGGGCTATCATAGCAAACCGGCGCGCTGCCGACAAAGCAGCACGCCGTTTTGTAATGCGCGTGTCATATATGCAGGATCAACGGTGCCTTATTCCGAACACCGCGGTCACGCAGAGCCCACAGCAACCGCCACTAGGCCCTGCGCTCCCGGCGCAAGCTCTAGCCGCGGACCTCGCCGTTTACGCCCTTGCACACCTTGGTGACGATCTTCTGGTGCGCCTTCTCGACCTCCTCGCTGGTGAGCGTATGGTCATCGGAGCGATACGTAAGCGCGAAGGCCATGGACTTTTTGCCCACGCCCACGCGGACCGGATCGCGGTAGACGTCGAACAGGCGCACGCCCTCGAGCAGCTTGCCGCCGGCGCTGGTAATACGGCGCTCAAGATCCTCGCAGGTCACGGAATTATCGACCACGATAGCCAGGTCGTGCTCAACAGCCGGGTACTGCGAGAACTCGCGGTAGTTCTCCTGGTTGCGGGCGCCCTTGATCAGCTTGTCCAGATCGAGCTCAAAGGCAACGACGACCTCATCGATGCCGCAGGCCTCGCGCGCCTCGGGGTGGATCTCGCCGACCCAGCCCAGCACGGTGCCGCCGGACAGAACCTCGGCGGCACGACCCGGCTGCAAGAAAGCGTAGCCCTCGCCCTCGACGGGACGGAAGCGAACCTTCTCGATGCGCAGCTGGGCGAGCAGCTCCTCGACAATGCCCTTGCCAAAGAAGAAGCGCAGCTTGCGGTACTTCATATTCCAGGACTGATCGCTCCACTGGCCCGAGAGCACGCCCGCCACGGACTTGGTCTCCTTGGGCAGGCTGGCGTTCGCGCGGCCGTGGAACAGGCTCCCGACCTCATACAGGTGCACGTTGGGCGTACCGTGGGCCTCGTTGTAGGCCACGGACTGCAGCAGGCCCGGCAGCAGCGAACGACGCATCTCGGTCTGCTCGGCCACCAGCGGGTTCATGAGCACCACGGGGCAACCGCGGCCCTCGGTGGACATACCGATCTTCTCCAGGTCGCCCGGGGCGGCAAAGCCAAAAGTCGTGGTCTCGTTGAGGCCGCAGGCGCGCAGGATCTCGCCGACCTTACGGGTGAGCTTCTGCTCGCGGGTCAGGCCGCCGATGTGGTTCTTGGCAGCCGGGATGGTTGCCGTCACGCGGCCCATGCCCCACAGGCGCAGGACCTCCTCGATCAGGTCGATCTCGCGCGGCAGGTCGGGACGGAAGCTCGGCGGGGTGACCATGAAGTCCTCGCCGTCGCGCTCGACGGTGCAGCCCAGACGGGTGAGCGAACGCTCGATAAAGTCGGGCTCGATGTCGGCACCGCAGATGGCGCGCACGCGGGCCAGGCGCAGCTTAATGCTGTCGATGATCTTGGGCGCGGGGAAAACGTCGACATAGCCGGGAGCGACCTCGCCGCCGGCGATCTCCTCGATAAGCGCGCACGTGACGTTGGCGACGTCCACGCAGCCGGTTTCGTCAACCTGGCGCTCAAAGCGAATGGAGGCGTCGGAGATCAGTGACAGGTCGCGGCTGGTGTGCGAGGTGCGGCCGGCGTTGAAGCAGGCGCTCTCAACCATCACGTCGACGGTATCGTCCTCGATCTCGGAATCCATGCCGCCCATAACGCCGGCCAGCGCCACGGGGCGCTCGCCGTCGGTAATCAGGCCCATGCCGGCGTCGAGCACGCGCTCCTCGCCGTCGAGCGTCGTGAACTTCTCATCCTGCTGGGCGGCGCGAACCACCACGCGGCGATGGCCATCGCGCGCGGCAAAGGTGTCCAGATCAAAGGCGTGCAGCGGCTGACCGGTGAGCATCATCACATAGTTGGTGATGTCGACGATGTTGTTGTGCGGGCGCACGCCCAGGGCGTTGAGGCGCTTGACCATCCAGTCGGGCGACGGACCGACCTTCACATTGCGCACGATGCGGGCAACGTAGCGGTCGCACAGGCCCTCGTCGGCAATCTCGACCGAAAGCTCGTCGTCGGTCGCGCGGCCGGTCTCGGCCTTGATGGCGGGCAGCTCAACGTGGAAATCGCGATCGAAGATGGCGCCGGTCTCGCGGGCCATGCCGATCATGGACAGGCAATCGGGACGGTTGGGCGTGATCTCGCAGTCGAGCACGGTGTCGCTCGAGCCCACGTACTCGGCAAACGGCATGCCGCAGGGCGTGTCCTCGGGCAGGATCATGATGCCGGAGTGGTCACCGCCCAGACCGAGCTCGCGCGCGGAACAGTTCATGCCCATGGACACGACGCCGCGAAGCTTGCTCTTCTTGATCTTGACGTCGCCGGGCAGGACAGCGCCGATCATGGCCGTGACGATGTGATCGCCGGCCTCGAAGTTCTGCGCGCCGCAGACGATCTGCAGCGGAGCGGGATTGCCGTCAGCGTCGAGGTTCTTGTCACCCACGTCGACCGAGCACACATACATATGGTCGCTATCGGGGTGCGGGGTCTTGGTGAGCACCTTGGCAGTCACCACGTGGTCAAAGGACTCGCCCACGGTGTCGATCGCCTCGACCTCGGTGCCGGTACGGATATATTCGTCCGAAAGGGTCTTGGGATCCTCCGGAATATCGATCATGGTCTTGAGCCAGTCGTAAGAAACACGCATCTAGCTCTCCTTTCATACTGAAAGCCTGCGAAGAGATGCAGGTGGAAACTTCAACTTTGTGAACATTCCTTACAAAGCGAGGGTTGTCCAAGTGCGGCAGATCGGCCCGAAAGAGGAGCGCCGCGTACTTTGGTACGCAAGCGACGAATGAGCGCCGAGGTGCCGTGCTTGGGCAAGCCGCAGCCTAGAACTGATTCAGGAAACGCATATCGCCCGTCATCAGCGTTCTGAGGTCGGGCAAGTCGTAGCGCAGGGCTGCGACGCGCTCGGCGCCAATACCAAAGGCGAAGCCGGTGTACTTCTCGGGGTCGATGCCGCAGTTGATCAGGACGTTGGGGTCAACCATGCCGCAGCCCAGGATCTCGATCCAGCCGCTATGCTTGCAGAAGTTGCAGCCCTTGCCGCCGCACACGTGGCAGCTCACGTCCACCTCGCAGGAAGGCTCGGTGAAGGGGAAGAAGTGCGGACGGTAGCGCGTCTTGCGGTCCTCGCCAAACATGCACTTGACGAAGTAGTCGAGCGTGCCCTTCAGGTCGCCAAAGGTGATACCCTCGTCGACGACCAGGCCCTCGATCTGGTTGAACTGCGGCAGATGGCAGGCGTCGGCCGTGTCGGGACGGTAGACGGTGCCCGGGCAGATCATGTAGATGGGCGGCTTTTGCGACTCCATGGTGTGGATCTGCACGCCCGAAGTCTGGGTGCGCAGCAGCACGTCGGACTCGCCGTGGGCGTGAGCCTCGGGGTGCGCGACGCTGCCGGGGTTGTTGTCGACCACGTAGAAGGTATCGCGGGCCGAGCGGCTCGGGTGATCCATGGGGGCGTTGAGCGCAGTGAAGTTGTAATAGGAGGTGTCGACCATGGGGCCGGACTCGACGGTGTAGCCGATACCGCAGAAGATGTCCTCGGCCTCCTCGATAATCTGCTTGATCAGGTGCTGGTGACCGATCTGCGGACGGATGCCCGGCAGCGTGATGTCGACGGCCTCGTGCTCGAGTGCGTGCTTGAGGGCGGCGGCCTTCATCTCGGTCGTGCGCTCGTCGAGCATGCCCTCGATCAGCTGGCGCATCTCGTTGGCGCGCTTGCCCATCACGGGACGATCCTCGGGGGCGAGCTTGCCCATCATGCGCATCAGGCCGGTGATGCGGCCCTTGCGGCCGAGCAGCTCAACGCGCGCGGCCTCGAGCTTGGCGGCGTCGTCGGCGCCTGCGACGAGCTCCTTGGCCTCTTCCTCGAGTTTGACCAGGTCATCAATCAGACTCATGTCTTCCCTTTCGTCTCTCGCGCTCCCCGCTTGCCGAGGCGGCTGCCGCCGTCTGACGTTGCGAAAACGCGGCCCGGTTCGGTAACAAAAAACCGCCCTCGGGCATGTGCATTGCCCAAGGACGGTTGAATTCCGCGGTACCACCTTGTTTGACCCGACGGATGTCTGGCCCGCCGCGCCCACTCTTTGCCCCTTGTCGCGAGGCTCACGGCTTCCCTACTGGGGACATCGCCGCCGCTGGCCGCGCGCCCGTTGAGGTCGCTGCTCGGGAGTGAACGCTTGGCCCTTGTCACCGCAGGAAGGCTTGCAGCCCATGACCTTCCCTCTCTTGCCGGCGACGCGGCGGGCAAAACCCTCTCCGTCAACGCATTGGGCTATAGGATACCACATTGTGTGGGCGTATCGCCGCGTTCCGTTTTGTTTGTGCTGGGTACAAAGCAGGTAGCTGTGCAAACTGGCCGTGCGCCCGCCTGCGGCGCTCGGCCTGCGAGATTAAGGATACAGTATGGGAAAGAAACTCGATAAGAAGGCCAAGGGCGCCGTGGCAAAGGCCGCCAAGGGCGCCGCTAAAGTCAACAAAGCCGTCAAAAAATTCCGCAAGCTCGAGGGCAAGCTGTGGACCCGCGAATACCTGCTCAAGATTGCCGAGTTTGACGGCGCGACCATTGCTCCCGCCAACGGCGCTGCGGCGCGCGCCGACGCCATGGGCACCCTTGCCGGCGAGCATCACAAGCTGCTGACCAGCAAAAAGTCTGTCGAACTTGTGCACTCGCTGGCACGCGAGACCGTTGCCGGCGGCAAGATCGACGACCCGCAGCTGCTCGATGAAATCCGCGTGCTCGGCCGCGACCAGCACGAGGCCAGCGTCATTCCCACCGAGGAGGCCGAGACCTGGACCAGGCTCACCTGCGAGGCCGACGCCGTGTGGCACAAGGCCAAGACGGCCAATGACTGGGCGAGCTTTGAGCCCTATGTGGATAGAATCATCACCCAGCTTAAGCATCAGGCCGAGCTCATGGACCCCAAGCGCGACCCATACGATGTTTGGCTCGACCAGTACGAGCGCGGCCTTTCCGCCAAGAGTTTCGATGCGTTTTGCGACGAGGTCAAGGCCACGGTCGTGCCGCTCGTGCACGCCATCGGCGAGCGCGGCCAGCAGCCGGCTGCCGACTTTTTGCACGCCCGCGTGCCCGAGGCTGCCCAGCGTGCCGTGAGCTTCGACCTGATGAAGCTTGTCGGCCTGGACCTGGACGACACCACGCTTGCCTTTACCGAGCACCCGTTTAGCGAGGGCTTTGCTGTGGGTGACGCGCGCGTCGCGACGCACATCTACGAGGACGATTGCATCTCCAACGTCTACAGCATCATCCACGAGGCAGGCCACGCCATGTACGAGCTGGGCGTCAATCCCGCCTATGCGCGCACCTGTCTTGAGGGTGGAACCTCCATGGGCATCCACGAGAGCCAGAGCCGCTTTTTCGAAAACACCGTGGGCCGCAGTCGCGCCTTTATGGGACCGCTGCTCGAGGTGCTGCGCCGCCACGCACCCGAGATCTACGGCGACGTCGACGAGGACACACTCTACCGCGCCGTGAACATCGCGCAGCCTTCACTGATCCGCACCGAGGCCGACGAACTCACCTATCCGCTGCACATTATGGTGCGCTACCAGATTGAGCGCATGTTGTTTGCCGGCGAGGCCACGGCCGAGGACATCCCCGCGCTTTGGAACCGCTTCATGGATGAGTACCTGGGCATTCCCGTTCCCGACGACACGCACGGCTGCCTGCAGGATACGCACTGGAGCGGCGGTTCGTTTGGCTACTTCCCCACCTATGCGCTGGGCAGCGCCTACGACGCCATGTTCGTGCCGGCCATGTGCCGCGACGGCGTCGACCTTACCGGTGCCTGCGCGGACGGCGATCTGGCGCCCGTCCGTGCCTGGCTGGGCGAGCACATTTGGCAGTGGGGCCGCGCCAAGGACGCGCCGGAGCTCATCAAGGGCGCCTGCGGCATGGCCTTTGACGCCCATTACTACTGCAGCTACCTGCAGGACAAGTTCACCACGCTGTACCAACTGTAAAGCTTAAGCAACACGCAACGCAAAGGGGCGCCGCAGGATCTATCCCGCGGCGCCCCTTTTTCCACCTAGTCATTGGGGACGTTCTTTAGTCATTGGGGACGTTCTTAAATGACTACTCTTTGAACGTCAACCATGTTGACGCCGATGTCCTGGCAACGTCAGCGAAAACGGCCCCAAGCGAGCAAGGTGACGTGAAATGAAAGAGCGCTGACCTTCTGGTCGCGCCCTTGAAATTGAACGTCAGATTGCCGCTTGGGTCCGTTTGCAGCGTCGAGCAGTTACGCGGTTTGGTAAAACCGCGTAACTACAGAGCCTCGAGTGCGTTGGCGATGCGCTTCATGGCGGCGTCGGCGGCCGATTGGTCCGGAGCCTCAGCCAGCACGCGAATCACCGACTCGGTTCCGCTCTTGCGCACGAGCACGCGGCCCTCGCCCGCCAGCGCGGCCTCAGCCTCGGCGATGGCAGCCTGCACGCCCATGTTGCCCAATGCGGCGTCCTTGTCGGCCACGCGCACGGCAACCTGCGCTTGCGGCAGCAGCTTGCACGGAACCGTGAGCTGCGAGAGCGTCTCGCGCTCGGCGCGAATCACTTCCATCACGCGCAGCGAGGTCATAATGCCGTCACCCGTGCGCTCGATATCGCCAAAGATCGTATGGCCCGTCTGCTCGCCGCCCAGGCTGTAGCCGCCCTCGCGCATCTTGGCATACACATGACGGTCGCCCACGCCGCTGGTCACGGCACTCAGACCGGCAAGCTCCAACGACTTGACCAGGCCAAAGTTGCTGGCGATCGTCGGCACCACGGTACCGCCCGAAAGGCGACCGTGCTTGTTCAGGTACACACCGCACACGTACAGGATCTGGTCGCCATCGACCACGCGACCGCGCTCGTCCACGGCCAAGCAGCGATCGGCGTCGCCGTCGTAGGCAAAGCCCACGTCCAGGCCCTGCTCCACCACGTGGCGCTGTAGGCGCTCCATATGCGTGGAGCCGCAGTCGACGTTGATGTTAAAGCCATCAGGCGCGGCGTTAATCACGCGCACGTCGGCGCCCAGTGCGTCGAACACCGGCTTGGCCACCGAAGACGCCGAGCCGTTGGCGCAGTCGATGCCGATCTTGACGCCCTGCAGCGAAAAGTTCGCGCTCGCGATGAGCGAGGCAATATAGCGGTTGCGGCCCTGCATGTAATCGACCGTGGCGCCAATGTGGTTGCCCGTGGCCAGCGGCACCTCGCTCTTGCCATCGATGTAATCCTCGATGAGTTCCAGCACGTCCTCGTCCATCTTAAAGCCGTCGCTGTTGACGAGCTTAATGCCGTTATCGCAAAACGGGTTGTGGCTCGCGCTGATCATGATGCCGCAATCGAAGCAGCCCTCCACAGTCTGATGCGCCACGCCCGGCGTTGGGATCACATGCAGCATATATGCGTCCGCACCGCTCGCGACCAGGCCGCTCACCAGCGCCGCCTCGAACATATAGCTCGAGCGACGCGTGTCCTTGCCCACGATGACGCGCGCCTTGCGCTCGCGGTTGGCACCGTAATACCAGCCCACAAAACGGCCAATCTTATAAGCGTGTTCTACCGTCAGCCCAACGTTGGCCTCACCGCGAAAACCGTCGGTGCCAAAGTACTTCATATCTTACTTATCCTGTTCGAACGTTTGAGCGGTTGGCGTGGTGCGAACCTTAAGCTCTTTGTGCCCAGAGTCCTTCGAAGTCGTGACCGTGTACTCGACCTTTATGTCCTGTCCAAGAAGCATGTGGACACCGCCCCATGCAACCTTCAGGCCATCGTGCGTCGCTTCGTTCATCTCGATAGAACCGGAGCCCGAAGTCTTAATGTCCGAAATGCTGCCTCCCGCAGGAGCATAGAGATAAAGCCTCAGCACCTCATCATCAATATCCTGGCTAATGCCGTTATGGCCCTGGAAATAACCAGGCATCTCGGCCTTCTCCTGGGGGGTCATCGTGTTCTTGAGCGTGGTGGTCACTCGATACGTCGTCGAGCCATCGGCATTTTCAACCGAAGAATCGATGGTGACTCGCTTATCGAGGAACCAATCCATCTTTGAATAGCTGTAGTTGTTCACATAGACGCCCAAGATCGGAGCCTCCGACGTATCGGTTTGGAGGGCGCCCGATATTCCAAGAGCCTTCGCGGCCTTTTCCTCGTCATCATTTCTCGAATACATGAGGATGCGACCCTCGGAAGCACCCTTTTCGATGGCGGCAGCGATCTTAGTAATATCGCTGGACCCCAGTTCGTTCACAATTTTGTTAAAAGCCGATCCAGCGACGGCCGCAAAAATGGCGTCCTGTTCCTCTACCGGGTAATTCCAATAAATATCGTGCAGCAGCACCTTTGCGGCGTTGCTTCCATCGACAACGGTGCCGTCGGGAAGCTGCGTGCCGCCCACAATGCTGAGCATATACTGCAAAAATACCGGATCAACCGCAAATACGCCGTCGATGTCATCTCCGACAATGGCCTTCTGCATATCGCTGGCAAGCTGAGCCGCACGCGGATAATCGGGTGTCATCGTAACGTCGCCCATCGTGTATCCGAGCGTGTTGAATCCGGTCAGGCCCCATCCGGTCGTGAACAAGTTTGCCTCTTCATCCGTGATTGGAAGCGGGCTCAAAGGCTCTTTCATCATGTCGACTTTGACAAAATCGCCCAGTTCGAGCTTACCGTCAGTCACCGACATCACGCCGCGAGAACCGGGGAAACCGCCGCAGGCACGGATCTCGACATTGCTCATCGCGAGCACAAGATAATGACGCGTCTGGCCGTTGGCGCCGAGCATCTGGGGAAGGACGGGGGCGACCTTCTCCGCCGCGTCAACCGCGCCGTTGAGGGTGGCAAAGCCGTCCTTTGCTTTATCGACCAGCTCGGTCACCTGGGAAATATGAGTATCGCCAATGCTCTGGATCTTCTCGTTGGCGCTCTTGAACACCTTCGAGCTATCGGAGAGCGAATCGGCGACCGCCTGCAGCGCGGACACATTGATTGTCCCGTCCTGGAACAGCTTGCCGGGCGTTGCCTGAGCGAGATTATCGGCCATGGGGACCAGCGCGCCGCTCGAAACATCGGACAGAGCATCGACCATGGTGCGGACGGCGTTAATGTCGCTGCCATACACTGGAATGAACGAAGCCATCGTCCACACCGGGCTCGCGGTCTCCTTCTTCATGCTGCCGCAGAGCTCATCGATCTTCTTCGCTTCGTCAGGCAGCGTCGAAAAATCGCCCGACGTGACCTTGTCCTTAAGGCCACCGACGATCTCGACGGTTTCCTTTGCCTGGCTCTTCACGGTTTTTGCCGAGTTAAGCAGCATGAAACCATTCACGCCAAACGCGACAAGAACCACCGCGACGATAGCGGCGACGACGGCTGCAATGCGGCGATTCTTGCGCTCGCCCTTGCGATGGCGATGGCGAACCAGGCCGTTCGAGGTCGAGCTCGACGAAGAATCGCCGCCGTAGTTCAAGCCAAAATCGTAATATTCTTCTTTAGAGCCCGAGCCCTTAAACTCGGCACCGTTATCATCCAGGCGGGCGAACGTGCCAGTCTCGGAGGCGCCCGTATAGATAGTGCCCAGGTTACCCGTAAGCCCTGCGTCTCCAGAAGAAGAAGCACTCTTGGCGGGATTGGCAGAGTTGATGGGGCTGGTGTTGCGGGCGCGATGAGCGTTGTTAGCGGGGCCAGTGGGACCGGCGACATTCGCACCGCCCGTTGGCGCCGGACGGACCCCAGCCGACGACGCCGCAGAGCCCGCCCCACCCGGAAATGCCTGCCTGCCTACGCGACCAGCCTGTTTTGCCTTTTGAGACTGTTCGTACAGAGCGGCAAACATCGCCGTTTCGCCCGGAGACGTACGGTTGCCAGCGCCGTTTTGGATGGATCCACTCGGTACGCCAGCGTTTCCAATCCCATTTGAACGCGGCGGAACTGCAGAGCGCTCGTCGTCGCCGTTCTTAAAGTGGTTACCAGCCATAGAGGAATCCTCGCAATACTAAAAGTCAATTACGCTATTAGTTTATGACATATTTGGCATCGTCAGTTAAACTCCAGACGCAGGCACCAATTCCCAGAATTGTGGTGCAACACCGCGTCCGTCTAGGCAGCGGCGTGCGCTACACCGTTAAAAACACCATCGCGATAATCATGGCAAAACCCGCCAGGTCGGTGGGCAGAAACACCGTTCCCAGCATGAGGGCGCTGGTGATGGTAGCCGAAACCGGCTCCATGGTTCCAATGAGACTCGCGCGCACCGAGCCGATCTCCTTAACACCCTGCATATAGAACATATAGGCAAAGAACGATCCGACCACGATGAACACCGCAAGCGCGACGACGCCCGAGGGCTCGAGCGCCGGTACGTGGACCCACGGCTGGGTGAAGATGCTCAGCACGATTCCGGCAGAGAGCATGGCCGAACCCGTGACGACCGGGCTGCCGTATTCCTTGAGGATTCCGGCCGGGATAATTGCCATGCAGGCACCACCCACGGCGCACAGAAGGCCCGCGAGCAGGCCCATCGGCGAAATGCTCAGTGTACTGGGGTCGCCGCCCGTGGCGATAAGAAACGTTCCGCCCAAGGCGAGCAAAACACCAAGCGTCTCGCGCGTGCGCGGAAGTCGATGCGTGGTAACACAGGCATACCCCATGACGACCACCAGCTGCAGGCACTGGAACACCGTCGCCGTGCCCGCGTTGGTTAGGCGCACGGCCGACAGATAGCAAATCTGGTTGAACAGCAAGCCAAAAATCGTAAACAGGATGAGCTGCTTGCGGTCGGCGGGGGTGGTCCACAGTTTAACCAAGCGGTCGCGATCCTTTTTGAGCACGACGAGCATAAAGAGCAGGCCGGCGCAAACCTGGCGCACGCTCATGAGCCAAAACGTCTCGATATGACACACGTCAAAGAGGTAGCTGGCGCTGGTGCCAGAAAAGCCCCAAAACGTTCCGCCGGCAGCCGCGGCGAGCACACCCAGGGCCATCTTGCGCGACGACGCATCGTTGAGGCGGTCGCGCCATGCACGGCGGGTGCTGCGGCTGAGCTCGTCAGTCCCCTCGGGCACGACAAAATCGGACGCCGCCGTCATCGGCACCGAAGCCTTTTCGCATGCACGCTGCGCCGAGCGCTCCTGTTCCATTCCACTCCCCCGAAATCAATTGGCAACAAAGCGCTCAAACTGTAGCACGAATATTGGTATGGAAAAGTAGACGATTCGGAACATCTACGAGCGTCCAAATGGTGGGGATGAAAGACGCCGATGAGCTATGCCGAGCGGTTGGAATCGTCGAGGGCACCGGGGTCGGCTTCCGCACTTCCCTCAGCATGCCCACCGTCGCCCTGCTCCTTGTCGCTGTCCTGGCCTTCCTGCTCGCGACGGCGCTTTTCGCGAATCTGCTCCACGGCAGCACGCAGGGCGGCCTCGTCCTCGGCACGCGCCACCTCTTGCGTGGCTTTAACCATATGGCGAATCTCGAGCACCAGCAGCACAATCAACGGCACCACGATACACGGAAAGAACAGCAGCGGGTTGGTGAACAGCGACACCACCACGCCCAGGCCTGCCGAGACAAAGACCACGCGGCCCACCACATCGGCGGCGGGCACGGGCGCGGCGTCCTCGACCGGATTGGCATCGCCCTTAGTGTGATAGACCAGCGAGCCGTCGGACGCGGCCTCCACGGATACGATACGGTGCGTGTTGAGCGAACCCTCCAGCGCGTCATCAGACGAATGGAAGGTGATGATATCGCCCGCTTGGTAGACCCGGCTGTTGTCGGTATCGACGACGATAAACGAATGCACGGGAATCGCCGGCTCCATCGAGCCGGTCAGCGTACGCATAAAGCCATAGCCCATGATGGTGGGGATCTCGCCGGCGGGCGTGAACACCGTGCGCAGCAGCACCACAAAGGCGGCCAGGATCACCACGGTCGCCAGCACGTTGATCACGCGGAGCACGTGCTTCATCACTTGTCGGCGTCCTTTGCGGAAGTCTCGGGGTCGGCAGCGACCTCGGCCCCGGTGGCATCCGTCGCAGAAGCGCCATCCTCGTCAGGCGCGGCGGCCACGCCCTCGCCAGCCTCGCCGCGCAGGCGAGCCAGCAGGTAGCGCGACAGGCTGTTGCCCTCGGCACGGCGCTCGGCACGCTCGCGATTGCGCTCGGCTTGCTCCAGCTCTTGCGCCAGTGCATCCAGGCGCCGCTGCATCTCCGCGCGAGCGGCTTCGACTTCGCGCTCGCAAGCGGCGCGAACGGCGGCGACCTCCTGCTCGATGCGCTCCCCGGCCTCGAGCCCGGCGGCGGCAATGCGCGCATCGGCATCGGCACGAGCTTCCTCGGCGGCACGCGCGGCGGCGTCGCGCTCGGCGGCAGCGGTGGCGACCTTTTCGTTGGCATCCACCGCAGCCTGCTCAACGGCAGAGTCGGCGGCGGCGCGGGCAGCATCGATCGCGGCATCGGCGGCCTGCTGGGCGGCGGAAACCTTCGCCTCGGCCGCGGCGACGGTGTCGGCGAGCTTCTGCTCCGCTACAGCAGCGGCGGCGTCGGCCGCTTCCTGCGCGGCGCGGGCATCGCGCTCTGCCGTCAGCTGTACCTCCTCGACCTGCAGCTTGGCGGCAGCAATCTTGGCATCGGCATCGGCGCGAGCGGCCGTGACCTCGGCATCGGCCTCGGCACGCATCTGCGCCAGCTGGGCCGCCGCGGTCTCACGCGCCTCGACAGCGTCGGCCTCGGCGGCTTTCTTGCCCGCCTCGACATCCTCCAGCGAAGCGCGCAGCTCCTCAACATCAGCCTCGGCCATCTGAGCGCGCTGCGTCAACGCCAGCTCACGCGTCTTTGCCTCGTCCAGCTCGTCGGCCAGATCATCGCGCTCATCGGTCAGCGCATGGGCCTGAACCTTCCAAGACTTAAGCTGCCCCTGCAGCTCCTCAATATGCTCGCGGGCCTCGGCCAGCGCCTGCTCGGCATCGAGCTGGGCCTGCGTGACCTCCTCCACAAACACGCGACGGACCTCGACATCGGGCAGGTCGGGGCTATCGACCTGCACCTCCTGAATCTCCTTGATAAACTTGGGCGCCACCGGCGCGTGTTGCACGCTCTCGAGCTCCTGCAGGTTGCGCTCGTCGTCGGTCAGGCTCTTAAAGACGGTGTAGTTGTTGATAAGGTTGGTGTACATCTGCACCATGTACTCGTCATCGAACGCCAGCGCCTGCTGCTGCACGTCGATGTTGTAGCCCACCTTGTCGTAGCGCTCCATAAACTGCCACAGCTGGTAACACTTGCGATAGTTGGGATCTTTCATGATGAGGTTGGTGCGCTGAATGGGGCTGCGGACCGCGCTGCACCCGTTCATGATCTGGCAGAACGACGCACCGCGCAGCGCCATGACCAGGCGGCGCACGCGGTCGATGCGCATAAAGACGTCCATGTTGTCGGCGTCGTTCTCGGCAAAGCTCTGGCGGTTCTTGACCGTCATCTCGACGTTGTACTCGATCTCCTCGTACGCGTCGTCGATCTTGCTGTGCATCTTAAAGCGGTTGCGGATCTCGTTGCCCGTCGACCAAAAGATCACGTCGGTACGCTTGTCCACAAACGTCAGCAGGCGCTGAATCAGGTGGTAGATAAAGCGATTCTCATACAGGTCGTACGTCTCGACGGTATTGACGTTGAGGATGCGCGTAGGGTGGACGCCGCCATCGTCGCTCGGCGCCAGGAACTGCGTGTTCTGGCTCAGGTGACGGACACTGTCGGCGCTGATCTTTTTGGCGAGCGAGACCGGCACCACCTCTTCCTCGGTGGTGATGAAGCGGCGCGGCTTTTCGATAATGGTGTTGATGGCGTCGAGCGAGTCCTCGATCATGCTGATCCATTCCTCGTCCACCACCTTGACGAGCTCCTCGCGCTGCTGCTCGATCGTGGTGCCCGAGGCCTGCGCCATCTCGAACAGATAGTGGAAGTAGCGGCTGTCCTCCTGGATGGGCTCCATCTGCTCGGAGAAGCTGGTATAGAGGTCCTGAATGGTCTCGGACATGGGTTACTCCATAGGTTGGATCGATCGGAAAGGGGCGGGGGCGACGTCACGCCCCCCGCACTTACGCCATTAGTAGAAGTTCTGGATCCGCTGCAGGTACATGACGGAATCGGGCAGGCCGCCCTCGCCAAAGGTCTTCTCGATGTACTCGATCAGGCCCTTCATCTCGTCGCGCACAAAGCTCACGTTCATGGACTCAAACTTCTTGAGCACCTTGCGGGCAATGATGTAGTCCATGCCGCCCAGCTCGGTGCCGCCGCACGCCACGTACACGGGGATAAAGTCGTACATCTGCTTGATGATACGGTTGCCAAAGGCCAGCTTAAAGCGGGTCTGCAGGTACTGGTCCAGCTTGTGCATCTTCTGGAGCAGCTCGTCGTCGATCACGTACTCGACCTTGGCCTTCTGGAACAGATACTGCAGGTGGTCGGCCGTCACGTGCACGCGCTCGTGCGGCTCGCACTCAAACGCGTCGGCGCGCTCGTTGAGCTCGATGGGGATCGCGCGGTCGTACACCTTGTCCGTGATGGTAAAGGTGGAGTCGTCGTTGTTGGCGGTGCCAATGAACCACAGGCTGTCGGGAATGGTGAGCTTGCCGTCGTGCAGGCCCTTGGGGTCGGCGGCCCACTGGGTGGGGACCAGATCGAGTACCCACTCGTCGTGGCTGGGCATCTCGAGCACCGACAGGATCTCGGCAAAGTAGTACTCCACGCGGGCGAGGTTCATCTCGTCAAGCACGATCATGGACGGGTCCTGGCGCAGGCCCGCCTCGTACACGGCGCGGAGGAACTCGGTCTCGTTAAAGCGCTTGGAGAACTCGTTAAAGTAGCCGAGCACCTCGGTGCGGTCGCGGAAGCTCGGCTGCACCGACACGATGGTCGCGGGGTTGTCCAGGTAGCGGCTAAAGCTGTAGGGCAGCGACGTCTTACCGGTACCCGAGATGCCCTCCAGGATCAGCAGCTTGGAGGCGGCCATGCCGGCCACAAAGCGGCGGATGATCTCGGGTGTGTAGTAGAGCTTCATCTGGCTGCAGGCGAACGCGCGGAAGCTTTCGACAAAGTCCTCCAGCGAGATGGCATCGTCGTAGACCGGCGATTCCCAGTCGCGGTACTTAAGGTCCACAAGGGACAGCTTGGGGAAGCGGTTGGCCTGGGCGATCTCTTTTTCCTCGGCAAGGGTCTTGGCCTCGACGGTAGCCTTGGCCATGGCGGCCGCGGCATCCTTGACGCCCTCGCCATCGAGCGCGAGCGACGCGTTGCCCGACACCACGGCAGCCGTGGCGCCCTCGCCCGCGGGCACACCCGTAGCGGCGCCCACCACGTTGCCCACCGTGGGCAGATGGTCGTCGGCAAGAGCCGAGGCACCCACGTACGGAATCTGCTTGGTGCCGCCCATGGCATTGACCTTAAGCGCCAGCAGCTTATTCTTCTCGTCCATCAGGTCGAGCACCTGCTTGTTCAGGCGGCCGATCTCGCGGTAGAGCGCCTTGTTGGACGTATCGTCGCGATGCAGGCGGCGGTTGATACGGTAACGGTGGACCAGAATGGCCACGATCAGCACGGGAACCGCGATGAGCATGGCAAACAGAATGACCGCGCCAATCTTGCCCACCAGGTCGAACGTGGTGAAGTAGGTCATAAAGATGTTGAAGTACTCAACCCAGCCAAACACCAGCAGGTTAAGGATAGAGCTCACGACGGCAACGACGTTGTAGACGACCTTTGCCAGCAGCTCCCAGGCAAATCCCAGAAACTCACTCACCGTCGGTACCCTCCTGCTTGGTCGCGTTCATCGCCGCCTCGGCCTCGGCCTTCAGACGACGGGCTTCCGCGAGCTTGGCCTCGGCCTGGGCGAGCTGCTCGGCGGCATTATCGGCGGTGACAGTAGTGCCCTTGCCCTCGGCGTCCACGATGGCAGCCGCGGCGGCCAGGCGATCCTCCTCGGCCATAGCGCGCTTGAGGTTCATGCCCACCACGATGAGGTGATACACCTGGTAGATAAAGAACAGCAGCATGGGCAGCACGATCACAACAAGGAAGCCCATGGAGCTGGACAGGAAGTCCATGACCTTGCCCATCTGCGGCAACGCGAACACGTACTTGCCCACGATGTCGCCGTCGCTGATGATGTGCGTATCGGCCACGTCGTTGTTGTCGCCCTTGGTGGTAAAGCTGCGCATGCCGTTGACCTCGTCGATCGCGGCGATACGGTGCGTGTTGAGCGCGTACTCGTTGTCGATGATGGTGTGGAACGTCACGATGTCGCCCACCTCGAGCTTTGAGGTGTCGCACTTTTGGATGATGATGAGGTCGCCCTTGTTAAACGTGGGCGCCATGGAGTCGGACTGCACGGCGAGCGGGGTGAAGCCAGCGATGTCGGAGACGCTGCCGTCCTCGTGCGTGGCGAGCGTGGTAAACGCATACAAGGCCGCCACCAGGATGATGATCCACATGACGACACTCAGCGCGATGGATGCGACTTTTTTAACAGATTGCATGATGTCCCTTACTACCGTGTCTGACTAGGTCGTGCGCGGCCCGGTGGCCGCCGTGCGTATCTACTGTTCCTCGATGCCCTCAAAGCGCATCGAAACCGAATAGTTAGCTCCCTTTAGCATATTAGTGCAATTTGGGTCCGTTCCCTCGAGCCATATGCGAACGGTCACCGGCTTATCCGTATCTTTTATCAGGTCGAACATATCGCTGGCCGCGGTGGCAGCGCCCGAGTCGAGCCCAAAGACCGTGACAGAACCCGATGAGCCCCCGCCCCCGTTGGGGTTATAGACCCAGGTGTGGCCGTCGGCGGTAAAGCTCATGCGCATGGCGCTGGCCATGCCCTGCGTATCGGAGCCAAACCGCGTGCCGGATGCGCCGTTGTCGCCGTCCTGGCCGGTCAGGCGCACGCGCAGGTCCGTGCTGCTCATAAAGTGCAGCGTAAACTCCAGGTAGGCGCCGGTGGCGGGATCGGCGGTGGAACCATCCTCGAAGGTAAAGGTCTGGTAGTCGCTCGTGGTGACGGGTTTGAGCTTGGATGCGTCGATGTCCACGCCCTTTTCGCTGGCGATGCGCGCCGAGATCTGGTCGAAGCCCAGGCTGTGGATGTATTCGTCGAAGGTGGCATGCTCGTCCAGGTCAAAGCGCAGCGAACCGTCAGCGTTGGCGTCGATCATGAGCATGCGGGTTTTGGCGCTATCGGCGATGGAGAACCAGGCAAAGGTTGCCATGGCTATCGCCACCAGGGCAAACAGGACCAGCACCACGGTGGTGGTGAGCTTGCGGCGCAGGTCGGTATCGGTGGGTACAGCGGCGTTGGGCTTGCCGGTGGCGGGCGTGCAGTTGGCGGCGGGTTGCTCACACGTCATGGCTACTCACCATCCAAGGTCGCAAAGAGGGCCAGGTGCAGGGTTCCCGGGTCTTGGTGCAGGTAGTCGGCGCTATCGGGGTCGGTGCCCTCGATGTAGTAATAGATATCCAGACGATAGGTCTGGCCCAGCGCCAGCGTGGCGAGCGAGTTTTGCGGGCGCTCGGCCGTCTCGCTCGTGTCCAGCGTAAAGGTGGCCGGGTCCTGTGTCACGTTGGCACCGCAGGCAAGTTGGCCGTTTTGCCAGCCCAGGAGCATGCCCTCGGTGTAGCCGGCAAGGCCAGCCGGGACGGTCATGGGATGCTCGCCGCGATGGCCGCTGTCGGAACTGTCGAGCTCAAAGATGTTGGTGGCGAGCACCTGGCTGCCGCTCGAGATCTTGATGCCCACGCGGGCCGCGCGCAGCAGCTCGGCGTCGGCACCCTGTGGAACCAGCGACTCGGCCAGATACAGGCTCACCTTGCCCTTAACCTTGTTGGCGCCCGTGCCCGTGATGGTGGGACGCAGGTCGATCCAGCCGTGATAAAACGCGGAGCCGTTGTCTTTTGCCTGCTCAAATACCGTGGCATCACCGTTGGAATTGTTCTGCGCGCAGGCAGCAAAGCCGTTGAGGTCGAAGGTCGAGACCGGATAGAGCGTCGCGGCCCCGCTCGCGGTGGAGGCCAGAGATGCATCGCCTTGCTGCGACCAGCTGCCGGCATCGGCGTCGCCCAGCTCCAATACCAGCTTGGACGTGTCGCTGTGCACGCTCACCGAGTTGGTGTTGACCTTCATGTTGCTGGTGAACCAGGCATAGGTTGCGGCACTCAGCGTGGCGGCGAGCGCCACCATGACGAGCGCGATGTAGGCACGCGCGCGGCGGGCGTGGCGGCGGGCGGCGACACCCTCGAGGCGTGCACGCTCGGCGGACGCGCTGGAGGGGGCTGCGGGGCCCGTGCTCTGGGTTTTGGCCTTGCGGTTATCTGCTGGCATATGCTTCTGGTCTTCCATGTCGCTCGCCCCCTTATGCCTTGGCCGCGGCAAAGGCAAGCTGCAGTACCACATCGCGGGCCTGAGCCTCATCGATGCAATTGGCATCGCAGCCTTCCATGTACACAACGTAGCGAACGCTTGCCACCTCGTTGGCGGCCAGCGTGCAGATGGGCGTGGCGCCCGCGCGCGCTGCGGGCGTGTCACCGGTGCCGTCCATGCTGTAGGCGCTTATGGCGTGCGCAGGGTCGGCAGCGTAGCTCCAGCCCGAGGCGCCGCCCGCTACGACCACGCCGTCTTGCGCCGTGGTGCGCCTGCTGGTGGCACCCGCGGTATTGCCTAGGTCGTCGCAGGTAAAGATATGCGTCTGCGTACCCGACTGGGTCGTGATGACCAGGCCCAGGCGCAGCGCGGCCAGCAGCTGTGGATCACTCGTCACGCTCATCTGGCCCTGATACAGGTACACGTTGAGGGCGCTGTCACTGCCTTTAAGGTACAGCGTGCCAGTGAGGGCATAGTCGTCCAGCTGCGCGGTGCAATCGGAGTAGTCGGTCGTAATGCCCGCGGCATTTTGGAACGTGCCGCGCCAAAAACGGGAAAGATCGGCCGTCGAGATGGGATAGAGCGTTTTGTCGGCGGCGGCAAGCGTTGCCGTTGTGTCCCATGGTCCGTTGGCCGAAAGGCCAATCTGCAGGTCGGAGCCCTCGTCGCTTACCGTGCGCGCCACGGGTGTCACGTTGGTGTAACGCGAGTTGCTAAACCAGGCGTAGGTGGCGGCGCTCAGGACGGTCACCAGCACGAACATCCATGCAGCGGCAGCCGCCATGCGGCGACGCGAGCTTAGGATGTCTCTGATGTTCGACGTACTCATCCCTGGCCCCCTTACGAACGCTTGCCGGCAAAGCGCAGCGCCAGCGATTGCAAGCTGGTGGCGGCCAGGTTGTTGGTGCAATCGGGGTCGCAGCCTTCCAGCCACACGTATACATCCACACGCACGGGCGTGCTACGGTTGGCGCCCTTGGCAGCGACGGGCAGGCTGCAGATCTTGGTCGTGGCCTCCTTGAGACCAACCACGCCGGTGTTTTCGTTGTAGTCGCAGAAGTTTGCGCTGGTCAGCTGGTCAAAATGGATCGTGGAACCATCGGAGCGGGTACTGTCGAGCACCAAGTGGTTCTGCTCGTTTTCGCCGGCGTCCTTGCCGTCGAGTGTGTTGTAGCGCGCCTGGGGGTTGTGCTCGCCCGAGACCTCAAAGACGTACTGGCCGGTAACGGTATCGCTTTTGCCCGGAGCATAGGCGACCAGCCCCACGCGCAGGGCGGTGGAGATGGGGTTTGCCGGATCCTGCTCGGTAAAGTCGATGCCCGACAGGTACACGTCGGTTGCGGCCGAGTTGGTGGCCAGGTACAGGGAGGTCTTGGTGTAGTCGGAATGCTTGGCCGCGCCAAACATGTTGGCGAACAGGGAGTCCTGCGTGGTTCCACCGGTAAAGCCCGTTACCTTTTGGAACCCGTTGAGCACGTTATCGGTCGAGACGGGATCGAGCAGGCCCGCAAAGCTCAGACCGGCGTTGGTCTTGTACTCACCGTCGTACTCGTTGGAGATGAGGAAGGTCACGCCCGTGCCCGCGGCCATCTTGACGTCGGTGATATGGCGGTTGGCGTTGTAGATGTACCAGGCATACGTTACGGCTCCGGCAGCAGCAAGCGCCACCAGCAACGTGGCGAGCATGCGATTGAACTGTTTTCGCAGCGAGCGCGCGTCCGACATGCCCCTCCCCCATTTGCCGCGTTGTAAACTGCCTGGGCACGACTTGCCCATAATGGAACCATTTTACGCGAACGCGCAGTTCATCGGGGGTACAAACGCGACTTTCCGCGTGCTGTTCGCGCTGCATCGGAGCGGATAGGATCGCAAATCGGCGCATTTTAAAAAATAGTTCTTGCCACTGGGTGGGAGCTCCGTTATATTATTTCCTGCGCACTCGCGCACCCTTGATCGGGCGTTTAGCTCAGGGGGAGAGCGCTTCCCTGACACGGAAGAGGTCAGAAGTTCAAATCTTCTAACGCCCACCAAATGTTCGCAGCTCAGAGGCTTCGCCTCTGAGCTGTTTTGTTTTATACCGCCCAGCCAAAAGGACGCCGCGGCACCCAAAACCACCTCAACAGCCCCAATAACCATCCCAGACAAGACCGATGCCGCCCCCGCACCTCTGGCAACCATTCCAACCGGGCCCAAGCCGTCTCGATACCGCCGCAGCAAACCCAACCAAGCCCACAGTTGCCCAAACAGTCTTGGCGACCGCCTCAACCGGGCCTGGATGGGCCTCGATGCCACATCCGGACAACCTTCCTATAG
>NZ_CAAKNY010000082.1:0-20621 GCF_901212495.1 Collinsella aerofaciens | reverse complement strand
GGTCTAATATCTTTCCGCGAAGTGAACGAGCTTATTTGGACCCCCGAAGCATGCACACTTTTTGAAGCCAAAACCGCAGGATTCCAATGTCAAAACCGCAGGAAATGAGCCGCCAAAAGTGTCGATGCTTCGGGGGTCCATTTTGACTCGTTCACTTCGCGGAAAGATATTAGACCTGAAAATAAGGCCCCTGGCCCCACCCCCAGCAACCGCCCCTACCAATGTCGACGCATCTCGATAACCGCTTGCCAAAGCTTTAACCGCTTCGTTTCGGCGCGCGCGAGGGCAAAATGTCGCTGCTCCTCCGTCATGGGCTTGTTAAAAATGGGTCGCTTATTCCGATGCAGCTTCCGTCGGATTCGCTCGCACAGGCGAACGAGCTTTTCGTAGTCGCTCGCCTGGTCAGTCGTCACCGTAAAGTACGCGACCCCATTGAGCATCTGCAGCTCGTTGCGGCGCTCGGCATCCTTGTGGATTTTATCGCTTCCATCATGGATGGCGTCGCTGTCGTAATCGACCAGCGCGGTAAGCACCTCGGGCAGCAAGCCAGCCCTTACTTTATCCAGGCCCACCTCTGCTTTCGCCGTAAGCGTTATGTCGGGCGTGCGCTCCAACACGCGCAGTTTGCGGTTGCGCCCATCGTTGTAACCGTCGCGAATAAAGTACTTCTTGTTCAGCTCGGCCTTGCCCAGCGCAAGCCCGCCGTAATGCGCAGGCAGCGACATAAACATGCAAAGCCCCGACTCCCTTGGAGACCGTGAGCCCTCTTCCACGTACGGAAGCAACGCCTTCGCCTTGGCGGCACCTCTCACCTTTGACGCCCGATCAAGGTACGCCGCAATGAGCTCCTTGGTCGTGAGCTTTCCATCGCGCATGCCCGCATCCCTGCTGGTCACCCCGCCGGGAGCAAGGTTATCCAGCCGGTAATCCGATGCCATGGCATAGCCGGCATAAATGGCCTCCGCCGCATCGTCATCGTGCGCGGCCTGCAAAAACGCCAGCTCGGGAGAGCACACATACGCATCCAGGTCGCCCATCCAGTGACCCAGCGAGATAAACGAACCTGCCGGGAGCTCGTTGGTACACAGATGCGTTTTAACATGCTTGCTCCGCCGACGGTCGGCGCGCGACGGCACCAGCAAATCCAGCGTTTCGATCCCCAAGTCATAGCGATCGATAACCTCCTGCGCTTCTTGATCCGAGAGCGCGCAGGCGCCCGCGATCGACACGACCTCTGGTTCCGAATCCCCAAAGCGCGGGTTCGGGATGTGCGCCAAGAGCGTCAGCGCGGCGTTATGTGAAACGATAAAGTACCTCATGGCGCGAAGATAGCACGCGCGTCGGCGGCGGCTCGCGACCCTGGCGAGTTTTCGGCAAACGACCAGCAGTTTTTTGCCGCGGCGCAACCAAAGTGTTCATTCGTCGACGTCTAAATACAAATCCGTCAAGCTTTTGGCAAGGTTGCCGCCCAACTGACCAAAAGCTGACCATTTGCTTGCCCATTTGCTTGACGGCGCGCCCTCGCCAAAATGCTCCGCGACTTCTCGGGCGGTAGAAGCGCTCGTTTAGCGACCACGTACCCGCCGCTGGGGTATCCTTAGAGCACATGCACCGAAAGCCGCACAAAGGAGCCGCCATGCGCACCGAGCTCGATGTTCCCTTTTCGCATAAAGACGAGGCCAAGGCCCTGGGCGCCAAATGGGACCGGGTCAAGAAGATCTGGTACGTGCCCGATGGCGTCAACCCCGAGCCCTTTGCCGCGTGGATGCCCGGCGTGGATCGCTCCGACCCCAGCGCGCCCTACATCTACCTGGTGCTGGGCAAGCGCGAGTGTTGGAAGTGCCACAAACAGACGGCGGTCGCGGCCTTTGGCATTCCGTATTGGGCGGCCGAGGACTCGGGCAGCAAGGCTGCACCCAGTGCTGCGCCCACCAGGGACGACGCGGGCCATATCGCGATCGACACCGCCCGCGCCAACGCCGTGGCCATCGTCCCCGCGCTGGGCTGCGTGCCGGCCGAGATCCGCGACTACCTGCGCGAGCGCTGCGGCTACAAGCCCACAACGTCGCGCACCACCAAGACCGTATCGCTCGCCAGCACCTGCACCGGCTGCGGCGTGCTGCAAGGCAGCCATTACCTGTTCGAGGAGCCCACGTCGCCGTTTGCACTCACGGCCATCAACAAGCTGCCCGCGCTGGAGTTCGTGCGCGTGGAAGTCGCCGGCGTCTACGGCATCCCCGACGCTCAGGACAACTTTGACCAGGCGCTCTTCACCTGGGCACACGATCACCACACCCAGTTTCACAAGACCTTGTGCGAGGGGATTTACCTGTAGGGCAAAACTCGAAAATCGAGTCCGGATTTCCTCGAAAATCGAGTATGCGCAGGTAGCTGAGTTGCGGGTTCGAGGACCTATAGCCCCAGGATGTGCTCCAGATAGCCTTTGTTGAACCAGAACGATTGCTTGGTCATCCAGCGTCCGTCGGGCAGCTCGTAGGCGTTCCTCGTAATATCGCCGATTTCGGTTCCGTCGGCGAATCTGTACGCAGCTTTCGACGTATGTGGGCGAACGTGGACAATCGGGTTATCCGCCATACCGGGCAGATTGTTGGTCACCTTGAGCTTTCCGCTTGCATCCCGATACGGATTGAGCTCAACGCCCTCGCGAATGACCTTTCGCGTCTCATCCCAGCAAGCCTTTGCGGGGCCTTCGATTTCGTTTGCCGGCATTGCCCAGAATAGGCAGCGGTCAAGACGCCACTCCCCCTCGTGGTCCTCGCGGAACACGACAAAGAAGAAACGGTTGGTCTCAAGGCGCGCACGGAAGGAAGACGTTTCCCAATCCTCGTTGATTAGCTGCTTAAACTCAAACGGAGGGAAGGACATTGCTTGCTCGATGTGTCCCCTCTTATTAACGCGACAAGCGCGGACGTTAATCCCAGCCTTAACGAACTCCTCAGCGGCATTGCTTTTAATGCCGAGCATGCGATAAACGAGCGTTGTCCATTGCGCTTTGTTGCCCGTATACTCCAGGCCGTACTGCTCCGCAATCTGACGATCGGTCTCGCCATAGTGGCGCTCGATAAGCGCAGTAACGTAGCTTTCGAAATCAATGGACTCGTCGTCGCCTTGAACGATGCTCTCGCCGATACGCGGGGCGCCGAGAACATAGGCGTGAAGCACATAGTCCATGTACGAGCGCTTGAGTGAGAAGGCACGACGCTTTGCGCGACGGCGCTCGATTTCGCCCGTATCGGTATTGAAGTACTCGTAGTACTGGTCAACCCACATCGTCGCTTCGGTTGCGCCCTTTGTGCAGGCGCCCAAGTAGGTGGTCATGCCCTCCGAAAGCTCATCCGCGCGACCATCCTGAATGTACGAAATGATCTTCTCGTAGTCAGCGCGAATGATCTTCATATCCTCTTCGGGCAGACGAACCATGACTGCACGCTCAATGCGCTGGTCGTATTTGTCGATTGAGCGGTCACGGCCGTAGTAAATCAGCAGGATATTGCTGAGCTTGGTCTTGAGATGCGAGCTGTCGTAGTCGAGCGAAACGGGACGGTCGTAAGGAATCATCGTCAGAACGAGGCGCTCGCCGGCAGATTTTCGACCGTCTTTGAGTACGTCAAAACACGTTGCCTTGAGCTCGACGCCCGCCTCGGGAAAGTCCGGCCGGTCGTCGCTGTTGGCCTTGTAGCCAAAGTAACGCTCCTCGATCAGAGTTCCCATACCGCCCTTGTACTTCTTGGACCCAAAGTCCTTGGGCGCACTCTCCCCCTCCGGCGCAATACCAAGCTCCAGAATGTCGCGAAACGTCATCCCGTCGAGATTGGCAGCATACCGCTCGATGCTAGAGGGGTCAGAAAAATCGGTATCGTCAAGCATACGCTTGAAGTCGAGGTGCTTCTTGGACATGGTGTACCTCCGAAATTCACAGTTAGCCCCATGGTAGTTCAGGGCAGCAATTTCCTCCATAAAATTGAGGTCTTGATCTTGTCCGTTCGATCGGTTATTGTTGTGAGCACCATAAACGGACACAGCAGCGATTGGAGAAACGTGTCTGAGATTAACATTGCCGAGCTTTTTGCGGGCGTCGGCGGATTTCGTCTGGGTCTTGAAGGCTATGCCGACCCGCGTCATCCCGAGTTTTACATGAAGCCCGCCGGCCCCTTCCATACCATTTGGGCCAACCAGTGGGAACCGCCCGGAACCAAGGCGCGTCAGTTCGCAGCCCGTTGCTATATGGATCGCTTTGGCGAGGACTCTGTTGTCAACGAAGACATCAATAAAGTGCTTGAGCAGGCTGAGGCAGGCGAGATTGAAATCCCTGATGTGCAGATGGTCGTTGGCGGCTTCCCTTGCCAGGATTACTCTGTCGCACGTCCGCTCAATCAGGCACATGGCATTGAGGGCAAGAAGGGTGTTCTCTGGTGGGACATCTATCACTTCCTCGAGATGAAGAAGCCGCGCTTCGGGCTCTTTGAGAATGTTGATCGCCTGCTCAAGTCGCCCGCATCTCAGCGCGGTCGCGATTTCGCCATTATCTTGAGCTGCCTTGCCGACCTCGATTACACCGTCGAATGGCGCGTGGTCAACTCAGCAGAATACGGTTTCCCCCAGCGACGCAAACGCGTTTACATCTTCTGCGAGAAAAACGCCGGCGAGGTGAACCTTGTTGATCGCATGCACAACGGCGTTATGGCGAAGGCCTTCCCCGCTCTCTATCCTGACGAAATGGCAGAGCTCGACGTCCTGCCCGACCCTTATGAGAACTCGACTCGCTTTGGCGTTGGTCAAAAGACCTCGCAGTTCAAGAACGCCGGCGTCATGCAGGGCTGCCACGTTCTGACCTGCGACTTTGCTGAGGACTATCACGGCGAGCGCCGCGTGCTTGGCGATGTGCTTGTCGACGAGGCGAATGTTCCGGAGCAGTTCTACATCTCTGACGAAAAGCTCCCCGACTGGCGCTACCTTAAGGGCAGCAAGCGCGAGGAGCGCACCAACAAAAAGACGGGCTTTACGTACACGTACTCCGAGGGAGCCATGAGCTTCCCGGATGCTACCGATAAACCGAGCCGCACCATCCTCACCGGCGAAGGAGGCACAGGTGCCAGTCGCTTTAAGCATGTCATTGAGTGCCCCGACGGCCGTTTTCGTCGTCTTGTCCCCGACGAACTCGATCAGCTTCAGGGATTCCCGAAAGGCTGGACCGATACCGGCATGACCGATGGGCATCGAGCCTTCTGCATGGGCAACGCGCTCGTCACTGGTGTTCCTCACCGTATTGGTGAAGCCATGGTTGAAGTGTACGGGCTATAGCCGAACCAATATTGACATAAACAAGACGAGGGCCAGTTCGATTCTGAACTGGCCCTCGTTTTTACTTACGCTATTACATCAATTATTGACCGACTACTCAGTCGCAACGCCAACCAAATTAAGCGTGACATTAAAAGTCGGATTTGCTTTCTGAGCATCATCCAAATCGGACACGTTAACACAATCTGAATCCGTGCCCTCCATCCAGATGATGACCTTTATACGAGTGCCGCTATAGCCAACATTCGTGGCGATAGCCTTACCGTTTTGCCCAGCCGGCTTATCGTACAGAGCACCGTTTTTTGCGGCTGCCCAGTTCCCATTCTGCTGATCAACAAGATTGTCGGCATACAAGTGCATGTAACCTGGTTCTTGGGTTGTATTCCCCGCCGAAGCAACGCAGCTCCAGCCCATGGTGGCATTAACATCGTTGCCAGTTTCGGTAGAAGATGGCTGCGTCGGAGCATAGACAAACTTAAGGTCATCGTCGACAACAACGCCGACCCTCAAGGATCCCTTAATCTTATTGAACCAGTTTTCCGAAGCCCCCGCTGAAGGCGTAACAACTAAGGGGTTGTCAGGATTCAAATAGACATCGGCACGTCCGGTTTCCTTAACCGTATAGACGGTGTAGTTTCCCACCGCAAATGCGTAATACGAGTTGCCACCTTGACTGTAGAGACCCTTTTCATTGGTATTGGCTTCTTTATAAGAGCTGACCATCGTATTGCTCCAGGTGGCGGGCACAAACCATGACTTCGCGTTATCCGTTGAAGAGGGGCTGATTTGATTTCCAACAGTAGATGCCGTCGTCAGCGCTTCGCGGTTGTCCTCATGATTGGGCGTATCTCCGGAGACAATCTGGAGAACCATTCCGTTTGTCTGAGCGCTAATACTACCTGTAGTTGCTTTGACCGTAGAGTTGGTGACAAACCACGCATACGTAGCCGATCCGAGTGCAACAGCAGCCATTACAACCGAAATGGCTGCAATCCTGAGTTGTTTTTTCATTTCGCATTTATTCATCTTTCACCTACCTTCTTTTCAAAAAAGGGCGGAGCCGAAAGACCCCGCCCCAAAGTCAGCAGATATGCCATCCCGCTTGGTTAGTTGTTTCCGTTGGGAGTAGCAGCGAACTCAACGGTGACCTTATTGGTCTTGGTCAGATTCGCAAGATTATTGGTGTAGACGGCCACGTCCGAACCCTCATAATAAAGATAAACGTTTACAACGTGATCCGTGCCAGGCAAAACCTCGCCAAAATTCGGAACCGCGTTACCGTCCTCGGAACTAAGCTTAACTACGTACTTAGTGGAATCAGCCTCTTGGCCGTACACAACCCATTTTCTAGCATCGGTGCCGTCAACAACCAAAACACGCAAAGCCTTAGCCAGGGCAGAGCCATTATTGGCCTCATCCGTGGCATCATACTTCCCGTTGGCAATGCCAGCAACCTTCAGGTCTTTCATCTTCTGACCCTTAGTGCTCACATTGAAGGGAACGTGAAAGGCGTAGCCCTCGTCCACGGCCTCAGTGGGGGTGCCATTTGCGCCGATCTTTCTCAGAGCGTCTTTTAGGGCACCATTGGTGGTCGTCGTACCATTTCCCGTCCAGAACTCACCAACATGCGCAACGGAGCCCTGATCCGCCTGCTCGCCAAAAGTTGCAGGGAAAAGGGCCTTGTCTTTCACATCCGTCTCGACGGCACTTTCGTTAGCGTCTTTTGCGCCAGTGGTACCTTTCGCAATCGTCATGTAAGCAGCGTTCGACTGGGCGCTGATGCTGCTCGTCGTTGCCTTGACGCTATTGTTCGTCACAAACCATGCAAACGTCGCAGAGCCCAACGCTACGGCCGCCACGAGGACCATGGCGATGGCGGCGCCCATCTGCTTCTTTAATGCCTTGGTATCCATGCGGACCCCTTTCTTTCCCCATTCATCCCAGATGACCCTCGAGAAGCCCGGAAGGGGAGCCCGCGCTTTCGTGTTGGATGTTGCTTGCCCATCCTTTAGATATGGAATCGAGAATACCATAATTCTTACGATTTCCTTATAAGTTTTTGGCAACCTACATTCCGACGGATTCATAGGTTTACCTCGGGTTATATGTGGTGCTATGTGAACATCGTTTACCTTATTTGATCACTCTCCAGCGCAGCCATAAGTCCCTCTTAAGCCTTGCGACCGCAGCGCCACGCCAACGCATGCATACGCCCCCCGCCATGCTTCGCCCTAGTCCTTCCCCTCGCTATACTGGTGTAGAACGTGTCATTTTTTTGCCTGCTAAACGGGCTATTTGTTGGGAGGGTCCATGCCTGCCGTCAATCAACCCAAGGGAAGCGTTTCCGCCGGATCGATCAAACCGGTGACGCGCAAAGCCGTTCGCTGCCAGCGCGAAGTCGCCTGGCTGGTCACGCAGGCGGCCGGCAAGCTCGTCGCCACCACCGACGACGTCAACGCGCCTACACCCAGCTTTGTGCTGGCCACGGCGCTGTCGTTCGTCCGCAAGCAGGAGCAGGCCGCTCAGGACAATGGACGCGCGATTGACTACGATGCCGTCATGAGCCCCGGCCTTGCGAGCTTTTGTCACGCCGCGGGGCTGCCCGCAGCGCCCAACGCGCTTTCGGACGCGGGCTACATGTTCACCCTCTCGGGCGCGGATCTGATCCGCGGCCTTTATGCCTACTGCGGCGACCTGGACGAACGCATGGGAGACGCGGCGCAGGTCAAACCAGGTTACGCGATCAAACTCGCGCTGCGGCTGTTCTTGCTGGACGACGCCTCAGCCGCCACCGCCTCCGACGGCAAAACCTCGGCATAAGCCGTCACCAAAAGCGCCGGGTCGGAAAATTGATTCCGGCCCGGCGCCTCTTCGTTCTACTTGTCCCCATCGCCTGCAGGCGAGTTCTTTTGGTTGCGGCGGTTACTCCATGTCACGTTGTGCTCCTTGTAGTAATCGGGCGCCTCGTTACCGCTCGCGCTAATGGGGTCGTTGCCGGTCAGGGTGTCGGCAATATCCTCCACGAACTTAATGAACAGGCTCGTGTCATCGGTCTCGGACGAATCAAAATCGAAGCCAAACTCCACTGCGCCGCCGATGATCTTGTCCACGCACTCCGGGTCGTCGCCGTCCAGCCAAATGACCACGGTGTACTTGTCCACATCGCCCACGCGAAAGTTCTTGTGGCTAATGGTCGTCACCACGTCCTTGGACGCAAACGGCTCGGTATTGGGCTCGGGGTTGCCGTCGGCCGCGGTCGCCGCGTAGGTGGTGGGCTCGCCATTGCGATACACCCTCACGCGCGCTGCCTTCTCCACGCCCTTGCTGGCGCTGACCACCTTGAGTTTGGCACTGTAGCCCAGATCGGTCTTGCCGGCGTTGCGGATATAGAAGGTATACGCCACGTAGTTTTTGCCGTTGTGGCTACCGTCGATGTCGTCCAGGTTGTCGGGCAGGTCGTCGGCAGCGATATTGGTGCCGTTGTCCACGGCGTCGGCGGCCAGGCGCGCGGTGGCGTTATTAAAGTCGCCGTTGTCGGCAATGGCCACGCCGCGGCGGAACAGCTCCAGGCGGTTGAGGTTGATGGTGAAGTTGCCCATGTTTTCCTGCATAAACGACAAGGCAAACAGCACGCCAAAGGCAAGCGCCAGCACCACGAGGGCCTTTTGCAGCTTGTCCATGCGCAGCAGCGCCGCGCCGATACGCTCCATACGGCGCTTGGGCATGTACATGGACACGACCGCGTCGGGGTCGATGTCATCGAGTTCCTGGTCGGCCAGCGCCTGCTCCAGCTCCTCGATGCGCACCACGCCGCGCAGGTCGCGCTTGCGTTTGGGCTTGGGCTTGGGTTTGCCGAAGCGCTTGCGGGAGGTGGGGACCTGCTCGGGTGCGGAATCCTCGCCGGGCGCATCCTCGGCATTGGCGCCGGGCGCGTCCTGCGACACGCTCTCGGCCTGACCCTCGACCAAATTTTCGGCCAAATCCTCGGCAGCTTGCTCTTTATTGTTGTTACGCTTGAACAGTGCCATGGCGATCAGAGCTTATATTTAGCGCGGATGTAGCCGACGTATTCTTTGACGAGCTCGCGCTCCATGTCGTCGGCGTAGCGGAACTGCAGGCCGCAAACGTTGCGGTACAGGCTGCCCTTGGGCGCGCGGCGCACCCAGCACACGATGCCCAGCTGCTCGGGCAGCTCGTGACGCTCGCCCTGCAGGCGGATCGTGGGCATTTGCACGGCCAGGGCCTCGCCCACGTCAGGATAATCGTTGAGGTAGATAGCCAAACCGCCGGCCGAGACGTCGATGGTCATGGCGTCCTCGGGCTCAGGGGTCGGCGCGTTGTCGCGCTGATAGGTCAGGCGCATGGCGACCTTAAAACGCTCGTCGCGGCGCTTGACCAAGGTGCGCTGCTCGGCGACTTTGCGCATTTTCCAGTAGGTGCGGATGCCCTTTTTCTCGACTGCCTCGGGATAGCCGGCGAGCACGAACGTCTCCTCGCCTACTTTGTACTGCAGCAGCAGCTTTTGGTTTTCGTCCATGAGCAGCGGCTTGCCGGCGAGCATGGGCGCGCTCATAAGAAAGTACGCCTCGTCCAGGTCCTCTTTGTACGTGGCGAGCATGTTGAAGTCGGTTTTTTGGCCCATGGGCACGTCGAATGCCACCTGAAGCTTAGTCCCCGACGTTATCTGTTGCTCTGCCATGTATTCTCCCCTAGTCGCGGGCGCCGATATCATCGTCGTGCGCGATGCGCATTGGGCTATTGTACCTGCTTTGCTGCAGGTTTCGACGTGCAGTGCGTGAAATGGCGCGGATGCGGTGGGCGGGTGAACGTGCGCTGGAGCGGGCGCAGCGGGCACCACATGAGCCCGGATTATTGGACGGTCGGACAATCCACGCTCGTGCAGTAGCCACAGTCGCCGCCATCGACACTCGCTAGCGCATCTGCCCTGCACGCTCCGTTAGTCGATACTTGCGATTGCGGCTCGTCGCCGCTGCCGTAGGCTCAATCTCACCCTGAGCAATAAGCGCATTAACGCGCGTCCTAACTTGAGAGACGGTAAGCCCCGTGCGCTCTGCCAGCTCGCGCGTTCCCAACTCGTCATAGCGCTTGAGGGCCGCCATGATCAGGTCCCCACCATGATCGACCTGCTCAACCTTGGAGCGATAGAGGACAACCTTAAACCGGTCAAAACCAGGGCAAAACAGGGGCTCGGCCAGACCGTGCGCACGCATGGCATCGACCATCATCGGAATACCCGAACCGTTACCCTCGGCAGGCGAGCCCGCGCCATCGGGCAACGGGACAAGCGACATGAGCTTCACGAGCGTCGCGTTGCGGCACCGCGAGCTGCCATCAAACAAGTTCTCGCGAGTTTTTCCGCCATAAAGACCACCGGGGTTCGTCACCTCGATACGGTCATCAAAGACGTCAACAGCGATCGACTGCCCACAGAACCGATCTCCGTATTCTCGGTGGATTACGGCGTTCGCGATTGCCTCGCGCAGGACCTCCTCGGGGATCTCCAGCGAGTCGATACGCGAGACGCCTTGAACGGTCGAGGTGCGACGCAGGTTTTTGGCGACAGCCGCGACAGCATCCGAAATCATCTCGCCCAACGCTCCCTCACAGACTGTGCGGTCCATAAACCTTAGCGGTCCCGCAGCGCCCTTTCGAGTTCCCGCATGGACAGCTACATCAATGAAGAGCTTGGGGTAAAACTGCTGAGGGTAAACGCCCGCGGCAAGGAGGCCGGCCTTGGTAACATTGCCCTGGGGGTCGAGGAAATTCAGACGCTCCATCTTTGTCTTCCTGTCCGTCGCACCGTGCATCGCTCGAGGCGTCAACGAATAGGCACGCTCTATCGTGCGGTCGACCAGCGACTCGTCGAGATCGCCCACACTCGTGCCGGGCACCGTATCGCGATCGCTAGGACTCGTCCGTTCGTATGACGACAGCGCCAAAACCTCGGTCGACGAAAGCGGCACGTCTTTGTCATCGATGCGCTTGTAGCTGCCGCCCTGGGCACCCCGTTCTATTACATAGCAAGGCTTGCTCGACGGGTCGAGCTCCTCGATTGTGATGACGAGAACAACGGTACCTCGAAGCTCCACGCGCTCAATGGTATATTTGGGCGGATTGGCCAGCTTTTCACGACCGCCGGCATCGCCCATGCCCGCCACGAATTGGTTGAGCACTTTCTCGGTCTCAAAGTTTGCAACTGGGACAAAACCCGCGCGCTCGCTCACTCCGAGTACGATAATGCCGCCGGCGGTGTTTGCGAAAGCGCTGACCGTTTCCCATACGTCGCGGGAAAGCGTCGTGGCGCTCTCCTTTACTTCGACGCTAAAGTCATCCGAACCCATGCGTTTTAAAGACTCGAGCAAACCGGCCAGCTCGTTTTCGTTCATCTGCACGTCCCTTCGCTCGGTCCTGCGGAGAATGCTGCAGACGGATTTCCCTCGTCTCTCAGTTATCTCTCGTAATTATCTCTCATCTTTCTGTTATCTCTCGTATTAGATACGAGTGAAAGATGAGAGATAAGATATCTCTACCTGCTTCATTAAATCATGTTTTTGCTGGTGGAACAATCGATATTGAGACAATACCATGGTTGCTTGTCTCTTTGCTGCTGGGCTATCTCTCGTAATTATCTCTCGTCTCTCATTTATCTCTCAGCTTAGAGATGAGTGAGAGACGAGAGATGCGTGAGTGATGCATGAGCCTGGATTTTTGGACGGTCGGAAAATCCCTCAAACAAAAAACGGGGCCGGCCTTACGCCGAGCCCCGTTTTCAAACGGTCAGTTAGTTATCCAACGCGCGAGCATAGCAGTCAACATTACGCCGCCGCAAACACTCCCAAGCCCGTTCCGATGATACAGATTGCGAAGATGCCCAAGATGATCCAAATGGTCCTGACGCCCTTTTTGTACAGGGCAACGCAAGCGAACGTCGCCAGCAAGGGCAGCAGACCGGGGAAGATCGAATCGAACAGATCCTGCAGGACAATTTCCGAACCACCCACGTCAAAGGTCAAAGCAGTGGACAGTGAGACCTGTGCCGCAATCATCGCGCCAATGACGGTCATTCCGAGGACACCGGCAGCATGCGTCATGCGAGACATAAGGTTGTTCGCTTCAGACTGCTGCAAAAACTTGGTTCCCAAGTCGTAACCCAGATGGGCGGCGACGATACGCGTTGCAAAGTTAATCACGGAGTAGATGAGCGCGTACACGATGGGGCCGAGCGGGTTGCCCGTCGAAGCGATGCCAATACCAATGCCGGCGGCAACCACGCGGAACGTACCCCAGTAGAACGAATCGCCGATGCCGGAAAGCGGCCCCATGAGACCAACCTTCATGGCGTTAATCGAGGACGTGTCGAAGTTCTCATCGGCAGCCGCCTGCTCTTCCATCGAAACCGTTAGGCCGGCTACAAACGGAAGCACATGAGGCGTGATGTTAAAGAACTCGGTATGGCGATCGAGCGCCGCATAGTAATCGTTGTCGTTAGGATAGATCTTTCGCAGGGGCTTCTGAATGGTGTACATGAAGCCCATTGCCATCATCTTGTCGTACGACTGCGAGCACTGGCTCGTAAACTGGCGAAGGAACATGCTCCGATACATATCGGGGCTCATAATCGCGTCCTTCTTGGCCTCTTTGAGGTCGGTGTTCTGGGTAGCCATTAGAAGTCCTCCTCTTTATCTGCAGCAACCGCCTGCGGACCGGACGAGCCCTCGCGGAAGGCCAGGAGCAGCGCGACGCAAATGGCAGCTGCGGCGACGCCGATAACGTCCATCTTGAGGTAGATGACCATAATGAATCCCAGGAACAGCCAGGGAAGAAGCTTATTATCGCCCATGGTCCTAATAAGAAGAGCGAAGCCGATGCAGACCATGACGCCGGACGCAACGTTGAGGCCGTCCATCACAAACTGCGGAATCGCGTTGAGTGCATTGTTGATGAGGTCGGCACCAAAGAACAGCGAGCCAAACACCAGCAGTGCAGACGGAATGCCAATCGACAGCGGCACGATGGTCAGATGGTACAGATTCGCCTTGGCAAGATCGCGATTTGCCAGAGCGGTCTCAATCTTCTTGCAGGCAAAGGCACCCGGAACGGCGTAGCAGAAGTTGCGCCACACCTGAAGGAAGACGGAGACGGGAAGGGCAAGCGCGACGGCAGTTGCCGTGCCCGTACCCGTAATGACGGCAAACGCGCAGCCAAGCACACCGGAGGCATAGACCTCGGGAGGAACCGCCGCGCCGACCATGATGGCGCCCATGAACATGGACTCCAAAGCAGCGCCGACGATAACGCCCTGCTGGACATCGCCAAGGATCAAGCCGACAAACAGGCTCGTAAACAGCGGACGACCAAGCATCGTAATGCCAAATAATTGCTCGTCCATGGACGCAATAAATGCGACCAGTGCAACTAGAAGATACTGGACAACCATTTCGATCAACCCCAGAAATAGGTCTGCAGGCGAGGCGTTCTGCGCAGCTCGCCTGCAGACAACCGCAGCAATTTGTGAGGATTAGTAGTTCATCTGGTGATAGTAACGACGCGTGGTGAGCGGGTGGTTACGGACGTGCTCGAGATGGCAGCTCAGACGCTCGGTGATGGTGTAGGTGACCATCGGGGAGACGATCTTGCGGAACTCGGGGTCGCTGAACGGCAGCTCGACCTCGGCGGTGTCAAACTTGTTCACGCGGACGTTGACGCCCTTCTCGTCGGCGAGCATGTGGGTAAAGTTGTCCACGCGGTCCATGAGCTTACGGGTGTCGTCCTCGCCGTAGAGCATAATGAGGCTCGTGCCCTCCTCGCACAGCTCGATGGTGCCGTGGAAGAACTCGGCGGCGTGGATAGACTTGGTCTTGATCCACTGCATCTCCTCGAGGATGCACATGGCGTAGTCGTAGGCCTCGCCCCAGAGCATGCCGGATCCGATCACCATGTGGTAGTCGGTGTCCTTGAAGTCCTCGGCCATGGCGGCGCAGCGCTCGTCCTGGGCGTCCTTGGCCTTGATGAGGTACGGAGCGATGTTGCCGAACTCCTCCATGAAGGTGTCGTACTTGGGGAAGGCGCCGGCGTTCTTGAGGAAGCGGGCGACCAGCGTGATCTGGTAGGTGTAGATGGCCTCGCACAGGACGTCGTCCTCGGCGAAGCTGAAGAACTTGTAATCGGCGTACTCGGTGGCCGGGGTATTGTCGTTGGAGACATACATCAGCGTGCGGGCGCCCTGCTCCTGGCAGAACTTGGCAGCCTCGATGATCTCGGGGGTGGTGCCGGTACGGGTGGAGAAGACACAGACCGAATCCTTGTTGAAGGTCTTGGGCGGGCACGCGAGGAACTCGGCGGCGATCTCGCAGTGGACGTCGACGTCGGCCGTGGTGGTCTCGACCCAATACTTCATCGGGAGCGTGTGGGCCCAGGTGCCGCCGCAGCCGATGAAGAAGATGTTGGAATAACCCTGCTCGCAGACCTCGTCCACGGCAGCCTCAATCTGAGGACGGAGAGCGAGGGCATCGCTCACAACCTTCTCGTAACGAGGCTCATCGAAATTGAACATCCCTTACTCCTAACTCACTTGGATGAACCCTTCATTCATCCCATGACGTTATAATACTTTATATAACCAACTATGCAAGAACTATTTCAGATTTTTTCGATTTTTCTTTAATAAAAAGCCCGCCGATCAAATGATCGACGGGCATAGGCATAGAGTGTCAGTTCAATAAATACCGAACACCAGCATGTTTTCGGCTAAAAAACGTCCTTGGCAAACACCTTAGCGTCATTGGGAACCTGACGGATTTCGATGGCCACGTCATCGCCCAGAAGCTCTTGGATATGCTCGGCATCTTTCTCGGTCGCGAAGATTGCAGGGGTCGGATGAAGCGTGGTCTCAGGAGTCTTTCGGGTTCCACCCAGATTGATCTCTTTGATGTCTTTGCAGCCCTTAGCGAGACGATAGACATCTTCAATCGTCTCAGCGATGATAAACAGCGAATACTTGTCGGTAACGCCGCTGTTGAGCGCCTCGATAGCAGCGTCAACATCCTTGATGACGAGCTTCACGCCGTTGGGGCGGGCGAGCCTCAAGGCCGCCTTCCTCATGTCATCTTTTGCCACCGCATCGCTGGCAAGCAGGATGCAATCTACATCCAAAGCATGAGTCCAGGACATGGCAACTTGGCCGTGAATCAGTCGGTAATCAACTCTCGTAAGCTTAATCATCGTTATCATCTCCGCACGTGATAAAGGGACTGACAGGTTCGACCCCTAGCTAGGGCTCGAACCAGAACTAACTAGAAATCTTCTTCCTCGGCGCCGGCAAGCATGTCCGCCGCCTCGCAAAGCTGAATAAACGAACGCGATCCCTCGACCGCGGCTTTGGCCTTGTCCGCATCCAGGGAGTCCAGCTGTGTAACCATTTCCACCAGCAGCGGCAAGTTCATTCCGGCGATCAACGTAAACGATTCGGCAGTCTGCCTCTGTATGAATTCGTTGCTTACAGAGCCGCCAAAGATGTCAGTCACGACAAACCAAGAGTCGGCAGGATCCTTCGCCTCCACCCATGCATCAATCAACGCCGCGACATCCCTTGAGTCGTCATCGACATAGGCGCACAGGCACTCGATTCGGTCGTCGGTACCCATCAGAATCTCCAGAGAGCTTTTCATACCTTGGGCGAGATAACCATGACTCGCTAGCAATATCTTATTCATAGTTCTCCAATATCAATAAGACGTACTATATTGTCATAACAAAGTATATTAGCAATCTCCACCTACGCGGTGTGTCAATTTTCCAAATCCGCGAACGGTAACAATTGGTCGGTAAACCAATCTATCTCTAATTTACAAATAGAACTTCAGTCGCTCGGTGCAGTACACCTGACGGGAGATGAAAAGCGGCTCGCCGCTTGGAGCATAACGTCTATCGACAAACAGAAGCAGCGAAGAGTCCAGCTCCACGTTAAGGTATGCCGCCTCAAGCTCGCTCGCATAGCAGACCTCGAGCGTACGCGTGTTTGGACCCATCTTGATCCCCTGGCGATCGAGTACCGCCATCAGCGAATCCTCGAGGGATTCATGCTCCAAAAAAGAAAGCGCAGCGGAATAGCTATTGGTTTCCAGCATCGTGGGCTTGCCATCCACAAGGCGCAGACGACGACTACGCAATACCTTTTGAGTATCGTCTACGCCCAGGAACTTCGCGTCTCGCAGGTTTGGGAAGTCCCAGCCCATTTCGAGAACCCTGGTAGACGCCTGTTTTCCCGCAAGCTGGCACGAATGGGTAAAGCTCTCACGGTCGTCCGCGGCATACATCTGTGTGTCCGACGAAACGAACGTGCCCTTGCCGCGGGCCCTCTCAACAAGCCCAGCATCTTCCATTTCTTTAATTGCGGAGCGAACCGTTATTCGGCTCACGCCAAATTGCTCGATAAGCTCCGTCTCGGTCGGGAGCTTATCTCCCGGGCGGTACGTGCCGTTGGCGATCGAATCAGAAAGCGCACGAACAATCTGTTTGTACAGGGGGATAACGCTATTTGCTTCAACCATATCAACCATACCTTTGCAAGGAATCAACAATTTATAGATATATGACTTATATTGTATTATAACTTTTAACACTCCATGCCATTTTCTATATGTTTCGACAGGCAGGGGTTATTTTGTGTAAGCGGTGTAGAGTCCATCCATCTCCGCATACAGCCTCAACCTGATGGCGATAAATGCATCCGATAAGCCGATTGATTTTTATCTTCTGTCTGTCCCTCAGTTATCCCTCGTCATAGAGATGAATGTGAGGCGAGAGATACGTGGTTGACGCATGAGCGTGGATTATTGGACGGATTTTGGGCTTTTGCGGCAGATTCCGTCCGAAAATCCACGCTCATCCGGCAGATTGGTCGAGGGCCCCATATGGGTATACTCTCGGGGATTCGACTCGATTCGCCCCCGCTGGGGCGTCAAAGGAGACTGCATATGCTCACCACCTCAACCGACCCGCGCGCCGCTGCCGCCGCGCTTCTGGTGCCCGGTACCACCTGCCACGGTTTTGCCGTCGAGCGCTGCGAAACCGTGCCCGAGCTCGACTCGGACGCCTACGTGCTGCACCACACCGCCTCGGGCGCTCGCCTGCTGTACCTGGCATGCGATGACGAGAACAAGGCCTTTGCCATTGGCTTTAAGACGCCGCCAGCCGATTCCACCGGCGTGTTCCATATTCTTGAGCACTCGGTGCTGTGCGGGTCGGCCAAGTTTCCCGTCAAGGAGCCGTTTGTCGACCTGATCAAGAGCTCCATGCAGACGTTCCTCAACGCCATGACCTACCCCGACAAGACCATCTACCCCGTTGCCACCACCAACGAGCAGGACCTGTACAACCTGATGGACGTGTACCTGGACGCGGTGTTCAACCCGGCTATCTATACCAAGCCCACCATTTTTGAGCAGGAGGGCTGGCACTACGAGCTGGACCTGCCGCAGGGCCCCGAGGGCGAGGGCGACGGCAGCCCCGCGAGCCTGCGCGAGGGCACGCTGCGCTATAACGGCGTGGTGTTCAACGAGATGAAGGGCGCGCTGTCCGATCCCATGAGCGTGCTGGACGACGCCGTCAACGCCGCACTCTATCCCGACACCGCCTATGCGCACGAGAGCGGCGGTGACCCGCGCGCGATTCCCGCGCTCACCTACGAGCAGTTCCTGGACACGCACGCGCGCCACTACAATCCTTCCAACTCCTACATTACGCTCTACGGTGACCTAGATGTGGACCGCGCACTGGCGTTTTTGGACGAGCGTTATCTGTCGCAGCCGAGTGCCGCGAGCCGCCGCATGGACGCTGCCGTTGCCGCCGGCGAGGACCCGTCCACGCTGGCGCCCAACCCGCTGGACGTGCAGGAGCCTGTGGCCTGCGAGTATAAGCGCGTCGAGATGGCCACCACGCCCGAGAACGCCCTGGTGGGCCTGGGCCTTGTGCTGGGCAGCGCGCTCGACCGCAAGCGCACGATCGCGGCGGATATCCTGTTCGAGGCGTTGCTGGGCTCCAACGAGGCCCCGGTTAAAAAGGCCATTCTGGCGGCGGGCCTGGGCGGCAACGTGGTGAGCTACACCGCGGCCGAGTGCCTGCAGCCCTACGAGCTCATCATGCTGCAAAACGCGCAGCCCGGCGTGGCGCGCGAGCTGCGCCGCGTGTTCCAGGACGCCTGCCACGACCTGTGCGAGCACGGCATTCCGCGCGAGCGCCTGGAAGCTATCATCAGCAGCAACGAGTACGACCTGCGCCAGCGCGACTATGGCATCGCCGACGGCGTGGCCATTGCGTGCGACGCGTTGAGCACCTGGCTTTACGATGACGACGCCGCGACGCTGGCGCTCAAGTACGGCCCGGTGTACGAGGAGCTGCGTGGCGAGCTGGACGGCAGCTACTTTGAGGACCTGCTGCGCGAACTGGTACTGCAAAACGACCACATGGCGCTCGTCGAGCTGGTTCCGGTAGACGCTGCCGAGGGTGCGGAGGGCGCCGAAGCTGCCGAGCTGGCTGCCAAGCGCGACGCCATGACCGATGCCGAGCTGGCCGATGTGGTCGAGCGTACGGCCGCGCTGCGTGCCGCGCAGGAGGCCGAAGACACGCCCGAGGCCAAGGCCACGCTGCCGCGCCTGCGCGTGTCCGACATTGGCGAGGCGCGCCCCGAGCCGCCGCTGGTCGTGGACACGACTGCGCCCATCCCCTGTCTGCGCCACGACATTCCCACCAACCGCCTGGCCTACGCCATGCAGTACTTCGACCTGAGTTGCGTCGCATTTGAGGACCTGCCCTATGTGACGCTGCTCTGCCGCCTGCTTAAGCAGCTGCCCACGCGTGAGCATTCGGCCGAGGAACTCGACAACCTGCTCGCCGGCAAGCTGGGCTTTTTGAGCTTTACGACCGAGGTCATGACGCAGCCCGACGTGGACGGCGTACGCCCCTACCTGCTGGTGAGCGCCGGCGCCCTGTCCGAAAAGATCGACGCGCTGGCGAGCCTGCCGCGCGAGGTGTGGTCGAGCACGCTGTTGCTCGATGCTGACGCCGACCGCGTGCGCGACGTGCTCACGCAGATTCGCATTGGGCTTGAGCAGGGCTTTATCAACAACGGACACTCGGCGGCGCTCGGTCGCGCGATGAGCTACAGCTCGCCTTCGGCCGTGGTGCGCGAGCAGCTCTCGGGCGTGGACTTCTACCTGTTCCTGCGCGATCTGCTCGAGCACTTTGACGAGCGACTGGACGACCTGCGCGCCAAGCTTGCCGCGCTGGCAGACCGCATCTTTGTGGCCGATGGCTGCATGGCGAGCTTTACCGGCAGCGACGAGGACTTTGACGCGTACTGGGATGCCGCGGGCGACCTGGGGCTTGGCGCCGGTGACGGCGCCAATGCCGGCCGCAACGCGCTCGTGGTGCCGGCGCCGTGCGACCGCCACGAGGCGTTCGTCATCCCCAGCGACATCTGCTTTGCGGCAAGCGCGTGCGACCCGCGTCGCTTGGGGCTCGACGTGACGGGCGCCTGGGCGGTTGCCGCCAACGCGCTCTCCTACGACTACCTGTGGAACGAGATCCGCGTGAAGGGCGGTGCGTACGGTTGCGGATTCCGCGCGGCCGGCGAGCGTCAGACGGCGTTCTACACCTACCGTGACCCGGCAATCGATCCTTCGATTGAGCGCGTGGCGCGCGCAGGCGAATGGCTCGGCAGCTTTGAGCCCGACGAGGCCGCCTTTGAGGGCTTTATCGTGAGCTGCGTGAGCGGCATGGACGCACCGGTGAAGCCGTACGCGCTCACCAAGCGCCGCAACACGACCTACCTGGCCGGGCTCGATCCGCATGCACGCGAGGAGCGCCGCGCCCAGATGCTCGCGGCCACACCCGGTGAGCTGCGCTCGCTCGGCGCCGATGTGACGCGCATCGCAGCCGTCTCGCCCACCTGCGTCTTTGGCGGACGCGACGTCATCGCCAAGAGCAACGCCGGCTTTACCGTCATCGACCTGCTGGGCTAAGGCACCAAGGTAGATTTTTGGGACATGCCCGAAAATCTACCTTTTCTTTTTGCCGCTGCTTGGGCGGGCAGCTCAGCCCGTCCCACCAGTTTGTCTAAATCTGTAACATCTAGGCGGCAATATCGGCTCCAGATGTTACAAATCGAGACAGACCGCCGCAGACACCCATCACAGCACAGACCGCCGCAAAGGTGCCTGTGTCCACTTCGTGGTGGTTTTTGCTGTTTACCCAGATAAAACCTGCCAAAATAAACCTGT
>NZ_CAAKNY010000081.1 GCF_901212495.1 Collinsella aerofaciens | reverse complement strand
GCGGTTCTTGTCCCTGGTCGCGCAGGCGACGACGTGGTCGCGCTGCGACGAGAGGGCGCGGGCGGCCTCGAGGGCCTCGCCGCGGCCCGGGACCCCCGACAGGGAGTCCGGCACGCCCAGGGCGGTCCGCGCGATCACCGCGGCGTCGCGCTCGTCGGTCTTGGCCTCGCCGGCGAACAGGCCCGCGGCGCGGCTGGCGGCGAGCCCGGGCAGGTGGGCGACCCCGAGCCCCGCGGCGCGGGCCCGCCTCACGGCGAGGGACCCTATGTTGCGGAACTGGTCGACGACGACGAGCGTGCCGGCGGGCGCGGAGGCGAACAGCGCGTCGAGCTCGGCCTCCCTGTTGCGGACGGGGGCGCTGGCCAGCACCTCCCCGTCGCGGTCGACCAGGCAGGCCCAGTGCGATGACTTGCCGACGTCCAGGCCGAGCACGGCCGCGGGTCTGGTGGATGGCGCTTTCACGGTGGTATCCTTCCGGTAGTCGTTCGACCGGATGGCCTCCCCCTCGGCACTCACATTACCAGCCGCGGCACCTGCCCGGCACTTTCCTATCAGCCGTCGGGGGCGGCGCGTCCCGCGCCGGCAGCACCCAACGGGCCCTCTCGGGGGCAGGGACGTTCGGCCGTGCGCGGGCGCCCGGTCGGCGGCCCGTTCTGGGCGCGCCTCAATCGTAGCCCGAGACGGTCCCGGGCTGACAATTTCGACTGTAATGGACGTTCTTGTTTGACTAGTCATTTAAGAACGTCCCCAATGACCACCCTAGCAACGCCGATGTTTTGGCAACGACAGCGAAAGCCCGCCAGGGCGAGCAAGGTGCCTTGAAACAAGGTGGCATTGATCTTCTGATCATGCCACCGAAGTTGAAAGGCAGATTGCCGCCCTGGCGGGCTTGCAGCGTCGAGCTGTTACGCGGTTTGGTAAAACCGCGTAACCTTAAAGCTCGAGTTCGTTTAGACGAAGGATTGCCACGATGTAGATCTTGAGCGCCTGCTTAAGCTGGTCCTCGTTGGCACACTCGTTGGGGCCGTGCATCTGGCCGCCCCACGTGGGCAGCTCAAGGCCGGTCTCCTCGGGGCCAAACGACACGGCGCGGGCAAAGTTGCGTGCGTACGTGCCACCGCCCATGGCGAAGGGCTCGGCATGCTTACCCGTAAACTCGTTATAGGTGTCAATCAGCGCCTTCACGGCCGGGTCGTCGGCCGAAACTGAGAACGGCACCTTGGCGCGACCCACGCGATACGTCACACCAAAGCGGCCCACGAGCGGCTCGAGCTGCTCGCACATGGTATCGACGCTCGTGCTATCGGGGAAACGTACGTCGATGACCTGCTCAATGTGGCCATCCACCACGCGGATGACGCCGGGGTTGCACGTGAGCGGGCCAAACGCCGCGCTCGTCGCATCGATTCCCAGGCCGCGACCATAGGCGTCCGCGTGCACAAAGGCCAAGAACTTGACGAACTCGTGCTCGGCAGGCGTCAGCAGGCACTCGCCACGGGCGCCAAACGCGTCCTCGGCCTCGCGCAGGTACGTCACGATCAGGCCGACGGCATTGATCGTCCCCTCGGGCATCGAAGCATGGCCACCGATACCGTGCGCGAAAATCTGAGCATGGCCGTTGCCGAGCGCCGTGATCTCCAGGCGGTCGGCGTTCTCGATCGGCGCCGGCAGTTCATCGACGGCAATCGCAAGCTCGCAAATGGACTGCGATGGGATAGCGTTGGTCGCCTCGGCGCCGCTCCACGACACGAAGCGCCCGCCATCGATCCTAGAGCTCACGAACGTCGCCTCAAACTGACCCTTCTCGGCGTTGCAAACCGGGAACTCGGCATCGGGTGTAAATAGAAAGTCGGGGTTCGCGTAGTTCTCCAGATAATGGTGAACGTCGGACATGCCTACCTCCTCATCGCAGCCCAACAGCGCGCGGAAGGTATAGCGCGGAGTAATGCCGCGCTTGAGCAGATAGGCGCCGGCGTAGAGCGAAAGCACCGCCGGGCCCTTGTCGTCGATCACGCCGCGGCCGAGCAGCCAGCCCTCGCGACGCTCCATCGCAAACGGGTCGGTGTTCCAACCGGGCCCGGCGGGCACCACGTCCACGTGGCAGATGGTCGCGAGCTGCTTGTCGCCGCGGCCAGAGATATCGGCAATGCCCACATAGCCCTCGTCATCGCTCGTCTGGTAACCGAGCTTCTGCGCGATGCCGAGCGCGCAATCGAGCGCGTCACGGACCGGGCGGCCAAACGGCGCGCCGGGCTCCGCATCGGCAGAAACTGCCACGGACGGATAACTCACCAGCTGCTCGATATCGGCGACGACATCCTCCCAGACCTCGTCGACATACTCAGCGACACTCTGCTCCACCTGATTCATAGACTACCTCCTTGCCAATGAGCGGCGAGTGTGCCCGCCCCTCACATCGCATACTTATACAGCGAAAAGTTTAGCAAGCTCGGCCACCGAGTGCACCACCGCATCGGCGCCCGCGGCCTCGTGCTCCCCCGGCGCCGCCGCGCCCGAATAGATGCCGATACACGGCACGCCCATTGCGTGCGCGCCCTCCACATCGTTAAAGCGATCGCCGATCATCACGGCATCGTCGGCCGTTGCACCGAGCGCCGCCAGGGCATCGCGGACCGAATCGGCCTTAGTCTCGCGCCCCTGCGGCGGATTCATGCCAACCACGGCTTCGAACTGGCAAAGCCCCAGCTCACGCACCATGTCGATGCACTTCGCCTCCATGCGCGACGTCGCGATCGCCATGCGGTGCCCCTGCGCGGCAAGGCCGTCGAGTAACTCGGGGATTCCGTCAAACACGGGGTACTCTTCCGGTCCCAGCTCATCAAAAAAGACGCGGTATTCATCGGCCACCACAAGCGATTCCTCGCGCGTAAAGCCGTAAAAGTCGTGAAAGCTCTTCCACAGGGGCGGCCCGATCATGCGGCGCAGGTCACCCATCTGCGCTTCCGAAAACCCGCGCGAGGCAAGCGTCTTGCGCGTCGAGGCCATCACCGCCCGGCCCGTATCGGCCACCGTGCCGTCAAAATCAAACAGCACAATCGGCCGCCTACATATCTCCAGCGCCTCCACCGGCACCCTCTCTTCCCCAGTTGACGATTTCCACACCGACACTTCAAACTGTTGACTATTCAACAATTAATGCTGGCAATGTGGAACAACTCCACTATACTTGACGCACTTTGCTCTCAATCGGCGGCGCCGTGGCGCCCCATCGAAAGGTGCAATTATGTCTTTTGCCATCATAACCGACTCCACGTCGGACATCTCCCCCACCCGTGCCCAAGAGCTCGGTATTTACGTGATTCCGCTGCATGTGATTATCGAAGGCGAGGACCTGCTCGACCAGGTGCAGATCACCGCCGAGGAGTACGTCGCCCGCATGGCAAGCTCCGAGCAGCTACCGCACACCTCGCAGCCGAGCGCTGGCGAGTTCAAGGAGCTCTTCGATCGCGTGCGCGCCGACGGCCACGACAGTGCCATCTTTATCTCGCTGTGCAGCGAGTGGTCTGCCTGCTATTCCAACGCATGCCTGGTGGCCGAGACCCACGAGCTCGACGTGCGCTGCATCGATTCGCGCACCGGCTCGGGCGCCGAGGGCCTGCTGGTGGAGTACGCGCTCGCCATGCGCGAGGACGGCCGCAGCCTGGACGAGACCGAGGCTCAGATCCGCGCGACGCTGCCCGACGCCCATCTGCTGCTGATTCCGCGCACGCTCGAGAACCTGGTCAAGAACGGCCGCGCACCCAAGCTTGCTGGCCAGCTCACGCAGATGCTGAACATTCGCCTGGCCGTTTCGCCGGAGTGGCAGTCGGGCGAGATCAAGGCCATCAAGAAGGGCCGCGGCGCCAAGCGCATCGTCGCCAACACCATGGCCGACTGCCTCGCATTTTTGGCTGAACACCCGGGTTCGAGCGTGCGCGTGCTCACGACCGGCGCCGCCGAGGAACAAGAGCTCGTCAACCAGGCGCTCGCGGGCCAGAACTACGCCGATGCCGGCACCGGCCCCATCGGCTGCACCATCGCGACCCACGTAGGCGTCGACGCCATCGCCATCAGCTACTGCCCCCGCTACCAGCCCATCCACTAGGGGCACCTTTACCACTTGCGGTGAAATAGGGACTGTTTTTGGCTTATCAGCCGCCAATCAATCCCTATTCCACCGCAACTTAGAAATCGGCGATCAGCCCTGCGGACCTTGGAACAGATCCTCGTGCGAGCCCATTCTCACCAGCCGGATCACCGGATTAGTCTTATGCGGCAAGTACAGAACGACCACATCGACCAAGCCATCGGATAGATGGAAATCGATGTGGCCGTTGTAATTGCCACCCGGGTTTGAGAGCTCGTGCGCACCATATTCCGCGGGAAGCGAGCCGTGAGCTGCAAGCTCTGCGACGGCCGCCTTAAACTCGGTTTTTAGCTGCGGATGGACGCGCATCGTCCGTTTGTAATCCGCCTTAAACTGGTCCTCGACTTTAATCTCAAGCATCGTTAGTCCTCATCGAGGAACGACATCAGATCGTCCACGTTGTCGAACGACGAGCTGTCGTCTGGCAAAATCCCCAGTTCATGAGCCTCGGAGATCACCATGGCGCGCCTCGTCACCTCGTTGGGAACTTCAGGTCGACCCACAATCTCAAACGGAATCTTTCGCTGATTCACAAGCTGCCGAACAGCAAGGTTGAGATACGAATTGAGACTCAGGCCAACCGAATCCAAGAACTCAGTCGCCTGCTCCTTGAGTCCCTCTTCGATGCGAACCGTCGTAGGCTTAACCGTTGCAGTAGACATACGTGACCTCCTCGCCTCGTCTTTTGCATCAGTATACCCCATTTAGATGGCAGCCTGATGTTAGATAGCATCAGACTGCCGTTCACAGTACTGTAACCCACATTGCCGCAACGGCAGACACGCTCGCTCTACATCAGCCCGCTCAGGGCAATGTCAACGGCTTCGTTGAGGTCGTCGGTGATGTGCACGAGCTCGGGATCGAGCGGGCTGATCATACCGGCGTCCATCACCGGACCGTTGAGCCAGTCGAACAGGCCCTGCCAGTACTCGGTTCCCACCAAAACGAGTGGCATGCGCTTAACCTTGTGCGTCTGTACCAGCGTGAGCACCTCGAACATCTCGTCGAGCGTGCCAAACCCGCCGGGAAACACAATAGCGCCCGAGCTGTATTTGACGAACATGGTCTTGCGCACAAAGAAGTAGCGGAAGTCCATACCGAGGTTCACATATTTGTTGAGCCCGTGCTCGTGCGGCAGCTCAATGCCCAAACCAACTGACTTGCCGTTGACGCTTGCCGCTCCCTTGTTGGCCGCCTCCATGATGCCGGGGCCGCCACCGGTGATAACCGCCACGCCGCGCTGGGCAATCTTACGGCCGACGGTGCGCGCCGCCTTGTAGACCGGATCCGTCTTGGGCGTGCGAGCGCTGCCGAAGATGGTCACTGCGGGTCCGAGCTCGGCCAGCGCGCCAAAACCATCGACGAATTCTGCCTGAATACGAAGGACGCGCCACGGATCGGCATGCAACCAGTCGGTTGAATCCTCGGGCGCCAGCAGGTTGGCATAGGTGTTGTCCTTAGGAATCATGGGGCCGCGCATGACCACGGGACCGCGGCGGTACGTCTCGTCGTAGGCAGGCTCGCCCTCGACATTCTCGTTCTTAATCATGGGTACTCCTATCGAAAATAGAAACGGGCGGGGCCGACGCCATGCGTCAAACACCCGCCCGAACATCAACTATTCGATATGGTACCCACGATACATCAAGCGCTTGCAAGGCATCGGTCAGCAGCCGCGCAGACGGTGTTAGCGGACGTGATGACCGGCCGACGCTCGCCCCTTGCCGTTGCCCGCGCTCTACAAGCGCCCGCGCCGCTCCTAGTAGTCCACCGCCGCAGAACAGTTCATCCAGTCGCTCACAAACGCGCCGTAGCGGCCCTCGATAATGGCCTGGCGAGCACGCTGCATAAGGTTGAGCAGGTAGTAGATGTTGTGCATCGACAGCAGAATACCGCCGAGCATCTCCTTCTGCGTGACCATATGGCGGATGAGCGCGCGGCTGTAGCCGCCCGTGCACACCGGGCAGGTGCAGGTGGGGTCGATGGGGCCGTCGTCGTGCGCAAAGCGCGCGTTACGGAAGTTAAGGCGGCCTTCACTGGAGAACGCCGTACCCATGCGGCCGGTGCGCGTCGGCAGCACGCAGTCGAACATGTCGATGCCCACGCCAACGCCGCGCACGAGCGTGGTAGGGTTGCCGACGCCCATGAGGTAGCGCGGCTTGTGCTTAGGCATGTACTCGGAAACCAGCGGCGCCAGCGTCTCGAACATGGTCTCGTGGTCCTCGCCCACCGAGTAGCCACCGATGCCGTAGCCGGGGAAGTCGCCGCACTCCTCCAGGTGGCGCAGCGATCGCAGGCGCAGATCCATATGCATACCGCCCTGGACGATACCAAAGAGCGCCTGGTCATCGCGGGTGTGCGCCTTATAGCAGCGCTCGGCCCACATACTCGACAGCTCCACGGCGCGCTCGACATAGGCACGCGTGGCAGGATAGCCGGGGCATTGGTCGAGCTGCATGCAGATGTCGGAGCCGAGCTTCATGGCGATTTCCATGTTGTCCTCAGGCGTCCAGAACACGTGGCGGCCGTCGTAGTCGTTGACGATAAAGTGCACGCCCTCGTCAGTGAGCTTGACGGCGTCGTTGTGGCTGAAGACCTGGAAACCGCCCGAGTCGGTGAGGATGGGGCCGTGCCAGTTCATAAACTTGTGCAGTCCGCCCAGCTCGGCGATGGTGTCTTCACCGGGACGCATAGACAGGTGGTAGGTGTTGGCGAGCACGATCTGCGCACCGAGCTGCTTAACGGTCTCGGTGGGGATGCCCTTGACGTTTGCCTTGGTGCCCACGGGCATAAAGATCGGTGTCTCGATGTCACCGTGCGGGGTGTGCAGCACGCCGGCGCGCGCATGCGTCGTCGGGTCCTCGGCGATCAGGTCGAATGTAAAGAGGTTCTGGTCCATAAACTGGAACTCCTTGGTTGCGGTTCATACACAGACCATTATACGGGCAACCAACAACCCGCACCGACTCGACAGAAACTGGTGCATTAAACGACTAGCCGTTGGGGACGTTCTTAAACGACTAGCCGTCGGGGACAGTCTTCAGCGTCATCTTGCAAAGGAGTGTCCCTTTCGACTAATCATTTAAGAACGTCCCCAACGACTACTTTTCGTCAGCAACGCAAATGCCGATGTTCTGGCACCGACAGCGAAAACCCGCCAGAGCGAGCAAGGTGCCTTGAAACAAGGTGGCATTGATCTTCTGATCATGCCACCGAAGTTGAAAGGCAGATTGCCGCTCTGGCGGGTTTGCAGCGTCAACTGGTTGCGCGGTTTGGTAAAACCGCGTAACCCCTACGGACGCTGGCCCATGCCGCCTTCGAGGGTGACGGTCTCGCCGTTCATATACTTAAAGTCGGGGCCGCAAAGCTGAACGACCACGCGGCCGATCTCCTTCTCGACGTCGCCGTAGTGGCCCGCCGGCGGCATGTGGACGTTGGCCTTGAACGCCTCGGGGTAAGCATCCTGGAAGTTCTCGAGCGCAGCGGTCCAGGCAAGCGGGCACACGATGTTGATGTTGATGCCGTCGGGGCCCCACTCGTTGGCGGCGACGCGGGTCAGGCCGCGGATGCCCTCCTTGGCAGCGGCGTAGCTGCACTGGCCGTAGTTGCCAAACAGGCCGGCACCCGAAGCAAAGTTGACCACGGAACCCTTGGTCTCCTTCAGGTGCGGATAGGCCTTCTGCATGTACAGATAGGTGGCATACAGACCGGAGTAAATGGCCAGATTAAACTGATCCATAGTGTGGTCGGCGATGGTCACACCCGAGGCGCTGGCCTGGGCGTTGTTGACGACGGCGTCGATGCGGCCGAACTCCTCGATGGCCTTGTCGATGACGTTCTGGACGACGGCCTCGTTATCCTGACCAGCCGAGACATCAGCTTGAACAGGCAGGACCTTGACGCCGCACTCGGCCTCGAGAGACTCCTTGGCAGCCTCGAGCTTAGCAACGTTACGACCGGTGATAACGAGGTTCGCGCCCTCCTTGGCAAAAGCGATATCGATACCGTAGCCGATGGAGCCAGCAGAGCCGTCCTTAAGCGCGGCCTTGCCGCCGCCGGTGATGATCACAGTCTTACCAGTGAAAAGTCCCATACGAAGTCCTTTCAAATCGCGACGGACGTACCCGCCGACTTCGCGCATCCAAATAAACGCGCCAAAAGCTGAGATGCAACTTTAGCGTGTTCAAGCGAAAATAAAAGACCGCGGTAGGCGAACGGCGCCACGTCGTTCGGCGAAGGGATCGTCAACTACAACCTGGATAAAGCGGCCGAGTTGTTGCTATCGACGCGAGACATCGAACACGTTTTGAAACTTTGCTGCGGCGCGCGGGATGTCGGCGCGAGACTCTATCATAGGGTGACAAACAACAATGAGGAGCACATGCCTATGACAGACGAGCTGGACCCCCAGACTCAACAGCATATTGACGATTCCGCAGACACCATTAACGACTGCGATACTTCTACCAGCAGCGATGGCGGCATTGATGCCGCTGTCGAGGAGGCTCCTGCCGCCGCAGACGAGGCCGCAGACGCAAATGTCGCCGCAGAGCAAGACAAGGAAGATCAGCTTGAGCAGCCGGACCCGAGCGATACTGAGCCCAAGGCTGAGAACGCTCCGCAAGCAGCGGGCCCCATCGAGGTGTCTTCGGAAGAAGAGCTCGACGCCGTCATGGACTCCATGATGGATGCCGTCAAAGCGATGAAGGACGCTGTCGCCGATACCGATGTCGACGCCGAAGAGGAGGAAGCCGCCGAGGCTGCCTCGACGTTTGTGCCCGGCGAGACCCCGGTTGCCGACCAGGGCAGCACCATGCCCTCGTTCCTGCAGCTCGAGCACCCCACGATCGGCGCCGACGCGGTCGACCCGCACGCAGCGGGCTTTTCCGTGATCGAAGGCGGCACCGGCAATATCGTCGCGCCGCAGGTTGCCGATACGCATGCCGCCGAGACCGCGCCCCCGCCCACCTCACATGCCCCCGCCACGAGCCGCGACCTGGGAAGCGCCGTCTCAAACACCGCTAACGCCGTGGGCACTTTTATCGCCCAGGGCGCGTCGGCCATGCGCGAGATGAACGCCGCCAAGAAGGCACTCGCCGATGCCCGCGCCCACCTGTCCGAGCTTGAGCAGCGCATCGCCGACCAGGCAGAGGAGCTCGAGACGCGTCGGGACATCGCAGGCCGCTACGATCAGATCATCGCCGATCAACACCAGGCGATTGCCACGGCACAAAAGACCGCTGCGGCAGCTGATATTAACCGTGATGACCATGCCGCCAAAGCGACGGAGCTCAAGGGCCAGCTCGAGCAAATGAAGGCAGAGGACGATGCGACCGAGCTCCGCCTGAAGGCTGCACTCGACGCCGCGGAAGCCCGCGAGGCGAGCTCGCGCGAGACCGGCAACCGCCTCGTTCGTCGCCTTGAGGATTCCAAGCGCATCCGCGACAAAGTGAAGGCTGAGCGCGATGCCGGTGTCGCCGCCGCACGACAAACCGTCGACGCCACGCGCGCCCAGCTCGAGACGCTGCGTCATGAGTATGCCGAGCTGCAGCGCAACCCTTCGGCAAATCCCGCCAACTATACGGTGCGCACCAGCGAGCTCTCGATGCAGATTTCCGACACGGCAGATGCCCTGCGTAAAGCCGAAGAAGATGCCCCGCGCATCACCGCCGATCTTGAGCATTCACTTGCCGCCGCCGAGCAGGCCGTCGAGCAGGCACAGGCCCCCATCGCCGACGCTAAACACGCGCACCAGGCCGTAACGGCTGAGGCAGATGCCGCGCGCGACGAGCTGCAGTCCGCAAAAGCTGCCGCCGCGACGCGCCAGCGCGAGCTGCGCGAAAAGATCGCCACACAGGACAAGGCACGCCGCGAGCAAGAGCAGGCCATCGCAAACGCCCGGGCAGATGCCGCGCATGCTCAGTCGATTATCGAGCAGGCGACCGAGGTGCACGACCATCCCGAGATCACCGAATCACTCGCCGGATCCTTGGCACGCGACAAGGCCGAGCATACCGAGACCGAGCGCGAAGTTGCCCAACTCGAGGCCACCGAAGACGACGTGCGCAAGCGAACCCGCGACTCACGCGTCAAATTCACCGGGGCCATCGCCTGTATCATTGCCGCAATCCTTGCGATCATCGCAATCTGGCTGTTCATGAGCAAGTAAACCAGTTGGCAAAAAACGCCCCAACGCAGTTGCGGTGAGATAGTTCCTGTTTAGCCCTCAAGAAGGTCAATTCAAGAACTATCTCACCGCAACCTATTTAGATCGACGCAAGGCAACCTATCCCTCTTGCACCAATCTCTTGACATAAGGACTGTCCCCAAGTGCCGACACAAAAGGAACGTCCCCAACGACTACCCGACAACCACGGCAACGCCGGTGTTTTGGCAACGACAGCGAAAACCCGCCAGAGCGAGCAAGGTGACGTGAAAGAGGAGGGCATTGACCTTCTGGTCATGCCCGACGATTGAACGTCAGATTGCCGCTCTGGCGGGTTTGCAGCGTCGAGCCGTTACGCGGTTCGTAGAACCGCGTAACTACAAAATAAGCATTGCGTCGCCAAAGCTGAAGAAGCGGTAGCGCTCCTCGATGGCGGCGGCGTAGGCATCCATGATCTGATCGCGGGTGGCAAGCGCGCTCACGAGCATCATGAGCGTGGAGCGCGGCACGTGGAAGTTCGTAATCAGCGCGTCGACCACGTGATAGGTCGAGCCGGGCATGAGGTAGAGCTGCGTCGTCGCGTTCTCGCGCACCACGATGTCACCGCGGCCGAGCGTGTCGGCGCCGTCCTCACGGCCCTCAAAATAGCGCGCCGTCACGGCCGGATCGGACACCGGCGCGTCCGCGTCAAACGCGCTCTCGAGCGAGCGCACTGCGGTGGTGCCGACGGCGATCACGCGATGCCCTTCGGCCTTCGCCTTATGCACGGCGTCGACAACCTCCTGCGACACGTGGTAGCACTCGGTGTGCATGACGTGCTGCGTGGGGTCGTCCTCCTCCACCAGCCGGAAGGTATCGATGCCGACCTCGAGTTCGACAGCGGCAAACTTCGCACCCTTGGCCTCGATAGCCGCCATGAGCTCGGGTGTGAAGTGCAGGCCCGCCGTGGGAGCAGCGGCCGAATGCTCCTCCTTCATGGCGTACACGGTCTGGTACTTCTCGGGGTCGCCCTCGTAGTCGGTAATGTAGGGCGGTAGTGGCACATGGCCGGCGGCATGAATAGCCTCATCAAGCGTGCGCGGCTCGCCAGTGGCATTGCAACCGGCCGGCTCAAAGCGCACCAGACGGCCGCCGCGACTGTCGGTGACAAAGTCGACGATCTCGGCCGTCAGCACCACGGGAGCCCCCTCGGGCGCATGGGCGCCACCGGCACGATACTCGATCTGAACGCCGGGCTTCAAACGCTTCCCCGGCTTGACCAGACACTCCCAAACGTGGCCCAGCGGATCCACGTCCTCGCGGCGCTTGAGCAGCAGCGTCTCGACCACGCCGCCCGAGCCTGCCTTGCGGCCGATCAGGCGGGCCGGCATCACGCGCGTCTGGTTGATGACGAGCACGTCGCCCGGCTCGATGTAGTCGATGACGTCGCGGAAGATGCGGTGCTCGACGGTGCCGCCGTGCTCCAGCGGTGCCCCCGCCTCGGAACCCTTGCGGTCAACCACCAGCAGACGACAGGAGTCGCGCGGCTCGACGGGCGCTTGGGCGATGAGCTCTTCGGGCAGGTTGTAATCAAAATCATCGGTACGCATAGACACGTCAGATTCTCCTTATATAGGTAAAGTCCGCTCTACATCCTAGCAGGCTGCCAGCTCAAAAGAACTACTTTTTGGACGCTTTGCGCTCGTCGCGGATGCGGGCGCGGTCCATGGCCGCCTCGACGGCCGAGAATCGGCAGCCGCAGTAATTCTGCCGATACATGCCCAGCTCGCGCGAACGACGCGTGGCCTCGGGATAATACGGGCGAAAATCGCGAATCACCGGAGTGAGACCGCGGGCGGCAGCCAGACGCTCCAACACATCATTGCAGATTTCGAACAACTGATACGGCGAGACGGCGAGCGTCGTGCCCACATATTCAAACCCGTGCTCCTGGGCCACGCGGCATGCCTCGGCCAGACGCAGGGCATAGCACGCACGACAGCGACGGGGTCGATCGGCGCCCAACGGGGCCACACCGGCCTCCCAGCGCTCGCGGTCCTCGCCTGCCTCAATGAGCCCGATGCCGCCGTCGGTACACCACCGGCGCAGCTCGTCCAGGCGGCGCTGCCATTCATCGCGCGGCTGAATATTGGGGTTGGTCCAGCAAATCGTGGGCTCAAACCCCTCCTCGCGCAGCAGGCGAACCGGCTCAAGCGAGCATGGTGCACAGCACGCATGCAGCAGCAACGACCTCATGGACATCTCCTCCCCCGCAATGATTTTTCTGGGACGGGGATTAAATGATTAAATAATCATTGCGTACCTAATGATTATTTAATCCCCGTCCCAGAAAAATCATCCCAAATAGACTACCTTGCGAAAAAGCGCACGCCAAAGGACGTGTCCTCGCAGGCAACGATACGGCGGTCGCGCAGGATGGTCCGCACGTAGTACCAGTCGCCCACGCACCCCGAAAGATGCAAGCCTGCCGCCAGGTAACACAGCAGCGGATAGCCCGAAAACGCAAAGCCCAAGGCAAATGCTGTCGTCACAACAACCGTCGGCGCCAGGCAAACCGCCACGTACCGCCGGCGCGAATACACAACGCCCTCGGCGCAGGCATAGATCATCGCCGTCTCGCGATTCGCCCCAAAGGTCACCCGCGCGCCCGCAGGCGCCAGCAGCTTAAAGAACACGCCATGCACCAGCTCATGGACACCAAACGACGCAGCAGAAACGGCCGCCAAGCCGACTATCCAGCCCACGACCGCCGTCCAGCCGCCCGCATCGGCAGCATCCAGGTCAACGTGCCCGCCCAGCAGCATAAACACCGGCACCAGGCACACGGCAAACACACCGACTACGACCATCCCCCACACGAAGCAAGCGTGCAGGAAATCCTCATCTTCAAACGCATGTATGTTGTAAATCTCATTCATAGCACCTTAGGATAGCGCCCCTGCCACGTGCCCGCCCGCATGTGCGATAATGTCGAACGATATGCACGAATTGACCACCGCGCCGCCGAGCCCCGCGCCCGGCCGCGCCCTCACCATATGCGAAGGAGTCCCATGGCATCCAAATACTCCATGAACGACCGTCCCAGCTGGCCGCGCCGCGCCATCGTTACCGCCGGCGAGCCCTACGGCAACAAGGGCCTTCATTTTGGCCACGTTGGTGGCGTCTTTGTCCCGGCCGACTTCTTCGCCCGCTTCCTGCGCGACCGTCTGGGCCGCGAGAATGTCATCTTCACCTCGGGCACCGACTGCTACGGCTCGCCCATCATGGAGAGCTACCGCAAGCTCAAGGAGAACGAAGGCTACGACAAGTCCATCGGCGAATATGTCGAGTCCAATCACTCCCGCCAGGCCGCGACCCTCAACAACTTCAACATCAGCTGCGACATCTACGGCGGCTCGGGCCTTGAGCCGGCGGCCCAGATTCACAACGAGGTTACCGCCGAGATTATCGAGCGCTTACACGAGCAGGGCACCATCTCCAAGCGCTCCACGCTGCAGTTCTACGACGCCAAGGCCGGCACGTTCCTCAACGGCCGCCAGGTCATCGGCCGCTGCCCCATCCAAGGTTGCAAGTCCGAGAAGGCGTACGCCGACGAGTGCGACCTGGGTCACCAGTTTGAGCCCGAGGAGCTTATCGCACCCAAGAGCCAGCTCACCGGCGAGGTGCCCGAGCTGCGCCCGGTCGACAATCTCTACTTTGACCTGCCGGCCTACCTCGACTTTATGAAGACCTATACCGCCAGGCTCGCCCAGAACCCGCAGGTTCGCTCCGTGGTTTCCAAGACCATGGAGGAGTGGCTGCTGCCGGCTCAGCTCTACATCCAGAACAAGTTCCGTGAGGCCTTCGATGCCGTCGAGGATCAGCTTCCCGAGCACACCGTGCTGGAGCCCGAGGGCAACAAGAACAGCTTTACCGTCGCCTTCCCCAGCTGGAAGGAACGCGACGACGCCCACACGGTGCTCGCCAACGGCGGCGTGCGCTTCCGCAGCGGCAAGGCGCTCGTGCCCTTCCGTATCACTGGCAACATCGACTGGGGCGTTCCGGTGCCCCAGGTCGACGGCGTGAACAACGTCACCTGCTGGTGCTGGCCCGAGAGCCTGTGGGCGCCCATCAGCTACACCCGCACCGTACTCGCACGCGATGCCAAGGCCGCCGGCGTGACCGAGGGTGTCGCCGCCCAGGATGCCACCCTCATGGGCGAGCCCGCCGCCGATTCCACGCAGGTCCCCGCACCCACCTACCAGCACAGCTCGCTCGACTGGCGCGACTGGTGGTGCTCGGACGACGCACAGATCTACCAGTTCATCGGCCAGGACAACATCTACTTCTACTGCATCGCGCAGACCGCCATGTGGGAGGCCCTGGGTTGGGACCTTACGCAGAGCACTGTCAGCGCCTGCTATCACCTGCTTTACATGGGCAAAAAGGCCAGCTCGTCCTCGCAAACGCCTCCCCCGCCGGCAGACGACCTGCTCAACCACTACACCTGCGAGCAGATGCGTGCGCATTGGCTGTCGCTCGGCCTGTCCGAGAAGCCGGTTAGCTTTAGTCCCAAGGCATACGACACGCGCGTGACCGGCAAGGACAAGGACGGCAACGAGGTGCGTGCCTGCGACGACAAGCGCGTCATCGATCCGGCCCTTAAGGAGAGCGCCCTTTTGACCGGCGTCTTCAACCGCCTGGCCCGCAGCTGCTTCTACGGCGTCGCCATCAAGGAGGGCGACGAGAGCCCCTACCGCAACGGCTGCATCCCCGCCGGCGCCGCCTCCGCCACCGTGGTCGAAGCCGCCGAGCAGGCAGCTCTCGCCTTTGAGCAGGCCATGTACAAGTTCGAGACGCACCGCGCGCTCGCCGTGTGCGACGACTACCTGCGTGCCGCCAACAAGCGCTGGAGTGATGCCTCCAAGGCCGCCAACAAGCTCGAGGGCGAGCCAGCCAACACTGCCATGACGCAGGCCCTCGTCGACGCCTTTACCGAGCTGCGCATGGCAACCGTGCTCATGCACGGTATCGTCCCGGCCGGCTGCGAGCTCATCTGCGAGTACTTCGATGTCGATCCGGTCGCCTTCTTTAGCTGGGATAACATCTTTGCCTCCACGGACGAGTTTATGGAGAGCCTAGGCGAGAAGCCCGGCGAGCACCGCGTGAAGCCGCTGCCCCCGCGCTTCGACTTCTTTAGCAAGCACGAGAGCCAGTACTAGGCAATCGCAACGCGCCCGGGAATGATTATTCTGGGACGGGGATTAAAAAATCATTCCCGGGCGCCACAGTACAGTCTTTTTGTGACGGGGGGTCATGGATTGATTTTTTAATCCCCGTCCCAGAATAATCATTTAGGTGGAAGGAAAGACGGATGTCCAAGCCGCGTCGTCGTAAGCAGAAAAAGCAGGTCAAGGCCGAGCTCAAGCTCAGGCAGTTTGCTGCTACCGAGCTTTCCGACCAGCTTGCCGCCCAACACTCCGCCGCCGACCTGCCGCGCTTTATGGTCGACACGGTCGCCGGCGCCTATGCCCCTACCGATGCCGAGCTCATGATCGAAGGCTTTGGCGCCGCAGCCATGCGCCCGGTCACGCTGCGCGCCAACACGCTCAAGGCGACCGCCGAGGACATCGCCGCCGCACTCGACGAGGCCGGCATCGCGCACCAAACCGTTACCTGGTATCCGGACGCCTTCATCCTGCCCGAGGCCCAGGTTTCCGACCTGTGGGACCTCGACATCTACCACGACGGCAAGATCTATCTGCAGAGCCTGTCATCCATGATGCCGCCGTTGGTCCTGGGCGCCCAGGCAGGCGAGGACATCCTGGACATGTGCGCGGCCCCCGGTGGCAAGACGACGCAGATCGCCGCCCTCACCCAGGGCCAGGCACACCTCACGGCCTGCGAGATGAGCATTCCCCGCGCCGAAAAGCTCGAAGCCAACCTCCACCGCCAAGGCGCAAAAAACGTGCCCGTCATGCGCATCGACGCACGCGAGCTCGACGAGTTCTTCCGCTTTGACCGTATCCTGCTCGACGCTCCCTGCACCGGCACGGGCACCGTCATCAGCGGCAACGAGAAGAGTCTGCGCGGCCTCACCGAGCAGTTGCTCGGCAAGTGCGCCCGCTCGCAGCGCGCGCTTCTAGACCGCGCCATGGGAGCCCTCAAACCGGGCGGCACGCTCGTCTATTCGACGTGTTCGATCTTGCCGCAGGAAAACGAGGACGCCCTGCAAGAGGCCCTCGACAAGCACATGGACTGCGAGCTTATCCCCCTCGATGGCACGCCGAGCGAAAGCGAAACGCGCCGTGCTCAGGAAGCTGGCGAAGAGCCGCGCGTCGAGAGCAACGCCCTCACCGAGGCCATCGCCGCCGGCCATGTCTCGTCCGTCGCCAACGGCATGCCCGGTACGCTGACCATTCCGCCCAGTCGCGACGTTGAGGGCTTCTATATCGCCCTGATCCGAAAACGCAGCTAGCGCACGGATTCAAAACTCAACAAGCTATCGCCGTACGCACTTGTCCTGCTGGTCACGGTGCTGCTTAAGTGCCTCGCGTTCCTTGCGCTCGGCTCTTTTGCCCTTAATGGCCGTGACCACCAAGTAGATGACCGCGGCGGCAACGATTGCGCCCACACACAGGCCAATCGAGCCCAACATTGCTGTGAATTCCATACCGCGTCACCTCTCTTTTAAACGGGACATTCAAGATAGCACCTCAATACCCGCCACCACAGCTCCTTCACGTTCGCCGGCCCTTCGGTCTAACGGATGGCGCGGCGGGGAAAAATCAACTCGTCAAACGATTTAGTCAGCACAACGCTGCCGACACCCCTCCGGCCACCATCGCAAAGAATCGAGCCCCCATGGATACCCTCAACGACCTAAACGAGCGCGTCGACGCCTTCGTCGGTACCAGCTCCTTCGACACGCCCGCCGCGACTAGCGACCAAGCCCCTATCGATGTTCCCGCCGAGGTTCACGAGGACATCGTCGCCTCGGTCGATTTTTCCGAGGTCGAGCTCGCAGACGAGTTCACCGAGCCCCAGGTAGCCGTGACCCCCAACGGACTGCTCCCCATGGAGCCGCTACCCATCGATGGACGCCTGCGCAAGGCGGCCCTCCGCATGCCCGACGAGATCGAGGAGGCCAGCGGCTTTACGCTCTTCGGTCGTCGCATCAAGTCGCTTATCTACACCACCGACGTCGCGGTCATCCGCAACTCCAACGCAGATGCCGTCTTTGCCGTTTACCCCTTCACGCCGCAGCCGGCCATTACGCAGGCACTGCTGACCGTTGCCGAGTGCCCAGTCTTTGTCGGCGTGGGCGGCGGGACCACCACCGGCAAGCGCTCCGTACAGATGGCAGCTGTCTCCGAGATGCAGGGCGCGGCGGGCTGCGTGGTCAACTCCCCCGCCACCGCCGAGATGGTCGAGCACATCACCAACATCACCGACATCCCCGTCATCGCCACAGTCGTACGTTGCGACGATGATGCGCATGCCAAGGTGCGCGCCGGAGCCAAGGTCCTCAACATCGCGGCCGGCAAGAACACGCCGCAGGTTCTACGTGAACTGCGCGAGCACTATCCCAACCTGCCGCTCATCGCACCGGGCGGCAAAACACCCGAGAGCATCCGCGAGACCATCGCCGCCGGTGCCAACGCCATCATCTGGACACCGCCTTCGGCCCAGCAGCTGCAGACCGACATGATGCAGCGCTACCGCAAAATGAAGGAAGACGCCACGCCCGTCATCTCGCACGACGATGTGCCCATTATCGACCAGGTCGCCGCCGCCGAGGTCAGTCAGGTCGAAAACATGAATCCTGACGTGCCGATTCCCGATGAGGTTATCGAGCGCGTCGCATCAATCCACGAGCGCGTTGAGGAGCGCCGCGCCAACCGCGGCCTCAAGCCATCGCTCCACGGCTTCTTCCTCCGCGGCAAGAAACGCTAGCCCCAGCAGCAAGGCCCGCCCCACAAACGTGAGGCGGGCCGTTTTCATTTGAGCAATCATGCAGCGACGTGATGGAGCAAATTAATCCACGCGCTCGTCGCCCATAAAGAAGAGCGCCACCGTACCAGGTCCGGTGTGCGAACCGATCAGAGCACCGATATTGTTGATCTCAATCTTATCTTTGAGCTGCGGAACCTGTTCCTCGATCAGTGCCGCAACGGCCTCGGCATCCCCGCGGCACGCCGAATGGGATAAGATGCACTTACCCGAATAATCCGCACCGTCCTGCACGTGTGCCATCATGGTCTTAGCCATCTCGGAAATCGCGCGCTTCTTAGTGCGGATCTTCTCACGTGGCGACAGCCTGCCCTCGCAATCGACGGTCATAAGCGGGCAAATCTTGAGCGCCGTGCCGATGATCGCGCTCGCGGCCGAAATGCGACCGCCGCGCAGGTAGCTCGACAGATCGGTCGAGAAGAACCAATGGTGAAGGTTGAGTTTATGCTCCTCAATCCAAGCGGCCGTCTCGTCGAGCGAAGCGCCGCTATCGCGAACGTCGGCGGCACATTCCGCCAGCAGGCCAAAGCCCGAAGACGCCGCCAACGAATCGATGACGTGCACCTTGCCGCCCTGGGGATAGCGATCCGCGAGCATCTGTGCCGCAACGCAGGCCGATCCATACGTGCCCGAAATACCCGATGACAACGTCAGGTGCAGCACGTCTTTACCCTCGGCAACGAACGGCTCCCAAAACTCCTCGTACTCACCCACGCTCACCTGAGACGTCTTGGGCATGGCGCCCGCGGCAATCTGGGCAAAAAAATCGTCCGGCGTAACCGACTGATACAGATCGTCCGTATAGACAACATCGTCGATCTCGTAATGAAAACACACGGCAGGGATATTGTGCGACGCAAAGAACTCACGGGTTCGGTCGGCGGCGGATTCACAGGTCAGGACAAAATCACTCATACGAGGCTCCTTACGTATTGCTACACAAATTATCGCACAGCTAGCCTATATACGATACAAATGTCCACTATTTACCAATTCGAACCATTTGCATTGAATATCTTTATCATGACCATCCGCATCCCCGCTATGGACCAACATAGGAAAAATCACCCCCCCCCCTCGTCTCCACTTAACCGACACATCAACCTCAACTAAATCGATTTAGCAAACCATTCGGCTAACAATTCGGCCGCCCATTCCCAATCGAAACAAAGCCGGCGCATACTGATAAACGTCTGACGCTGTTTATCAGTTTTACCAACCCCATCGGAAGGTGTTTCATGGTCGCATTCGATCGCAATCCGCAAGACTTCAAGTATCTGCGCCTGCTGTCGAGACAGTTCCCCACCGAACAATCCGCATTTACCGAAATAATCAACCTCTCGGCCATCCTCAACCTACCAAAGGGCACCGAGCATTTTATGAGCGACGTGCACGGCGAGTACGAAGCCTTTATGCACATCCTCAACAACTGCTCGGGTGTCGTGCGCGAACATGTCGACGAGATCTTTGGCGACACGCTCACCTTTGACGAAAAGGGCGAGCTGTGCACGCTCATCTACTACCCGCGCGAGAAGATCGAGCTTGTCCGCAGCCAGCACGAGGACTCCCCCACCTGGTACAAGACCATGCTCGACCAACTCATTGTGGTTGCCCGTTCGCTTTCGAGCCGCTATACCCGCTCCAAGGTGCGTAAGGCCATCCCGCGCGATTACGCCTACATCATCGACGAGCTGCTGCACACGCATCCGGACGAGAACAACTATCGTGTGCGCTATCACGAGCGCATCGTAGAGTCCATCCTAGAGACCGCAAGCGCCGACGACTTTATCGAGTCGCTTGCCTCGCTCATCAAGCGCCTGGCCGTCGACCACCTGCACCTGGTGGGCGATATCTTCGACCGTGGCGGCGGTGCTGCCAAGATTATGGACCGTCTGCTCACCTATCATTCGCTCGACATTCAGTGGGGCAACCATGATCTGCTGTGGATGGGCGCCGCTGCCGGCGAGCCCGCCTGCATCGCTACGGTGCTGCGCAACAACCTGCGCTACGACAACTACGAGATTCTCGAGAACGACTATGGTATCTCGCTGCGCGAGCTTGTCGCCTTTGCCGATGCCACCTATACCGCCGGCGAGTCCATCAGCCCGCTGATTAAGGCTATCAACATCCTGCTCTTTAAGCTCGAGGGCCAGATTATCCAGCGCCACCCCGAGTTCGATATGGCCGACCGTCTGCTGCTCGACAAGATCGACCGCGACACCGGCACGGTCACGCTCGCCGACGGCAGCGTGTGGCCGCTCACGACCAACGACTTCCCCACCGTCGATCCGGCAGACCCCTACACGCTCACGCCCGAGGAGCAGCACATCATCGACAAGCTCGTGTCCGAGTTTGTTACCGCCGATCACCTGCATCGCCATATCGATTTCCTCTACACCCACGGCTCGATGTACAAGGTCACCAACGGCAACCTGCTGTTCCATGGCTGCGTGCCGCTCAACGAAGACGGTACCTTTAGCAGCATGAACTGCTTGGGTACCTGGCACGTCGGCCGCGATTATCTCGATTTTTGCGACCGCATCGCCCGCCGCGCCTGGCGCGTGGGCGACCGCGACGCCCTCGACTGGATGTGGTACCTGTGGATCGGCTTTAACTCACCCGCCAGCGGACGCCTGGTGCGTACCTTTGAGCGCGCCTATATCGCCGATAAGAGTACCTGGGCCGAGCCGATGGACCCGTACTTTACGCTTACCAAGTCGCCCTCGGTCTGCGACGACATCATGCGCGAGTTCAGCGTCACCCCCATGGCATGTTCGCCGACCGGCCATATCATCAACGGCCACACACCCGTTAAAACCACCAAGGGCGAGCAGCCCATCCGCGCCGAGGGCAAGCTGCTGGTCATCGATGGCGGCTTCTGCCGCGCCTACCATCCCAAGACGGGCATCGCCGGCTACACGCTTATCTCGAGCTCGCGCGGCTGCCGCCTCAAGTCGCACCGGGCCTTTACAACGGTTGCCGAGGCGCTCACGCGCAACGTGGACATCGAGAGCGAGACCAACCGCTTTGACGAGGCCGACCGCCGCCGCATGGTCAGCGATACCGATACCGGCGCCAAGATTCGCAGCCAAATCCAGGACCTGCGCCAACTGCTCGATGCATATAGAAACGGTGCTATCGAGGAGCGCGCCTAGCCCCGGCTGCAGGGATTGGCTAAACTTGCTGCGTTTGTCATCCCCACGGCGCTGCGGCGCCACCCTAAGGCAGGTACCATGCAAAAGCTCCTTGCGCAGATCATGAAGTTTGGCGTCGTTGGCGTCGTCGCCACGGTCATCGACTTTGGCATCATGAATCTGCTCCACTACGGTCTGGGCCTTAACATCCTGATCGCCAATACCAGTGGCTTTATCGTCTCACTCATCTTTAACTACGTCGCGAGCATGAAATACGTGTTTGCGCACAAGGAAGGCATGAGCCGCCGCCGCGAGTTCATTATCTTTGTCGTGCTGTCCGTGATCGGCCTGGCGCTCAACGACGGTATCGTGCTGGCGCTCAACGCCGGCCTGGGACTCGAGGCCAATATCGCCAAGATCTGCGCCACCGCGCTTGTTATGGTCTACAACTTTGTGACCCGCAAGATCTTCCTGGAGGGCGAGGAGACCAAGTAGCTCGACTTTCCCGCACGACTACGGGGCCCACGGACGACGTGCGTCGAGTGCTGCGTTGTTCGTGGGCCTTGCTCATTTACGGAAGGATTTGCGACGTTTGCGGATTGTCTCTTGCAAATTTGGCGAGTTCGTATAGTTCTTGGCGAAGCCCTTACGTTTCCCTTGCAAAAGCTCTAAAGTATCCTCTGCTCGATTTGTCAACGCATTGGATGTGATTACGTGCGCAAGGCACTGGCACAACCTCATACCAAGCAGTTTCTCAAGTTCGCTGTCGTGGGACTTATCTCCTTTGGCATCGACTGGGGCATGCTCATTGCGCTCGTCGAGCTGTTCCACCTCGACTTTTTGATGAGCACCACGATCTCGTTTGTCACGTCCGTCGTGGTCAACTACTGGCTCAGCATGAAGTACGTGTTCGACCACCGCGAGGGCATGAGCCGCAAGCGCGAGTTTACGATCTTCACCATCCTGTCGGTGATTGGCCTGGGTCTCAACGACCTGTACATGTTTGTGGGTGTCACGTTTTTGAGCATCGGCTACCAGGCCATGAAGGCCATCGCCACGTTCCTGGTCACCTGGTACAACTACTTTAGCCGTCGCTTTTTCCTCGAGGGCGCGCAGTCGTAGTTTGTTCGACAGTTGCTTAAAGGTATAACCGGTTGGAATTCTCGTTCCAACCGGTTTTTTGTTTGCCAAGAGACCTGGCGACCTAGTCCCATTCGCGTTAAAAACGGGCGGCTCGGATGTTGGTCCGAACCGCCCGTTTGGCGCGTTATGTCGAGGCCTCTAGCCCGTAACGTAATACCAGACCACGTTGTCGCCATTGGAGAGAACGTAGTTACTGCACGCCGTCATGGGCGTCACACCGTTAACGGAGTACATCCAACCGCTCGTACTGCCATGCTCCTTCTCGGCCAGACCGCCAATGGCGGCGACATACGTGCCGTACGATGAGCCGTGCGCATTCACGGAAAGGCCTAGGGCGCACAGGGCATCGTAGACCGTAGCGCCCTCGTTAAAGGTGAAGGTGCCACCAGAAGACACAGGATTGCCCACGGCGCTCGATGTGACCGAAACCGTCACCGTAACGTAGTTGGACTCCTGCGAGCCGCCCTGTCCGCCCGAGGAGGCGTTTCCACCATTAGAGGATGAGGCTCCATCAGACGACTGGCCACCGCCCGAAGAAGCACCGCCAGACACATTGGAAGTATCACCGGCTCCCGTATTTTGGGCAGCGGATCTATCGCCAGACTTCTTGCCGTCCTTGCCTTCGGAGTTCTTCTCCTTCGAGTCCTTGTCCGACTTCTTGTCCGAAGACTCGGAATCATCCTTGGCATCGTTCGAACCCTTGGGCTCGTCTTTTGCATCATTCGATGACTTGGAGTCCTCGGAACTGGCCTCGCCCGAAGTCGTAGTCGAGTCAGACGCCTTGGTGTCCTTGGCGACGATGCTCTCCCCCGTCACGGTCTGAATGATCCAGTTGATGGACCAAGCACCGCTTGTGGAAGGATGGACGAAACCCAGCGAGACGACGATCAGAATGGTGCACGCGGCAGTCAGAACGCCAAGCAGCGCCTTTCGCCGAGGGGCGGACGCCGCCGAAGCGGCGCCCTTTTGCTTTGCATCGTCGATCTGAATGAACGACGAGTCGGGTTGCTTGGACTCGGCGTCCTGAGGTTTATTGGACACAGCCCTCACCTACCGACGCTTGGTGAATACGAACACGCCGATGACGGCAAGACCGATCACGCCAGCCGCAACGCCGACGATGGCAAGCGGGTTGGTGCCAGTCTCCTGCTCGGAAGCACTAGAGGACTTCTTAGCAGCAGTCGTGGAAGCAGCACCCGTATCGGACTTCTTGTCGGACTTGCTGTCCTTCTTGTCAGACTTCTTGTCAGAATTCTTCTCGTCCTTCTTATCGGACTTATCGGAGTCCTTCTTGTCGGACTTGTTGTCCTTGGTCTCGGTCTTGGTCGACACCGTCGTCTTGGTCGTCGGCTTATGACCCGGGGCGACAGCGCCGCCAGCCTGCTGGCCCTTCGTGCCGGAGCTGGAACCAGTGCCAGTGCCAGCACCGGAACCGTTGCCAGCGCCACCGTTGCCACCATTAGTGCCAGAACCGCCGTTGTTGCCGTTGTCGGCAGCTTTCTTGACCCACTTGGCATACAGCGTCATATCCGCCGTCACCGGCGAGCTAAAGTCATACGCCTTGGTGCAGGCAGCATCGGTGAACCAACCGCCGAAGGTGTAGCCCTTGCACTGCGGCTTAGTCGAGGGCTCCGTCGCCGCCCTGCCTTCCTTCACGCGTTGAGAATCGGGCATCGCCGCATCCTTACCGTTGGCGACGAACGTCACGGTATAGCGGTTGACTCTTTGGCCATTGCCCTTGACAGCAAACAACTTGCCCGAGTCATTGACATAGTAGAGTGAGCCATCGGATCCGACCGAAATAGAAGCCATGCAGTACTGCTGGTCACCCGCCGTGGGCGTATAAAGCAGCTCGGCCTCGTCGTCGCCAATACGGTAGCGATAGATGCCGCCCGGGTTGTTGTTAGACGTAAAGTAGACGTACGTCTCGCCATTCTGGACAGAAACGACCGGCTGCGACTTTACATCACCGCCGCCCGAAGCCCCCTGACGAATATAGTTACCGTCCGCCTTGCAAATGGAATAGTCCACGGAAAGCGTCTCGGCATCAATCACTGCAAGCTGACCGTAGTGATACGTGTACTTGTTCTGATAACCGCCCATAAAGGATTCGGTCGATGTGCCTCCGACCACAATCTTGCCGTTGGCCAGCACCGGCGTCGAGGTCGAGCTGCCACCAAACGTCACCTTGCCAAGCTCGGAAAGCGTTCCGTCCGTTCCAACCGAAAGCTTATGCAAAACGCCATCGGCGCTCACGACATAGGCGATCGATCCATCGACTAGCACCGTCGTGCGTACGCGCTCGGCAATCTTGAGCGACGCAACGGTCTTTCCAGTTTCGGGGTCGACCGTGCTCACCGTACCGGAATCGTCCGCGATGACACCATAGTTGCCCGAGAACGCCAAGCCGGCCCAGTAGTAGCCCTTGCTGTTCTCGTTCTTATGCTGCCACATAACCTTGCCATCGGAGATGCGCACGCAGAGCAGGTAGCCGTCGCTCGAGTCGGACCAGCTGGCCGATGCCGTCCCAAAGTAGGCAAAGCCGTCACGAACCGTAATGGACGCGAGAGACTGCTGAGCACCATCGGGGCCAGCAGGCAACTCATCGGTTACCCAAACCGTCGCCAGAGTATCAACCGTCAGCGCCTGCAGGCGACCGCTCGAAAGCGGCACGAGTATCACGCCGCCGGTGTATACCATACGCGAGGTCGAATCGATCTTTGCCGCCAAAGGCGATTCGGCAACGGTCTCACCCGTGTCGACATTCTTCTTGAGCAACTTGGAACCAACGGCCACGTAGAGGTAGTCACCGACCAGCAACGGGTCGGAGATGCCCTTGCTCCATTCGTACTTGCCCTTGAGCTCGCTCACCCATTTTGCCTCAGCGTCCTTCGTGGGCACAGGAGCGTCAGTTACCTTATCGGAGCTCGTGAAGCCGGGCCAGTCGCTATCCCAGTTAGGACGTGCGGCACCCGGGTCAACAACAACGCTGTCGACGCCGGGCACAGTATTGCCGGGAGCAAAAGCCCAGACGATTTTGTCGCCAGACTTGAGCACATAATCGCTATCGAGCTGAGACCCAGGAACGCCGTTGACAAAGAACGACCAAGCGCCGGACAGCTCGGTGCCATCAAGCGGGGAGACAAGACTTTGGACGCCCCAATAGCCAAGTTGGTCGTACATTTTTGACTTTATGCCAAGGGCATCGAAGTAAGCAGCAGAGGCATCCTTAATCGACGTGCCCTTAGTAAACACCTGGGTCGACGGGCTCGTCCAACGCTGAGCCATCTCTGCCTTTTTGCCAATAATCTCCATCGTGACGGAAACCTGCTCGGGCGCGGGGTCGCCGTACTTCGAGTAGCAC
>NZ_CAAKNY010000080.1:10-2417 GCF_901212495.1 Collinsella aerofaciens | reverse complement strand
TTCATGCCCTCCGGTCCGCCCCGGGAGCCACTGCTAAGTTATCCCCCGGCATTCAGAAAATCTAAGTGCCAAAAAATAAGATTTTTTGACTCCGTGTTGTATAACCCGCCATTCGTGGGTACCATTCAACGCGTACGCAAACAAAAAGGGTTAACCCGCGCGGCATGACCGCGCGGCCCACAAAGGAGGAAACAAGCATGTCGTCTTTGAAGCCGCTTGCAGATCGCGTCCTGGTCAAGCCCGACGAGGCCGAGCAGAAGACCGCCTCTGGTCTGTACATCGCCAGCAACGCTCAGGAGAAGCCGCAGCGCGGCACCATCGTTGCCGTTGGCGCCGGCAAGGTCAACGACAAGGGTGAGCGCATCCCCATGGACGTCAAGGTTGGCGACGTTGTCATCTACGGTAAGTTTGGTGGCAACGAGGTCAAGGTCGACGGCGAGAAGTATCTGCTGATGCGCGCCGACGACATTTACGCCGTTGTCGAGGCCTAGTCTCGTCGGAATCTCTGATTCGTCTTTGAACACGGCCGCCGCATAGGACTCGGAAGCGGCGACGCGAGTCACATTTCTTTTGGAGGATTACCTACCATGGCAAAGAACATTACGTTCAACACCGATGCCCGCGCTAAGCTCGCTAAGGGCGTCAACACTCTGGCCGACGCCGTTACCGTCACCATGGGCCCCAAGGGCCGCTACGTCGCTCTGCAGCGCTCGTTCGGTGCCCCGACCATCACCAACGACGGCGTTTCCGTCGCCAAGGAGATCGAGCTCGAGGACAACATCGAGAACATGGGCGCCCAGCTGGTGAAGGAGGTCGCCACCAAGACCAACGATACCGTGGGTGACGGCACCACCACCGCAACCCTGCTCGCCCAGGCCATCGTCAACGACGGTCTGCGCAACGTCGCCGCTGGCGCCAACCCGCTGGCCATTCGTCGCGGCATCGACAAGGCCGTTAATGCCGCCGTCGCCGAGATGAAGAAGCAGGCCAAGCCGGTCGAGACCAAGGAGCAGATCGCTTCCGTCGGTACCATCTCCGCCGGCGACCCCGAGGTCGGCGAGAAGATCGCCCAGGCCATGGAAGTCGTGGGCAAGGACGGCGTCATCACCGTCGAGGACTCCCAGACCTTTGATATCACCATCGACACCGTCGAGGGCATGCAGTTCGACAAGGGCTACGTCTCGGCGTACTTCGTCACGGACAACGATCGCATGGAGGCCGTGATGAAGGATCCCTACATCCTCATCACCGACCAGAAGATCTCCAACGTCCAGGACATCATGCCTGTTCTCGAGGCTGTCCAGCGCACCGGCAAGGGCCTGCTCATTATCGCTGAGGATGTCGAGGGTGAGGCTCTGCCTACCCTCGTCCTCAACAAGATCCGCGGCGCCCTCAACGTCTGCGCCGTCAAGGCCCCGGGCTACGGCGATCGCCGCAAGCGCATGCTCGAGGATATCGCCGTCCTCACCGGCGGTCAGGCTGCCCTCGATGAGCTGGGCGTGAAGGTTGCCGACATCACCGCCGATATGCTCGGTACCGCCAAGTCAGTCACCATCTCCAAGGACAACACCGTTATCGTGGGTGGTGCCGGTTCCAAGGAGGCTATCGACGCTCGCATCGCTCAGATCAAGGGCGAGATGGAGAACACCACCTCTGACTTCGACCGTGAGAAGCTCCAGGAGCGCCTGGCCAAGCTCTCCGGTGGCGTTGCCGTCATCAAGGTCGGCGCTGCTACCGAGTCCGAGCTCAAGGAGATCAAGCACCGCGTCGAGGACGCCCTGCAGGCTACCCGCGCTGCTGTCGAGGAGGGCATTGTCGCTGGCGGCGGCGTCGCCTTCATGGACGCTGCTCCTGCGCTCGATGCTGTCGAGATCGACGACCCCGAGGAGAAGATTGGCGTCGATATCGTCAAGAAGGCTCTGACCGCTCCGGTCGCTACCATCGCCAAGAACGCTGGCTTTGAGGGCGCTGTCGTGGTCGACAAGGTTGCCGAGCTGCCTGCTGGCCAGGGTCTCAACTCTGCCAACGGCGAGTGGGGCGACATGATCGAGATGGGCGTCCTCGACCCCGTCAAGGTCAGCCGCGTCACCCTGCAGAACGCTGCTTCTGTCGCCAGCCTGATCCTCATCACCGAGGCCACCGTCTCCGATGTGCCCAAAAACACTCAGCTTGAGGACGCTATCGCTGCTGCTACCGCTGGTCAGCAGGGCGGCGGTATGTACTAAGGCCGACAAGGTCTAGAACTCCCACCGGGGATCCGGGGGCGTGACGGGGCTTTTCTCCGGAACGTCCTCGGACATGCAAAGAGGCTCCGCTTCGCGCTTTGCGCTGCGGAGCCTCTTTGCGTCCTGCGGAATGTTCCGGAGAGAAGCCCCCGTCACGCCCCCGGATCCCCTACGTTTACGGC
>NZ_CAAKNY010000079.1:18099-41391 GCF_901212495.1 Collinsella aerofaciens | reverse complement strand
GAAGGACGTGGTTGATGGGAATACGCGTCCCTTTTGCTGTTTCGCGCTTTGCGCGAAAGGCGCACCACTTTGGCTTGAACGGAGAACGTGGTTGTCGTTCCAACTTGTCCCGGGTGTATTTCTGGAGCGTTTCCCTACCACAAATTACCCTTGGCATACTTGCGCGAAAGCCTACTGGTGCTACACTTGCAATTGCTGTTTCAGGGCGGGGTGGAATTCCCCACTGGCGGTAAATCGGGCGGTGCCAAAGGGGCGCCGTGGCGCAGGTAAAGTGCCTGCGCCCGAGCCGATGAGTCCGCGACCCGTGTGTGCGTTGGTTCGCATGCCGGCTGAACTGGTGAGATCCCAGTACCAACGGTTAGAGTCCGGATGAAAGAGGCAGGTGATTTTATGTCTGAACAGTCGCAGCATATCCATTTTGAGAACACGAATAGGTGGAGCACCAAACAGCTCGTTACCATGGCGTTGATGTGCGCCTTGGGCGCCCTGTTTATGTATGTGCAGCTGCCCATCCTCCCCTCGGCGCCGTTTTTGACGTATGACCCGTCGCTGGTGCCGGCGATGGTGTGTGGATTTGCGTATGGCCCTGGCGCCGGCACCGCTGTTGCCGCTATGGCGATCGTTATCCATGCGCTTACCACGGGCGATTGGGTCGGTGCGCTTATGAATTTAGTTGCCACGCTGGGCTATATCCTGCCTGCGGCTATCGTCTATCAGAAGATGCGCACCTACAAGGGTGCCGTGATTGGCCTGGCGCTGGGCGTTATTGCCGCTACGGCGCTTTCTATGGTCGCGAATCTGACCATTGGCGTTTGGTTCTGGTATGGCTCGGTCGACGTGATTTTGCCGCTCATGATTCCCGCCGTGCTGCCGTTCAACCTTATCAAGACCGTGCTCAACTCGGTGTTGACGCTGGCGGTGTACAAGGCGGTCTCTAATCTCATTACGCCCAAGAAGGACCAGGTCAAAGGCCGCGCATGATTGAGTGTCGGGGCGTTTCCTTTAGCTATGACGGTGCGGCACCGGCGCTCGATGGCATCGATCTGAACATCGAGGATGGCGAGTTTTTCTGCATCCTCGGCGGAAACGGGTCGGGCAAGTCGACGTTTGCCAAGCATTTGAACGCGCTGCTGCAGCCCGATACGGGAACGGTGTGCGTCAACGGCATGGACGCGTCCGATCCCGAGCTGGTCTACGACATCCGCTCGACTGCGGGCATGGTGTTCCAGAATCCCGACGATCAGCTTGTGGCGACGCTTGTCGAGGACGATGTTGCGTTTGGTCCCGAGAACTTAGGGGTTGAATCGGCCCAGATCGCACAGCGCGTGCGCGAGGCGCTGAAGGCCGTGGGTCTGGTGGGCTTTGAGCGACACGAGACCCACGCTCTCTCGGGCGGACAAAAGCAGCGCGTGGCGCTTGCCGGCGTGCTCGCCATGGAGCCGCGCGTGCTCATTTTGGACGAGGCGTCTTCGATGCTCGATCCGCGCGGGCGCAAGGGCCTTATGGAGGCCTGTCACGCGCTGCACGAACGCGGCATGACCATCGTGATGATTACACATTTTATGGAAGAGGCCGCTGAGGCCGATCGCGTTGCTGTCTTCCAAGCGGGCCGCGTTGCCATGCTCGGTACGCCCGAGGAGATCTTGACGCGGGCGGACGAACTCGCGCGGCTGAACCTGGATATGCCGCCATCGTGCTGTCTTGGCAGGGCGCTTCGCGCGAAGGGCGTGCCCATTTGCGCACAGGTGCGCGAGGCGGATATGGTCGCCGATATAGCGCAGGCTTATGCCGAGCGGAGTAGGGCAGGCATCGCCGGGCGGCCTTTCGCATCCGATCCTCGTATTCCCGACAACGTCTCCTCTGCAATCGATGGTGCAGACGCGCTGGAGCCCGTCATCGAGATTTCGCACCTTTCGTATAGCTATTCGCTGAGCGCCCGCGAGCGTCGCCGTTGGCACAAGCGCTCGGCCGCCGAGAGTGCATCGAACAAACAGGCCCTCTGGGGCAACGACCCTAGCAGCCCCTGGGCATTGCGCGATGTGTCGCTAACGGTGCGTCGTGGCGAGTTCCTGGGCCTTGCGGGCCATACCGGTTCGGGTAAGTCGACGCTGGTTCAGCATCTCAACGGCCTGATTCGTCCCCAGGAGGGTTCCGTTTACGCGTTGGGGCTCGACCTGGTAAACAAGAAAGATGCCGCCGCGGTTAAGGCAAAGGTCGGCGTGGTGTTTCAGTATCCAGAGCGTCAGCTGTTTGCCGAGACCGTGGCACAGGACGTGGCATTTGGTCCGCACAACCTTGGCCTGTCGCAAGACGAGGTTGCCCGCCGCGTTGAGTCATCGCTCGCGCGCGTGGGCCTCGACTTGGCCACGGTGGGCGACAAGAGTCCCTTTGAGCTCTCGGGCGGGCAGCAGCGGCGCGTGGCGTTTGCTGGCGTGCTTGCCATGGAGCCCGAGGTCCTGGTACTCGATGAGCCCATAGCGGGACTCGATCCGGCGGCGCGCAGTGGTTTCCTGGAGCTCATCGATCGGCTTCACCGCGATGGCCTGACCGTTGTCATGGTTTCGCACAGTATGGATGACCTTGCCAATTGCTGCGACCGTATCGTCGTAATGAACGAAGGCACGGTGTTTGCCGAGGGAGCCCCCGCGCAGGTGTTTGCGCATGCCGATGAGCTCAAGTCGATCGGCTTGGGTGTTCCCACTGCCCAGCGCATGGCGCTGGCACTTGCGAAGGCAGGCGTGCCGCTGCACTTTGACGGCCTCTATACGGTTGAGTCGCTGGCAGACGAGTTGGTGGACCTGCTAATCGGTCGCTCGGACGGTCCTTCTAACGTCGCGGACATTGCTACACCCAAGACGGTCGCGCGAGAGGAGGGCTGCTAATGGAGGCGTTTTCGTTTGGCAGCTGCTATCCCGGCGATAGTGCAATCCACCGCTTGGACCCGCGAACCAAGTTGCTCTTGGGCTTTGTGTTTCTGATCACGGCGCTCACGGTCAGCAGCTTCCGCGGACTGGTCCCGGTCGCAATCTTCGTTGTCCTGATCTATGCCGTGTCCCGGGTGCCGGCTCGTCGCGTCCTGTCATCGATGGCGCCGCTGCTGGCGATCGTCGCGGTGGTCGCGGTGCTCAACCTGTTTTCCGACCAGGGCGGGCGCATTCTGTGGCAGCTCGGCTTTTTGCAGATAAGCGAGGGTTCGCTGCATTCCGCCGCCTTTATGGCGTGCCGTCTGACCTTGATGATGGCCGGTATGAGCGCTATCACGCTCACCACACCGACGCTCGACCTCACCGCGGGCTTTGAGCGCCTGCTCGCGCCGTTTGCGCGTGTGGGACTTCCTGCGCACGAGCTCGGCATGATCATGGGTATCGCGCTGCGCTTTATGCCGCAGTTTGCCACCGAGATGAAGCAGACGGCCGATGCGCAAGCAAGCCGCGGTGCGCGCGTGACGGGAGGCCCGCGCGGCGGCGTGCGTATGCTCGGCAGTGTGGCGATTCCGCTGTTTACGGGCGTGTTTCGTCATGCCGAGACGTTGTCTGCCGCCATGGATGCCCGTTGCTATCATGGCGAGCGGGGCCGCACACGTCTGCATGCGCTTGCATTTGGCCGCGGCGATGCGTTGGCGGCGATGGTTACGGCGTTGCTGCTCGTCTGCATCATCGCCATCAATCTTCAACTTGTTTAGGCGCGATTCGAGCGCAGGAAAGGGGCCCCAATGACCGACAACGACCGCACTGCGCAGCTCGAGCGCGCCTGTTCGTATCTTAGGCGTATTCCGGCGTGGTATCTCGCCACGATTGACGTGGCGGACGGACATCAGCCGCGCGTGAGGCCGTTCTCGTTTGCCATGGTCGATGATGGCAAACTGTGGTTTTGCACCTCGCGCGATAAGGACGTGTGGGCCGAGCTCAGCGCGAACCCCAAGTTTGAGGTTTCGGGTTGGAAGCCGGGGGAGTGTTGGATTGTGCTGACCGGCGAGGCCGCGTTCGAGGACGACGCGGTCGTGAGCGACCGGGTGCGCCAAGCCGGCTTTAAGCACATGGTGGGCATCGGCGAAGACCACGAGGGCGCCAACGACGGCCGCCTTGCGTTTTTCTCGGTGCGCAATATCGCCGCCCGCTTCTGTGATATCGACGGTAGCGAGGAGCGCCTGGAGCTTTAACGCTCACCAATCAGTATTCCGGGGCAGTTAATTTGGGACGGGGCTATTTTAGCTACCTTGGGCACATGGGATGATTTTTTCTGGGACGGGGATTAAATAATCATTGGGTGCCGAATGATTATTTAATCCCCGTCCCAGAAAAATCATCTCAAAATTGCGAGCGTCAGGAGGACACATGGACGGATTGAATACGGTGTTGGAGTATCTGACGTCGGTGCCGGCATGGTATTTGGCGACGAGCGTTGACGGACAGCCGCATGTGCGTCCGTTTTCGTTTGCGCAGATCCAGGACGGCAAGCTGTGGTTTGTAACGGCGCGCACCAAAGACGTGTGGCAAGAGCTGCTGCAAAATCAACGCTTTGAGGCCACGAGTTGGTGGCCGGGCCATGGCTGGCTCATCTTGCGCGGGTATGCGGGTCTGGATGACCAGGCCGCTCCCGATATGCGCAAGGCAGGCTGGAAGCACCTGGAGCGCCTAGGCGAGCACTACGAGGGCGCAGGCGATCCCACGCTCGTCTTCTTTAGCGTGGAGGAACCCGAGGCCTTTATCTGCAACCATGACGAATGGGTGCCGGTCGAGCTCTAAACGAGTCTCTCAGCAAGCTTCGACAATTCAAATTCCCGCATGTAGCGGGCCCCACATTGCAACGTCACCGTAAGGCGCACTGGGCAATATGGGGCCCGCATTTATTTGTCAATTCCTTCGAGTGAATGTGTCGGGACTGTTTCAATGCATGAATATACAAAAGATTTGCGTATATATGCATCTTTTGGTGCTAAAGTTTCAACCCACTTCATAACGACGGCTGCGGGATGCGCATTGGTGCATAACTGCAGACAAGGAGTCTGATATGTCTTTAAAGGTTGGAATCGTCGGTGCGGCTGGATATGCCGGCGCCGAGCTTATTCGCCTCGTCCTCGGTCATCCCGAGTTTGAACTTGCTGCCATTACGTCCAATGCCGATGCCGGCCAGCCGTTGTCTGCGGTGTACCCGAGCTTCACCGGCGTAAGCGACCTTGTCTTCACGACGCATGATGCCCCCGAGCTCAAGAACTGCGACGCGGTCTTTTTGGCCGTGCCGCACACGGCCGCCATGGCACAGGTGCCCGCCCTGCTTGCCGCGGGCGTCTCCTGCATTGACCTCTCGGCCGACTATCGCCTGAGCGATCCGGCTACCTTTGAGGCTTGGTATGCCGCCGAGCACACGAGCCCCGAGCTGCTCAAGACCCGCGCTTTCGGCCTGCCCGAGCTGTTCTGCCAGGATTTGGAGACCGCTGCATCCGACCACGCCGATGGCAAGCCCGTACTGGTCGCCTGCGCCGGTTGCTATCCCACCGCAACGAGCCTTGCCGCCGCACCTGCCGTACGCGCCGGCTGGGTTGCCCAGAGCGGCCCCGTGATCGTTGACGCTATCAGCGGTGTAACGGGTGCCGGTAAGTCCTGCAACGCCCGTACGCATTTTTGCAGCGCGGACGAAAACCTGGAGGCCTATGGCGTGGGCAAGCATCGTCACACGCCCGAAATCGAGCAGATCTTGGGCCTAACCGATCGTGTCGTCTTTACCCCGCACCTGGCACCGCTCAAGCGCGGTCTGCTCTCTACGGTGACGATGCCGCTTACGGCGACGGCTATCGATACCTTGACCCTCGAGGATGTTGTCGACCATTACCAGCAGTTCTACGCCGGTCGCACCTTCGTGCGCGTACTCGATGCCGGCCAGCAGCCCAAGACGGCTTCGGTCGTCGGCACCAACGCCGCCCAGATCGGCCTCGCGCTCAACAAGCGCGCGGGCGTTCTGGTGGCTACGGGCGCCATCGACAATCTGTGCAAGGGTGCAGCAGGCCAGGCGGTCCAGTGCGCCAACATCGTCTTTGGTTTTGACGAGCGACGAGGCTTGCCCACAGTGGCGTGCCCGGTGTAGCACATTCGATTGTTAACGATTTGGTAGTCGGGCATCGGGTGGGGCGCCACTCTTAAGCTGGTCTCATGATTGTGGCTGGCAGGGCGCACCAACCGATGCCCATTTTCTGTTTGACATAAGGAGTCATAAAGACGATGAATGCAGAGCAGTTCGATATCAAGATTCATGCCGTAGAGGGCGGCGTAACGGCGGCAGCCGGCTTTAAGGCGGCGGGCATCCATGCCGGATTCCGCAAGAATCCCGAGCGCCTGGATTACGCACTCGTCGTGCCCGATAAGCCCTGTCCCGGGGCCGGCGTGTTTACGACTAACCGATTTTGTGCGGCGCCCGTGCAGGTGAGCCGCGCCAACCTGGGCGGCGCCGACAAGGGCTACGGCGTCATTGCCGGCGTTTCGGTCAATTCTGGCAATGCCAACGCCGCCACGGGGGAGACCGGTCTTGCCTGCGCGCGAGAGACCTGCAACATCGCCTCGCAGGTCATCGGCTGCGAGCCCCAGCAGATTCTGGTCGCCTCCACGGGCGTAATTGGTCAGATTCTGCCGATCGACACGTTTGAGACTGCCGTTCCTGCCGCCTACGAAGCGCTCTCCGCCCACGGTGGCGCCGATGCCGCCCGCGCTATCATGACGACCGACACGCACTCCAAGGAGTATGCCGTGTGTTACCGCAGCGAGGCCGCGGGGCACGCAGGCAATGCCTATACGGTGGGCGGTATGTGCAAGGGCTCGGGCATGATCATGCCCAACATGGCAACCATGATCGCGGTCATCACCACCGATGCCCCCGTTGAGCCGGCGGCGCTCCACGCCCTGTTGCTCTCAACCGTCAAGCAGACCTTTAATAAGGTAACGGTCGACTCCGATACTTCGACCAACGACACCTGCATCATGCTTGCTTCCGGCGCTGCCGCAGATGCCGAGCCTATTGTCGAGGGCTCTGACGCCTTCGACGAGCTGGCCTTTGCCGTGCATGAGGTGTGCGAGAGCCTGGCGCGCAACATCGCCGCAGATGGCGAGGGCGCATCCAAGCTCGTGACGGTTAACGTCACCGGCGCCGTGAACGACGAGGAGGCCGATATCGCCGCTCGTGCTGTCGCCAACTCGCCGCTCGTCAAGACCTGCATCGCCGGCCACGACTGCAACTGGGGCCGCGTTGCCATGGCGCTCGGCAAGTGCGGCGTGCAGTTCAACCAAGAAGATGTGTCCATCGACATGATGGGCATGCCCGTCTGCCGTGATGGCCTGACCGTTCCCTTTGACGAGGACGAGGCGCTGCGTCGCTTTGAGGCGCCCGAGATTGTGATCTCGGCAGACCTGGGCGCAGGGGACGCGGCGACCACCGTGTGGACTTGCGACCTCACGCACGAGTACATCTCCATTAACGGCGACTACCGTTCCTAGACTCCCGATGTGCCGCTCGTCCCGCTGCAATCGCGGGCAACGAGGTACGGCGCGATAGCTACACGAAAGACGAGGCAGACTATGAAGTTCGCACGCGATTGTCGCTCGAGCGAATCCAACGAAGTTACCGCGCAGCTGCTGTTCGAGGCGCTGCCGTGGATTAAGAACCTGACCGGTAAGACGGTCGTTATCAAGTACGGCGGTGCCGCCATGGTCGACGAGCAGCTACGTCGTGACGTGATGAGCGACATCGTCCTGCTCAAGATTATCGGCATGCGCCCTGTTATCGTGCACGGTGGCGGCAAGGCCATCAACGAGGCGCTCAGCCACTACGACATCCCCGTCGAGTTTAAGAACGGCCAGCGCGTGACTACGCCTGCCACCATGGATATCGTGCGCGAGGTACTGGGCGGCAAGGTCAATCAGGAGCTGGTCGCGGCGCTCAACCACCACGGCAACCTGGCCGTGGGCGTGTCCGGCAGCGACGCCGGTACCCTTATCGCCGAGCCACTCGACCCAGAGCTCGGCCGCGTAGGCAAGGTCACGCACGTCAACACCGACTATATCGAGCGTTTGCTCGACAGCGAGTACATCCCCGTTATCGCTACCGTCGCGGCGGGGGAGGACGGCGGTTTCTTCAACATCAACGCCGACACCGCCGCCGGCGCCGTTGCGGCGGCGCTTCATGCGCACAAGGTGATCTTCTTGACCGACGTCGACGGTCTGTACAAGGACTTTAGCGACAAGGATTCGCTTATCTCCAACCTGACGCTCGACGAGGTCAATGAGATGCTCTACGGCGGCGAGGTCGACAAGGGCATGATTCCCAAGCTGCGCGCCGCCGTCGATGCGCTTACCGCTGGCGTGTTCCGAGCCCACATCATCAACGGCACGACGCCGCACTCGCTGCTGCTGGAGCTGCTGACCGATGCTGGCGTCGGTACCGTGATCCACTCCACCGAGACGGCCTACGAGTTCGATACGCATCCGCACCCGCTTTCGACGTTTGCGGCGCGCCTGACCGAGAACCTCGACGAGGTCGAGAAGCTCCAGACGGTCTAGCTGACCCGCGGTCGTCGCGTCCCTGCACCCATAGCCCTGCGCCGTACGGCGCCCAACGAAAGGCATCCCATGTCACTTGCAACTCAACAATCGCTCGAATCCCATTACGTTATGCATACCTTTGGTCGCTCTCCGGTAGAGTTTGTCGAAGGCCACGGCATGAAGCTCACCGACGACGATGGCCGCGAGTACCTCGACTTTCTAGCCGGTATCGGCGTATGCAGCCTAGGCCACGGCAACCCTGCAGTGCTCTCGGCGCTCGAGGCACAGACCAAAAAGCTCATGCATGTCTCCAATTACTTCTACATCGAGCAGCGTGGACAGGTCGCGGCGCTGCTGTCCAAGCTCGCCAACGACGACGTAGATGGTGCGTGCGTTCTGGCCGATGCCATTGCCGCCGGCGATGAGACCACGGCCGCTGCGCTCGGTGCCCCGGCTGCGGACGAGCAGGTGTGGGAGACGTTCTTTGCCAATTCTGGTGCCGAAGCCAACGAGGGATCGATGAAGCTCGCGCGTCTGTACGCCAAGCGTGCTGGTAACGGCGGCAACACCATCGTATGCATGCGCGGTGGCTTCCACGGCCGTACACTCGAGACCATTGCCGCCACCATGCAGGATTGGCTGCAGGACAGTTTCCGTCCGCTGCCGGGTGGCTTTGTGGCCTGCACACCCAACGATATCGACGAACTGCGCTCGATCTTTAAGCGGCTGGGAAGCGAGGTCTGCGCCGTCATACTCGAGCCGATTCAGGGCGAGAGCGGTGTGCACCCCATGACCGAGGAGTTTATGGCGGCGGCGCGCGACTTGGCACACGAGGTGGGCGCCGTTCTTATTGCCGACGAGGTCCAGTGTGGCATCTTCCGCTCCGGCAAGCCGTTTGCATTCCAGACCTATGGCGTGGAGCCCGACATTATGAGCCTTGCCAAGGGCATTGCCGATGGCGTGCCCATGGGCGCCGTGGTGGCAAAGAAAGAGATCGCCGACGTGTTTAAGCCGGGTGACCACGGCTCGACCTTTGGCGGTAGCTGCTTGGCTGTTGCGGCGTGCGCCGCGACGCTCTCCGCGCTCGTGCGCGGTGATTATGGCGAGCATGCTGCCAAGGTGGGTGCTTATATGGAGGCAAAGCTCACCAAACTGCCGCATGTGGTCGAGGTACGCGGTCGCGGCTTGATGCTCGGCTGCGATCTGGATGACGCTGCGGGCGATGCGCATGATATTGTTGCCCGAGCGTTGGAGGCCGGTGCCGTGATTAACGCTACGGGTGCTCATACGCTGCGCTTCCTGCCGCCGCTTGTCTGCGAGGAAGCTGACGTGGACAGGCTGATCGAGATTTTGTCGGACGTTTTGGCCTAACACAGCGCAATAACTCAATTTGGACCGGGTTCCGGACTGCGGACGTGCCATAGCGGTACGATTCAGCGGTCTGGAGCCCGTTTTGCTATCGATTTGCTAAGGCGGGGATACCTGCTGGTCAAAAAACATCAAATATGAGTACTGCTACCGATTTGGTAGCAGCAATTTTGGACTAATAAGGCCAGATAGCAAGACAAAATGCGCGATAAATGCACGCTTTTGATCCAACTGTGAGTCCTTATAATGGACATATGTTGCGTAACTTAAGCAAATACTATCTTTTTATATGTTGCAAGCAAAGTAGCAGTACTCATTTTTGCCATTTTTTGGCCACGACCTTTGTGACAGACGTGCTGATGGGTGCGAATCCCTCTGTGATGGGCCCAAAAACGAAAGGCCCCCATAGCTGGGAGCCTGTCAAATCAGTGGTGGGCGATGAGGGATGTCCGCGGGCGGCTGGCGCCGCCCGCGCCCCGCTTCGTCGCTCCGCTCCTCGCGTGCTGCGCTGGAAAACGCTTCGCGTTTCCTCAGCTCCGCACCCTTGCGGGTTCGAATCCCACGAAATGGGCCCATACAAAAACGGCCCCCTTTCGAGGACCGTTTCCAATTCGGTGGTGGGCGATGAGGGATGTCGCGTGCGGCTTCGCCGCCCGCTTCCGCTTCGTCGCTTCGCTCCTCGCGTGCTGCGCTGGAAAACGCTTGCGCGTTTTCTCAGCTCCGCACCCTTGCGGGTTCGAATCCCATGCACTGGGCCCTAACAAGAAAGGCTCCCATCGCTGGGAGCCTATCAAAACAAGTGGTGGGCGATGAGGGATTCGAACCCCCAGCCTTGTGCGTGTAAAGCACCTGCGCTAACCGTTGCGCCAATCGCCCGTGCGGAGAGAGTATAGCAAAACAATCGCCCCATTCACCTCATATCCATTAAAGGTAACCGGTGCGTGTCGGCGCGGAGCTGATTCAGTTGAGATTGCCTGAACATTCCGTCCCTCTTTACACCCTCGGGTATACTCAAAAGCTACTGATTCGATTTGATACCCAGCAACAGCAGAGGGGATAGTATATGTGCGGTTTTGTCGGTTTTGTCGGTGGGACGGATAACCAATCCGAGGTGCTCACCAAGATGATGGACCGCATCGTCCATCGCGGTCCCGACATGGGCGGTCAGTTTATCGATGGCCGCGTTGCCTTGGGCTTCCGCCGCCTGTCGATCCTCGACCTGACCGAGGCTGGCGCTCAGCCCATGGCCAACGAGGACGGCAGCGTCGTCATCGTCTTCAACGGCGAGATCTACAACTTCCAGGAGCTTCGCTCCGAGCTCGAGGCCAAGGGCTATAACTTCCACTGCGGCGCCGACACCGAGAGCCTCCTGCACGGCTACGAAGAGTGGGGCGAGGCCGTACTCGATCGCTTGCGCGGTATGTACGCCTTCGTCATCTGGGACAAGAAGAAGAACAAGCTCTTTGGCGCCCGCGATATCTTTGGCATCAAGCCGCTCTACTACTATCCCATGGCCGATGCGGGCGACGGTGCGCCGGGTGTGCTCTTTGGTTCCGAGATCAAGAGCTTCCTGGACTACCCGCACTTCCACAAGGCGGTCAACAAAAAGGCCCTGCGTCCGTACATGACGCTGCAGTATTCGGCAACCGAGGAGACCTTCTTCGAGGGTGTCTACAAGCTGCCGCCGGCGCATTACTTTACCGTCGACATCCCGACCGGCAAGATGAACATCGAGCGCTATTGGGATTGCGACTACTCTGCCGTCGAGAAGCCGTTCGAGGAGTACGTCGACGAGCTGGATGAGGTTGTGCACGAGAGCGTCGAGGCCCACCGCATCGCTGATGTTAAGGTCGCTTCCTTCCTCTCCGGCGGCGTCGACTCCAGCTATATTGCCGCTTGTCTCATGCCCGACAAGACCTTCTCGGTGGGCTTCGATTACAAGAATTTCAACGAGACCAACTACGCCAAGGAGCTTTCCGATAAGCTCGGCGTCGAGAATGTCCGCAAGATGATCACCGCCGACGAGTTCTTTGGCGCACTCGAGGACATTCAGTATCACATGGACGAGCCGCAGTCCAACCTGTCGTCTGTGCCGCTGTGGTTCTTGGCTGAGATGGCGCGCAAAGACGTCACCGTCGTGCTTTCGGGCGAAGGCGCCGACGAGCTCTTTGGCGGCTACGCCTACTACGAGGACACGGTTCCGGTGCGCAAGTACAAAAAGATGGTGCCGTTGCCCATTCGCCGCGCGCTCGGTAACCTGGCGCTGCATATGCCGTACTTCAAGGGCCATAACTTTCTGGTCAAGGGTGCCGAGATCCCCGAGAAGTCGTTCCTGGGCCAGGCTTTGGTATGGCCTGAGCGCGAGGTCGACGGCGTACTCAAGCCCGCGTACAACACCGGCGACGGCGCCTTCGAGCTCGCTGCACCCATCTACGCGCGCGTGAAGGGCCAGCCCGAGCTGGTCAAGAAGCAGTACCTGGACATGAACATGTGGCTCCCGGGCGACATTCTGCTCAAGGCTGACAAGATGTGCATGGCGCACTCGCTGGAGCTGCGCGTGCCCTTCCTGGATCGCAAGGTCATGGAGTTCGCCGAGCACATTCCCGACCGCTACCGCATCAACGAGAACGGCAACAAGCAGGTACTCCGCCACGCTGCCAACAAGTCGCTGCCCGATGAGTGGGCCACTCGTCCCAAGGTGGGCTTCCCGGTGCCGATTGTCTACTGGCTGCGCGAGCAAAAGTGGTACGACTATGTCAAGACGTACTTCACCGCGCCGTGGGCAAGCGAGTTCTTCGATACCGACGAGCTCATGCACCTGCTCGACCTGCACTTTGCAGGCAAGGGCGATTTCCAGCGCAAGATCTATACACCGCTCGTGTTCCTGGTGTGGTACAAGCGCTTCTTTATCGACGAGGACCAGCCTTCTGTTCAGGCTGCCTAGTCTCGGCTTACGAATGCCTGCGCGTAACGGCTCCTCCGGGAGCCGTTTTTGCGCGAGCACGTTTCAGTTACTATGAAAACCGTCCCTGCCAAATGGCTGAGAAAGGTGAAAGATGCACCATTCGGATTCCGCGGCCGTGACCACGGTCGATACGCTTGCCAAGCTGCTCGATGTGTGCGGCGAGCTGCGTGCTTCGGAGCAGGTTGACGAGCGTGCCGTGACCGGCTGTTCATTTGATTCGCGCGCGGTTTCGGCGGGTGACGTGTTCTTTTGCAAGGGCGCTGCCTTTAAGCCCGCGTTTTTGAGCATGGCGCTCGATGCGGGCGCCGTCGCATTTGTGTGCGAGGAGTCGCTGGTTGAGTCTCTGGAACCGCTGGCGCAGGAGAGTGGTGCTGCGATGCTGGTCGTGGCCAGCGTGCGCACGGCCATGGCCCTGCTGCCGCCGGAGGTCTACGACCGTCCCGACCATGACGTTAAGATCGTGGGCATCACCGGTACCAAGGGAAAGACCACGGCCGCTTTTATGCTCCAGTCCATCATCAAGGCGGCGGGCGAGTCCTGTGGCATGATCGGCTCGGTGAGTACCGACGATGGTATCGAGTGCTACGAGAGCACCAACACCACGCCCGAGGCCCCGGAGGTCTGGCGCCATATCGCCAACTGCCGCGCGTCTGGTCGCCAGTCCATGGTCATGGAGGTCTCGAGCCAGGCGCTCAAGTACCAGCGCGTCGAGAACCTGCCGTTTGACGTGGCGTGTTTCCTCAACATCGGGCGTGACCACATCTCGCCGATCGAGCACCCGACCTTCGAGGATTATTTTGAGAGCAAGCTCAGGATCTTTGATCAGGCTAAGACCGCCGTGGTAAATCTGGGCACCGATGAAGTCGAACGCGTACTGGAGGCCGCGTCGACGGCCGAGAACTTGGTGACCGTTGGCGTCGAGCATCCCGAGGCGAGCCTGTGGGCAAGCGATGTCCGCATGGTCGGCTTTAACATCGAGTTTAATCTGCATGGCATGAGAGCCGACAAGCCCGAGGCGGGGGAGAAGGTCCTGCTGGGTATCGCGGGAGACTTCAACGTTGAGAACGCGCTGGTCGCTATCGCCGCCGCGCGCGAGATCGGCATCGGTATCGATGCCATCAAGAAGGGCCTCTCCAAGCTGCGTGTGCCGGGCCGCATGGAGGTCGTGGAGTCGAAGGATGGCCGCGTGATTTGCGTTGTTGACTACGCTCACAACCAACTCTCGTTCCGCTCGCTCTTTTCGTCGGTCAAACGAGCGTTTCCCGCCAGCCCGGTCATTGCGCTGTTTGGTGCCGCTGGAGGCAAGGCGCAGGAGCGCCGTGAGCAGCTTCCGCGCGAGGCCGCACCATATTCTGATCTGCTGGTCTTTACCAACGAGGATCCGGCTCACGAGGACCCGATGAAGGTCTGTCGCGAGCTTGCCGAGCATGTTCCCGACGATACCCCGAACAAGATTATCCTCGATCGCGAGGCTGCTGTGCACGCGGCGTTCAAGGCGGCGCGCGAGGAATACGTCAGCCCCGATGCGCCCACCATCGTCTTGCTGTTGGCAAAGGGCGACGAGGAGCTCATGCACGTGGGTGATGAGTTCGTACCCATCGAGAGCGATCTTTCGCTTGCCAATCGTTTAATCGATGTTACCCAGTTTGACTAATGAACTGCGATGAGGGCGGCGTCCTGAGTGCGCTGCCGTTGCAAGCGCGTTTCCCCTCAAGCGAGGCGCGCCGCCTAAGACCAGAAGCCCCTTCTACGTAATGGAGTGACCATGTCCCACAATACCCTGCCGACCGTCGCTGAGCTTTCGGGCGAGATGCGCGAGCGTCTTGCCAAGGTTAAGTACGTCTTTACCGACCTGGACGCCACCATGCTCGCGCCCGGCTCGTGCGTGCTGCGCGACAACGACGGCAACCCCTCGACCAAGCTCGTCGAGGCTGTCGTGGCACTTGCCCGCGCCGGCATCCAGGTGGTCCCCACCTCGGGCCGCAACCGCACCATGATCCACGAGGATGCGCGCGTGCTTGGCCTCAACTCCTACATCGGCGAGATGGGTGGTCTGGTCATGTACGATCTCAAGGCTAACGATTGGGAGTATCTGACCGGCGATATGCCCTACGACCCCGCCTGCGGCCTCACGCCGCATCAGGTGATCGAGCAGACCGGCGTGTGCGAGAAGATCCTTGCCCGCTGGCCGCATAAGATCGAGTACCACAACGACATGTCGACTGGCTACAAGTACCGCGAGGTCACCGTCGGCATGCGCGGCGATGTGCCCGACGACGAGGTCCAGGCCATTCTTGACGAGTCCGGCTGCGGCCTGGTCTGGGCCTGCAACGGTCACCTGACGCATCTGTCCAAGCCGACGACGCTCGAGCTCGAACGCGTCGAGGATGGCCGCGCGTTTAACATCAATCCCGCCGGCCTCAACAAGGGCGTTGCCATTGCGCGCTTCTGCGAGCATCTGGGTATCGAGCGCGAGGAGACGCTGGCGCTCGGCGACTCCGAGTCCGACTTCTACATGGCCGACCACGTGGGCACGTTCTGTTTGGTCGAGAACGGCCTGACCAGCGCCGGCGCGCCCGAGTTCCTGGATACTCGCGATAACGCCTACGTCACGCGCGGCAAGATTGTCGACGGCTGGGCGGCAACGGCCGAGCTGCTGGTCGCGGCCCGTTCGTAGTGCGGTTCTATCGCGCTGAGCCATATCTTTTCGAGAGAGAATCTGGTGAGGTCATGTCCGATATCGAGAATCCGGCAGGCGACACGCGCCCGATTGGCGTGTTCGATTCTGGTTTGGGCGGTCTGACGGTTGCGCGCGCGATTGCGACGGCGCTGCCGCACGAGTCCGTCTACTACTTTGGCGACACCAAGCGCTGCCCCTATGGCACGCGCACCGAGGATGAGGTGCGATCGTTTGCACTGCAGGCGGGCCGTTGGCTGTCGAAGCACGACGTCAAGATCATGGTCATCGCCTGCAACACGGCGACTGCAGCGGCTTTGCGTTTGGCCCAGCAGGTGCTCGACGTTCCCGTCATCGGTGTGATTGCACCAGGCGCACGCGCGGCAATCAACAGCACCCGCACGCGCCGGGTGGGCGTGCTCGCGACCAACCTCACCATTCGCTCAGGCGCCTACACGCGTGCCATTCAGGATCTGGATGCCGGCGTCGACGTATACGGCTGCCCTGCCTCGAGCTTTGTCGAGGTCGTTGAGCACGAGCTCGCCTCGGGCGCGCATCTGCAAGAGCAGTGGCTCGAGAACGAGGACATCTTCGATACGCCTGCCGTACGCGCGCTGGTCGGCGCCACGGTTGAACCGCTGCGCGACCACGGCATCGATACCGTGGTGCTCGGCTGCACGCATTTTCCGCTGCTCGCGGGGCCCATTCGCCATGCGTTGGGGTCTGGGGTGCGCGTGGTGAGCTCCGCCGAGGAGACCACGCGCGAGCTGACCGATATTCTCATGCGCCGCGAGCAGCTGGCGGGCGACGCAGCCGAGCCGCAGCATCGTTTTGCGACGACGGCCGATAACATTGCCGAGTTTGCGGTGGCGGGCAGTTTTATCTTTGGCCAGCCGCTCAAGAGCATTGAGCATATCGATATCGATGAGCTGAAATAGATGTAAGGCAGCCGCCAAAGCCGTCGCCACATCTTTTGCCGAAAGGATTTTTCTATGGAGTATATGCAGGTCAATCGCGCCAATGGCCGCGCCGCCTATGAGCTGCGCCCCGTTAAGCTCACCCGTGGCGTCATGAAGCACGCCCACGGTTCGTGCCTGGCGGAGTTTGGCGATACGCGCGTGCTGTGCGCTGCCACCATCGAGGAGGGCGTGCCGGGCTGGCGCAAGGGCGCCAAGGCCGGTTGGGTAACCGCGGAATACGCCATGCTGCCGGCATCGACCGGCAAGCGCTGCAAGCGCGAGCACGCCAACCGCAAGGGTCGCTCCATGGAGATTGAGCGTCTGATCGGCCGTAGCCTGCGCACCGTCGTCAACATGAAGGCGCTCGGAGAGTGCACCGTCATCGTCGACTGCGACGTGATTCAGGCAGACGGCGGCACGCGAACGGCGAGCATTACCGGCGCCTGGGTGGCACTGCACGACGCCCTTGCCATGTGGGTCGAGGCGGGTAAGCTCGAGCGCATCCCGCTCACGGGTCAGGTCGCCGCGATTTCCATGGGCGTTGTCGACGGCAACACCCTGCTCGACCTGGATTATTCCGAGGACAGTCATGCCGAGGTCGACATGAACCTTGTCGCCACCGATACCGGTGAGATGATCGAGCTCCAGGGCACTGGCGAGCAGGCGCCCTTCGACCGCAAGCGCCTCAATGCCCTGCTCGATTTGGGCGACAAGGGCATTGCCGAGCTCATCGAGCTCCAGCGCCAAGCCCTCGCCTAACCTGCCAAAAAGGGACAGGTTTATTTTGGCAGGTTTTATCTGGGAAAACGTCGAAGTATAAGACTGCCGCTGATTAAGAGGGGGAGAGGCCGAGGCCTCGTCGTCCTCAACACGGCATTGCTATAGAGACAAGGAGACCACTCATGGCACTTGAGAAGATTGACATCGACACCCTTGACCCGGCGGCGACCATCGTCGTGGCAACGGGCAACGCCCATAAGCTCACCGAGATCGAGGCCATTTTGGGCAAGGTTATGCCCGAGGTTCGCTTTGTGGCGCTCGGCCAGCTGGGCGATTTTGAGGACCCCGAGGAAAACGGCACGACGTTTTTGGATAACGCCATCATCAAGGCGCAGGCCGCGGTAGAGGAGACGGGGCTTATGGCCATCGCCGACGATTCGGGCCTGGTTGTCGATGCCTTGGATGGCGATCCGGGTGTGTATAGCGCGCGCTACGCGGGCGTGCACGGTGACGATGCCGCTAACAATGCCAAGCTGCTCGTGAATCTGGAGGGTGTGGCCGACGAGGACCGCACTGCACGCTTTATGAGCGTTGTCGCGCTTATCGATACAGACGGCCTGGTCACCTATGGCGAGGGCGCCTGCGAAGGCGTTATCGCGCATGAGGGCCGCGGTGACCATGGCTTTGGCTACGATCCGCTGTTCTTGCCGGTCGATACGCCGGGCAAGACCATGGCCGAACTGACGGCGGACGAGAAGAACGCCATTAGCCATCGCTTCCATGCGCTCGAGCACCTGTCTGCCAAGCTGACGGGCGAGGAGTAGGCCGTGCGTGCGGTGGTGCAGCGCGTGCTCAATGCCGGTGTGACGGTCGACGGCGAGTGCGTGGGGAAGATTGGCCGTGGTTACCTGGTACTGCTGGGCGTGGGCCATGGCGACACGTGCGCCGAGGCCGATAAGCTGTGGGGCAAGCTCCGGGGCTTGCGCATTAACGAGGACGACAACGGCAAGACCAACCTGGCACTTGCCGATGTCGACGGCGAGGTTCTCGTGGTGTCGCAGTTCACGCTGTTCGCCGATTGCCGTCACGGCCGCCGTCCATCGTTTACGGATGCCGGCGCCCCCGATGTCGCCAACGAGCTCTACGAGTACTTCCTGACGCTTGTGCGCGAGGACGTCGAGCACGTAGCGCATGGCATCTTCGGCGCCAATATGAAGGTCGACCTCGTCAACGACGGTCCATTCACCATAGTCCTCGATACCGACAACTTTTAGGTTACGCGGTATTACCAAACCGCGTAACTACTCGACGCTGCACGGCCACCATTCGGCCAATCTGTCGCTCAAACCGTCGCTCGCGTACAAAAGTACGCGTCGCTCCTCTTTCGCGACACCTTGGCTCGAATGGTGGCCGTTCGCTGACGTGAACTAGTCATGTGAGGTTGTCGTCTGGTACGAATTTGGGACGGGGCTTATTTAACTACTTGCGTATGACGGCAGCAGGGTGCTACAGTATTAGAGTTTTGTCTATCTTAGGGGTATTATCCCCTTTTTGAATTGCACCTTCTGGAGGCCCTGTTCATGGAAGAGATGGAAGTCAATCACGTCGACGACATCCACGAGAAGCTGACCGATATGGTGGGCGATCGCGTTAAAGTGAAGGCCAACATGGGCCGCACCCGCGTCGTCGAGCGCATGGGCACCATCAAGAGCGTCCATCCGGCAGTCTTTATCGTCGAGGTCGACGAGCGCCGTGGCCGCAAGTCGCGTCAGTCCTACCAATATATTGATGTTCTCACCGGCCAGGTCGAGCTGTTCGACCCCGAGAGCGGCGAGCACATTTTTACCCCGCTCGGCAATCAGCTCGAGGAGCACTAGCGGTGACCGATTGGTCCCTGACCCTTTCCGCGCCGGCAAAGATCAACCTCTATCTGGGGGTTCATACCGCGCGCGACGACCGCGGCTACCATAAGGTCGATTCCCTGATGGCAGCCGTCGGTCTTGCCGATACCGTGACGGTCACGCCGGCACAGGCGCTGACCGTCCAGACGATTCCGGCATCCGACTTTCCTATGCAAAAGAATACGGCGTATCGTGCGGCCGCTGCTATGGCCGAGCATTATGGTCGCGAAGCCAATGTCTGCATCACGATCGAGAAGAGCATCCCGTTGTGTGCCGGCCTGGGCGGTCCTTCGACGGATGCCGCGGCGGTCATTGTCGCCTTGGCGGAGCGTTGGGGCATCGACCGTGCCGATCCCGCGCTGGACAACATCGCGCGCGGCATTGGCGCCGACGTCCCGTTCTTTTTGCACGCGAGCCCTGCGTTCTACGTGGGTGGGGGAGACGTGCTGGCAACTGAGTACCCTGCGCTGCCCACGACGCCCGTCGTACTGGTTAAGCCGCGCGAGGCAAGCGTTTCAACCATTGAAGCCTATCGACGTTTTGACGAGACCCCAGCGCCTGCGGACAAGCCCGGAGCGATTGCATCCGCTCTTCGCTCGGGAGACGCAGAGGCGGCCTACGCGCTCGTCCATAACAACCTGGGTGTCATTTCCGCGCAGATGGAGCCGCGGATTCAAACGGTGCTCGACTGGCTTCATTCACAGGACGGTACTATTGCCGCAGACGTGTGCGGTTCGGGTGCCTGTTCGTTTGCTCTCTGCGATACCGCCGCCACGGCAGTCAATCTTGCGGCAGACGCTCAACAAAACGGCTGGTGGGCCTGCGCGACGGAGTTCATTCCCAACACGGTTCGCATTGAAGCGCCAAAGAAGTAAAAATTTCTCTGGCACACGACGGAGATCTTTGTTATTATAGTCGAGCTAACGGGTTGTGGCTCAGTTTGGTAGAGCACTGCGTTCGGGACGCAGGGGTCGCTGGTTCAAATCCAGTCAACCCGACCAGAGCACGAGGAGGGACCGCTTCTTGCGGTCCCTTTTTTTAGCTATTGTTGTGATACCGCGATACCCGCGGTATACTCATTCGAGCTTGTCTCGCTGTATTGTGGAGGTCTACATGTTTGGACTGAGGGCTCCTGAGCTCATCATTATTCTCGTCGTTGTCCTGATTATCTTTGGGCCCAAGAACCTGCCGAAGCTCGGTAAGTCCCTCGGCTCTACCGTCAAGAATATCCGCGAAGGTATGGAGGGCGATGATAAGGGCGAAACCAAGCAGGCCGAGGACGTTGTGGTCGAGGAGTCCAAGGAGGACAAGGAGATCGCAGAGCTCGAGGCCAAGCTCGCTGCCGCCAAGCAAAAGAAGGCAGAGGACAGCGACGCGGACGCAGAGTAGTCCCATCCCTTTGGGGTGAGCACCTGACCGGCTTGCCCGCAGGCTAGCCGGTCTTTTTCGTTTTGTTGACAGTTGATCGTTACATCAGAGTTGGGGAGATATCCGTATGGACGCAAGCCAGATCGTACTGACCGCTGAGGGCCGCCAGAAGCTCGTCGAGGAGCTCGCTTGGCGTGAGGGCGATTACGCCAAGGAGATCGTCGAGGACATCAAGGAAGCCCGCGCGTTCGGCGACCTTTCGGAGAACTCCGAGTACGATGCCGCCAAGGACAAGCAGGCCCAGAACGCCGCTCGTATCGCCGAGATCCAGGCCATCCTCGCCAACGCTCAGATCGCTGCCAGCACGGGCGACCTGACCGTCTCCATTGGCTCGACCGTCACCCTGGTTGACCCCAACGGTGAGCTCATGGACGTCACGCTTGTCGGTACCACTGAGACCAACTCGCTCGAGCACAAGATCTCCAACGAGTCTCCGGTCGGCCACGCCATCATCGGTCATGGCGAGGGCGACTCCGTCGAGGTCGTTACGCCTTCCGGCAAGACCCGTATCTACACCATCGCCAAGATCGCACGCTAGACCACGGTCCCGCGTAAAGGTATGTTTTCGCTCCCTGGGACCGAATCCTGGGGAGCGTTTTAGTTTGAGGAGCTATCTTATGGCAGAAAACCAGAACGCCGCCGATCAGGCATCGACGCTCAACGACGAGCGCGCCACCCGCCTGGCCAAGCGTGCCTCCCTGTTCGAGGCGGGCCAGAACCCGTATCCCGAGCACTCCGAGATTGAGGACTACGTCGTCGACATCGAGACTAAGTACGCCGAGCTCGCCGATGGCGAGGACACCGAGGACGTCGTGAAGATCGGCGGCCGTGTGGTCGCCAAGCGCGGTCAGGGCAAGATCATGTTCATCGTCGTGCGCGACGCGACCGGCGAGATCCAGCTGTTCTGCCGCATCAACGATATGGATGACGCCGCCTGGAACACGCTCAAGGCCCTCGACTTGGGCGACATCCTGGGCGTGACCGGCGTAGTCGTGCGCACCCAGCGTGGCCAGCTTTCCGTTGCCCCTAAGAGCGCGACGCTGCTGTCCAAGGCCGTTCGCCCGTTGCCCGAGAAGTTCCACGGTCTCTCCGACAAAGAGACCCGCTATCGTCAGCGCTATGTCGACCTGATCGCCAACGATGACGTTCGCGAGACCTTCCGCAAGCGCTCGCAGATCCTCTCCACATTCCGCCGCTTTATGGAGTCCGATGGCTACATGGAGGTCGAGACTCCTATCCTGCAGACCATCCAGGGCGGAGCTACTGCCAAGCCGTTCATCACGCACTTCAACGCGCTCGATCAGGAATGCTACCTGCGTATCGCCACCGAGCTGCACCTCAAGCGCTGCATCGTCGGCGGCTTTGAGCGCGTGTTCGAAATCGGTCGTATCTTCCGCAACGAGGGCATGGACCTTACCCACAATCCCGAGTTCACCACGATGGAGGCCTACCGTGCCTTCTCCGATCTCGAGGGCATGAAGGCGCTCGCCCAGGGTGTCATTAAGGCCGCTAACAAGGCTATCGGCAACCCCGAGGTTATCGAGTACCAGGGCCAGACCATCGATCTGTCCGGCGAGTGGGCCAGTCGTTCCATGACCGATATCGTTTCTGACGTGATTGGCAAGCCGGTCACCATCGACACGCCGGTTGAGGAGCTTGCTGCCGCCGCACGCGAGAAGGGCCTGGAAATCAAGCCTGAGTGGACTGCCGGCAAGATCATCGCCGAGATCTATGACGAGCTGGGCGAGGACACCATCGTCAACCCCACCTTTGTGTGCGATTACCCCATCGAGGTTAGCCCGCTTGCCAAGCGCTTTGAGGATGACCCGCGCCTGACCCATCGCTTTGAGCTGGTCATCGCCGGCCACGAGTACGCGAACGCGTTCTCTGAGCTCAACGACCCGGTCGACCAGGCCGAGCGCTTCGCTGCCCAGATGGCCGAGAAGGCCGGTGGCGACGACGAGGCCATGGAGTACGACGAGGATTACGTGCGCGCCCTCGAATACGGTATGCCTCCCGCGGGCGGCATCGGTATCGGTATCGACCGTGTGGTCATGCTGCTCACCAACCAGGCTTCCATCCGCGACGTGCTGCTGTTCCCGCACATGAAGCCCGAGAAGGGTTTCCAGTCCGGTGCCGCTGCTGCCAAGGCTGCCGAGGCCGGCAACACCGCGAGCCCCTTCGTCAAGCCGCTCAAGCCCACGGTTGATTATTCCAAGATTGCCGTCGAGCCGCTGTTTGAGGAGTTCGTCGACTTTGATACCTTCTCCAAGAGCGACTTCCGCGCCGTGAAGGTCAAGGCATGCGAGGCCGTCAAGAAGTCCAAGAAGCTGCTGAACTTTACGCTCGATGACGGCACCGGCACCGACCGCACCATCCTTTCCGGTATTCACGGTTATTACGAGCCCGAGGACTTGGTCGGCAAGACCTTGCTTGCCATCACCAATCTGCCCCCGCGCAAGATGATGGGTATCCCCAGCTGCGGCATGCTGATCAGCGCTATCCACGAGGAGGAGGGCGAGGAGCGCCTCAACCTGATCCAGCTCGACGCTTCCATCCCTGCCGGCGCAAAGATGTATTAAGAGTTACGCGGTTCTACGAACCGCGTAACGGCTCGTCGCTGCGCGGGCCACATTTGGACAATCTGACGTTCAACTTCAAGGGCGCGACCAGAAGGTCAGCGCCCTTTCGTTTCACGCCACCTTGTCTCAAATGCGGTCCGCTCGCTGGCGTTGCCAACACATCGATG
>NZ_CAAKNY010000079.1:0-18089 GCF_901212495.1 Collinsella aerofaciens | reverse complement strand
CTGGTCGTTTAAGAACGTCCCCAATGACTACCCAACGGTTATTGAGCACATGGCTCGCATGACAGCTGTCTCTTTTATGTTTCCTTTAGCCGCTGCTGCCTTGGATGGGGGTTAGTCGGCAGGAAGGGAGCGTCAATATGAACGACGCGAGCGAGCGCGCAATCGAAGAGGACATGCTCGATCAGTTCAATTACTTTGATGATGAGGACGAGGAATTGATCGATCGTCGCGAGCCGGCGGCACTCGATGCTTTCGACCTTGTTGATGAAGAGCCCGACGAGGACGAGGTCGAATCGACGGAACCTCCACAGCCTTCGCGCCTTGACTTGCTGCTTTCGAGAGCCCCCATGCACCACGGCGTCCGTGCCGGCGCCCTCCATATGAAAACTGACTGGCGCCAAATCGTGACCGCGGGCGATGAGCTTGCCGTCGATGCGCCGCTCACCGATAAATCATCCATCATCTGCCGCACCGGCATGCTTATGCTCGCGAGCGGAACGGGTGCCTGGCGCGTGCGCGATACCATGAATCGTGTTGCTGCCGTACTCGGCGTCACGATTCACGTCGACCTGAGTCTCCTATCGTTTGAATGCACCTGCATCGAAGATGGCCACTGCTTTAACGAGGTCGTCAGCCTACCCACAACGGGAGTCAATACTCATCGCATTTGGATGATGGAGAGCTTCTTAAAGGAAATCGAGATTTACGGGCGCCGGTTTACCGTGCACGAGTACCACGAGATGCTTAAGACCGTTGAGAGCTCAAAGCCCGATTACGCTCCCTGGCAACAGGGCCTTGCGGCGGCCTGTGCTTGCGCCGCCTTCGTCTTTTTGCTCGGCGGCGGCCCTATCGAGATGGCCTGTGCATTCGCGGGCGCTGGTGTCGGCAACTTTGCTCGTTCCCATATTCTCAAGCAGGGCCTTGGCCAGTTTAGTGCGCTGACGATCGGCGTTGCGCTCGCTTGCGTCTCGTATCTGCTGGCATTGCTCGGCCTTGGCCAGGTCATACCGGGGGCAATGTCGCACCAAGAAGGCTATATCGGCGCCATGCTCTTTGTGATCCCCGGCTTTCCTCTCATTACGGCAGGCCTCGACATAGCTAAGCTTGATATGCGAAGCGGTATCGAACGTCTGTCATATGCCGTATCGATTATTGTGATGGCGACGCTCGTAGGTTGGATGGTTGCCGAGTGTGTGGGGCTGGCGCCGGACGACTTTGCGCCGCTCGGCCTTTCGCCGCTTGCCCTTACGCTCCTGCGCGTGGTGATGAGCTTCGTCGGCGTATTCGGATTCTCGGTGATGTTCAACAGCCCGGTAAAGATGGCAGCGGCGGCAGGGCTCATCGGCGCCGTGTCCAATACCCTGCGCCTTACGCTCGTCGATGCACCGACGCTGTTTCCCTTCCTGGGCCTGAGCGCAGGTATGCCTCCCGAGGCAGCAGCGTTTATCGGTGCGCTGGTATCGGGGCTGCTCGCGAGCTTAGCCGAAATCAAGCTCACCTACCCACGTATCGCCCTCACGGTGCCATCGATTGTCATTATGGTGCCGGGCTTATATCTGTATCGCTCGATGTATTACATGTGCACCTTCGACACGGTCAATATGCTCGGCTGGTTTGTGCGTGCAGTGCTCATCGTGGCGTTTCTGCCCGTTGGCCTTGGTGTGGCGAGAACCCTCACCGACCCTCGCTGGCGCCACACCAGCTAATTGGTGCAAGGGGGACAGGCTACTGTGCACCAAATGAGTTGCGGTGAAATAGGGACTGAATTGCTGCTTCAAGGGCCAAAACAGTCCGTATTCCACCGCAACTTATGGGGTCGGGGGATTATTGGTGTCCTGCATCTTCATAAACTCAACGCTTACGAAACGCGGGGTTTTCGTGCTAGGCTGGTTCCACCACATAAGTAGTCGCAGACGCACGTATCACGGGCGGGCGAGATGAAGTCCCAACAGCTCCATCTCGCCCGCCCGTTTTTGTTGTGCGTCGCGGCGCAACACAGAAAGGACCATGCCCTTTATGCCTATCAACAAACGAGAGAGCCTGCTGTTCACCTTTATCATGTGCTTTTGCATGGTGCTCTGGATGAGCATCTACAACGTTGCCCTGCAGCATGGGGCCATCAACGGCGAGGTCATTGCCGCTGCATGGCTCGGCTTCCCCGTTGCCTACGTCTTTGCCATGTGCTGCGACTGGTTTATCGCCAGCCCGCTGGCCAAGGGTTTCGCCTTTAAATTCCTGGTCACGCCGGGCAAGAGCTCTCCTCTTGCCATGACGCTCGCCGTCAGCTCCTGCATGGTCGTTCCCATGGTCATCATCATGTCGCTCTACGGTGCGTGCGAGGGCCTGTTCCACATGCCCGGCAGCCCGCTCGCAAACCTGCAGATGCTGCCGATGATGTGGCTCATCAACATCCCGCGCAACTTTATCATGGCCCTGCCCTGGAACCTGCTCGCGGCTGGTCCGGTTGCTCGCTTTGTCTTCCGCCGCGCCTTCCCCATGGGAACCGTCTTTGAAGAGCAGCATATGGAGCTCGTGCGCATGCCGGGCGCTCCCGTTGCCGATGCCGTCAATGACGTTGCCGAGAACATGGGTGTCGAGCCTGCCTGCTAGGCAACAGCCTCTAACCTAGAGCGCCCGCCGCACCCGGCGATTCCTTTTTTGTAGACGTTGTCGCACGGCTACGGGCGGGAAAGGTCCCAACGGTTAACATATACTCCATATGGGTAAAGAGACCAAAGCGCTGCCGCGGGACGGCGCTTTGCGTTTGAAAAAACTAGCTCGTCTAAGAGGAACTAGCATGTTAGACCGTTTTACCGATCGTGCGCGTAAGGTCATGTCCATGGCCAAGCAAGAGGCGCTCGATCTTCATTCAAATAAGGTGGGCACCGAGCACCTGCTGCTCGCGCTTGCTAAGGAGGACGAGGGCATTGCCGCCGAGGCACTGCGTTCGCTCGACATCTCCTACGATGACATCATGGACACGCTCAAAGAGGTCCAGACCACGGTTCCCGAGCCCAGTGAGGAGACCGAGGCCGCTAAGCTCGCCTTTACGCCGCTCGTCATCAGCGTGATGGAGCGCTCTTTCCGCGTGGCACGCGAGAACAACCAGACCTATGTGTCGACCGAGCACCTGCTGATCGGCATCGTCGAAGAGGGCAACGGCATGGCCATGGATATCCTCATGCGCCTGGGTGTGTCGTCTGCCTCCATCAAAAAGGCTATCGAGAAACTCACCGCCAAGGACCAGGACAAGAAGCGTCCGCTCGCCAGCGCCGGTGCCGGTCGTCCCGGCGCGGGCCTGCCGTTCTTTAGCGGCTCGGATGTCTCGCAGCAAAAGGGGAGTGGCACCGATACGCTTAAGCAGTTCGCAATCAACCTCACGCAGAAGGCGCGCGATGGCGAGCTCGACCCTGTAATTGGTCGCGAAAAGGAAGTCCAGCGTATGATGGAAATTCTTTCGCGCCGCACCAAGAACAACCCGCTCATTCTGGGCGACCCCGGCGTGGGCAAGACGGCCATCGTCGAGGGCCTGGCTCAGCAGATTGCAGTCGGCAACGTGCCCGAGAACCTCATGAACCAGAATATCTGGACGCTCGACCTGCCGGGCCTCGTGGCAGGTGCCAAATATCGCGGCGAGTTTGAGGAGCGCCTCAAGAACGTGATCCAGGAGGCAACCGAAGCCGACGACGTCATCCTGTTTATCGACGAGATGCACACCATCATCGGTGCCGGTTCTTCCGAGGGTTCCATCGATGCGAGCTCCATGCTCAAGCCGGTGCTCGCGCGCGGTGCCTTCCAGATTATCGGCGCCACCACGGCCGAGGAATTCCGCAAGTACCTCACCAAGGACCCGGCCTTCGAGCGTCGCTTCCAGACCATCGATGTCGAGGAGCCGAGCGTCGAGGACACGGTCAAGATCCTGACCGCGCTCAAGCCGCGCTACGAGGAGCACCATCATGTGCGCTATACGCAGGGTGCTATCGAGGCCGCCGCGAACCTTTCCAACCGCTACATCCAGGATCGCTTCCTGCCCGATAAGGCTATCGACCTCATCGACGAGGCCGGTGCCCGCGCTCGCATCGCCGCGAATCGCGCGCCCGAGCCGGTGCGCGAGGCCGAGCATCGCATTGAGGAGCTCAAGGCCGCCGCGCAGGAGGCCACCGAGAGCGACGACATGAACAAGGCCGCCGAGATCACCGAGCAGCAGAAGGCTGCCGAGATCGAGCTCGCCGAGGCCAAGGCCGCCTGGACGGCCGAGCTCGACGCCAGCCCGCTCACCATCGACGTGAGCCAGATCGCCGACATCGTGTCCGTGACTTCGGGCGTGCCGGTGTCCTCGCTTACCGAGAGCGAGAGCCGTCGCCTGCTGCAAACCGAAAGCGTGCTCAAGATGCGCATCATCGGTCAGGATGAGGCTGTCGAGGCAGTTGCCAAGGCCGTGCGCCGCAGCCGCTCGCCGCTCAAGGATCCGCGTCGCCCAGGCGGCAGCTTTATCTTCCTGGGCCCCACCGGCACGGGCAAGACCGAGCTCGCCAAGACGCTCGCCGAGTACCTCTTTGGCAGCAAGGATGCGCTCATCAGCTTCGACATGTCCGAGTTCGGTAGCGAGTTCGAGGTCTCCAAGCTCATCGGTAGCCCTCCGGGTTACGTCGGTCACGACGAGGGCGGCCAGCTCACCAAGGCCGTTCGTCGCCACCCGTACTCGGTTGTGCTGTTCGACGAGATCGAGAAGGCGCACCCCGACATCTTCAACATCCTGCTGCAGGTGCTGGAGGAGGGTCGTCTGACCGATAGCCAGGGCAAGACGGTCGACTTCCGCAACACCGTGATCATCATGACATCCAACGTGGGCGCCCGCGAGATTGCGCAGGATGCAAGCGTTGGCTTTGGCACCACCGGCGAGCAGGGCCTCACCTCGAGTGAGATCCGCAGTCGCGCGATGGGTGAGCTCAAGCGCCTGTTCCGCCCCGAGCTGCTCAACCGCATCGACGACATCGTGGTGTTCCAGAAGCTCTCGGGTGAGAATCTCACCAAGATCGCGCACCTGCTGGTGGACGACCTGCGTCAGCGTTTGATTGCCAACGGCATGAACATCAAGCTTACCGATGCGGCCTATGACAAGATCGTGGCGGAGGGCACCGACCTCACCAACGGTGCGCGTCCGCTGCGCCGCGCCATCCAAAAGCTCATCGAGGACCCGCTGTCTGAGGAGCTTTTGGCCGGCGAGTGGGGCTGTGGCGATACCGTCCTGTGCGACGTGGCCGATGGCAAGTTTGTCTTTAGCCACGGCACGGGCGAGATCCCGGCACCGCGTCCGGCGGGCACACTCGGTGGTGATATCGCCCCGGCGGCACCGCACACCGGAAACGCCGCGCCTGTGAGCAGTGGTGTGACCTCGGGCCCCGGCGGCATGATGCAAGCCGGTTCCGGCGCGCTATAGGGCGTAACAAAACCTTGTGTCCACGAGGGCGTTCCAAAGGAGCGCCCTTTTTCTGTTGAAAAGGCCCCTTCGTTAAAAGTAAATCTCATTAAACATACCAATGGCGTATGCATAAACGTTGATCAAGCGTTGAGGTTGGTTGAAGGGTCAAACGTCCCTTCGGCGCGGCCCGTCTAACCTGCTTTATCTTAATAAAGTGGTGTTTTCCCACCGTTAGCCGATGATGCGAGAGCGCTCGGCGTTTTCGACTGATTTATGCAAACGAAGTCTGGGAATATACAAGGCGCATGTCTTATTGTCTAACCAGTTGCGCCAAGGAGGCACCATGGACTACAAGATTACCGGCTACGAGCCCGCCCAGCTGTTCCATTTCTTTGAGGAGATCAGCGCGATCCCCCGTGGGTCTGGCAACGAGAAGGGCATCAGCGATTTCCTGGTCGCGTTTGCCAAGGAGCGCGGCCTTGACGTGTATCAGGACGAGGTCTACAACGTCATCATTCGCAAGCCCGCTTCTGCCGGCGCCGAGAATGCCCCGACCGTCATGCTGCAGGGCCACATCGACATGGTGTGCGACAAGCTGGGCTCCGTCGAGCACGACTTTACGACCGATGGTATCGACCTGGTCGTCAAGGACGGCGTCCTCACCGCTAACGGCACCACCCTGGGCGCCGACAACGGCATTGCCGTCGCTCTGATGCTCACTGTTCTCGATGACGATTCGATCGTTCACCCCGCTCTCGAGTGCGTATTCACCACCGACGAGGAGACTGGCCTGGTCGGCGCCGAGACGCTCGACAAGTCCCAGATTAGCGCCCGCACCATGATTAACCTTGACTCCGAGGAAGAGGGCGTTGCCACCGTCAGCTGCGCCGGCGGCGTCGTTGTTACCTACACCTGCCCCATCGTGCGCGAGCACAAGACCGGTAGCACCCTCACGCTCGACATCTCCGGCCTGCTGGGCGGTCACTCCGGCTCCGACATCAACCTGGAGCGCGGCAACGGCAACCTCATCATGGCCCGTATCATCGACCGCCTGATGGTTGCCGGCGAGCCCGCCATCGTCAGCTTTAACGGCGGCACCAAGGACAACGCCATCAACCGTGAGTGCAAGGCCGTTCTGATCTATGCCGACCACGCTGCCGCCGAGGCAGCGGCCCAGATCGCAAAGGGCATCATCGCCGACGTCACTGCCGAACTCGAGGTCTTCGACCCCGGCTTTGCCTGCACCGTCGAGATTGCCGACGACGCCGAGGTCGAGGCCATGGACCAGAAGTCCGCGCTTGCCCTCATCCGCGCCCTGCGTCTTGCCCCTAACGGCGTGATTCGCCGCAACGTCGCCACCGACGGCTCCGTCGAGGTTTCCTCCAACATCGGTGTGGTTGCGACTTCTGACGACCAGGTCAAGATCATGCTGTCCCCGCGCTCCTCGATCACCTCGCTGCAGAATGAGTTCAAGGACCGCCTGCAGACGCTGGCCGATGTTCTGGGCTTCGACGCCAAGTTTGAGTTCGAGTATCCCGGCTGGAGCTATGCCGAGCATTCGCCGGTCCGCGACATCTTTGTCGAGAGCTATCGTGAGCTCTTCGGCTCCGAGCTGCGCATCGAGTCCATCCACGCCGGCCTTGAGTGCGGCCTGTTCGCCGAGGCCCTGCACGGCCTGGACGCCATCGCCGTGGGTCCGACGCTCTCCGATGTCCACACCCCGGACGAGAGCATGGAGCTCGCTTCTGCCGAGCGCTTCTACGAGCTGCTCATCGACGTCCTCAAGCGCCTCGCTGCGTAAAGGTTGCACGAGCAGCAGTCCGAGCCACGTGCTGGCGGCTTGTAAATGACATTACGAGAGGGGGCATCCGAGCTTTTGCGACGGGTGCCCCCTCTCTTCTTTTAAGAAATGTGAATTGATTGGCGCCTAGCCCATATCCGCCCTGATGAGGTCGAGGGTGCGCTGGCAGTTTTCGCGGACGGGGCCGAGCATATGCTCGCGCAGGTCTGCCATGCCGGGCAAGTCGGCGTATTCGTCCATAATCTCTTCCATACAAATGGGCACCTCGTAGGCGAGGTCCATCATGGTCGCAAAGCAAAACTTCTCGGATAGCCCGGCATCGGTGAGTGCCGCCTCCAGCGCGGGGTCGCTCATACCGTGGTATCGGCGGATAGCGCCTGGACCGATGCGCCCCACACGATTTTCGCCGCCAACGCTCATGGCAAGGCGCGCCCGGCGGCGCATACGCTCATACGCCAACCCCGACGCGACATCGTACATTCGAGTCATCATGGCTGTGCCATCGTTTCCAAGGAGCAGGGAATAGTTTTTCGCATGCGCATCAGGTGCGCCGATAATGGCGTTGAAGAACAGTATCTGCGTAAACAGATACAGGTTAAGTTGATGGTGGCTCGTATGTACGAGGAGCTCTTGAATGTCGCGTGTGGTTGGGCCGCCGTCTGCCGTGTACTTTTGGGCGGGCATCACCCCAAGTGCCTGACAGAGGTCTTCTTGATGTAGGCGCCTGATCGTTCCGTCTTCGACTTTCACGCGGTCATAGCGCTCAACAATGAGGGCAGGTTCGTCCTCAAACATACGATATTCGACGTTTGCCGTTGCGATACCGGCGCGCTGGGCGCTTTTCATGCAGACAAACTCATTGAGAGCCTCGAGTTTAAATCCGATAACGCCATTTTTGAAAATATGTGTCGTGGGCGAGGAGCCCATGCATTCGCACCAGCGGCCGTTTATGAACGCGAGCGCGAACTTGCCCTGGTTGCCTCCAAGTGACCAACTTTCATTTAGACCCATCCACGATGCATCGCGGTCATCTCTGATCGACTTGAGACGGAGAGCTATTTCGTGGTCGTCTATAGGGCGGTATTCGCCAGTGCGATGCAAGACGGCGTCGATATCTTCTTCGGCACAAAATTGCACGCCGCCCGGACAGTCGAGTCCGATATGGCTGAGCAGCGCAACGGGATTGTTGGGCCTAATGTCGAATTCGGCGGCAATCGCTTTTCGTTGGTCCTCGCTGTCGGGTAGAAGGCCAAACAGGTACGGATTCATGACCTGTTGTCCGTATGTGCGATTCGATACGGGTATGTTGGTCGATAGGGCTGGCCCGTCATAGTCATGATCGTAGGTAAAGCTGATAAGACCGTTCTCATCTTGCGTGAGCGTTCCCGCAGGTACGCCGCAAATAATGGTCCGAAGTGATGTTCTGGCCATTGGCTATTTCCCTTCGGGCCCGGTTTGGTTAGATGCGTTTGCGGCAATCGAGATTCCGAGATTGGACATGGCGAAATCGGCGAAGACCTCGTCGTAGAGTGCGGATGTAAAGGGGGCATCTGCAAGAGCCGGAATGGCGGTACTACGACGGTTGCGATGAGAGGGGCGTTGGGCGTGATGGCGTCTGGGGGTACTGCGAGGTTGCAGATCAGCATGCGGGACGTTGGCTGATTGCTCGTTATTCGTTTTGGCGATATCCCCTTGAGCGGCGAGCGCCAGTCCGAGAGCATTGAAGATCGCCAATAGCTTGTCGAGCCGAATACCCGTGGCGTCTCCTAGCTCGAGCGATGCGAGCAGGCGCTCCGAAACACCGGCTTTTTTAGCGAGGGCCGCACGGGTGATTCCCTGAGCCTCGCGTGCCTGGCGCACATAGATGCCAGCTTGGCGCGGTGTGGTGATGGGAAGGGTATCCACAGCGATCTCCTAACATGCAGACTTTTGCATATCAGTATGACATGCAAAAGTCTGCACGAAAAGACATTATGCAAAACTTTGCATGAGGCCTTGTACTGGCGTTGAGTTTTGAGCGATTGTGTCTGGCGTTACAGCGCCAAAATCCCCAGATGCTCAAGCAAGATTTTAAGCCCGATGAGGATGAGCGCGACGCCACCCACGACGGTGGCGGGTTTTTCGTAGCGCGCGCCAAAGGTGTGGCCGATCGCTACGCCGGCGACGGAGAAGATAAACGTTGTGACGCCGATAAGCGATACAGCGGGAACGATATCGACCGAGAGCGCCGCAAACGAGATGCCCACGGCTAGGGCGTCGATTGAGGTGGCGATGGCGAGGATCAGGTACTCGCCCAGGTCAATCTCTTCGGCATCCTTGCCGTCGCCTTCATCCTCATCCTTGTCTTCGGTAAAGGCTTCCCACAGCATTTTGCCGCCGATGAAGGCGAGCAGGATAAAGGCAATCCAATGGTCGATGGGTCCGATGATGCCTATGAATTGACTGCCGAGCGCCCATCCGATTACGGGCATGCCGGCCTGAAAGCCGCCAAAGAACAGGCCGAGTACCACGGCGACCTGAAGGTTGATCTTTTTCATGCCAAGACCCTTGCAGATGGAAACGGCAAAGGCGTCCATCGAAAGGCCAGCGGCGAGCAACACGAGCTCTGCGAGTCCCATAGTCTGGCTCCCTCTCTGCGGGCGGGCCCGCGTGTACCTCTTGGGGGAGTAACAAAAAAGACCCGTGGCGTACGCGTTGCGCGCACAGCCACGAGTCTCGTTCATTAAGGCAAGCCAGGCCGCATCGGCCAGTATGTTGACTTGCCGCGCCATCGGAGGCGAACCCGATCACGCGACTGCTCCCTCATTTATGCGAATCCCGATGCTAGCACATAAGCAGCTCATTTGGGCTGGGGCTCTCGGCTGTGTTCGCTCATTCTGTAAGCATCGGATTTCGTGGCTGCTGCGGGGGCAAACCGTGAGAAACTATTTAGCGTTTATGGAGCGTATGCGATGGGAGCGATGCCTTGGATAAGAACGAGCTGCAAAAGCGTATGGAACAGGCCATCCGCCTGACGGCACCTGGTCAGCCGGTCCGCACCGCCCTCGACATGATCATCGCCGGTCACCTGGGCGCCCTTATCTGCGTTGGCGACACCGAAAACGTGCTCGCTGCCGGTAACGACGGCTTTCCGCTCAACATTTCGTTTACCTCGAACCGTCTGTTCGAGCTCTCCAAGATGGACGGTGCCATCGTCATCGACGGCGACCTCACCCAGATCCTGCGCGCCAACTTCCACCTCAATCCCGATCCCTCGCTCGCCACGAGCGAGACGGGCATGCGTCACCGCACCGCCGCTCGCATGTCGGTGCTCACCGATGCCATCGTGATCTCGGTCTCGGCCCGTCGTGCCGTCGTTAACGTGTACGTTCACGGCAAGAGCTACGAGATCCAGCCCGTCACCACCATCATGAGCTCGGTCAACCAGCTCGTCGCCACGCTCCAGACTACCCGTCAGTCGCTCGATCGCTCCCTGCTGCGTCTGACGGCCCTCGAGCTCGACGACTACGTTACGCTCGCCGACATTACCGGTATTTTCTCGAGCTTCGAGATCATGCAGCAGGCAAAGACCGAGCTTAAGGATTGCATCGTCAAGCTGGGCAACCAGGGCAAGCTCGTGCAGATGCAGCTCGAGCAGCTTGCCGGTTCCAGCATGGATACCGAATACGACCTGATGATCCGTGACTACGCGAGCGATTCCTCCGAGGCAAACGCCGAGAAGATTCGCGCAGAGCTCGCTCGCATGACGCCTAAGGACCTGTCCGACCCACAGCATGTAGCGGCGGTTCTGGGTTACGACGACCTGGACGAGGACTCCGTCATGACGCCGCTGGGCCTGCGTACGCTTTCGCGCGTGTCCGTCGTGCGCGACGGCGTGGCCGAGAAAATCGTCGATGAGTACGGCTCGTTGCAGGAGCTCATGGACGACATCAGCGAGGACCCGGAGCGCCTGGGCGACTTTGGCGTCAACAACCCTGCCATTCTTGCGGACTCGCTGTACCGCATGAAGGGCACCAAACAGGGGAACGCATAATGGCGCCCGTATGCGCCGTGGTCGTTGCCGGCGGCAGCGGCCAGCGCTTTGGAAATCCCGGCGGCAAGCAGCTCGTTAACGTGGCGGGTCGTTCGCTCATGAGCTGGTCCATCCGCGCGTTCGATCGTAGCGACAAGGTCGGCCACATTGTGGTGGTGTGTCCTGCCGAGCGCCGTGCCGAAATGCGCCGCCTGGCCATCGACCCGTTTGACTATGACACGCCCATCAGTTTTGCCGATGCCGGCGATACCCGTCAGGATTCCACCCGTGCCGGCGTGCACGCGGTGCCGGCGGGCTTTGAATACGTCGCCATTCACGATGGCGCTCGTCCGCTCATCACGACCGAGGCCATCGATCATGCGATCGACGTGCTTGTGGGCGACCGCTCGCTCGACGGTGTCGTGTGCGGTCAGCCCGCGATCGACACGCTCAAGATCGTCGACGGCGATAACATCGTCGAGACGCCGCCGCGCGAGCTCTATTGGGCCGCGCAGACGCCGCAGATCTTTAGCGTCGACGCTATGAAGCGCGCTCACGCCGCTGCTATCGCCGAGGGCTTTATCGGTACCGACGATTCATCGCTGGTCGAGCGCATGGGCGGGCGCGTCTGCTGTGTCCAGAGCCCGCGCGATAACCTTAAGGTGACGGTGCCCGAGGACCTGCGTCCTGTAACCGCGATTCTGCTTGGCCGCATGGCCGAGGGAGAGGACCTTCCCCATGTTCAGTAACCTGCGCATTGGCCACGGCTACGACGTCCACCGTTTGGTGGAGGGGCGTCGATGCATCATCGGCGGGGTCGACATTCCCTACGAGCGCGGCCTGCTGGGCCACTCGGATGCCGATGTGCTCGCGCACGCCTTGGCCGACGCCATTCTAGGCGCCTGCCGCGGGGGAGACATCGGCAAGCTCTTCCCCGACACCGATCCCGCCTACGAGGGCGCCGATTCGATGGTGCTGCTCGCTCGCGTGATGGACTATGCGCGCGAGCTGGGCTTTGAGTTTGTCGATGCCGACTGCACCATTGCCTGCCAGCAGCCTAAGATCACCCCGCACCGCGATGCCATGCGCGCCAACTTGGCCCATGCCCTGGGCGTTGACGTCGAAAACGTGGGCGTCGCCGCCACCACGACCGAAAAGCTCGGTTGGGAAGGCCAGGGCGAGGGAATCGGCGCTTGGGCCGTCTGCCTGCTACAGAAAACCGTTAAGGAGTGACGAATGCGTATCTACAACAGCGCTACCCATAAAAAGGAAGAGTTCCAGCCTATCGAGTCCGGCAAGGTCCGCATGTACGTGTGCGGCCCCACGGTCTACGACAACATTCACATCGGCAACGCCCGCACGTTCATCAGCTTCGATGTGATTCGCCGCTGGCTCATCGCGAGCGGCTACGAGGTCACGTTCGCCCAGAACCTTACCGATGTCGATGACAAGATCATCAAGCGCGCCAACGAGCAGGGCCGCACTGCTGCCGAGGTCGCGACGGAGTTCTCGGACAAGTTCATCGGCGTCATGCGCGCTGCCAACGTGCTCGATCCCGATGTGCGTCCCCGCGCCACCAAGGAGATCGGCCCCATGATCGCCATGATCAAGGCGCTTATCGAGCAGGGCCACGCTTACGCAGCCGATAACGGCGACGTGTACTTTGCCGTGCGCAGCGATCCCAACTATGGTCAGGTCTCGGGCCGCAACATCGACGACCTTATGGTTGGCGCGCGCATCGAGGAAAACGAGGACAAGAACGACCCGCTCGACTTTGCCCTGTGGAAGGCCGCCAAGCCCGGCGAGCCCAGCTGGCCGAGCCCCTGGGGCGAGGGCCGTCCCGGTTGGCACACCGAGTGCGCCGCCATGGTACATCGCTACCTGGGCACCCCGATCGACATCCACGGCGGCGGCTCCGACCTTGCCTTCCCGCATCACGAGAACGAGTGCGCCCAGGCCACCTGCGCCTGGCACCAGGGCTTCTCCAACACCTGGATGCACACGGGCATGCTGCTGGTAGACGGCGAGAAGATGTCCAAGTCGCTCGGCAACTTCTTTACGCTGGCCGAGGTCCTCGAGCAGCACTCCGCTGCCGCCCTGCGCCTGCTGATGCTGCAGACGAGCTATCGCTCGCCGCTCGATTTTTCTTGGGAGCGCCTGGAGGGTGCCGAGAACTCGCTCACGCGTATCGCTGGTACGGTCGAGAACCTGCGCTGGGCCGCGAACCATGCGACGGCCGATGCCGATGAGGCAGCATCCGAAGCGTTTGCCGCCAAGGCCGCCGAGACTCGTGCCGCCTTTAAGGAGTGCATGGATGACGACTTTAACACCGCTGGTGCCATGGGTGCCGTCTTTGGCTTTGTGACCGAGTGCAACCAGTACCTGGAGCAGGCGGGCGACGCTGCCGACAAGGCCGCCGCGCTTGCCGCCGCCGACACGCTGGCCGAGCTGCTTGATACGTTTGGCGTTGAGCTTCCCGAGCCCAAGGTCGAGCTGCCGTTGGGCCTGCTGGGCGTTGCCGCCGGCCTGGTCGCCTACACGGGCGCCGACGTGGACGAGGCCGCTGCCAAGATTCTCGAGGCTCGCGCCGAGGCCCGTGCCGCCAAGAACTGGGATCTGGCCGACGCCATCCGCGACCAGCTCAAGGACCTGGGCCTCACCATCGAGGATACTGCCGCGGGCACCCGTATTAAGACTCTCTAGAGGCCGCACGTTTGAGTAGGGACGCTTCGGGACCGGTCCGAAAATAATGCCGAAGGTGTTATTTTCGGACCTGTCCCAGGGCGTCCCGTCCGTTTTTCGTTTAAATATCTCGAGGTTTTCCATATGGCTGACAACCGCAAACGAGGGGGGTCTCGTCCTTACAACCCCGGTAAGGCTGGCGGTCGCCGCGACCAGCGCACCGGCCGTCCGCAGTGTGATGGTCGCGACCAGCAACGCGGCCGCGCCCAAGCGGCGCGTCCCCAGCGAGATCGCAACCGCGACAACGTTCAGGTCCCCAAGGGCGAGTTTATCGAAGGTCGCCGTGCTGCCGCCGAGGCGCTGCGTACCGGTTTTCCCATCAAGTGTGCGCTCATCGCCGAGGGCGGGGAGCGCGATGCCGCCTTGTCGCGCCTGGTCGACGACCTCAACGCCGCGGGTGTCCGCATGAAGTATGTGCCGCGCGCGCAGCTCGATGCGCTGTCGAGCCATGGCGCTCACCAGGGCATTGCGCTCGAGGTTGGCAACTTCCCCTATGCCGATGTTGCCGATATCCTCGACCGTGCGGGCGACGGTCCGGCGCTCGTCGTCGTGCTCGACCATGTGACCGACGATGGCAACTTTGGTGCGATCGTGCGCTCTGCCGAGGTCGTGGGCGCGGCCGGCGTCGTCATTGCCAATAAGCGTGCCGCCGGCGTGACCGTGGGCAGCTACAAGACCTCAGCCGGTGCCGTCATGCATCTGCCTATCGCACAGGTTCCCAATATCGCCCGTGCGCTCGACGACCTCAAGGCCGCCGGCTTTTGGGTGGGCGGTGCCTCCGAGCACGCCGAAGGCAGTTGCTGGGATGCTCCCTTCGAGGGTCGCGTGGCGCTCGTCATGGGCTCCGAGGGCGACGGCATCTCGCGCCTGGTGCTCGAGAAATGCGATTTTTTGACCAAGCTTCCCCAACGCGGCATGACCGAGAGCCTCAATGTTGCCCAGGCGACTACGGCGCTGTGCTTTGAGTGGCTGCGCCGCAATGCCGGCGAGCTCATGGGGGAGGAGTAGCGCATGTCCAAGAAGAACCGCGCCAAGTCCAAGGCCAAGCGCTTTGGCGAGGGCTCGGCCAAGCCGATTGTTTCGGCCGCGACCTATGGCGTGGGCGGCAATGCGTTTGCGCAGGCCATCGCCGATCCAGTCTCGACGGTGCACTCCAATAAGCCCGAACTGCTGGTGGTCGACGGCTACAACGTGATCCACTGCACGCCACGCTACGAAAAGCTCGTCTACGACCATTCCGACGATCCGTATTCCAGCGACATCCACGATATGGCGCGCACCGCGCTCATCAACGATGTTGCCGCGTTTGCCCAGGGCCGCTACGAGGCCGTAATCGTGTTCGACGGTGCGGGCAATATCTCCAGCGAGCGCCCCAACCTGCCGGCCCGTGGCGTGCGCATCGAGTTTTCGCCGACGGGCGTCTCCGCCGATACCGTGGTGCAGAAGCTCTGCATCGAGGCGCGCGAGGAAGGCCGCGCGTGCTCCGTGGTGTCGAGCGATGGCACGATCCAGGCCGTCGTCATGGGCAAGGGCGTCACGCGCATCTCGAGCCGTATGCTGGTGGACGAGATCAAACAGATCGATAACGACGTTCACGAGGCCGAGGAAGCCCCGCAGATCAAGATGACCCTGGGCAGCCGCCTGAGCCCCGATGCCCTGGCCAAGCTCAAGGCCCTCCGCGGGAGGTAGGGGAGCTGACGGCGCGACGCTGTCTCGCTAACTCCATTCAGCGATGTCGATCATTCTACGGAGGCGCCATGTAAGCGCCTCTTTTAGATATGGCAGCCTTGCCGTGAGCGCGTCGTTTCTGGACAGAATCTCGAGTGCCTCGTCAACGAAGCCTTCGAGTTTGTCGCCGTCAAACCAGCCCATGTCTTCGACGAGCAACATTTGTTTGGCGGGGCTTGAATGAAATTGTGCACTGATAAAACTGTGCTCTCCCGCCCTAAGCTCCTCTAGTGATATGTTGCACCAGAGTGATGAGCCCGAATCGAAGATGGGGGCTGGTCTACAGACCAGTGAGTTGACGTTTCGCACGAGGCCAAAGTTGCGCCAATGGCGATCATAGTTGGCAATGATGTCATCGCATACAATCATGCGGTCAAGGGCGTCTTTTATCTCTGCCGCTCCAAGATCCTCGCAGTTTGCCACATACCGTTCGTAATCGGTTAGTCGCACGTCTGCATTTGCATGCTGGTTTACATAGAACGCAGGGACATATTCTTCTTCGTCAGTTAAGAAGACATTGCATGTGCTCAAGGCGGAAGTACCCGCGCCTTCGAGCGAATAGGGTACATAATCGCAAGCGTTTAGGATGCGACGGTGAAGTGCAGTCGCTACCATCTCGTTATAGGGTTCCTGGTTTAGATGCGCACCTGCCTTGTGGAGGATTCGACGGTCACCCTCGCACGTCCAGTACTTTTGAAGATTGCCGTCCGAGGTGTTGTCGGGCTTTGCGGCAGCCGCCTTGCCCTCTGGGGCGAAGGGCGCGATGCTGAGAGAGACGTCGTCAAAAGCATTATTGAAGAAATTGATATCTTCCCACGCGAGACCGGAGTCTTGGGGCCTAATCCAATACTGGTCGGATAAGGAGAGGCCAAGATTTCGCTGTACGAGTTCATCGGGAACATCGACTGCGGCTTCTGCAAGCAGGGAGGCTAGCCCGATGCGTGCGAGCGGGATACCGCGGCCGCGCCACCAGATGCGGAAGGAGTCGAGCGATATGGGGCTATTAGGGCCAAATACTCCAATAGGGGCGTGGGCGTAATCGATGTCGGCACCGATGTGGATAAAGTCATTTCGCGATGTGCTGTAGATCAGCTGAGCGACCTCGTGCGTGCGATTCATGAGGGTGAATGCGATCTCGCTCTTACCGTGGCCGCGGCGGGGACGTCCCCCTCTTTTGGTTGCGGAGCGGAGTCGCGTGTCTACGCTGTCTTTGTCGATAAGCCACACGCCAGAAGCCTTGCGGGCAGTCAGTGCGCCGTTCCTAATGAGTTCCTGCACCCTGCGCGGGGTGATGCCGAGCAGTTCGGCTGCTTCCTTTGTAGTCAACATCGAGAAACCCTTCGCCAGAACGAATAGTTTTATATAGCCTATTGTAATTAAAACTATTCGTTCTGGCGAATAGTTTTGAGATGTGGTCGGTCGAAGGGTCTATTGCGCCCCGTCCGTAATTCCTTTATTCTTAACTGGCTTCGCGCGAAAGCGCCAAGTGTGCCAGTGTGGCGCAACGGTAGCGCAACTGATTTGTAATCAGTGGGTTGCAGGTTCGATTCCTGTCACTGGCTCCATGAGTTTTTGCAGGTCGGGGGCCGTATGGCTCCCGATTTTGCGTTTTCATGCAACAAACGTGCAACAATTAAATCGGAATTGCATTTATGTGTGTTTTGTGACCGAAAATCATGGTCAATAAAAACCCGTATAAGACCGGGTCCTAGGTGAATATCTTTGTCAAAAATCTGATAATCTCCGATCAAAAATGAATAGTGAGCTTCTGGCTGGAATCACAGGTTCTTCATAGATTGAAAATTAGCGCTATGAGTTTCGACTGAATTTCTTTAACTGGGAACATAAACTATAGTTTACGTTTTGTTATGTAATGTTTTGTTGTGTGGTTTTGGCACTACGTTTTGGCACGCTATTCCACACGGTTGATTTCCGATCTCAGCCGAACGCATTGAGCTGATGGCCCGCTCCCGCGGCTAGCCGAACGCCCCCGAGGCCCCATCCGGGACCCGGGGGTGGCATTTTCTCAGTTGAAGGAATGGTGGGGATGTGTTCCGATGGGTCCGGCGGCCATGCTCCGCCCGCCGCCCGGCACCTCTTCCCAGACTCAGCCGGACGGTCGGTCCGTCTATTCCGTTTTTCTCCTAGGCTAGGCCAGCGGGGCATCGCCCCTCTCTGCGCGCGCCCTCTCGATGAGCCCCGGCGTCAGGTCGAGATCGCCGAGCGGCACGTCCCCCACGCCGTGGGCGTCCAGCAGCGCCGCCGCGTGTTGATGTTCACTAAGAAGTGGTCCGAGTGATCACTGGCAAATGAGCACCGTGAGTACGAAAAATTGAGCAGTTTAAGCAAGAGGGCCGCGCCCCGGGGACCGGGGGCGCGGCCCC
>NZ_CAAKNY010000078.1 GCF_901212495.1 Collinsella aerofaciens | reverse complement strand
ACCGACGACGCCGAAGAGGCCAAGGACAACGACGAGGAGTAATTAGTTCCGCCGTTCTAACGAACGGCGGCGGCCTCCGTCGCTGCGCGGCCCCCAGAGCTACAATCTGTCATTCAAAAGGCAGGGCATGCCCAAAAGGTCAATGCCCTGCCTTTTTCATGCCACCTTGTACGCTCTGGGGGCCGCTCGCTTGCGTATGCTCAACCTGTTGCGTTCCGTTGATCCCCTGGGGACGAAGGAACGAATCATTTTGAGGCGTGATTTCGGAAGTATGCCGCAAAATCCCGATAGTCCAACCACACTGTACATGCCCAATCGATCTAACCGCGGGGTTATTATCGCAAACCCCCGTGTGCTCGACACGTCCTAAATTTGCTGCATACTTCCGAAACACGCCTCGTTTCATAAGCGATGGGAGGGGAGACGAACGGCCATGAAGGTGCACCTCTCCGCAGCCATGCTTCGCCTGCTTGTCACTGCACTCGCAATCTTCCCCTGCTTTTTCGGTTCGGCTCTGCGCGGTGCTGGCACTATCGAACTGCTCGAAGGGGTTGCTGCCCTCTTCGAGGAATGGACGTGGCCGGACGTGTTTTCCGCGCACGTGTACCGCGCGAGTAGCGGTGTCCAAGGCGAGCATCACGCGTGAGTTGAAGGTGGCAGGCAGTGTTCTGCGCGCGAAGGATTGGCACGCCGGCTTCGATCGCGGCGGCGAGTGGGCGGGGATAATCAATCAGGTGCGTATCTACGATGCAGAATCGTTTACGATCACTTATGAGGTCTCTGCGGAGCTCAAGCCCGTCGACGAGGATCCCCTGCTCGGGGGACTTGGCATGAGCGGCTGTAGGAGGTTCACATCTAACTTATGGGTGAGGTCCAGCGCAAGCCCGTAGCCCCGACTCTTGCGGGGGAGTGCGCGTCACTCGTCGACCGTCTCGTAGATCGGCTTGTATGCGCTTGAGGTGGCCGCGTATTCCGACGGACGGGACTCTATTGCGCTTGAATATGTGGGCTACCCCCCCTGCCATAACGCTGCGGAGGCGATAGCGGGGTGGCCAATGATGCGATGGTAGACCTGTCCAACACACTGGACTCCGCCGTCTGTGCGCAGGGCGTCGGCTACAGCGTGCATCGTCTACAGCGTGCATCGGCGGGAGGCGCTCGCCTGGGCGCATGTTTCAATCGATCCGGCGCGTCTGCGCCCCTGACGCGTGGCGGATGCGGATTTCTTCTCGGCGTAAGGGGCTTGCATTGGCCGGGATATTGGCCTACCGGGCGAGACCTCTGCCCACCAGGCGTAACTTCGGCGGGGGGCGTGCCGGTTAATTTGGTTGGTCGCGATAGAAGTTTCCGAAGAAGTTCTCGGTGCGAAACGCATTGACCACGGCGCCGCCGTCTACGATTCGGACGAGTGCGACGATATCGTTTACTTCATAGGAACTCACGACAGTGTTGATGAGCCAATAGGTCTCGCGGCTGTACCCGCCGATTCCCTCGAAGCAGGAGGAGCCATGATGGTATTTTTTGCAGTAGGACTCGAGTACCTCGTCGGGCTTCGTGGTTATGATCTGCAGGGTCACACGGTCGTAGCGATGGTAGAACAGCTCGATCGTCTTGGTCGAGATGAACTGAAAGATGATTGAGTAGGCAGCGGCGGTCCAGCCGAACATGGAGCCGAAGATCACGAGAACGACGCAGTTACCGGCAAAGATGAAGCCCCATATACCCTTGCCGATCTTGTTTGAGACCATGAGCGAGATGAAATCGGTTCCTGCTGTCGACGCCCCTCCGACAAGTGCGATCGCGATCGCGAGGCCGTAGAGGAACCCGCCGAAAACGACCGTCAAGATGGTGTCGTGCAGAATTGGCTGGAACGAGAGAGCGCGAAGGAAGAAGCTTGCGAGTAGGACTTGAATCATCGAGAACACCACGAAGCGCTTCGAGATGCTGTTCCAGCTGATGATGGCGACCGGTATATTCAGGGCGATCATGCCCGCGAAGGTGGGGAACGAGACGCCGAACAGTGAGGTGATGCGATCAATTAGGATCGCGAGGCCGGTAAAGCCGCTCGAGAGCAGGTTGGACGGTTGGACGAACGCCTTCATGGCATAGGCCTGGAGTAGCGCGGACGCTACGACGGAGAGCAGCGTGATGATGAACCGGACGCGCGCCTGACGTCTCAGGTTCTTGAGTCGCGCGATTTCCGCCTTGAAGTCTATTTTCGCGCGTGGATGGCCGATGCGTTCCCGGGTTCCCGCACGCTCCCCCTGCTCGTTTGCTGATATGGCATCTTCAAGCTGCGCGTAGACCTTGCGCACGCGCTCCTCTCGCATCGCGCGCACCCGCCTGACGGCTTCGGAGGTGCGACGGGGCCCCGAACCGGGCTCGGAGAAACGTCGGCGGCACCTCGTCCGGCCCTCCCGAAGGAGATCGGAGCTCTCGGAATCATGGGTTGGGTTCATGCGGTCCCCCCTTGGTCCGGCGGTATCGGTGGTCAGTCGAATCAGTAGCAGATCTTCTCGCGCAGACTTGAGACGTCCTTTCCGTCGGCTAGTCCTGCCGCGAGCTTCGCGAGCGATTTCAGCGCCGCGTTAAGTCCGACGCCACCCTTCTTGGGGGTGCGGACGATCGGCACGGCGTGGCAGTAGCGGGCGATGGTGTCGGCGTTTTCCTCTGACATTGCGGCGACGGCGGGGATCGTTCCCGTCGCATCGATGTCGGAGGCCACGCGGGCGCTCATCTCGGCGAATTCGGCGTAATTGAAAGCGGGGCCGCAGATGACTACGTCGGGGTTGAGCCTGCCGACCATCGCGACAAGTTTGCGCGCGGTCTCGTCGGGATTGGCCATATAGGTGCCGTTGCCGCAGTAAAGCGTCGCGATGACGCGTCCGTCGTGCTCCTTCAAGTAAGGCTCCATCATGATCGCGGGACCGACCGGTTCCTTCAGAATGCCGAGAGGGACCATCCTGTCATCCTTGGCGCCCATGCCGGACTGGATCTGGTCGTAAATCATGACAATCTTCATCGTGTGCCTCCAAATCGGAAGTTTACATATGTGTGAGGGGGGGGTGCGGTGGCCGGCTTGACACCGCGAGTTAGTCAATCGTGTGCGCCCTCCGATCGGCTTCAGCCTCAGTATACGGCCTTGGTTTGGCAAGCACCTCGGTGCCCGCCAAGAAATCGTGAATGCAGCGGTGGTCCCGCCTCAGGACGATCATGAGGATGCTTATCGCCGACAGGGCGAACCCGACGTACATGAGCGGGGTCACGAAGTTGATGCGTGTGGCGACGGTGAGCATCTGGTGCCAGATGGAGCTCGCGGAAACGAGTGCCCCGTCGATTATAATCAGTCCGAGCACCTGGCGAATCAGCAGCTGCCGCACACTCGGTGCCGTACCGTCAGGATTGGCGATGACGACGTTGCACAGACGCTTGCCTGGGGTCTGGCCTTTCCAGACGAGCGCGGGGAAGGCGACGTAGTACGTTGCCCCAAGCAGGGTTCCGGCGGCCCCCGCGACGAGGCCCCACGGGGAGGGGATGTCGAGGAGGTTGATGATCGTCATGTCACCCGTTTGCCACTGCGCGATGACGGAGATCGGGATCATCGTGCAGAGAGCACCGAGATACCAGTCGATCAGGTACGCGAAGAAGCGGTGGGAGAGTGACGCTGGCTCGATCTGCACGGCCCGAGCTGTTCCGGGCCGTGGGCGCGGGCTCGGTTGCGAGCAGTGGTCCTGACTACGGTCACGGCGTTTTCGGTGTTTCTTTGACGACATGGAATGCTCCTCAGATCTGGTGGATCAACGGCTGCATGCAATCAGGTAGAGGGCGAGTGCGTAGATCTTGGTGTTCGTAATGATGTCCGCGACGGTCATCCATTCGTTCGGCTGGTGACCGATGCCCTTCTGGCCGGGAAAGGATGGGCCGAAGGGCACGATGTTGGGCATGAGCTTGGCATACGTGCCGCCGGTGGTTGTGACGGGGGTGCCGTCGGCGCCGGTCACTCGCTCGTAGGCGTATTGCAGATCACGGCAGAGCCGACAGTCGCGCTCGAAGCGGACAGGGTCGAAGTTCCGTACGAGATGCACGGTGGCGTCGTCTTTCGTGACCGTACTCCGAAGCCGCTCGAGCAGCTCGTTCACAGAGACATTTGCCGGATAGCTCAGGGCGAGCTCGACCGCCGGCATCCCGTCCGCGTCAAGCAGGCGGTAGTTCCTCACCTCGAGGTCGCCGAACTCGTCATCGTGCACGGCGACGCCGAGTCGCTCGCCGCTCGGCTTCGCGTTCAGAACGTAGGTGTTGACGAAGTCCATGTAGTGGTTGAGCTCGGCCGAAGGGAGGACAAGCCTGACGAGTGCCCGCCCGCGCTCGGCGTACACGACCGGATACTTGCAGTCCGGGGTGAATCCCGCGACGGGCGCCGGCTCGGTCTCGAGGTAGTGGACGAGGTCTCCGAACCCCGATTCCTCGTTGCAGCCGAACATAATGCGCAGTTCACGAATGGGTTTGATCCCGGCACGGCGCAACGCCTCCATGGCATAGAGGCAGGCGTAGATCGGCCCCTTATTGTCCAGGACGCCGCGGCTGTATATCACGCCGTTCTCGAGGTGTCCGCTGTAGGGACCATAATTCCATCCCTCGCCCTCGGGGACCACGTCAAGATGGCCGAGAGCGCAGACATAGCCGTCATCCCCGGGCGTGCCCCATGTCGCGTAGCCGAGGTAACCGTCGAGGTCGCGTGTCTCGTATCCCATTCGACGGCAGCGATCGAGCGTGGCGTCGAGCGCTGCGCGTGGGCCGAGTCCGAAGGGGGCGCCGTCCGACGCGTCGCCCTGGACGCTCTTGATTCTGACGATATCGCGTATCGCAGCTATGAGCTCATCTGAAAGCGCGTCGACGAAGTCGAAAATCCTCTGTTCCAGTGCACGGTCGATGGGTGTGTGAACGATTTTCGTGTCGTGCATCGTTTATCGGTCCTTTCGTAGGGGCGGTCCCATGGGCGACGGGCGACCAGGTGGGGCCGTGTGCTAGATCACGCAAGCGGCGCGGTCCGTGAGGCCATGTACTCCTCGAGCCATTCCCGGCTCGCTGCCTCGTGCACACAGCTGCCGTCCGGCTGGGGATGGGTGAGGTAAACGCGTGCAGGGTCGCTTTGCGTCGCGACGACGAACGAGAACCCCTCGATGTTGCTGGCCGCTCCCCAGCGACCTCGGCTGTCGACGGCGACGAAGGAGATATCCCCCGCGTGACCGCGACGGGCACGGAGCTTGCGCGTGAAGGTGGCGATGGCCCGCTCGCAAGCGCATTGAGGGTCGAGACCCTCGCCCATGAGCCGGACGATCTCGTAGCCTACGCAGCCCTTCATGACGTCCTCGCCCAATCCGGTCGAGGCCGCTCCGCCGATTTTGCTGTCGACGTAGAATCCCGCACCGGGCACGGGAGAGTCGCCGACGCGTCCCGGCTTCTTCATGAACAAGCCACTCGTGGATGTGGCTGCTGCCATCGAACCGCTCGCGTCGAGCGCGACTACGCCCACGGTGTCGTGGCCCGCGGGATTCTCACGCTCGCGGTCGCAGCCGGGCATCGCGCCCCGCGCGGCCTCCTGCTCGGCTTCAGGCTCGCCCAGGTGGCGTTCTTCGCCCGGCGTCACGCGGCCTTCCGCTTCGAGGCGGCGCCGATAGTGGATTTTCGCCCGGTCCGTCAGCATGTTCTTGATCTCGAAGCCCTGGTTCACAGCATACTCGGTGGCGCCGTCCCCCACGAGCAGGTTGTTGGCGTCCGACGCGGCGAGGCTCCGGGCGACAGAGACGGGGTTCGCGATGTTCCTCGCGGCGCCGACCGCTCCGAATTCGAGCGTGTCACCATCCATGAATGCCGCGTCAAGCTCGACTTGCATCAGCTCGTTGGGGAGTCCCCCATAGCCGACCGATTTGAAATAGGGGAAGTCCTCGACCGCGCGCACCGCGCGCTCCACGGCGTCTGCAGCCGAGCCGCCGTTCGCCAGGGCGGGGGTTGCGCCTTGGATTCCCTCGAGGGCCATGCGCCAGGTTCCGATGATTGCCCACATGGTGCGATCCAATCTCTCGAATGAATTAGGGGGCGTCCGCCGCGACGTAAAGGTCGTCGGGCGGACGCACGGGAGCGGGGTGGCCTTACAGGTCGTCGAAGGAGAGGTCATCGAGGTCGATATCGTCCTCCTCGATCGGCGTTTCAATCGCCTTCTGCTCGTCGGACAGGTACTGCTTGTCCATCATCTTGATGAAGGGCATGTATAGGAATACGCCGAGTACAAGCAAGGCAATTTGCAAAAGGGCTCCGACCCAGTTGGTCGCGAAGAAGCCCGAGATTCCGAGCGGCATTGTCCAAGGGATTTGGATACCGTTGCAGATGGGTACGAACCCGGCGGCCATCGCGAGGTACGAGACGACGATGTTCACGGTCGGCACCAGCATGAACGGGATGAGCATGAGCGGGTTCATGACGATCGGCAGGCCGAAGATGACCGGCTCGTTGATGTTGAAGATGCCTGGGACAAGGGCGAGCTTGCCAAGCTGTTTGATGCGCTTTGACTTGCAGAACAGCAGCATCGCGATGATGAGCGAAAGCGTCGAGCCCGCGCCGCCAAAGGTAGCGAACAGGTCTTGGAACTGCTGACAGATGATATGTCCCTCACCGATGCCGGTCTTGAAGAACTCGAGGTTCTCCACGGCGAGCGTCTGCAGGATGGGATTGAACACCGCTCCGACCACGCTCGAGCCGTTGATGCCGAAGAACCAGAAGAGGTGCAGGAAAACGTAGGCGATCACCATTGCTCCAAGCGTGTCGCCAAGGCCGAGCAGCGGCGTCTGGAGCCATACGAAGATGATGTCGAACACGTCGGTGCCGAACATGCCGAAGACCGTGTTGATAAGGAAGAAGACACCCATCGTGACCATGATTGGGATGAGGGCGGAGAACGACTCCACGACGGTGGGCGGTACGCCGGCGGGCATCTTGATGACCCAGCCGCGGCGCTTTACCCACGCGTAGAGCGCAACCGAGGTGAATGCGATGATGATTCCGACGAAGATTCCCTTTGCGCCGACCCAGCCGAGCGGGATGCCGGACATGCTGGCGGTGACGTCTTTGCCGCCGACGGTGACAGTGCCGTCGACCACGTAGGGCATGAGCAAAAACCAAGACATAAGCGCGGTTGCGGCGCCGAAGATTCGGTCGGTGTCGATCTGCTTCGCATAGGAGTATGCGATGCCCATCGTAGCGAAGATGGCCATGATAGTGAAGGTGGCGTCAGAGGGCTTGGACAGGAAGGTGGCGAGCGTCATGCCGTTGCCCATCTCGATGGACTCGAGGAACTCGGGCCAACCGGGGACGGGGAAATTCGCGATCAGAAGAAACAGGGAGCCCGCGATCAACAGCGGCGTGGAGACCAGGAAGCCGTCACGAATCGAGATCAGGTATTTGTTTCGCCCGATGGCTTCTGCTAAGGGCATAAGTATTTTCTCAAGTTTATCGAGCATGAGTGCCATGCGTCCTTTCTCTTATGGATTGGGAGCTATCGTTGGGCCTCGGTCTTATTTCTTGTTGGCTTTGATGAGCTTGACGGCCATCTTGAGGACGGATTCGCCGTCGACCATGCCGTAGGCCTCCTGCGGAATGAGGCCGCAGGGGAGGTTCTGCTCGGCGAGACGCGCCTTGGTCGTCTCGAATTGGTCGCGAACCTGCGGGCCCAGCAGCGCACAGTCCGGATGGTGCTCTGCGATGACGTCGTCCATCGTGCGCAGCGGGAACGCCTTCACCTCGACGGGCAGTCCGTGACCGTCGGCCACATCTTGCATGTTCTGGGCGAGCATGCTGGTCGACATTCCAAAAGTACAGAACAGGTAGATCTTTTTCTTTGCGCTCATGAGTCTTCCTTTCTCGCGCATATTTCACCAGGCGGGGCGCTTAGGCTTCTGGCAGGCATTTGCACATGTCGATCAGCTCGACGGCGACTGCGCGGAAGGTCTCTGCGCTCATAAGTTGATCTTCGGCATGGGCGAGCATGAGGTTCATAGCGATCGGGTCGCCGCCGGCCTCGCGCTGGATGAGTCCGGTGTGGGCATCGTGGCCGCGATAGAACTCCTGCTCGCCTTTGTCCATCAGTTCCTGCGCGCGCCCGAAATCGTGCTCCTTCGCCGCGTGTATGGCCTCGACGTAGCAACTTCGCGCCTCGCCGACCGCCGCGATGATTTGAAACGCGACCCGTTCCAATTCACCCAATGTAGTCTCCTTTCATTTCTTCCAGCAACGTCTCGAACCTCATGTCCGAGACGACCCGCTGGAGGGATTCCTTGTTGGTAAGCAATTTCGAAAGTGCGCGGTAGAAGCCGTTGAGACTGTTTACCGCGTCGTTGGCGACACAGATGAGGAAGATGAGGCGGACGGGCTTGCCGCCCCAGTCGATCGGGTTGTCCGTGATGCCGACCGCCGCGAAGGTGTGGTCGGCGGTGTCGTCGAAAGCGTGAGGGAGGGCGACGAGATTTCCGAAGGACGTTGCCGCCATGGCCTCGCGCTGGCCAACGGCAGCGGGGAAGTCGCGAGAGAGGTTCATGCACGCCCGCGCTCGCGCGCACAAGAACTCCAGGGCGTCCTCGCGTGTGCGGGTGGCAAGGTGTGGGAAGAACAGTTCGGGCGGTATGCGCCGCATCGCCTCGCTCGTGCCGCCCTCGTTGATGGCGATGCGGATATCCTCGCTGCTTTTCGTATCGAGAAAGTTTGAGACGTGCACCACCGGGACGTTTAGGGTGCATGGGAGCGCCACGGTGGTGAGCACGTAATCGATCTTGGAGAGGTCGATGTGGTCGAGCTCGTTCACATCGCAGGTGTCGATAGAGTTCAGCTGATCGCCGAAGCGGTGCCTGATCTGTAGGGCGAGCAATTGGGCGCTGCCCTTCCCGGTCGGGCAGACGACGAGCACTCGCTTGCGCATCAGCCCGCTCGTCTTGCGCTCGATCGCGAGCGCCAACGCGAGCGCGATGTAGCCGATCTCCTCTTCAGAGGGCATTGGTCCAAAATGCTCCGAGAGGACCCCCGACGCGTCGATTGCCATCGAGTATGCGAGCGGGAAGCGCTTCTTGATGTCGTGAAGAATGGCGTTTTCTATGGTCATGCGGTAACGGAGACGCACAGTAAGGGGCATGAGATGCCGTGCGAGCGACATGATGAGCTCGATGTCGCTTCGGAAGTCGAATCGGAAGGCGCGCCATACCGTCTCGACCATCTCATTCGAAAGTTTCCAGGCTTCGTTGTCGATCTCGGTAGAGTCGGCGGGCTCGTCCAGGTGGGATCCGTCGTCTCCACCCTGCGTATTGAATAGGCGCTTGCTTGCCAGCTGGATGCACATGCCCTCGATTTCGGGCTCCGGCATGCAGACGCCGAATTCCTTGCCGATTCGTCGTGCGAGCGCGACCGCGACGCCGCGCTCGCGTGCAATGGACTCGTCAAGCGGGGTCAACCCCGCCTCGAGAACGCGACCCTCGCGGATTCTGGAGAGGGTAACCGCAATGTAGACGATGAGATTGTGGTGGGCGAAGGGGTTGATCTTGACCCCCTCGCACTCCAGAACCTTATAGACCGAGGCGGAGAGGCGCTCGAGGATGTCGGATGTCACGGGCCTCAGGTGCTCTGAGGAGAGCGTGGTGTTGACTGCAATCGCCGCCAGACAGTTGCGGCGATCGATCTCTTCACCTGTGACACGCATGCCGTAGCGTGGGCGCTTCTCGAGTGCAAGGCCGTATTCATCGAGAACGCGCTGAACGTCCTTGAGATCGTTCGATATGGTCGCGCGCGATACGCAGAGCATCGAAGCGATGTCGTCAAGCTTGATCCAAGAGTCACGCGCCAGCAGGTTGTGCAGGAGATAATCGACGCGTTCCTTGGGGGTTGAGGGAAGGTAGTCAAGCCGGTCAGCGCGGTTCCCGTCCTGAAGCCGGACCTTGAGAGCCTCCTCATCATAGACGGCGATCTCGTAGCCGCCGTGGCTGCGCGAGAACGCGATGCGCGCACAGCCGGCGAGGCTGTCATTGGCATGCTGGATTCTCGAGCGCATGGCTCGCTCTTTCAAGCCGAGCCTCGCCATGAGCGTTTTCGCATCGACAGTGCCGTTTTGCAGGATATATGTCGCGAGTTCCGAGCTGTTCATGCGTGCCTCCTCATAACTCGCATTCTAGTTGATAGGCACGTTGTCGCAGATATATGTCGGTGCCAGCTTTCACGGCATCCGATTTGAACGAGTTGGGATGTCCGGGGGTCGTTACTTCCACAGTCCCTTACGTTTGAAGATGAGGACGGCTGCGAGGTTCGCGCCGGCGACCAGATTACCAAGGGCTTCGTCAACTTCCGCAACCTGCGCAAGCTGACCGACATCGAGTCGACGATGCACACCTTCGTCGAGAGCGTCAAGGACGTCTACACCAGCCAGGGCGTCGACCTGAACGACAAGCACATCGAGGTGCTCGCACGTCAGATGCTGCGTCGCGTTCAGATTACCAACCCCGGCGACTCCAAGTACCTGCTCGGTCAGTACGTCGACCGCTACGAGTTCGCCGACGAGGTCGAGCGCGTTGCCCGTCTGGGCGGTCAGGCTCCCGTGGCCGAGCCCGTCATCCTGGGTACGCTCAAGGTCGCGTCCAACATCGACTCCTGGCTGTCGAGCGCTTCGTTCATCCGCACCGCCGGCGTCCTTACCGAGGCTGCCATCGAGGGCAAGGTCGACCACCTGCTCGACCTTAAGTCCAACGTCATCGTCGGTAAGAAGATCCCTGCCGGTACCGGCCTCAAGCCGTACGCCAACGCCAAGCTGACGTATCGCACGGCCGACGGCTACGTGGACATCGACGGCCCGGCTTCGCCCAACGCCAAGTCGCTGCCCGAGTGGGCCCCCGTGGAGCTCAAGGACCTGGACGAGCAGCTCCCGCAGCAGCTCGACTGGGCCGGCTACGACGAGTTCGGCGGTGCTGACGGTTCGTTCACCCGCAACGGCCACACCATCTCCGCCGAGAAGGCTCGCCTGTACCTGTTCGACGACCTGGGCGTGTCGCAGCGCTGGACCAACAAGTTCAGCGAGGTCGGCATCGAGACGGTCGGCGACCTGGTCGGCAAGTCCGAGGAGGATCTGCTGCGCATCGACGGCATCGGCGCCAAGGCGATCGAGGAGCTCCGTGACGGCCTGGAGGCCCACGACCTGCTCTACATCCTCGAGAACAACGACGACGTTGCCGACGAGGAAGACCTCTCGCAGCTGCTGCAGATGGTCTTTAGCCCCGACGGTCCGGACGACATCCTGCTGGGCACCTCCGCCACGCCGACGCATCACGCCGACGCCGACGAGGAGCTCCTGGGCGCCCCGATCGACGATAAGAAGGCTCCCGCCAACGGTGCCATCAACGAGGACATGGCTTCTCTCGACGAGCTGCTCAACCAGCTCGTGGATACCGACGACGCCGAAGAGGCCAAGGACAAC
>NZ_CAAKNY010000077.1:2032-2589 GCF_901212495.1 Collinsella aerofaciens | reverse complement strand
GAGCTCCATGTTGGTCATGCCGTCGTAGCCAGCCGCGACCCAGCGGTAGATCGTCGAGGGCGACAGGTCCACGGGCCCGCCGTTGCGGGCGGACAGCTGCTCGGGCGAGAGCCCCCGGCCCAGGCCGTCGCGGATGAGGGCGAGCGCCTCGGCCGCGGCGGGCTCGTCGGCGTCTATCCCGCGCCTGGACGAGACGAGGACCGAGTCCGCGCACAGCTGCGCGGCGCGGGCATCGTAGAAGACGTGCGGGCGGCGCTTGCAGCCGGTCGCGCGGTACCGGCCGCAGCCGTTGCGGCATCGCGGCCACGCCGCCAGGCGCGGGCAGGCCGCCGACAGGTCGGCGGAGGCGTCCACGCGCTCGCCGCGCCTCTCCCTCGGCGCGGTCACGAACCTGTGCGACGCCACCTCGGAGCTCACCGTCGAGGGCGACCTGCCCAGCTCCCTCGCGATCTGCCTGCACGAGGCCCCGCACTCCAGCATCCTCTGGACCGTGTCCCGCTCGTGCCTGGTGAGCCTGCCGTAGGCCCTCGGGGCCGCCTTCCCGGCCCCCTTCTTCC
>NZ_CAAKNY010000077.1:34-2022 GCF_901212495.1 Collinsella aerofaciens | reverse complement strand
GGCCGGCCGGTCCGGCCCTCAGGGTATCGGATTCCCACATTCATCCGTACATGTGCGGATGAATGTGGGAAGTGTTCGGATGAAGTTGCCAATCAAGGCTCCCACGAATTTAAAATCGGGAGCAAAAAGTTCTTGGTAAACCACGCACGGCTATGTTAGTATCTCTTTTGCCGAAAGGCGACGGGCGATTGGCTCAGGGGTAGAGCATATCCTTCACACGGATGGGGTCACAAGTTCGAATCTTGTATCGCCCACCATCAAAAGCGCAGGTCAGAGATGTTAAGTCTCTGGCCTTTTTCTTTTTGACACCAAGGGTGACACCAAATCTGACACCAAAATCGAATCGAAATTTTTAAACGCGTTTCTAGCTGATCTCTCCTGTGCTGACGTCATCGCGCGTTTTGCATAAAGCCCATGTGCTCTTTCATTGAATTTGCCATGGGATTCACGTACAAATGTGGAGATAGGGACCACGGCTCCAGAACTCCTACCAGCAGATTTGTGCCGCACGGCGATCTTTAGGCGAAATGCGTCAAGCTATTGGCCAGCATTTGGTCAGCTTCCGGTACTCACCCGCATGATGCCGCCATTGATAATCGGTCTACCTGCAAACATAACGGCACGCAGCCAAAGCTAGGGGAGGCCCATATGGACGAGATCATTTGTGCAAACACCGCGTTCCGCTACTGGCGCTGCCCACCGCAGGTCCGCGACCTCTACCCAAGACTGCCAAGCCCAGAAGACGGCTGGCGAGCTCTAGCCCAAGCCCCTTTCGTAACCGATATCCTCAAGACCCCGATTATTACCACCACAGTGCCCGGTGGCGTTAACTACCATTCGGGATTACGGACAACAATCCACTGTGATGATGCTTCGGGAGTGGATAGCACGCTGGAAACCGCGATGAGCTTTAGGGTTACCAATCCACTTGCGACGCTATTTACCATGGCACGCTTTGTGTCTCCAACCGATCTCGTCCTTGCCATGTACGAATTTTGCGGATGGTTTTCAATCTTTGAGCCCACCGCAGCAGCAGAGGCGGAACTAGACAAAGCCAATGACGCTGCCGAGAATGCAACCACCGAATCCCTCTTTGAACTCGATGAAAGCCAAGACGAGCCACAATGGAAACGCGTTTATGCGCGCATAAAAGTAAAAGAACAGGTAAATACGAAGGGGCCCAACGGACAAAAAACAAAGGAGGTAACAAGGCTAAAGGGCACTTCGCTCTGGATGAGGAAGCCGCTCATCGAATTACACGAGCTTCATGAGTACGCCAGTAAGATGAAAAAACGAAAGTGGGGTACGAAGTTTTACAACGCCGCTCAGCTGGTGACAGGTATAGCAGCTTCTCCGCTTGAAGTTGCAGGAATTTTATTGCTATCGCTTCCACGCTCTCGCGGCGGTGCCGGCTTTCGAAACGTTAATGTTAACGACCTTACGCCGCTTACCGCATCGGCGCAGATCATTGCAGGGCAAAAAGTCTGCTACGGGGATATCGTGATCATAAATCCAACCATAATGAAAGCAGGCATCGTGGAGATTCAGGGAGAGGTTATCCACGGATCAGGCGCCGTGCTCGACCACGATGCCAAACGCATGACGGCGCTGCAAAGTATGGGGTATGACGTCTTTCTGGTTACGCACGACATGCTTAACGATGCCGAGCAACTTGATGCGATCGTGCGAAGTCTTTGCTCGCGCTTGGAATTGCGCTATAGGTGCAAAAATAAGGCGCAAAAGACGACGGAAATGGAGTTGCGAGCCAACGTACTATGCAACTGGCTGGAAATCGGTCGTTAGACGGGTGCCTTGCTCACTTCCGGGCGCCCTCGGTCGGCTGCCTGCGATGCCCCCGCCACGAAACCGGCCCATCTACTACGTTTAACCCCGACCCCTAGACCATACCCCTTATTTCGCGAAAACCGCAGGCCGTTTACCTGCGGTTTTATTTTTGCCCGAGACGCCATGGTCGGGGGATGACGGCC
>NZ_CAAKNY010000076.1:52771-53380 GCF_901212495.1 Collinsella aerofaciens | reverse complement strand
GAGGCCCCGGGGGCGGGCGGAGCGGAGCCTGATGGGAGGGCGGCGGCAGCGCCGCCCGCCCGCGGGGCGCGCCCCGCGGGCTTGGTCGGGCATCGAGGGGACTCAGGCGCCCGCGCGCCCCCGGAAAGTTTTTCCAAAATTGTCCTTGCATCGCCGTCCGAGTTCCCGTATAGTACTTCTTCGCACGGGGGCGTAGCTCAGCTGGGAGAGCGCTTGACTGGCAGTCAAGAGGTCAGGGGTTCGATCCCCCTCGTCTCCACCCGAGCATTGAATGAGGCTCCAACGCAAGTTGGGGCCTTTTTTCATATAGGCACACAAGGTCAAAGGCGGCACCATGATCCTCCTGGTCGACAAGATCGTGCGTTGAACGGGCGTCGCGTGCATGGTAGTATTTCACGACGTGGTTCAAAGCGTTGGAGGCTGTTTTGCCACCCAACTGCAAGTGCCACTTTATAAGGGCTCTTGGCGCAACGGTTAGCGCAGGGGACTCATAATCCCTGGGTTCTGGGTTCGAATCCCGGAGGGCCCACCAGGTTTTTTAACAGGTCAGGCAATATGTCTGGCCTGTTTTCTTATTCATGGCATTAGTTTTCACTTGCAAATAGCCTG
>NZ_CAAKNY010000076.1:0-52761 GCF_901212495.1 Collinsella aerofaciens | reverse complement strand
GCACCATGATCCTCCTGGTCGACAAGATCGAAAAAAGCTTCGGCGCGCGCGTCCTCTTTAGCGGCGCGTCCTTCCAGATCAACCCCGGCGAGCGCTTCGCGCTTGTGGGACCCAACGGCGCCGGCAAAACTACCATGCTCAAGATCATCATGGGCATCGACAGCCCAGACGCCGGCCAGGTCCAGTACGCAAAGGACTGCCAGGTAGGTTACCTAGAGCAGGAAACCAACCTGGAGCAAAAGGACACCACCATCCTTGCCGAGGTCATGGCCGCCGCCAAGGAAATCCGCCGCATGGGCGAGCGCGCCAACGAGTTGCAGGCCCAGATTACTGAGCTCTCCGAGCAGGGCAAGGACGTCGACGCACTCCTCAACGAGTACGGCCAGGTCCAGGACCGCTTTGAGCATCTGGGCGGCTACGAGCTTGAGAGCAACGCCCGCAAGATCCTGTCTGGCCTGGGCTTTAAGGTCGCCGATTTTGAGCGCCCGTGCTCCGAGTTCTCGGGCGGTTGGCAGATGCGCATCGCGCTGGCCAAGCTCTTCCTGCGCCATCCCGACCTGCTGCTTCTGGACGAGCCTACTAACCACCTGGACCTCGAAAGCGTCCAGTGGTTGCGCGGCTTTATCGCCAACTACGACGGCGCCGTCCTCATCGTCAGTCACGACCGCGCCTTTATGGACGCCTGTGTCGACCACGTCGCCGCACTCGAAAACCGTCGCGTGACCACCTACACCGGCAACTACAGCAGCTACCTCAAGCAGCGCGAGGACAACCTGGAGCAGATGCGCGCCAAGCGTGCTGCCCAGGAGCGCGATATCGCCCACATGCAGGTCTTCGTCGACAAGTTCCGCTACAAGCCCACCAAGGCCGCCCAGGCCCAGGAGCGCATCCGCAAGATCGAGCAGATCAAAAAGGAGCTCGTCATCCTGCCCGAAGGCCACAAGCACATCGAGTTTAAGTTCCCTGACCCGCCGCGCTCCGGCGACATGGTCGTGGGGCTCGAGGGCGCATCCAAGTCCTACGGCAACAAGCACATCTACAGCGACATCGACCTCAAGCTCTACCGCGGCGAGCACGTGGCACTCGTCGGCCCCAACGGCGCCGGCAAGTCCACGCTCATGAAGATCCTCGCCGGCCTGGAGCCGCCCACCACCGGCACCCGCGATCTTGGCACCAACGTGGGCGTGGCCTACTACGCCCAGCATGCGCTCGAGGGCATGACCGAGTCCAACACCGTCCTGCAAGAGATCGACACCGTCACACCCAAGTGGACCGTGCCGCAGCAGCGCAGTTTGCTTGGCGCCTTCCTGTTTAGCGACAACGATTCCATCGAGAAGCAGGTACGCGTCCTCTCCGGCGGCGAAAAGGCGCGTCTGGCCCTGGCCAAGATGCTCGTGGCGCCCGAGGCGCTCCTGTGCCTGGACGAGCCCACCAACCACCTGGACATCGACTCGGTGGACATGCTCGAGAACGCCCTGCAAAACTTCCCCGGCACCATCGTGCTGATCAGCCACGACGAGCACCTGGTGCGCGCTGTGGCCAACCGCATCATTGACATCCGCGACGGCAAGGTCACGGTCTACGACGGCGACTACGACTACTACCTCTACAAGCGCGAGGACCTCGCGGCCCGCGCCGCCGCCGAGGCGCCCACGGAGAGTTCGCCCGCCACGGCCAAGTCCACCAAAGCCAGCGCCGCCCAGGCCGACATCCCCGCCGCCCCCAAGCCCGCCGAGGGCAAAAAGACCAAGGAGCAAAAGCGCGCCGAGGCCCAGGCCCGCGCCGCGCTCAACAAAAAGCTCAAGGGCGTGCGCAACCAGCTCAAGAAGATCGAGGCGGAGCTCGACAAAAAGCGCACCCGCTATGACGAGCTTATGGAATTGATGGCAAGCGAAGAGCTTTATGCCGATCAGGATAAGTTCAACGCCGCGCTGGGGGAATATAACGGGCTTAAGCAAGAGCTGCCCAAGCTCGAGGACGAATGGCTGGAGCTTTCCACCCAGATCGAAGAGGAGACCGCGCGTGAACTCTCGTAAGGCCGCTGCCGTGGCGATGAGCATTATCGCCATCGCCTGTCGCATCTGCGGCATCTTTATGAGCGCGATGACCGTGCTGCTATGTTTTAGCGGCCTCACCGCCAAGCTGCAGATCGTGGGCTTTGTCGTTGAGCTTTCGCGCGCGCTGCCGAGTGCTATCGCCGGCTACGGCGTCATCACATCGCCCTTTGGCGGTGTGTTCCGCCTGGATTACGCCATCGTCACCATAATCTTGTTTGTGATCGACTACCTGCTCACGCGCGCCTCGCGCCGCGTCCGCTAGGGGGCGCAATGTCCAACAGCCACCTCATGAACCTGCTCGCCAGCGCCGTTGCCGTCATCGTGGGTATTGTCATCCACGAGAGCGCGCACGCCGCCGCGGCCTGGGCGCTCGGCGACAAGACGGCCCGTTCGCGCGGCCGCGTCTCGCTCAACCCGCTCAACCACATCGACCCGTTTGGCACCATCCTCCTGCCGTTGCTCATGCTTGCGGCCGGCGGCCCGGTGTTCGCCTTTGCCAAGCCGGTGCCCGTCTACCTCAACAACCTCAAGCACCCCAAGCGCGACGAGGTCCTGGTGAGCGCAGCCGGCCCCGCATCGAACATTGCACTCGCGTGCCTCGCAGCCGCCCTCATGCACGCAGCGTATGGCAACCTCTACACCAGCATGTCCTTTGCCGTGGCGTCCCAAATCATGAACTTCGGCGCCACCTTTATCGTGGTCAACCTGTCGCTCGCGTTCTTTAACCTCATCCCGATCCCGCCGCTCGACGGCTCGTCGATCATTGTGCCGTTCCTCAAAGGCAAGGCGCTCGCCAACTACTATCGTCTGCAGCAATACGCCATGCCGATCCTTATCATCGTGCTGTACTTGCTGCCCATGTGGACCGGTATAGATGTGATCGGCCGGTATTTCGACGTTACCGTGTATCCGCTGGCGGAGCATCTGCTCAACTTCGCAACCGCCGGCATCTAGGGTAAACTTACAGATCGACCGTGCAAAACGGTCGTAACATGCACCCAAACCGCGCCGTGAAGGCGCCGTCAAAGGAGGTCGAAGATGTCGTATCGCGTGTCGACGCAGATCTACAGCGGACCGTTCGACCTGCTGCTGCAGCTGGTGACCCGCCAAAAAGTAGATATCGGCGCCATCTCGATCAGCGAGGTGGCCGAGCAATACCTTACCGAGGTCGAGCGCATCGAGGCGCTGGACCTAGACGTGGCGAGCGATTTTTTGCTGGTCGCGGCAACCCTTCTGGACATCAAGGCCGCCTCGCTGGTGCCCCAGGAGGCCCCAAGCAACACAGACGAAGATGACGAGGACGACGAAGATCTCGAGGAGCTTAGCGCGCTCGACGGTGACGCCCTGCGCGAAGTCCTGATTCAGCGCCTAATCGCTTACAAGCAGTTTAAGGGCGCAGCGGCGGCCCTTGGCGCGCGGATGCAGGCCGAGAGCCGCATGCATCCGCGCGTGGCCGGCCCCGACCCCGAGTTCCTAGGCCTTATGCCCGACTACTTGGCCGGCATTACCCTGCGCGGCCTGGCCGTCATCTGCGCCGACCTGGACGGCAAGCGCCAGACCTTCCTGCTGGAGGCCGAGCACGTGGCACCGCATCGCGTGCCGCTCGACCTGACGGTGGCCTCGGTCGACCGCTTTACCATGGCGCACCAAACCTGCACCTTCCGTGAGCTGCTGGACGGCGACGCCACCACCGAGCAGCTCGTCGTCACCTTCCTGGCCATGCTCGAGCTCGCCAAACGCGGCTCGCTCACGCTAAGCCAGGACGAGATTTTTGGAACCATTCAGATCAACCGCCTCGAGGGCGCCGAGGCATACGTGCCCGGCGAGGGCCCCGAGCTCACCGAATAGGAGCGGCAACCATGTCAACCCTTTCCACGCTAGAGGCAAACAGCCTCAAAGGTGCCCTCGAGGCGCTGCTGCTGGTGTCGAGCGACCCCGTAAGCGCGCCCGCGCTGGCAGGTGCGCTGGATATCGCCCCCGGCGAGTGCGCGTCGCTATTGGCCGAGCTCAAGGTTGAGTACGAGGAGGCCAACCGCGGCTTTCAGCTGCGCGAGGTCGCTGGCGGCTGGCGCCTGTTCACACACCCCGCCTTCCACGATGTGGTCGAGGCCTATGTACTGAGCTGGGACACGCAAAAACTGTCGCAGGCGGCGCTCGAGACTCTGGCCGTCATCGCCTACCACCAGCCCGTCACGCGCGAGGTGGTCAAGGGCATCCGCGGCGTCAACTCCGACGGCGTCATCGCGTCGCTCGTGGACAAGGGCCTGGTGCGCGAGCTCGGCCGCGACCCCGAGCGCGGTCAGGCAATCATCTACGGCACGACCAACGCCTTCTTGGAAAAGTTCGGCCTGCGCTCCACCCGCGACCTGCCCGATCTGGAGCAGTTTGCGCCCGACGAGCAGTCGCGTCAGTTTATCCGCGAGCGCCTGAGCGGCCGCAGCATTCAGTCCACGCTCGAGGAGCAGGCCGAGGACCTGGACGAAGAGCACGAACTGATCGATACCGATGTTGAGGACGACGCAGATGAAGAGATCCTGACCAGCGGTGACAGCTCGGAGGATATGCATGACGAGGACTAACGAAGCAGGGGAGACGCACATCGCCGGCGTCATGGGCGCGCCCGCGACCGACTCCCAGCCCGTCTACCCGCACACCATGCGCCTGCAGCGCTTTTTGGCGCGTGCGGGCGTGGCGAGCCGCCGCGGCTCGGAGGATCTAATGACCGCCGGCCGCGTGACCGTCAACAGCCAGGTCGCGACCGAACTGGGCACCAAGGTCGACGTCGACCGTGATCACATCGAGGTCGATGGCATGCCCGTCACGCTCAACCAGGGCGCCGTGTACCTGATGCTCTACAAGCCGACCGGCTTCCTCACCACCATGAGCGACCCGCAGGAGCGCCCCTGCGTGGCCGACCTGGTCCCGCGCGACCGCTTTCCGGGGCTCTTCCCGGTGGGTCGCCTGGACCGCGACACCACGGGCCTTTTGCTCTTTACCACCGACGGCGACCTGTCGCAGGACCTGCTGCACCCCAGCAAGCACGTCTACAAGACCTACCAGGCGCTGGTGGATGGCCACCTGACCGATCGCGACCTGGAACCACTCCGTCGCGGCATCGAGCTCGATGACGGTCTGTGCCAACCGGCGATCTGCCGCGTCATTACCGCGCGCGAGGCCGAGGCCGTGGCTCCGCAAGGCGTCAAGCCCGGCACCACCGCCGTGGAGGTCATCATCCGCGAGGGCCGCAAAAACCAGGTCAAGCGCATGCTGGGCAAGATCCACCATCCGGTGATCCGCCTGCACCGCTGTAACTTTGCCGGCCTGGAGCTCAAGGATGTGGCCAAGGGCTCGTGGCGCGAGCTCACCGACCGCGAGGTACAGGTCCTCAAGGCCGGCGGCATCCCGCCCAATCAGGCCAGCTCCAAGCGCGCTGCCGCGCCGGCGACCAACACCGCAAGCCACACACGTCACCACGGCAGCCACGGCTCCGCGCCCAAGCGCAATACCTATCGCGAGCGCTACACAGGCTAGGCAACCCGCTAAACAGCAGCCCCCGCGTCCCACACCAGCACGTCAACCACCGAAAGGAAGCATTGCATGATCGTCGCCATCGACGGCCCCGCCGGTTCTGGCAAGTCCACCATCGCCAAGGAGATCGCCCGCCAGCTGGGCTTTAACAAACTCGACACGGGCGCCATGTATCGCGCCGTCACCTTTGCCGCGCTCGACAGTGGCATCGACCTGGACAACGAGGCGGCCATCGACGCCCTCGCCGAGCAGATCGAGATCCGCTTTACCAACGGCACCGGCGAGGACACGCGCCTGACCATCGACGGCCAGGACGCATCGGCTGCCATCCGTACCCCGCAGGTGGACGCCAACGTCTCCAAGGTCTCGGCCTACCCGGGTGTACGCGCCGCCATGCTCATCCATCAGCGCCGCGCCGCCGAGGACCGCGATATCGTGGCCGAGGGTCGCGACATCGGCACCGTCGTGTTCCCCAACGCGCAGGTCAAGGTGTTTCTGACCGCCGACCCGCGTGAGCGTGCCCGCCGCCGCGTGCTGCAGCGCCACCAAAACGACGCCCAGCCGCTTACCGCCCCACAACTCGAGGCCGAGGTCGACGAAACCCTCGATGCCCTCAAGCAGCGCGACAAACTCGACAGCAGCCGCGAGGTCGCACCGCTTGTGCCCGCCGAGGACGCCGTGCACGTCGACTCCACCGCCCACACCATCGATGAGGTCGTCTCGATCATCGAGGACCTCATCAACCAAAGGAGGTAGCCCATGCGCCTGTTTAAGCAGACGTCCGAGGATTACTACAACGCCCCCTACGCCGAGTTCCCGGCGCTCATCCGCGGCACTGTCGCGGTAGTCATGGGCATCCTGTGGGTCTTCTCCAAGCTCATGTGGCGCTGGAAGGTCGAAGACGCCGACCTGCTGTTTGAGCGCCAGGAAGGCCGCGGCAGCGTAGTCATCTGCAACCACACCTCGATGGCCGAACTCTTGGCCGTGGAGACGGCGCTGTTCTTTGGCGGCCGCCGCGTCCGCCCCATCTTTAAGTCCGAGTTTGCCAAGAGCAAGATCGTGCGCTGGGCCTTTAGCCGCGTGGGCGGTATTCCCGTCGAGCGCGGCACCGCCGACATGAAGTGCCTGCGCGCCGCCCAGCATGCGCTGCAACGCGGCGAGGACGTCCTGATTTTCCCCGAGGGCACGCGCATCCGCTCGCGCGAGATTAAGCCCGAGGTCCATGGCGGCTTTGCGCTTATCGCCCAGATGGGCAAGGCGCCGGTCAACCCCCTCGCCATTTGTGGCTGGTCCGACATCACGCCTAAGGGCAAAAAGCTCATGCGCCCCAGGAAGTGCTGGATCCGCGCCGGCAAGGCCGTCTCGCTTTCCGACGCTCCGACCGAGCTCAAGCGCAAGGAGCGCCTGGCTTGGTTTGAGTCCGAGGCTATGAGCCGTGTCTACGCCATGCGCGACGAGCTGTGCACCGAGCACCCGGGTAGGTTCTAGCCATGGGCGATAAAATCATGAACACCGTCGAGGCTGTGCCCGGCAAGGCAGACGTCCCCACCATCGAGATCGCTGCCCACGCCGGCACCTGTTACGGCGTGCAGCGCGCGCTCGACATGGCGCTGGCGGCCGCCCCGCAGGCGGGGAAGAACACTCAGGTCCACACCCTGGGCCCGCTCATTCATAACCCCATCGTGGTGCGCGAGCTTGCCGAGGCAGGCGTGGGTCTGGCCGACACCCTGGATGACGCCGCGTCGGGCACCGTGATCATCCGCGCGCACGGCGTGGTGCCGCAGGTGATTGAGGCCGCTCGCGAGCGTGGCCTTACCGTGGTCGATGCCACCTGCCCCTACGTCAAGAAAGTCCATGTGGCGGCCGCGCGCCTGGTGCGCGAGGGTTACCGCGTAATCGTCGTGGGCGAGCCGGGCCACCCCGAGGTCGAGGGCATTCTGGGCCATGCTGGTGATGACGCGCAGGTCGTGAGCTGTGCCGCCGATGCGGACGCACTGCCGCTCAAGGGCAAGGTTGGCCTGGTTGTGCAGACCACCCAGACCGCGCAGAACCTGGCCGAGGTTGTGGCCTCCATCACCCCGCGCGTGCAGGAACTGCGCGTGATCAACACGATCTGCGCCGCCACGAGCGAGCGCCAGCAGGCAGCCGCAACCCTCGCCAACCGCTGTGATTGCATGGTCGTCGTGGGCGGCAAAAATTCGGGCAACACGCGCCGCCTGGCGCAGATTTGTGCCGATGCCTGCGAGCACACGCATCACATCGAGGAAGCTTCCGAGCTTGAGGCCGCATGGTTTGCCAGCGCGCGCCACATCGGCATCACTGCCGGAGCCTCCACCCCGCAAGAACACATCGAACGCGCCGTTGCGCGCATCAAGGAGCTTTGCCGCTAATGATGGACCAGACCGTACCCGCATACGCCGCCGAGGTGGCCGATTACGGGCGCAGCCGCGACCCCGAGCCGGGGGAGGGTGCGCTCGTTAAGAACGTGCGCCCCGAATCGCCCGCATGGGATGTGGGTATCGAGCCGGGCATGCGCGTGCTCACGGTCAACGGCGAGCAGCTCACCGACATGATCGTATGGCTTTGGGAAGCCGACGACGACACCGTCGAGTTGGAGGTTTTCGACCCGCGCGACGGCACCATCACCCCCGTCGAGCTCGACCGCTTCCCGGGTGAGGATTGGGGCCTTGTGTTCGACGGCCCCATCTTTGATGGCATGCGTACCTGTGTCAATGCCTGCGTGTTCTGCTTTATGACCATGCTGCCCAAGGGCGGCCGCTCCACGCTCTACATTCGCGACGACGACTATCGCCTGAGCTTTTTACAGGGTAACTTTGTCACGCTCACGAACCTTTCCGACGAGGACGTGCAAAACGTTATCGATCGCAACATGAGTCCGATGAACGTGTCGGTCCACGCCGTGAGCCCCGATGTCCGCCGCCGTATGATGGGCCGCAACGCCCAGCGCGGCATGGACGTGCTCGAGGCCATCATGGCAGCCGGCATCGAGATTCACGCGCAGATTGTGCTGTGCCCCGGCCTGAACGACGGAGAGGAGCTGGAAAAGACCCTGCGTTACTGCGAGGATCACGAGCAGATCACGAGCCTGGGCATTGTGCCGCTCGGTTTTACCAAGCATCAGAACCGTTTTAGCTGGTCCTACAGCGATAAGCCCGAGCTCGCGCGCGAGACCATTGCCATGATCCGGCCCTTCCAGGACCGTGCCTTCGAGCGCTTTGGTCGCCACACCTTCCAGATGAGCGACGAGTTCTACCTGGACGCCGGCATCGAGCCTCCCGAGGCGGACTTTTACGACGGCTACCCGCAGTACTATGACGGCATCGGCATGATCCGCTCGTATCTGGACGAGACCGACTGCGTACTGACTGCCGATGCCGAACGCCTGACCCGCGTTCGCGAGGCCATCACAGCCCGCGGCCAGCACCTGCTGTGCCTCTCGGGCGCCAGCGCGCGCGATACGGTGGCGCGCTTTGTGGAATCGCCGCACGGCCTTGCCGGCACCGTCACAGCCATCAAAAACCGCTACTTTGGCGGCAACGTGGACGTGACCGGCCTCATCGTCGCGAGCGACATCTTGGAGCAGCTGCCGCAAGACCTGTCGGGGGTTATGCTCTTTGTGCCTAAGCTCATGTTCAACGCTGACGGCATGACGCTTGACGAGTATCATCGTGACGATTTACTCGCAAGCCTTACCAGTCGCGGCGCCGAGGTTCATGTGGTATCGACCATGCCGCATGAGCTGCTCGATACCCTGGAGCACATTCTTGGCATAACGCCCGCCAATTCAACTATTCCCGCTGACCCTACCCATTAAAGGAGAGCAGATGAAACCTATCGTCGCCGTCGTCGGACGCCCCAACGTGGGCAAATCCACGCTCGTCAACCGCCTGGCCCAGACCTCGGACGCCATCGTCCACGAGTCCCGCGGCGTCACGCGCGACCGCTCGTATCACACGGCCGATTGGAACGGCCGCGAGTTCACCATCGTCGACACGGGCGGCATCGAGCCGCTCAAGAGCGATGACGTCTTTGCCACGTCCATTCGCGACCAGGCCCTCGCCGCCGCCGAGGAAGCCGCCGTCATCCTGTTTGTGGTCGACGGCCGCACCGGCGTCACCGAGGAGGACGAGTCGGTCGCCCGCATGCTCAAGCGCTCCGACAAGCCGGTCTTTCTGCTGGTGAACAAGCTCGACAACCCCGATCGCGAGAACGACAACATCTGGGAGTTCTATTCGCTCGGCATCGGTGAGCCCACGCCGCTCTCGGCCCTGCACGGCCATGGCACGGGCGACCTGCTCGACGATATCGTGGCCCTGCTCCCCGAGGAAGAGGACGAGGTCGCCGACGAATTCCCCGACGCGCTGAACGTCGCCATCATCGGCCGCCCCAACGCCGGTAAGTCGTCGCTGTTCAACCGCATCCTGGGCGCCGACCGCTCCATCGTGTCCAACATCGCCGGCACCACGCGCGACGCCATCGATACCGTCGTCGAGCGCGACGGCAAGCACTACCGCATGGTCGATACCGCGGGCATTCGCAAGAAGAGCACCGTGTACGAGAACATCGAGTACTACTCCATGGTTCGCGGCCTGCGTGCCATCGACCGCGCCGACGTGGCGCTGCTCGTCGTCGACGCCTCCGTGGGCGTCACCGAGCAGGACCAAAAGGTCATGGGCTTGGCCATCGAGCGCGGCTGTGCCATCGTGGTGCTGCTCAACAAGTGGGACCTGCTCGACGACGACCGCAAGCGCGAGGCCTGCATGGAGACCGTCGACCGCCGTCTGGGCGTCATGGCTCCCTGGGCCCAGTACCTGCGCATCTCTGCCCTCACCGGTAGCAGCGTCGAGAAGATCTGGGCCATGGTCGATGCCGCCGAAAAGACACGCTCGCAAAAGATCACCACCTCGCGCCTCAACACGTTCCTCACCGACCTGCGCGAGTTTGGCCACACCGTGGTAGACGGCAAGCGCCGCCTGCGCATGCACTACGTGACCCAGACGGGCGTCAACCCGCCGACGTTCACCTTCTTCGTCAACCACAGCGACCTGGTCAATGATACCTACCAGCGTTACGTGGAGAACCGCATGCGCTCGACCTTCGACTTCGCCGGTACGCCCATTCGACTCTTCTTTAGGAAGAAGGAGCAAAAGGATGCTTAATCCGATTCTGCTGACCGCCATCTGCGCCGTGGTCTCGTTCTTTATCGGAGCGATTCCGTTTGGCCTGATCCTGGGCCGCGTGTTCAACCACACGGACATTCGCAAGGCGGGCTCCGGCAACATCGGCACCACCAACGCGCTGCGCGTGGCTGGCCCTAAGGTGGCCGCGCTCACGCTGCTGCTCGACTGCCTTAAGGGCGCCATCTGCGTCCTTATCGCGCGTCCGCTCATCGCGAGCGTGGGCTATGGCTTCCCTGTGAGCATCATGGCTCCCGGTGCCGCCGGCGACTGGATGCTCGGCGTCATTTGCCTGGCTGCCGTGTGGGGACACATCTTTTCGCCCTACCTTAACTTCCACGGCGGTAAGGGTATCGCCGTGGGCCTGGGCGTGATTCTTGCCTGGTACTGGCCCATTGGTCTGTCGCTACTGGGCATGTTTATTGTGGCCGTCGCCATCACCAAGTACGTGTCGGTGGGCTCACTTGCCGCCGCCATCGGTCTTCCCATCGCCGCCTGCGCGGTCTTTCCGTACAGCAGCCTGGGCCTCAAGTTTTGCATGGCGCTGATCGGCATCACCGTGGTATGGGCCCATCGTGCGAACATCAAAAAGCTCATGACGGGTAAGGAGTCCAAACTCTCGTTTACCAAGCGTGTCACCGAGCCCGACGATAAGTAGGAGAGAGTCATGAATGTTGCGCTGATTGGCTCCGGCTCCTGGGGAACCGCCGTCGCCGGCCTTGCCGCCGCGCGAGCCGAGCGTGTGACCATGTGGGCTCATAGCGAGCAGACGGCCGCGGGCATAAACGGCGAGCACTGTAATCCCCGCTATCTGTTGGACTACGTGCTGCCGGAAAACGTTGTCGCCACGACGGACCTGGCTCAGGCGCTCGACGGTGCCGAGGCCATCATCTTTGCTGTGCCTTCGACGCATTTGCGCGACGTCTGCCACCAGGCGGCACCCTTTATCGCCACCGACACCCCGGCGCTCTGTCTCACCAAGGGCATCGAGCCCGAATCCGGCCTGCTCATGAGCGAGGTCATCGCCAGCGAGATCGGTAACGAGGCGCGCGTGGCGGCGCTTTCGGGCCCCAACCATGCCGAGGAGATCTGCCGTGGTGGACTTTCGGCCGCCGTCATCGCCAGTGAAGACCAACAGGTAGGGGAGACCTTTAAGGAGCTGCTGCTGTCCACGGCCTTCCGCATCTACCTGTCGCAGGACATGACCGGCGTCGAGGTCTGCGGCGCCATGAAAAACGTCATCGCCATCGTGTGTGGCATCTCCGCCGGCTCGGGCGCAGGCGACAACACGCTCGCTCTCATCATGACGCGTGGTCTGGCCGAGATCAGCCGCCTGGTACACGCCCGCGGCGGTCAGGCCATGACCTGCATGGGACTTGCCGGCATGGGCGACCTTATCGCCACCTGCACCTCCGAGCATTCGCGCAACCGCACCTTTGGCTTCGAGTTCGCTCATGGCGTTTCGCTCGACGAGTACCAGACGCGCACGCATATGGTGGTGGAGGGTGCCGTCGCGGCCCGCAGCGTCAGCGAACTCGCCCGTTCACTGGGCGTAGACATTCCGCTCACCTTTGCCGTGGAGCAAACGCTCTACAACGGTGTTACTTTGGATAGGGCGCTCGAGATTCTTACCGATCGCGTACCCTCCCAAGAGTTCTACGGACTCACCGACTAGCGCAGAAAGGCTTCTACCATGGGTTCCATCAAAATCGCTCCGTCCGTCCTCTCGGCCGACATGGCCAACCTCAAGGGCGAACTCGATAAGATCGCCGGTGCCGACTACGTGCACTTCGACGTCATGGACGGTCACTTTACCGGCAACCTCACCTTTGGCGTCGACATCCTCAAGGCCGTCAAGCGCTCCACCGATGTACCGGTCGACGCGCACCTGATGGTGTCGAACCCCGACGAGACGGTCGATTGGTACGCCGACGCCGGTGCCGACATGATCACCGTGCACTACGAGGCCTCCACACACCTGCACCGCACGCTCACCCATCTGCAGCAGCGCGGCGTCAAGGCCGGCGTGGTGCTCAACCCCGCCACGCCCGTCTGCGTGCTCGAAAGCATCATCGACGTTGTCGACATGGTGCTGCTGATGAGCGTGAACCCTGGCTTTGGCGGCCAGAGCTTTATTCCCGGTACTCTACCTAAGCTGCACGAGCTTACGGCCATGTGCGAGCGCCACGGCGTGTCGCCTCTGATCGAGGTCGATGGCGGCATCTCCTCCAAAAACATCACTGATGTTGTCAAGGCTGGCGCCAACGTGCTCGTGGCCGGTTCCGCCGTATTTAAGTCCGAAGATCCCGCTGCCGAGGTTGCGCTGCTGCAGAAACTGGGCAACGAGGCCGCACAGGAGGCATAAACCCTTATGACCGCAGGTCAAAATCGCATACCCGTGAATCTTGACTATGCCGCCTCGACGCCCATGCGCGCCGAGGCGCGCCTTGCGCAGCGCGAATATGACGACAGCGAGCTTGCCGGCGTCAACCCCAACTCACTGCACTCGCTTGGCCGCAAGGCCGCCGCACGCCTGGAAGTCGCCCGTCGCGAGATCGCCCGTAGCTTTGGCGCACGCGTTCGCCCGTCCGAGATCATCCTTACCAACGGCGGCACCGAGGCCAACCAGCTGGCGCTACTCGGTCTTGCCGAGGGTGCTCGTCAGCGCGATCGCAAGCGCGATCGTGTCATCGTTTCGGCCATCGAGCACGATTCGATTCTGGACAACCTGCCGCTGCTGCGTGCCGCCGGCTTTACCGTCGACCTGGTGCAGCCCTGCCGGGCGGGCTTCATTGACCCTGCCGTGCTTGTCGAGCTGCTAGGCGACGACGTGGCACTCGTGAGCATTATGGTCGCCAACAACGAGACCGGCGTGGTGCAGCCCATCCGCGAGCTGGCCGCCGCCGCACATGCTGACGGCGCCTTGTTTCATACCGATGCCATCCAGGGGTACTTGCATATTCCGCTCGATGTCACCGAATTAGGCGTCGATTCTATGACCGTTGCCGCGCACAAGATCGGCGGCCCTGTGGCATCCGGCGCTCTCTACCTTAAGAACCGCACGCCGCTGCGTCCGCGCATCTTTGGCGGTGGACAGGAAGCCGGCCGTCGCGCCGGTACGCAGGATCTGCGCACGCAGCTGGCTTTTGCCGCTGCCGCCTGCACGCTGGCGCCCCACGTTGCCCAGGAGCGCGCGAAGCTGCAAGCCCTTTCCGACAAGCTCTACGCCACGCTTACGGCCCATCCTCGCATTCACGCCACGATGGGCGACTACGCGCAGGCAGATCGTCTGCCAGGCATGGTTTCAATCTACGTTGACGGCATGGACTCCGAAGAGCTCATCATCAAGCTCGATGCCGCCGGCTTTGAGGTTTCGGCCGGATCGGCTTGCTCGAGCGGCAGCATGGACCCGAGCCATGTGCTCAGCGCCATGGGCATTGGTCGCGAGCAGGCGCTAGGCGCACTGCGCATCTCGTTTGATGACCGCGTGAACCCTGCCGACCTAGATGAGTTCGCCCAGACGCTGCTTTCGATCGTAGGCGCCGCATGATTGTCTCCGAGCTTGAACATGCGCTGCTGGCACGCTACCCCAAGGCGGACGCAGAGGGCTGGGATCATGTAGGGCTATCTGTGGGAGATCCCACTGCAAAGATCACCGGTGTTGCCTGCGCACTCGACGCGACCGAGGCCAACGTGCACCGCGCCCTGGAGTCCGGCGCCAACGTGCTGCTGACGCATCATCCCATCTATATCAAGGCGCCCGAGGCCTTTTGTCCGGCCGATCCCGCGCGTCCCCAGTGCAGCGCCGCGCTGTACGAGGCAGCTCGTTGCGGCGTGAGCATCATCTCGCTTCACACCAACCTGGACCGCTCGCACGAAGCGCGCGTTCGCCTGAGCGAGTTGCTGGGCGCAGAGCCCATGAGCTCGCTGGAGCATGTGGACGAGCCTGAGCTCACCGGTCTGGGCGCACTCGCGACCCTCCACGATGCCTGCAACCTGCGCGATCTTGCCATACGTGCTGCCACGGCCTTCGGCAGCGACCCGCGCGTATGGGGCGATGCCGAGCGCCCGTGCCGCACCGTCGCCATTCTGGGCGGCTCCCTCGGCGATTTTGGAGAGCTTGCCATCGCCGCAGGCGCAGATGTAATTGTGACTGGAGAAGCCGGCTACCACGTGGCGCAGGACCTTGCCTTACGTGGCCTAGGCGTGATCCTACTCGGCCACGACCGCTCCGAGGAGTCGTTCGTTGATATATTGATGAACTCTGCAGTTGACGCCGGGGTCGACCCCCGTCATGCGATTAAAATACTGAACCCTTGCCAATGGTGGACTGTGACAAAAGGAGAGAACTTATGAGCGCCGGCGCTACGCTACTCAAGCTGCAACAGATCGATTTGGAGCTCGCGCGCAACAAGAGCGAACTTGCCAATATGCCGGAGCTCAAGGAGCTCGCTTCCAAGCGCAAGACCTATGTGAAACTCAAGTCCGAGATGACCAAGCTCTACGCACAGCGCAAGGATCTGGACATTGAGCTCGACGATCTCAACACCACCGAGATTCAGACCAATAACGCCATCGAGGCTGCCAAGAAGCGTCACGTCGACGGTTCTGATTACCGCGAGGTGCAGGACCTGGAGAATGAGCTCGCCACCCTGGCAAAGCGTCTGGACAAGATCGAGCACACCCGCAAGGATGTCGTTGTCGCCCATAAGGAGGCGCTCGACCGCGAGACTCGCGCGCAGGCCATCATCGCCAAGTTCGAGGAAGGCGTGAAAGCCGATACCAAGGCCACCCGTGCCAAGGCTGCCGACCTCCAGGCTCAGATTGACGCCGCCACCAAGGAGCGCATTGCCCTTGCCGCTACGCTGCCCACCGATGTGCTCGCCGACTACGAGCGCCTGCTTAAGCAGTTCCGTGGCCTGGCCGTCGAGACTATCAAGGGCAACATTCCCACCATCTGCCACACCGCGCTGCAGGCATCATCCATGAGCGACCTCAACCACGACGGTAGCGAGATCGCGCACTGCCCGTACTGCCACCGCCTGCTGGTGCTCCCGAGCAAGGAAGCCTAACGATGGCGGCGCCCAACAATTCAATGCAACTTGAGGGTAAAACGATCCTGCTGGGCATTACCGGCGGGATCGCCGCCTATAAGTCGTGCAATATCGTGCGCCTGCTGCAAAAGCGCGGCGCGCGCGTCAAGGTCGTTATGAGCGAGCATGCCACCGAGTTCGTGGGGCCGCTTACCTTCCGTGCGCTCACCAACGAGCCCGTCGCTGTAGGTCTGTTCGACGATCCCTCCGACCCCATCCACCACATTTCGCTGGCGCAGGAGCCCGATCTGGTGATCGTGGCGCCCGCGACGGCCAATATCATCGCCAAGATGGCCAACGGCATTGCCGATGACCTCATCTCCACCACGCTGCTCGCCACGCCGCGACCCATTGTGATCGCACCCGCTATGAACAACGGCATGTGGAAGGCACCGGCGACGCAGGCCAACATGGCAACGTTGCGCGACCGTGGCGTCCATGTGGTGGGACCCGGCAACGGTTACCTTGCCTGCGGCGACGTGGACACGGGGCGCATGAGCGAGCCCAAGGACGTCGTCGAGGCCGTCTGTGAGGTGCTGAACCCCGTCCCGCAAGACCTGGCGGGCAAGCGCATCGTGATCACTGCCGGCCCCACGCACGAGCCGATCGATCCCGTGCGTTTTATCGGCAACCGTTCATCGGGCAAGATGGGTATCGCTCTGGCGGGGGAGGCCGCACGCCGCGGCGCCGCCGTCACGCTCGTGCTGGGACCGACATCGCTCGACGTTCCCCGCGGTGTGGAGTGCGTGCACGTACAGACCGCCTCAGAAATGCTCAAGGCAGCGCTGAGCGCCTTCCAGACGGCCGACGCGGCCATTTGCGCCGCCGCCGTCGCCGACTACACGCCGGCGGCCCCGGCGGACCATAAGCTCAAAAAGGCCAACGAGCGCCTGGATCGAATCGAGCTCGTCGAGACGGCTGACATCTTGGCCGAGCTTTCGCGCCAGAAGGGCGAGCGGTGCGTGATCGGCTTTGCAGCCGAGACCGATAACGTCGTGGAGTACGCTAAGCGTAAATTGGCCCGCAAGGGCTGCAATGCGATCATCGCCAACGATGTCTCGCGCGCCGATTCGGGCTTTGGAACTGATACCAACAAGGCTTGGATCGTGAGCACAGCAGGTACGCAAGAACTTCCTGTGCTAACAAAATCCCAGCTCGCAGATACAATTTTGGACTTGCTTCATAATATTTAAAATAGTTCTTGCGTAACGACAATGTTTCGGGTTAATATACTCCCTGTTGCGAGCGAGAGCACAGCAACAAACAAAAGCTTCGGGACGTGGCGCAGCTTGGTAGCGCACTTGACTGGGGGTCAAGGGGTCGCTGGTTCGAATCCAGTCGTCCCGACCAGAAGTTTGCAGGCCAGGCACATAGTGCCTGGCCTTTTTTGTTTTAAGCAATTGCCTAATTTTGATTAAGCAACAGGGTGCCAAAAATCTACCTACGCGATATTCGCCTTTTGCGGCTACTTGTGCGTTTTGCACGCGCTTGAGCCGATTTATTAACGCGATATGAATCTACATACGCGTAGCTGGTATGCAGCCGAGTACGGGCTGTATTTATCGCGGCGATTTACGCAGATATAGCGACTGTAACGAACAAGCGTGTCGCTGTATTTATTCCAGTAGTTCACTTGATCGGTGGACAAGTGGGCGATTGCAACGATATGCCAAACGGGATGGGCTCCACATACGAGGACGCCGCAGGGTATTGGCGGGGGAGTGCGGCGGGCGCTCTGAGAGCCGCTGCATGACCCCATGTCTCCTTAACTCGATAATTTGTGTTTCAAGCCACGAATCGGTCGAGCAATTGCCAAAAGGAAGGCCCATGCAGGATTGCACGGGCCTTACATCAGATCAAATTTGAGATAGAAGCACCAAGCGGAGCAGACGCAACACCATCTCGTCGCGGCCTCGGCGAGCGACATATCGCAGTCGAGGTAGACATCGAGGAAGTCGTCAGATCCCGCACAGGGGGACCGCGATGGTGGCCACCGCGCCGCCCGAGGGGCTGTTGGCGAGCGAGACGGAGCCCCCGTGGGCGCTCGCGGCCTCGGAGGCGACGTGGAGGCCGAGCCCGTAGTGGCGGCCTCCGTCGCGCGAAGAGCGGGAGGAGTCGTCTGTGAAGAGGCGCTCGCAGCCGCGTTCGAGGGCGGCGGGAGAAAAGCCCGGTCCGTCGTCGGCGACCTCGATGACGAGGCGCCCGCCCGCGACGTCGCAGGAGACAGCCACGCGCGAGCGAGCGTGCTCGGCGGCGTTGGCCACGAGGTTCGCGGCGGCTCGCGCCAGGGTGGTTCGGTCGAGCGGGGCCTCGGGAGCGCCCGCGACAGCGGGGCCCGTGGCCGCGTCGAGCGTCACGCCTCGCGCCCGGGCGATCTGGGCGGCCTCGGCGAGAACCTGCTCGCAGAGCTCGGCCGGCCGTATAGGGGCCCTCTCCGCCCCGCCGGACCCGCGCGAGGCCTCAATGAGCAGGCGCACGTAGCCGTCGAGCCTTTCGACACCGCCGGCTATGTCGCGCGCGGCGGCCGAGAGATCGGCGTCATTCTCGTCTTCCAGCTCCTCCGCCACGAAGTCGGCGTTGGCGCGCAGCACGGTGAGCGGCGTCTTGAGGTCGTGGGCGAGTGACGCCATCTGCTCGCGCTGCCCCCGCTCCGCGGCCCAGCGGGCCTCGAGCGACTCGGCGAGGGAGGCCCGCATGGCGTCCATCGCTGCGAGGACGTCGTTCACCTCGCGAACGTTGGTGCTGCCGACCGTGAAGTCGAGCTCCCCCGCGCCGACGCGCTCCGCCGCCTCCGCGAGCGGCGCCATCTTGCGCGAGATCACGCGGCTCGCACGGCGCGCCACGAGCGCGAGCGCGAGCGCGCTTCCCGCCGTGGCGCCGGCGAGCATGAGGTTCTGCGGGTTGGGAAGCAGGCCGGCGAGGTCGCGCGAGACCCACTGCGGCAGGTACTCGCTGACGAGTGCGCAGGCCCCGCCGCCCTTGAGCGGGAACGCGGCGTAGGTGAGGCCCGAACCCCCGCCCTCGATCTCCACTGTGCCCGGATCCGCGGCGAGTGCCGTACGGGCCATTTCCGTCGCGTCCTCGAGCCGCTTGCTCTCGAGGTCTGTCATCAGCACGTTTCCGTCCTTGTTCAGGATGAGGTAGCGGTACGCCGTCGGCACGTCCTGCTGCCCGCAGACGCCGTCGCGTGCCAGGCCCTCCGCGACCTCGCGCGCATTGGCCGGCCCCCAGCTTGCCTCGTAGACGAAGCCCGCGTTGATCGCCACGAAGAGCACCATGAACGAGGCGAGCCACGCCGTGGCGACCGCCGCGAACGCGTAGGCGAAGTAGCGCGCGATGACGAAGGAGAGCGGCATGCCCCCGCGACCTCGCGCCCCGATCTTCAGAGCTGCCATTTGTACCCCATCCCCCAGACGGTCGCGATCGGATCGGCGCCGGCCTCGGAGAGTTTCCTCCGGGCGCGGCTGACCTGCATGGATATGGCCGCGTCGTCGGCGTCGCTCTCCCAGCCGAGCACCGCTTCACGTATCTGCGCGCGGCTCATGACCTGGCCGGGGTGGCGCGCGAGGTACTCGCAGATGGCGTACTCGGTGGGCGTGAGCGGCACGGTCTCGCCGCCCACGGCGAGGTCGCGCGCCCCGAGGTCGATCCGCACCTCCCCGAAGGAGAGGGCGTGCGAGCGCGGCCGGCGCTCACGGCGTAGATGGGCCGCGACCTTGGCGCGCAGTTCTGCGGCCCCAAAGGGCTTGCGGACGTAGTCGTCGGCGCCCAGGCCGTAGCCGGCCACGGCATCCTCCTCGGCCACGCGCGCGGTCATGAAGACGATGGGCCCGTCGAAGTCCGGGCGGATCTGCCGCACGAGCTCGAAGCCGTCGAGCCCCGGCATCATGACGTCGCAGAGCACGAGATCGAAGCGCGAGAGGTCCATCCCCGGGACCGCCGTCGGGTCCAGCGCCCTGACGACCTCATGGCCGTCGCGGCCGAGGACGCGCGCGAGCGCGTCGAGGATCGCCCGTTCATCATCCACTGCCAGTATCCTCGCCATGATCGACCTCCTGAAACTCTCGTCGAAATTGTACTAACGCCGCGCTCAGCGGTCCAGAGCCCTGCGCGCAGCCACGGGTGCCTCGACCGCGTCGCACGCGCGGTAGCGCACGCCCGAGCCGCCGTGCGCCTCAATCTCGAGCCAGCCCTCGCCGTCCGACTCCCGCCCGAAGAAGATGAGCTGGAGCTCTCGGACATTGCCTCTGTCGTCCGCCGCGTCCACCAGGTAGACGTAGTTTGCCCCCGCCCCGGTGGCGTCGGCGTAGGTGCTCGCGTGGCTGCCGGGCTCGGGCGCGGGCGCCCACATGGCGATCTCAGGGTTGGGCAGCACGCGGTCGGCGATCGAGCGCAGCGCCGACCCCCAGCCGGCGTCGAGCAGGGCATTCCCGCCCAGGACGAGCGCTGCGGAGAGGAGGACGAGCATGGCGGTGAGCGGCTTCCTACGCATCTACACTCCCGTCCTCGAAGCGGCAGAACCACACGAGAAGGACGGCGTCGGCTGCCAGGGTGAGCACGAGGCTAGCGAGCGCAGTCGTGAGGAGAGGGCCCGCCGCGCGTGCGGCGTCGATGAAGGCCTCCACCCCGAGTGACCCCAGGCGCGCGGGCCAGGCGAGCGGCACCCAGCTCAGGGGCGTCACCAGGGCACCGGTGAGCTCGCCGGTCATGAGGCCGTGCGCAAGTCCGCCCACCGAGAAGAACGCGAGGAGCCCCCCCGCCGCGCCGGCGCCGATGGCGACGTTGCGGCCGAGGCGCAGGGCCACCCAGAGCCCCAGCGCGTAGAGGGGCAGGCTGCCCAGCACGATGCCCGCCCAGGCGGCCGCAAGCGGAGCGGGCCCGAGCGGCAGGCGTCCGGCAACGGCGAGCACGGCCCCGAACACGCCGAGCGCCACGGCCAGCGCGGCGGCGCCGAGCGCCACAAGGGCGAGCAGCTTCGCCGCGACGGCACGCCCGCGCGAGGGGACCGCCGTGAGGTTGGCGAGGCGCCCGGCAGCGCGCTCCTCGTCCACGGCGAGCCCGCAGACGATGGCGGACATGAGCGGCATGAGGGCGCCGAGGAATTGGACGTAGGCGTCCGCGCCCAGCGCCGGGTCCCATCGGGCTACTGAGAAGTACTCACCGCAGGCAAGACCGGCTGCCAGGCCGCAGACGAGGTGCACCGCCGTGAGCGGGGAGCGCGCCAGGCGCAGGCCCTCGGAGAGCAGGGCCCGCGAGAGAGTCATGCGCGGCGTCGGGTCGGAGAGTCGTGTCATGGCCATCACCTCTCCTCGGAGCGCGCGAACCAGGCCGCGCCCGCCGCCGTGAGCGCGGCGAACGCGAGCGCGCTGACCGCAAGGCCCGCCAGCGTGAGCATGCCATCCGCCGCGAGCGCCCCGCCAAGCGCCATGTCCGCCGCGAGTGGCTCGCCGCTCGGCAGCACGGGGATGAAGCTCGTGGGGATGACCATGCTCGCCGACGGCGGAAAGAGCTGCGGCAGCGGCATCAGCGACCAGGCGAAACCACCCATGAGCTGCGCGGTGAGCGGGCAAAAGATGCCCGCGAGCATGCCGAGCCGCGCCGTGAGAAAGAGCCCTGCGGGGATCATCCACGCCGCGGTCACCGTGTTGACGAGCGCGCAGAGGAGCATCGTGAGCGTGCCCGCGACCGTGAGGCCCTGCGAGGAGAACGCCGATCCCGCGAGGTAGATGCCGAAGACCACGAGGTTCGAGAGCGTGCAGAGCGCGAGGCACCAGAGCGCCTTGGCCCACCAGGCGCGCCCGAGCGGGAAGCCCAGGCCCAGAAGCCCCCGCATCCGCGTGCGAGCATCCGCCCGCGCGACGCACGCCACCACGAGCGAGAGACACACGGGCAGGAAGAGCACGTACCAGTAGTTCCACGCGCTGAAGATCTGCACGCCCCGGTAGGGCATCGCGCCGAGCAGCGGCATCGGCAGCGCCATGAGCACGGCCAGGCGAACCGGTGCCGCGTGGCGCGACTTCAGGGCCTCGGCGCGCAGGGCCGCGAGCAGGCCGCCTTTCTCACCCGTCATGCCGCCACCTCCCCGCGCGCTCGTCGCCCTTCCCGGCAGAAGCTCATGAAGAGTTCCTCGAGGTCCTGCCCGGGACGAAGCGCATCCTCGTAGGCGAGGCGCCCCCCGCAGATGATGCCGATGGTGTCCGCCATCTGCTGCACCTCGGAGAGGATGTGGCTCGAGACGATCACCGTCGTACCCGCCGCCGCGAAGGCGCGGATCTGGTCGCGCAGCTCCTCAATGCCGATGGGGTCGAGGCCGTTGGTGGGCTCGTCGAGCACGAGCAGGCGTGGCCGGGCGATCAGCGCCAGCGCGAGCCCCAGGCGCTGCCGCATGCCCATCGAGAAGCGACCGGCGCGCTTCTTCCCGGTGTCCGTGAGGTCCACGGCGGCGAGCACCTCATCTATGCGGCTCTCGGGAAGGCCCAACAGCGTGGTGCGCACGCGCAGGTTCTCGCGCGCGGTGAGGTTGGGGTAGAGCGGCGCCTCCTCGATGAGGCTGCCGATTGCGTAGAGGTCCTCGCGGCGCCAGGCGTGCCCGGCAAAGAGAATCTCCCCGGCCGTCGGCCGCAGCATCCCGCAGATCATCTTGAGCGTTGTCGACTTGCCGGCGCCGTTGGGACCGAGCAGCCCGTACACCTCGCCCTCGCGGATATGAAGGCTCACGTCGGCCACGGCGTCCTGCGCCTGGTCGCCGCGGCCGAAGCGCTTGGTGAGCCCGCGCGTCTCGAGCATGTAACCCATGGGTTTATCCTTCCTCTTCCGGGCGCGCGGGCCAAGTCACCGTGCTCGCGCGCCTTACCTTTCGGGTTCACTATCCATGGTGGGGCGCGTTTCTAACGAAGCCGTAACGGCCGTTGGGTTCTTTTGGCGCCAACCCTTCTCGACCCGCACATCATGATTAATTTGCTTAAGGCAACAACTTTCTCGATCGATGCAATCACCGAATCAAAACGTGTACGTCAGCCATCAAAGATGCCGAAAAATGACGTTTTTGGAGGCTGACGTACACAAATGCAGAATCTCGCGCCGCCCAGAAGCACCCTTCATATGTCTGGACTCTCTATGCTTACGCTGGTTAGACATCGCCAGAACGGGTATAGTATCGTAAGTTTTGTCGTTTACCAGCGGGGGAGTCCTGTGGGCATCAAGAAGAAGATCAAAAAGGAGCTTATCGGCACTTCCGATTACCCGTCGAATAAGATCTTCACGATCTCCAATTTCATCACCTTTACGCGCCTGATCCTCACGCTCGTCTTCCTGTACCTGTTTGTGACGGACAACAACCGTGTCGTCGCCATTGTCATCTATGCCATCGCGGCTTCCACCGACTGGATGGACGGTCAGATTGCCCGCATGACCAAAACGGTCTCGTGGCTCGGCAAGGTTATGGATCCCATCTGCGATCGTGCGCTGCTGTTTACCGGCGTGCTGGGCCTGGTCGTCCGCGGCGAGCTTCCCATCTGGGTCTGCGTGCTCATTATCGGCCGCGATATCTACCTGGGCATCGGCACGCTCACCGTGCGGCACTACCACCGGCGCCCCATCGACGTCGTCTTTCCCGGCAAGATTGCCACGGCACTGCTCATGACCGGCTTCTCGCTCATGCTGCTTGGGTTCCCCGTCGTGGACGGCTGGCATCTGCTACCCGCCACGCACACGGCATTCCCGGGCCTCAACGGCAGCTCGGTGCCCCTCGGCATCTTTTTTGTCTACGGCGGCGTCATCTTCTCCATGCTCACCGCTGTCATCTATACCATTAAGGGAGGGGTGGCCATTAAACAGGCCATCGCGCATCCCGAGGACGAGGACATCGACTTTCTGAACCCCGAAATCGAAGACTAGGTCGTTGGGGTATGATTACGTACGGTACATTTTTTGCGGCACGTCCGCGTTAGATAGGGGTTGTCATGGACAACAAGGATAACAATATGCCTCAGAACGATAAGACTGCGGACGCTACCTGCGTTTTCCGTGTTCCTTCGAGCGATGTCACCGTTCCCGACCTTATGGCCAACGTGCGCATCACTGCTCCGGTTCTGTCCATCGTCAAGGGTCCGCAGACCGGAGCTGCCTTTGAGCTCGAGGACGACGTGACCACTATCGGCCGCGATCCCGCGAACGGCATCTTCCTCAACGACATGACTGTCTCGCGCAGCCACGCACGCATTATTCGTGAGGGCCTGGGCGCCCGTATTGAGGATCTGGGCTCGCTCAACGGCACCTGGGTCGACGGGGCCATCGTCAACGGTGCTCCGCTGCACGACGGCTCTTCCGTTCAGATCGGTACGTTCACGCTCATCTACCACGAGAGCACGCCGGAGCGCATCGAAACCGGTGAGTAGGTAATGGCCGAACGCAACTATCTGAGTATCGGCCAAGTCGTCAACCTACTTCGAGGCGCATACCCCGATCTATCGAACTCAAAAATTAGATTTCTAGAAGATGAGGGGCTCATCGCCCCTCATCGGACGCCTAAGGGGTATCGCCAGTACTCCAAGGAAGACGTTGACCGTCTCGAGGTCATCCTGCACCTGCAGAAGACCCGCTACATGCCGCTCAACGTGATTAAGCAGCGCTTGGAAAACGCAACGGACCTGTCCACTTTGGCTTACGAGGTGGGTCTTCTGTCCGATGTTCCGCTTAAGACGGAGCCCAAGGAGACCAAGCAAAAGCTGCACCCCATCGAGACGATCCCCGATATGCTCGGTGTTGAGATCTCGTTTATCCGCTCCCTTGCCGAGAACGATCTTATCCGCATCATCAAGAGCCCGCAGAACCGTGAGCTCGTCGATGGCCGAGATTTCCCGATTATCCGTTACTGCTCGGAGCTGTCGCGCTTCCACATTGAGCCGCGTAACCTGCGCCAGTACGTATCGTCGGCAAACCGCGAGTCTTCGATGTTTGAGCAGGTGCTTGTGAGCATGCTCGGCATGGATACCTCCGATGACGAGCGCGATGCCAAGCTCGAGCGCGCTTTTAAGAAGCTGCACGACCTCACCGAGGGTGTGCACACCGCGCTACTTAAGAACCGTGTCTTTGAGTCGCTCAACGCCGTGGTCGAGGACGCTGACATCGATGCTCTCGATGAGGAGATCGCGCGTTCCGAATCCACCAAGGCTAAAAGCGATGGGGCAAGTGTCTCCGCGGTTGCCGCACACGACGAGTCGCTCGTACACCCGTCCAAGGTCATCGTCACCTCGCATAGCTCGTCTACTGACACGGGTAAATAACCGCCGTCCACCCGGCAATCCATGAAAGGTCACGCCATGTACGACTTCGAATCTCATATCGTCGATATCCCCGACTATCCCGAGCCCGGAGTCGTCTTTAAGGACATCACACCGCTCTTTGGCAATCCCGAGGCCCTGAAGGCCATGGTGGATGCCCTGACCGAGCATTTTGCCGACATGGGCATTACCAAGGTCGTGGGACCCGAGGCCCGCGGCTTTATGGTCGGTGTTCCCGTGGCCGTCGCCCTGGGTGCCGGCTTTGTTCCCGCACGTAAGCCGGGCAAACTGCCGCGCAAGACGGTCAGCGAGAGCTACGAGCTCGAGTATGGAACGGATTCTATCGAGATCCACGCCGATGCCATCAGCTCTAAAGATACCGTGTTGATTCTGGACGACTTGGTCGCGACGGGCGGAACCGTCGAGGCAACAGGTAAACTGGTGCGAGATATGGGCGCAAAGCTTGTAGGCTATGGCTGTATCCTTGAGCTTGCGTTTCTTAACCCGCGCGAGAAGCTCACGCCTTCCCATGAGGACGTTGAGCTCTTTAGCCTGGTAACGGTGGACTAGCCGTTACCCTAGTACTGGAAAGGAAGCTCCATGCGCACAGCAAATACGCACAGAAATATGGCACGCTGCGCTGCTACGGCAACCCTCGCTTGTGTTTTGGGCTTGGGCCTCGTGGCTCCGGCCTACGCCGATACCGCATCCGACCTTGCCGCTGCTCGTACTAAACTCGAGCAGATTGGCACGCAAACCCAGCAAATTCATGATGAACTCTCCGCGCAGACGCAGGAGCTTGATCAGACTGCAGGCGAGATCACGCAAAAGCAGCAAGAGATTGCCGAAGGTCAGGCAAAGCTTTCGACCTACGTTGCCGGTGAGTACAAGACCGGCGGTCTGAGTCTCCTTCAGGTTCTGACGGGCGTCGACGATCTGGGCGACATGCTCAACCGCCTGTTCTACTACGGTAAGGTGTCCGACAAGCAGGCCCAAACCATTCAAGAGGTCAAGGACCTTAAGCAGCAGCTTACCGATAAGCAAACCGAGCAGGAGCAGAACGTCGCCGCGACGCAGAAGAAGGTCGACGAGCTCAATGCCCAGCAGGCTGATGCCCAGAGTGTCGTGAACTCCCTGGATTCACAGTTGCAGGCCGAGCTTGCTGCCGAGGCCCAGGCCAACGCCGCGCTGCAGGCTGGCATAAATGCTAGCACCGCCGAAAAGGCCACGGTGAGCAACGACACCGCCGGTACGACCGAGAACACCAACAAGGGTGGCGGTACGACCAACGACGGCGGTGGCAACACGCCGGCACCCGCTCCGGCTCCCGCCCCTACGCCGCAGCCCCCGACGCCCGCTCCGGCTCCGGCTCCTTCTCCGACGCCTTCCGCACCGAGCCCGTCCGTTGATGGCGGTTCCGTTGTTTCGCGCGCCTATAGCAAGCTCGGATACGCTTACTCTTGGGGTGGCATTGGACCGGACAGCTTTGACTGCTCCGGTTTTGTAAGCTATTGCCTCACGGGACGCTACTGCCGTCTGGGCACCACCGGCACCTTCATGGGTTGGACCCGTGTGTCCGATCCGCAACCCGGCGATGTTGTGGTTAACTCCTACCATACCGGCATCTATATCGGTAATGGTCAGATGATCCATGCTTCCGACTACAAAACGGGCGTCATCATCAGCTCCGTCGCAGCCGGTATGAACAACAACTACATCTTCGTACGCTACTAATTTATTACTACAGCGAACGAACGTGGGCCCCGCGATCTTGAGTCACGAGGCCCATTCTTTTTGCCCCTACCTTTTGCCTTGAGATCAACACGGCTATCTAGTATTCAAAACTAGATAGCCGTCCAATCGATCAGAAAGATGGCTATAATTGTTGGGGAACAATTAGAAAGGACCCTCAATGAGCTGGGCACTTATCTCCGATTCGAGCTGCAATCTTCGCGATTGGCAGCCAACCGCACCTCATACCACCTTCGCATTTGCACCCCTTAAGATCCGAGTGGGGGAGCGAGAGTTTATCGATGACCTCACGCTCGACGTGCACGAGCTCAATAGTGCCGTGCAGGCGGAGTCGAGTGCTTCTTCGAGCGCCTGTCCAAGCGTAGGGGAGTGGGCCGAACTCTTTAGGCTTGCCGACAAGACGATTTGCATGCCCATCTCCGAGGGCGTCTCAGGAAGCTACAATGCCGCGGCCACCGCACGTGACATGGTGCTTGCCGAAGATCCCAACCGTCAGATTCATTTGGTTAACTCACGAGCCGCAGGTGGCAAAATGGACCTAATCTTCCTGCTGTTCGACCGCTATCTTGCGAGCAACCCGGATGCCTCCTTTGAGGACGCCTGTGCCTACTTTGATAGCTTGGAGCAGAACAGCAAGATCCTCTTTAGCCTGTGCAATTACGCAAACCTCGCCAAGGCCGGACGTATCCCTAAGGCGGCCGGAGTCATCGCCAACAAGCTCAATATCCGCATTTTGGGCACGGCGAGCGAAGCGGGCAAAATTGAACTCGTTGGGCACACGCGTGGCGAAAAGAAGATGCTTGGCAAGATTATCGATACCATGGAGGCCGAAGGCTATACTGGTGGCGAAGTCGTTATCGACCATGTCGATAATGAGGCGGGCGCCCAGGCACTTGCCAGCCGCATTGCGGAACACTGGCCCGGCTCCAAGACCATCATCATGCCCTGTAACGGGCTAGATTCATACTATGCCGAAATGCACGGCCTCATTATCGGCTACGGCATGGGCGTGGCTTCGGGCCGATAATGTCCAACTTGACAAACGTACGGGCGGGATAAGGGGCCAATGGCTCTTTATCCCGCCCGTCTTATACCTCGGTTAGCTATGAAACCCATTGAACTTGAGGTAGCTCATCAGGTACGCCTTCGAAACGAAGGACGATACAGCACTGCGTACGAGCAGTGACTCGCGCGTAACCTGATGTGCGGTATCGGACACAGGAGTCTGCTCGACGGAAAATGCCGCACGAATCGATGATTCAAGTTGATCGACTACATAATCGAAAGCCGTCGGAGCGTCGTAGCTCAAACGCTGAATATTAAAGAGCGCCTGAATCGCGGCGATGGGCAGCACCTGCTTAAAGATACAAATGACGATGAGACGCGCAATCTGCTCACGGCCATACTGCTTTTTAACCGGAGCAGGAACGAGGCCGACCTTCACGTAGTTATTGATCATCGATGGCGTGATAACGGGCTGCTCTACGCAAATCGAAAGCGGCTCCATCCACAACGCAACATATTCAATAACCTGATCGCGATAGAGCGTTACATTGGGCAGCTGATCATAGCGTGGCAGGCTCAACGCGTTGAGTTTACCCGCCATATCGGACTGAATAAATGCATCCGGCAGCACCGTTGGCTGAATATCCTCCGGCTTAATGCTGACCGATGTATCGGACATCGGGATAACATGTTTGACGTGGTTCATAAGAGACCTCCGTTCGTTTTCTATATTGTATTCTAGGTTATCTAGTTTTGCATACCACATAGCCGCTAAGTAAAAGTGGTTGGACAGCACATTGATGCACCGTCCAACCACTTTGTTTAAAGATAACAACCTTACATAAGATATATTATCGTACTTATGCGCGTAAGAAAGTGTATGCGCTGGTTGCCGCTATAGCTCCGTCCGAAACGGCGGTCACAACCTGACGCAAACGCTTGGAACGGATATCGCCGGCTGCGAATAAGCCGGGTGTACGGGTGGCCATGGACTCATCGGTAAGGATGCCGCCATCGGGCCCCAGATCGACCAGATGCTCGACAAGTTCGGTATGAGGTTGCGTGCCGGCAAAGACAAAAATGCCAAACGAGCCAGGTTCAAAGGCCTCAGTATGCGTCTTGCCGCTCGCATTGTCCTTGAAGGTAATTGTCGTGGGCATCGCCTCACCGGAAAGCTCAACAATACTAGTTTGGTACCTAACTGAAATATTGTCCTTAGCAAGCACCTTATTCACAACGCCTTCGGGTGCACGGAATTGATCGCGACGCAGCACGATGGTCACGCTGCTGGCAATGTCGGACAGGAACAGCGCCTCTTCGCATGCCGAATTGCCGCCTCCGATAACAAAGACTTGCTTGCCACGGAAGAACATGCCGTCACACGTCGCGCAATACGAAACGCCTCGACCGCGATACGTGTCCTCGCCAACAAAACCTGCAGGACGCGGCGTGGCGCCCATGCACGCAATGACGCTCTTGGCCGCTGTGTCGCCCATATCGTGATGGATGGTAAATTGAGCCGCATCGGCATCGTAATCGACGCCTGTCACCATACTCCATTCAACCTGAGCCCCCAGGCCTTCAGCATGCTGTTGGAACCGCTCACCAAGTTCAGCACCGCTCAGCAGCGGAATGCCAGGATAATTCTCGATCTCGTTGGTCGTGGTGATCTGTCCGCCCGACATGCCCTGCTCAAGGACAGTCGTCGTCAGGTTGGCGCGCGCCGCATAAATGGCGGCAGCATAGCCCGCGGGACCGCCGCCGATAATCGCAACGTCGATCGTCTGATCGGTAGTCATGAAGAGTCCTCTCGTCGAAACGTTGTCATTCCTTGCGCTCATACCCAAATTTACGTGAACGTGACACTCATGCACTACAATGATAAAACCGTGTTACAACGTCGAAGGGGAGTTATCGATGGATCAGACGCAGACGAGCGATGACGCTCCCCTGCTCACGCAAAGCACTCCCCAATCGAAGCAAACCTCACTCTTGGCTCAGCAAAAACCTCTCGTGACCATCGTGCACGCCTCGGTCGGCTCGGGCCACAAGGCCGCCGCAAATGCGATTGCGCAGGCATTCGACCTCATCCGCGGCACCAATGGTATCCCCGAGGATGTTGAGATTGAAGTGCTCGATATCCTTGATTTTGGACGTATTACATTCGACGGCAATAAGACCGCGGCTTCTTTCACGGGAGCCACGCGCCCCATTTACGACCTGACCTGGCGATATACGCTTACGGGACATCTTCTCTGGGGTGGCGGCACGGCATGGTCGCGAATTATGTTCCCCGCCTTCAACGAATATATTCGTAGCCGCAGGCCCATAGCCGTGGTCGCAACGCACATCACAGCAGCCAATGTTGCCGTGGGCGCCCGCGTCATTACGGGTATCGATTATCCGGTCACCTGCGTGCCGACCGACTACGAAGTCGAGGGCTGGTGGCCCCACAAGGACACCGATCTATTCTGTGTTGCCAACGAATTTATGGCCGAAACGCTGCGTCCGCGCAAGGTGCCCGAGGCAAAGATTCGCATTACCGGCATTCCTATTCGCGCCGGATTCGACACGGACTACAATCGCGAGGAAGAACTAGCCAAGTTCAACCTCCCCACTGACAAGACCGTCGTTCTGGTAATGGCCGGTGCCAGCTTGCCTCAGCCTTACGTCCGCTTTCGCGCGGCGATGGACCACACACTCCCCTTCCTGCGCAGCTTCGAAGACATGCACTTTGTCTTTCTGCCTGGCAAAGACCTGGAGTATGCCACCCGGCTGAAGACGCTCTTCGATGCCATGAAGCTCGAGAACGTCACGGTGTTGGACTATGTCGACGACATGGCGGCCCTCATGCACGGCTGCGACTTGGCAATCCTCAAATCGGGCGGACTCACGGTCACCGAGTGCCTATGCGCACATCTGCCGATGATCCTGCTGGGCAAGTCCTATGGCCAGGAAAAGGCCAACACCACGATGCTCACCGGCATGGGCGCCAGCATGCACGTCACCACGGCACGAGAGCTCATCGTGACGTTGCGCCATCTCCACGATCATCCGGAGTCGCTCAAGGCATTGCTCATCAATGGCGAAGTGTTGCGCCGACCACGCGCAGCCGAAGACATTGCCATCGCAACCATGGAACTCGTCGGAAAACCACAAAAACGCAAACGAGCCTTCTGCCGCTTTTACTGGGGCGGAAAACCCGCGCATATCCGCTAGCGTCTTAATGCCCGCTTTCCCGTGGGAGGCCCCTATATATCATCCCATGCTCAAACATTCTCGCTGCGCTGCGAAACTGCGCGTGGGACGATATATAGGGGCCTCCCACGGGAAAGCTGCGTTTACGTACTAGCAGCTATACCAGATTCCCCACCACTAGAACCTGCAAAGATGAAACTGGAAAATCTAAATGTAGTAGGCCAATGCGACAAAGGGATTGTTTCTTTGTCGCATTGGCTTACTAGAATGTAATTATTTTTTCAAGCGAGTAGCCGCCCGGCCGTCTCTCACACATATCGTTCCACGCGCAGTTTCGCAGCGAGCGAAGCGAGAATGTTTGAGCATGGAATGATATGTGTGAGAGACGGCCGGGAGAGATACGAGCGCCCCTAAGCTACGCCGCTGGAGCCGAAGCCTCCTTTGCCTCGGTCGGTTTCGTCTAGTTCTTCTACTTCTACGAGGTTGACCGTGGGGACTTCTTGGATGACAAGTTGGGCGATGCGGTCGCCTTTGTTGATTTGGATGTCGTTCGTAGGGTCTAGGTTAATGAGGATGACTTTGAGCTCTCCTCGATAGTGAGCATCGATGAGACCGGGCGTGTTGACTATAGACAGGCCCTGCTTAATGGCCAGGCCGCTGCGGGGCTGGACGAAGCCGGCGTAGCCGTCGGGCAGGGCGATAGCTAGGCCCGTGGAGACCAAACGTCGCTCAAAGGGTTTGAGGGTGCAGTCTTCGTTGGCGCGGAGATCAAGGCCGGCATCCGTAGGATGGGCGTATTTGGGAAGCTCGACGGCTGGGTCGAGACGCTTAATGTTAACGGTAATGTTGGACATGAAATCACCTTAGCTTGTCGAGCTCTTGCAGAAACTCATCGACATCTTTGAAATCGCGATAGACCGAGGCAAAGCGGATGTAGGCCACTTTATCGATCTTGGCCAACCGCTTAAGAACCATATCGCCCAGCTCATGAGACGTAACGGCCGTGAGTGTACGAGAGCGAAGCTCGACCTCTATATCGTCAATGATCTCATTGAGCTTTTTAGTGTCGATATCACGCTTGATCGTGGCGCGCATCAAACCGACCAGCAGCTTATTGCGATCGAACCGTTGCTTGGTTCCGTCTGACTTAATGACCTCGATAGGGTCTTCACAACGCTCAAATGTCGTAAAGCGATAATTGCACGAGCAGCATTCGCGACGGCGCTTGATGGTGTTATTAGATTCCTGCATGCGGGAATCAACGACGCGGGTATGTGCCTTACCGCATTTGGGACAGCGCATGGTACCTCCTCTAAAACGATTACAAGGGTACCATGCGACGGTACTTAAATCTTAGGAACGTGCGGGAACTTTAAGATGCGCACCGGCATCGAGCGAGCCATGCTCCAGATGATTGACGTCGCGGATCATATCAGAGGTCTCCTGTGTGGAAAGACCCTCAATAGGATGCTCCTGGGCAAGCGACCACAAGGAATCGCCAGACTGAACACGAACGGTCTCGTAGGTAACGTTGGATACCGACTCGGCATATGCGGCGTGACGAGCGCTGAAGATCGAGGTAGCAAGTACAAAGAAGAGCGTGAGCGCAACGGCAAGAGCGACAATCGTCGAGACCTTCAGAGCAGCGGGGGCCGAAGTCGTGGCGACACGCTGGCTGCGGACGGGCTTACCAGGCAGCGTTTGGAAACCAGATCGGCCGCCTTTGACAACCGTGAAAGCCGGCGCCGCAGGCGTCTCGAGCTTAAGGGCGAGGTTTCCCTGGACCATATCCGTTGCGTTCATCATGTTCTCCTCTCGCGTGTTTTGCTGAGAACAGTTTTATCAAGCCGCGCGGACAAAAATGTCTAGCGCGAGAACGAATGTTCGGTTATTATTATCTGCGAACAGTTGTTCCTGTCAAGCAATAATCGAACATTTGTTTGACATTGGTAGAGAGGATCCCCTGATGGCTCGCAAAATTACCAAGCGTCAGCAGCAGATTTACGACTTCATCAAGGAATATCAGCAAGAGAAGGGCTATCCGCCCAGTGTGCGCGAGATGGCATCGGCCGTAGGCCTCTCCTCCCCCAGCACGGTGCATGCTCATCTCTCTGCCCTGGAGGCTCGAGGCCTGCTCAAGCGCGATTCCACCAAGCCTCGCGCCCTAGAGCTCTTTGATGAGGACGGATCCTCCGTCTCGATTTCCAAATCCGATGAACCCACGGCACCCCGCGGAACGGTCTCGCTGCCGCTCGTCGGTCGCGTCGCGGCTGGGATTCCCATTCTGGCCGAGCAAAATATCGAGGACACCTTTACCATCCCGACCGAAATCGCCACAGACCAGGGCTCCTTTATCCTTGAGGTGCACGGCAGCTCCATGATCAATGTCGGCATCTACAACGGTGACTACATTATCGTTCGCGAGCAAAAGAGCGCCATGAACGGCGAAATCGTCGTGGCTATGATCGATGGCTCGGCGACCGTCAAGACGTTCTACAAGGAGCAGGGGCGTGTGCGCTTGCAGCCCGAGAACGACACTATGGAGCCCATCTATGCGACGAACCCCGTTATTTTGGGTAAGGTTGTCGGTTTAATGCGCCGGTTCTCGTAATGCAAAATCGCATCACCATATTTGATACCGTCCGAGGGTTTACGATGCTATCGATGGCAGGTTTTCACACCTGCTACGATTTGGCCTACCTATATGGATGGGATATGCCATGGTTTACCGAAACGGTTTTCCAGGATATCTGGCGCGCTAGCATCAGCTGGGTATTTTTATTTATCGCCGGTTGGATGTGCACGCTCTCGCGCAATAACGTTAAGCGCACCCTCAAATACGCCGCCGCAGCCTTGATTGTATGGATTGCAACTACACTGGTATCAGTCGACGAGTCGGTAAACTTTGGCATCGTTTATTGCATGGCAGCATGCACGGCGGTAGTTGCACTCACCCGTCCGGTACTCCAAAAAATACCGGGCTCGTGGGGCATTGCAGCGTGCCTTGTTCTTTTTGCCCTAACCTGGGGCATTCCAAAAGCGATCTACCCACTCCCCTACCTGGCATGGCTTGGATTCCCGAGCCCGGGTTTTGTTTCGGGAGACTACTATCCGCTCATTCCGTTTGTCTTTATGTACCTTACCGGCTTTTGCGCTGCCCAGGCAGCACAAGAATCAAGCCTCGAAGCGCCAGCATGGGCATACGCCAATCCCATCCCGGCGCTCACAGTCCTCGGTCGGCACGCCTTACCGTTCTACCTGTTCCATCAGCCTGTCATTCTAGGCGTGCTAGAACTCGCTTATTCCGTACGATAGCGCTCAAAACGCGGGGCGATTCGGGCCGGCAACTTCGCCACAATGCGAACGCCGTCCTCAAGATATTCCTCATGCAGAAGGGTTCCCTGCTCATGCACCAAGGTGATAAGGGCGCCCTCGCGATACGGAATATCAGCGGAGAGCAACACGTCGGTGGCAGCGGCCTCACGAGCAATACGGTCGACGAGATCGTCGAGTCCCTCGCTCGTCTGGGCCGAGAACAGCACGGCCTCGGGATACCGACGATGGAAACTCAATCGATCGACGCTATCGAGTAGGTCGATTTTATTGAACACCGTAAGCGTCAAACGCTCGCCGGCACCGATCTCGTCAAGAACACGATCGACTGCCTCGAGCTGGCGCTCGTAGTCCTCGTCAGAGGCATCCACAACTTTAAGGATCAGGTCGGCACCAAGGACCTCAGATAGCGTAGACTTAAAGGCATCAACGAGACCATGCGGTAGCTTTTGAATAAAGCCAACGGTATCGGTAATGGTCATACCACGACCGCCGGGCAAGCGATACGAGCGCGTCGTCGGATCGAGCGTGGCAAATAATTTGTCCTGTGAAAGCACCGTCGAACCGGTCAGGCGATTGAGCAGCGTCGACTTACCGGCATTGGTATAACCGGCTAAGGCAACGCGAAACGCCGGCGACTCGATACGGCTCTTTGACTGGACATCGCGACACTGTTCAACCTGATAAAGCTCGCGACGAAGCGCGGCAATCTTGTTGCGAATCAAACGTCGGTCAACCTCGAGCTGGCTTTCGCCCTGGCCAAAGCGCGAACCAATGCCACCGCGTGTCTGCTCTTTAGCAAGATGGCTCCACATACCGCGCAAGCGAGGCAACAGATACTGCAGCTGCGCCAGCTGCACCTGCAGGCGGCCCTCACGGGTCTGAGCGTGCAGGCCAAAGATATCGAGAATCAAGGCCGTACGGTCGATAATCTTAACCGGTTCGCCCACGGCTTTCTCCAGATAAGACTGCTGCGAGGGCGTTAAATCGTCGTCGAAGATAACGACATCGGCATCCATACGATGAACGAGCCCGCAAAGCTCCTCGACCTTACCGGAGCCAATAAACGATGTTGGATACGGCTTAACAAGACGCTGCGACAAACGCGCCACGCACTGGGCGCCAGCCGTATGGGCCAGGCGCTCAAGCTCGTCAAGCGAACGGTCGAGCGGCCAGGCGTTATCGCGCCACTCAACTCCGACAAGAACGGCACGTTCGGGCTCAGGGGCCGTAGGAACGAGGGGAAACCGAGCCATTAGGCCGCCTCGATACGGTGAAGGATATCCTCAACGACCTCATCGATCGAAAACTTGTCCATATCGAACCAAACGATGCGGTCATCGCGTTTAAACCACGAAAGCTGACGCTTGGCATAGCGCCGCGAACGCATCTTGATGAGTTCGCAAGCCTCATCCATAGAAATGACGCCGTCAAAGGCATCGATAATCTCTTTATAGCCAATCGCCTGCATCGAAGTCAGGGCACCTCCCAGCCCCTGGTCCATAAGACCGCGAACCTCATCAACAAGACCCTGTTCAAACATCAGATCGACGCGTAGGTTAATACGCTCGTAAAGCGACTCGCGATTACGCGTCAATCCAAACCACAGAGCGTGATAATGCTCGCGCGGAACACTAAACTGCGACTTTTGCTGCGCGTAGGAAACACCATCATCGTGCATTTCGAGCGCGCGAATCACGCGGCGAACATTATGGGGGTGGATGACCGCAGCGGACTCGGGGTCACGCTCGGCAAGCAGCGCGTGCAGCGCTTCATCGCCCATGCGCTCGGCAAGCTCCTGATACCCCGTGCGGCGATCGTCCTCAAGTTCGCCCGAGGGAAAATCCATCTCATCCAGGGCGGCCTTGAGATACAAACCCGTGCCCCCGCAAAACACCGGTAGGCGGCCCTCGCCCAGCAAGCGCTCAACATGCACACGAGCGTCTGCCTGATACAGCGCCGCAGAATATGCAACGCCTGGTTCAACAATATCGACCAGGCGTTGCGGCGCCGTGCATTCCTCGGGTGCCATTTTGGCAGTACCGATATCCATGCCTCGATAGATTTGCATCGCGTCACACGACAGCACTTCGGACGAAAGGCGAGCCGCCAAACGATCTGCGGCATCACTTTTGCCAACCGCGGTCGGACCGACAATCGCGACGGCGGAAAGGCCTGCCCTGGGAGCAATCATTAGCGAGGCTCACCCACAACGGATCCGGACAGATACCACGTCTTGGCAACGTCGACGTCAACATCGACAATCTTGCCAATCAACTGATCGATGCTGTAACCCTCGGGAATCGGTGCATGAACGGTCTGATTCTTAGGACTCTTGCCCAGCAGCACCGCGTCGTTCTTTTTGCTCGTACCCTCAATAAGCGCCGGCACAACGGTGTGGAGCTCACCCTGGTTATACTCGTGCGCTGTGGTCTCGATAACCTTCACCAGACGGTTGAAGCGCTCAAGAATCACCTCATGCGGCGTGGGATCGTCAATCTCGGCGGCCGGAGTACCGGCGCGCTTGGAATAGATAAACGTATAGGCCTGAGCATAACGGACCGTCTCGGCAAGCGAAAGCGTCTGCTCAAAGTCTTCCTCGGTCTCGCCGGGGAAGCCCACGATAATATCGGTCGAAAGCGCGATATCGGGCATGCGATTGCGGATGCGATCGACGAGCCCCAGATAATCCTCGCGCGTATAGCGACGATTCATCTCTTTAAGGATGCGCGTCGAGCCCGACTGAACTGCCAGGTGCAGCTGCGGCATGACGGCAGGCGTCTCGGCCATAGCGTCGATGGTCTCGGGCAGCAGGTCTTTGGGGTGCGAGGAAGTAAAGAAGATACGCTCTACACCCGTATCGCCCACGGCACGCAGCAGGTCGGCAAAGCGCGGCTTGCCAAACAGATCGCGACCATAGGAGTTGACGTTTTGGCCCAGCAGCGTAATCTCACGCACGCCTTGGCGTACCAAGCCGGTCACCTCGTCGACAATCTCCTCGAAAGGGCGGCTCTTTTCGCGACCGCGCACATACGGCACGATGCAATAGGTACAGAAGTTATTGCAGCCCGTCATAATGGGGACCCAAGCGTGATACTGGGTCTCACGATGCCACGGCATGCTCATAGCATCCGTGTCCTCGTGCTCATTGGTGCGAATATGACGCTTGCCGTCCAAGAATGCCTCGGCAATGAGCTCGGCCACATGCGCGATGGAATGCGTGCCAAAGATGACATTGACGTTATCGACATTGGTGAGCAGACCCTCACCGTCGCGCTGCGCGATGCAGCCGCCCACGGCGACCACGCGCTTGCCAGAAGGCGAAGGCGGGAGGCTCTTACAAGAGTTGCACTGACCGTACAGACGGGTGTCAGCGGCCTCACGAACGCAGCACGTCATGAACACGACAATGTCAGCATGCTCCGGATCGAGCGCCATGAGGCAGCCATACGAGTCGAGCAGGCCACTCACGCGCTCGGAGTCGTGCTGATTCATCTGGCAGCCAAAGGTGCGGATAAAGTAGGTTTTACCGGCAAGAATATCGCGTACGGAACCCTGGTCCATGTGTATAAGTCCTAACGAGGTGGAATAAGCGGAATCAAAGAGGGCGGGCAAAGGGTAAACACTCTATGCCACAGGCTTAACGTCGTCCATCACAACGTTATCCATAGCAGCTCGATTAATCTGATGAACGTAAATAGAAAGACGGATGGCCGTGCGTGACTCCCCGTTGATGAGGATGTCGGAAAACACCGGCGCACAGGAAATATCAAACCCGGTCGGAATCAAAAATCCGCGTGCAATGGCCACAGCCTTAATGGCCTGGTTGACGGCACCCGCGCCGACACACTGAATATTGACGGGAACGCCATCTTTGACCATGCCGGCAATGGCGCCGGCAACGGACGCGGGCGAAGATTTGCTTGATACCTTCAGGCAATCCATGAAGAAACTCCTGCGTTTAAAAGTACGTTTTAACTGCAATAACTGTAACGTAGCGAACGGACTCGGTAAAGATGCTATTCCTCTTTGGCAAGATCGAACGTCACGATAATACGATCACGCGAAACACGAATCTTGGGATCGCCGCAAAGGTTGAGATAGTACCGCGATGCAAGATCGTTAAAGTCGCGTTCCACGGCTCGCGAGAACTGCGCCATATCGTCCTTAGCGATACGCAGCCCGCGACGATCTTTGGCGAGATCAACCGGAGCAGCCGCATGTGAGGACGAATCACGCTCGCGTAGCAGGCGTGCGGTCACACCGCGAACGGGCTTAATCTGGCCCGCCAAGATCCGATGCGCCGTACGCTCGGACATCTCAAGGCCCAAACCCGAACAGATACGGATAAAGTCTTCCGCATCCGAAGCAAGACCCAGACGATCGACCACGGGAAGCTCGGCTTCGTCATCGATAAACAAAAGACGAGAAGCATCGAGACGGCTGGAGGCCTGCGCATGCAGCGTCGCGGCGATCTCGGAAGGGGACCCCAGATAGACATCACAGGCGCGTAGTTCCTCGAGGGCAAACTCGCAGGCGGCACGAATGATGTTGTGAGGGCCGCGGGCGCAGACATAGTGACCGTCCTCGTCCTTCACGGCCTGAGGCCAGCTGGACTGATCGGCACGCTCGCCAAGGCGGTCGGTAGCGACGCTCACCTTAAAGACCGAGCCAAGGTCAACATCAGATGCGACAACGCGTGCCTCGTCGGTGTTCTGCTTAATCGAGAACAATGCCATGCCTCGACCGTGAACGCCCCAACGATCCATCTTCATGCTCTCGAGCTTGGAGGTAACGCGGGCATCGAAGATGCGCTCCTGCATATCCTGCGGCACGCCCGAACCATTGTCCAGAAAGACGAGCGTACGGACGCCATCTTCCTTGGTCGTGGCGAGATAGACCTTGTCGGCGCCGGCATCACGGGCGTTGCGCAGCATTTCGATGACAATATCCTCGACATGCTGGATGTCGTGCTTTGCCTGGCGCCGCTCGGCCTCCGAAACGCGGAGGCGGACATAGCCCTCGCCAAGGTTCTCCTCGACGCGAAGGTTGCCCTCCCCCGACATCGACGCGATAAATGAGATGAGCTCGTTCGCGTCGTTCATGTTATTTAGCGATATCGACAGCGCGGCTCTCGCGAATCACGACGACGCGCACCTGACCGGGATACTCCATCTCTTCCTCGATCTGATGGGCGATGTCATGAGCCAAGACCGTGGACTGGGCATCGGAAATCTTGTCCGGCTGAACCATGACGTGGACCTCGCGACCAGCCTGCATGGCATAGGTACGCACGACGCCGTCATGAGAGTTGGCGATCTCCTCGAGCTTCTCAAGACGCTTGATATAATTCTCGGCCGATTCGCGACGGGCACCGGGGCGAGAGGCAGAAACGGCATCGGCAGCCTGGACCAGAACATCGAGCACCGTGTTGGGGTCGACGTCGGCGTGGTGAGCCTCGATAGCGTGAACGATAACGGGTTTCTCGCCATAGCGACGGGCGAGCTCGGCGCCGATAACGGCATGCGGACCCTCGACGTCATGGTCGATAGCCTTGCCAAGATCGTGCAGCAGGCCGGCACGCTTAGCGGTCATAACGTCCAGGCCAAGCTCGGAAGCCATCACGCCGCACAGGTCGGAAACCTCGAGGGAATGCTGAAGCACGTTCTGGCCAAACGAGGTGCGGTAGCGCAGAGCACCCAGGGTCTTAACGATCTCGGGGTGCAGATCGTGGATACCGGTATCGAAGGCAGCCTGTTCGCCAGCCTCGCGCACGCGCTGCTGAACCAAGTCGGCGGCCTTGTGATACATCTCCTCGATGCGGGCAGGGTGAATGCGGCCGTCAGCAATAAGGTTCTCGAGGGCGACGCGGGCGGTCTCACGACGGACCGGATCGAAGCTCGAAAGCACAACGGTCTCGGGCGTATCATCGATGACCAGGTTGACGCCGGAAACCTGCTCGAAGGTACGGATGTTGCGACCCTCGCGACCGATGATGCGACCCTTGAGGTCATCGGAAGGAATGTGCACGGAGGTAACGGTAACCTCGGCGGTGTGGTCGGCGGCACAGCGTTGAATAGCCAGCGACAAGATTTCCTGAGCGGTCTTGTGGCACTCGGCGCGAACCTGCTGCTCGGACTCACGGATGATCGTGGCGGCCTCGTGGGTAACCTCGCCACGAACCTTGTCGAGGAGCTCCTTGTGAGCGTCCTCACGAGTCAGGTCGGCGATACGCTCGAGCTCCGAGGTCTGCTGAGCGCAGAGCTCCTCAAGCTCGCGGGAGCGCTTCTCGACTTGGCCAGCCTGGCTGGACAGCTGGTGCTCACGCTTGTCGAGGGCATCGTTGCGGCGATCGAGGGACTCCTCGCGCTGCATCACACGGTTCTCGAGCGAACGAATCTCGTTCTTACGCTGCTTATCCTCGGCCTCGGCAGCCTGCTTGTTCTTGATGATCTCCTCTTTAGCCTCGAGCAGAGCCTCTTTTTTGAGGGTCTCGGCCTGGCGCTTTGCATCGCCGATTAGGGACTCAGCCTGTGCATGTGCCGACTGGATCTTTTCGTCGGCCTCGTGAAGACTACCCTGCTTGGCGGTGCGCATGTAGGCAATGGCGGCGATGGCACCCAAAACGATGCCAACGAGCGCTGCGATGATAGGCATGCTCACTCCTTTTTATGGATTCGTTACACAACAAAGCGAACCGTCCTTACGAACGGCTCGCGACATTTGAGTAATATGGGCGCAGCTTATGCGGGTCGGATACAGATAAACATATAAACAAACTCATCAAAGATGAGCGCATATCACAAAGCAAATGACAGTGTTTATCGTACGTTGAACCGCAACAACTGTCAAATAAATGCACCCAGCACGGCGGCTAAAACGCGGTGAACGGCAGGTACGCAAAACGCATGTGTCTAGAATGTGTCTAAACTGCACATTCTTCACGTTCGGCATCGAGACGCGCCTTAACGGCATCGGCGGCGATGCGGTACGAAAAACCCTTGCCCATCAAAAATCGGACGAGCTTTTCGAATCCACGTGTCTCGGGAACACGACGCTTCGCGAGTAAAGCCGATGCGCGAGCCATGTCATCCTCCACGGCAAAATACTCCTCAGGATAGCCGGGGATATCATCGAGTACGACATGGCGGCGCTTGAGCTCGGTTTCAATCTTGCGCTGTCCCCAGCCGCGTCGCTTGCGCTCCTCGATAAAATACGAACAAAAGCGCCTCTCATCTAAAAAGCGATACTCAGTGGCACGCTCAACGGCGAATTCAATCGCAGCCGCACGAAAACCATAGCGAGCCAGCTTGTCGCGGACCTCACCCGTGGCATGGTCTCGGCGCGACAGCATCTCAGTCACCATGGTAAGCGCGCATTTACGCTCAATGAGCTGTACCGCCTCGCGAAACACATCCCAATCGCAAGGAAGATCGGGGCGATTTTTAAGGAACAGGCGCGCGACACGAACAGGAATCCAGATGGATCGTTCAAAACCGCCCTCGAGCTCACAGTCGATATGTGCACAAGGCTTTTTTGATGCATACCCACTCGAGAACGAGGAGGCCGCCTTCTTATCGGGAAAGACGACCGTGGCCTCGGTCACCATATACGACATGAGGGCATCCGCTACTCGTCGTCATCATCGAGCATCGCGGAGCCATCGATGGCGTAAAGCTCATCGAACTCCTCAGTTTTAGGCTGATCGGTCAGCTCGACCTCGGACGGAGCATCGTCATCGAATTCAAGGCCGCAAGCGAGACGAACCTTATGCTCGATCTCGTCAGCACAATCGGGGTGTTCGCGCAGGAATGCCTTAGCGGCCTCGCGACCATTACCGAGCTTGTCCTCACCGTAAGCAAACCAAGAGCCCATCTTTTTGCAGATACCGCACTCGACGGCCATGTCCAGAATCGAGCCCTCCTTAGAGATGCCCGTGCCGTACATGATGTCGAACTCGGCCGAGCGAAACGGTGCGGCCACCTTATTCTTAACGACCTTGGCGCGCACACGATTGCCGATGACCTCGTCCTTGAGCTTGATGCTGTCGATGCGACGAATATCGATGCGCACCGACGAGAAGAACTTGAGGGCACGGCCGCCCGTCGTAGTCTCGGGGTTGCCGAACATGACGCCGATCTTCTCGCGCAGCTGGTTAATGAAGATGCAGGTCGTTTTAGATTTGGCGAGCGAGCCGGCGAGCTTGCGGAGCGCCTGGCTCATCAGACGGGCCTGAAGGCCGACCGTAGTATCGCCGATCTCGCCCTCGATCTCGGCACGCGGAGTCAAAGCGGCGACGGAGTCGACGACGATGGCGTCGATAGCGCCAGAGCGCACGAGCATGTCGACGATCTCGAGCGCCTGCTCGCCCGTATCGGGCTGGGAAATGAGGACCTCATCGATGTCCACGCCGATACGCGCGGCATACGTGGGATCGAGCGCGTGCTCGGCATCAATAAATGCCACGACGCCGCCCATAGCCTGAGCCTCTGCCAAAATCTCGAGCGAAAGCGTTGTCTTGCCGGAGGACTCGGGGCCGTAAATCTCGACGATACGGCCGCGCGGCACGCCGCCGATGCCCAGAGCGGCATCGAGGGCCAGGGCGCCCGTGGGAATGGCCTCGACCTCGAGCTCGGGACCACCGTCGCCGTACCTCATGATGGAACCCTGGCCGAATTTCTTCTCGATCTCGGCTTTGGTGGTGGCAATCATCTCATCACGCTCTTTACCCGTCGTGCGAGCATGAACGGTACGTACGGGACCTGAATTCTTGGCCATGAATAGCCCTCCTCTTAACAATCTGCATCGATAATAAACGAACGGCTGTTCGTGGTCAACCGTTCAGATAAATCATATGAAGCCGACCTTTCCAAATCCCAACCAAACGCCGACCAAACACTGACCAAAAACTTGACCGCAGGCGAACCAAGCAAGGCATGACGAAGGAAAATACATCAACTACCTGCACAAAGAGTAAATTCGTCAGAGGTCCCCTTCTTCACAATTTAGGGGCCCGGAGGCCCCTTAAAAACACGTCTATTCCATAGAATGGAGCACGCAGACAATGCGACCCAGTGCCTCCGCGACCGCATGGGCACGAACACACGAACGATCGCCCTCATAGTGACAACGAATGGAGTCCACGACCGGCACTCCCCCATCGCCCGAGCGATATGCCCAGCCAATATAAAAGGTTCCAGCCGAATCGTCCTCGGTGCCTCCACCGGGACCGGCATAGCCCGTCGCGCTCACGGCAATATCGCTCTGGTACAGCTCCAGCGAACCGGTAGCCATCTCGCGCGCCGCCTGATACGACACCGCGGTATAGCGGTCGAGCGTCTCTTGCTCAACGCCGAGCACGCGATGCTTAATCTCGTCGCAGTACGTCACCGCACCGCCGCGCAGCACCGCCGAGGCACCCGGGATATCGGCGATCGTCGAGGCGATCATGCCCGCTGTCAGAGATTCAGCCGTCGAAACCGTCACACCATGAGCGCTTGCACGCTCGACAATATCGCGTGCGAGCTCTTCATTGTGCGCGGCAATCTGCTCAAATGATTCCCTCATACCTACCAGGACCTAGACCGAAAAGACGATCTTGCGGCAATTCCAGAAGTACTGGGCGCCCGAGATAACGGTCAGGATAACGGCCACGGCGTACAGGAAGCGCGACACCGAGTAGATGCCGAGTGTCACCGCCACCGGGCCAAGGTGCAAACCGGCCATCGCAAAGACGCACAAATAGCCGCAGATGGAAACCATCGTAGTCGCCGTCTTGTACTTCCCGAGCTTATCGGCCGCAACGACCACACCGGCCGCACTCGCGACCATGCGCAGGGCGCTCACCAGCAGCTCGCGGAACAGGATGATGAACACCGACCACACGGTTACGGCACCAAAATCCAAGAAAAGCAGCAGGGCCGAGAACACGAGCAACTTATCGGCGATGGGATCCAAGAACTTACCGAAATCGGTGATCTCGTTGCGCGAGCGTGCCAGATAGCCGTCGACCTTATCCGTGCACGACAGGATGACGTACAGAATAAAGGCGGCGGCGGCGAGCGGGCCGTCGAAGGCGCTCCAATCCGTACCGGCAACACTCGTGTGAGACAGCGCCGATGCAATCATGAACACCGGAATAAAGACGATGCGCACGCACGTCACGATGTTGGCGGGCGTCCAAACACTCGTCAGTTCCTTATTGCTCTCGTTAGCCACGACGCTCTCCTACTCCACAACATGACCGATAAGCTCGTAGCAGAAGCTATCGGTAAACTCGACCGTCAGAATGTCGCCCACAGATGCCTCGCTGGCATCCAGATGCACCGCGCCATCGGAATCGGGCGCCTGGAACCAGGCATGTCCGATCAGCTCGGTACCGTCCTCGGTCTCCTCGATACCGTCGACGATCACCTGGGCGCGCTCGCCCACGTGCGCGGCAGTCGCGGCAAAGCCGAGCGACTCGGCCAGATCCATAGCCTCCTGGGCGCGGTCGAGCTTAACCTCTTCGTCGACCTGACCTTCCATCTTGGCGGCCAGGCTACCCTCCTCCTGCGAGTAGGCAAAAACACTCGTGTAGTCAAAGCCCACGGTGTCCATAAAGTCAATGAGATCGCGGAACTCGTCGTCGGTCTCGGTCGGGAACCCCACCATGGCCGTGGAGCGGATCACGATACCGGGGATGCGCTCGCGCAGGTCGCGGAACAGGTCCTCGAGCTCCTGGCGCGAACCGGAGCGGCGCATGGCCTTGAGGATGCGCGCGTCGCAGTGCTGCACGGGAATATCGATATAGGGCAGCACCTCGGGCGTGTCGCGAATGGTCTCGATAAGCTCGTCGGTCATGCCCTCGGGCTGTAGGTAGAGCACACGGACCCAGACGTTATGAGGATGCACCACCTTAGCAACGGCCTGCAGCAGCTGTGCCAGATTGCGCGGCGCGCCCTCGGCAAGGTCCTCGTCGGCAAAGTCGGAACCCCAGATGCCCGTGTCCTGACCGATCAGAACGATCTCGCGCACACCACCGGCGACCAGGTCGCGTACCTCGGAGATAATGCTCTCGGCATTGCGCGAGTGATAACGACCGCGGATATACGGGATCATGCAGAAGCTGCAGAAGCGGTTGCAGCCATCGGAGATCTTGACGTAGGCGACAGCGCCCTCGACGGTGCGCTTGACCTGCGGAATATAGGCGGCAATCTCGCGCTCGACGCCCAGCACGTCATCAATAACCGCGACGAGGCCGTCTTCCTCGTCGGTCTTCACAAAGGCCGCGACCTCGGGCAGCTCATCGGGCAGGTCATCCCCGTAGCGTGACGGCACACAGCCGCACATGACAATCGGGCAGGAACGAACGCCGTCCTGCACCTCGTTGGCAAGCTCGAGCGTGGTCTCGATGCTCTCGGACGTTGCAGAGGCAAGGAACGAGCACGTATTGACGATGGCGATATCGGCATCCTGCGGATCGAATGCCTCCTCGTAGCCTGCGGCGGTCAAGAGAGAGCGCATGCGGTCGGTGTCGACCTCGTTCTTAGCGCACCCGAGGGTGATGTAGAGCACGGAGCCCAACGGTGTATCCATGTTGGAGAGCGGTCCTTTCGAATAATACTAGCGGTAGTTGGTGAACTGCAGCGGCTGACCGTAGTCCTGGTCGCGCAGGAACTGGATCACGGTCTGCAACGCGTCCTTCGAAGCAGAGGAAACACGCAGCTTGTCGGCCTCAATCGTCACCTTGACCTTGAGCTTTTGGTCCTTGATGTCCTTATTGATCTTCTTGGCGGTCGCCTGGTCGATGCCCTCGACGATATGGCCGAGCACGCGCACGGTGCCGCCCGATGCCGCCTGAGGCGCATCCCAAGACACGGCCTTAAGATCGATGCCGCGCTTGATGAGCTTGGAGGTTAGGACATCGATGATCTGCTTGGAGACAAAGTCGGCCGGGGCATTGATCGTAAAGAGCTTGTCGCCCTTCGAAAGCTCGATAGTGGCGCCGGAATCCTTCAGGTCATAGCGCTGGGAAATCTCGCGCGTGGTCTGCTGGAAGGCATTATCGACCTCTTGCATGTTGACCTCGGACACGACGTCGAAGCTGGAATCTTTAGCCATGATGTTTCCTTTCGCGTACGAGCGGCTTAGTAGCTATCGTACGACTAGTCGGTTGAATCGGCGGGCGCCTGACCGCCAGGTGCGGTATCGGCGCCATCCGTGGACTGGGTATCGGGGCCGTCGGTGGAATCGGTACCATCGGGGGTGTCGGCACCATCAGAACTTTCACCATTCTCGGAATCAGTCGTCTCCTTCTTGGGAACGGTGATCGTCACACGCGCCACGCCCGAGGTCTTGGTATCGTAACGGACCTTTTCACCGTTCTTGGTAACGGTGACATCGGAAGGCTTGGACGTGGTGATCTCGATCGAGGACTCTGGCGTGTATTCCTGCTCAAAGGGGCCGGTCGCCTGGGCGCCATAGACCGACTTGCCATCAACCTTGACCTCAATCCAAGCAGTCTTGCCCTTGGCAACGGAAATCTTGACCTTTGTGACCTTGCTCTCTTCCTTCTTGGCTGTCGTCTTGGCGGTGTCCGAATCGGCCGACTCGGGCGCCGTCTTGTCGGTATCTTCATCCTCATCGACGGATTCGGTCTTCTTGGGAGACTTCTTAGTCGTTGTCTTGGTGGCAACGGGCGTTTCGGGCGTCGACTCGGGCGCCGAGGAGCCGCAGCCACGCAGGAGCACCACGATGAGTACGATCAGCAGCAGCGCCACGGCACCGATGCCGGCGTAAACGATACGAGGATCGAGACCGTTGTTCTGGGGAGCACGCCCACCGCCGCGTCCACGATTGGAAACACCGCGATCAGTGCCCTGGGGCATGCGACCGCGGTTATTGTCGGAACGTCCGCGATAGCTACCCTGGTGCTGCACATTGCGCTGGCCCGAGCGGGGGGAGAGCTCGCCGCGACCCTGGTAGTTGCGCTGGCCCGAACGAGGTGCTGAGGAGCACTGGCTAAAGGTCTGCGACTGAGATCGAAGACGCGGCGTCACCTGCGTGGTATCGGCATCCGCATAGCCACCGCGAGAGCGTCCGGTGGGAACACCACGGTAACCGCGATCGGAATAGCCGCCGTCGCCATAGCCGGCACGAGGGTCACGCGCCACGCCACGGGCAGCGGGAAGTGCACGGTCCTCGGGCATCGGCGTACTGCGGAACCGGTCACGCTGTGAGCGAATCTCCTCGCCCGAACCCGTCTCGGTAATATAACCGGCCTGCTGAGGACGCTGTCCATAGCGGGTCGAACGACCGCCCTGAACCATCAGGAAGCGCCCGTTGTCGACCGAGGAACGCGAATTGACGTAGCCGGCGGCGTCCTGAAAACGACCGCCCTGCTGCGACGTCTCGCGTTCGTATGCCATCAGGTCGTCAAAGTAGGCATTGACGACCTCGCGCGGATTGAGGCCCAAAAAGCGAGCATAGCTCGAAATCATACCCTGCGCATAGCCGCGCGGCGGCATCGAGGCAAAGTTACCGGTCTCGAAAAACTCGATGATCTGAGGCCTGATTTTGATGGTGTTGGCGACCTGCTGAATGGAAAGGCCCATTCGGCGACGCTGCTCGAGCAACATGTCACCAAAGCGTGCAGCCATCAGAATCCTCCAAACTCACGATCTTCACGTGCCATCTCGGCGTCGACAGATTCCAGCGCGGCAAGCCCTTCCTCGTCCAACAGGACCTCGCGCGGCTTGGAACCATCGGGCGGGCCGACGACACCCTTTTCTTCCAGCATGTCCATAATACGCCCGGCACGCGCATAGCCAACCTTCAGACGACGTTGCAGGCCAGATGTGGAGCCAAGCTGCGATTCCACCACAATATGGGCGGCTTCCCAAATGAGCGGATCATCGTCTTGCGGCTCGGCGACTCCGGTGCGGACAATGCCGCCGCCACCCGCCATGGACATGGAAGCGGGCGCCACGGCAGACAGGATCTCCTCGTGGTAGTCGGGCTCGCTCTGCGACTTGACGAACTCGACAATCTCGTTGATTTCGTCATCCGAGACAAAGCAGCCCTGGATACGGCGAGGCTTGCCCCAGTCGACCTTGGAGAACAGCATGTCGCCCAAACCGGTGAGCTTTTCGGCACCCATCTGGTCGATGATGACGCGGGAGTCGATGCCCGTGGCGACGTTGAAGGCGATGCGGTTGGTGATGTTGGCCTTGATGAGGCCCGTCACCACGTTGGAGCTGGGGCGCTGAGTCGCCACGATAAGGTGGATACCGGCGGCACGGCCCAGCTGGGCGATACGCACAATCGACGCCTCGACGTCCTTGCCGGCGACCATCATCAGGTCCGAGAGCTCGTCGATGATGATGACCAAATAAGGCATCTTTTGCGGCGGGTTGTCGTAGTGCTCAAACTCGCCGGCGGCCTGTTTTTCGTTATACGTCGAGATCTTGCGCACGTTGAGCCGCTCGAAAACCTTCAGGCGACGCTCCATCTCGGACACCGCCCACTGCAGAGCGCTCGCGGCCTGCTTAGGCTCGGTCACTACGGGCACGTAAAGATGCGGCAGACCGTTATAGCCCGCAAGCTCAACGCGCTTGGGGTCGACCATGATCAAGCGAACGTCCTCGGGAAGGGCGCGCATGAGCAGGGTCGTGATGATGGAGTTGATCATGACCGACTTACCGGAACCCGTGGTACCGGCGATCAGCAGGTGGGGCATCTTAGCGAGGTCGGCGACGACCGGCGTGCCCTCTGCATCGCGGCCGATGGCGAGCTCAAGGGGACCGCCCTTAACATAGGGCAGCACATCGCCCAAGTTGACGTTCTGACGCTTGCGGTTGGGAATCTCGATACCCACAAGCGAGGTGCCGGGAATCGGCGCAAAGATACGCACGGACTGAGCGGCAAGCGACAGCGCGATGTCGTCCTCAAGGCTCGAAATCTTGCTCACGCGCTCGCCCTCGCCGGGCTGCAGCTTAAAGGTCGTCACCGTGGGACCGGCAATCCAGCCAACGACGCGAGCGCTACGGCCAAACTCAAGCAGCGTGGACTGCAACGACTCGGCGGTCTGTTCCAGCTCCTTGTCCGAAGACGCGGCAGAAGCGGACTGAGGGTTTGCATGCAGGATTTCAAGCGGCGGAAGCTTGAGGCCATCCTCTTCTTCGCCCTCGGCATCAGCGGAAGCACTACCCGCTCCCCCATCGCTAGAAATAGATGCCTCGACAGCGCCCTCGACAGCCATATCGGCAGCCTTGGGATGCTTGAGGAAATCAGGAATTTGAGGGGCGGCCGAGACGGGATTCACGGCAAACGGCGGTTCGGACTCGTCGACCTTGTCCGGATCGTCCTCCATCGAAAGCTGGCCGGTCACCTGACCGCGCTTTGCATGACGTCGGGGCAGCAAGGTGGTTTTAGCAGTCTCGAGCGGGGACTCGTCGTCCTCGCCATCGCCCTCGGTAAGCTCAATCTCGCTCTCGGACCAAGACGGGTCGGGCTCACTCGTATTGAGTTTGGGAGCCGTCTTGCCCTTCTTGGCATGACGGCGAGGCAGCAGCGTGGTCTTAGCGCGCTCGGCCTCCACGGCATCGGACACGTCGACAAACGGATCCTCGTCCTCGTCGTCATCGTCCAAAACTGGGCCCGCATCGTTGCCCATGACCGTGGTCACGGCAGCATCGGAGCCCTTCTGACGAAGAATGCTCAGGTGCGGACGGGCAACGCCGGGCACCGACAGAGCTTCGTCGTCACCCCACGGACTCGCGTTGACGTCGGCACGACGGCGCTCGGCAAAATCGGCAGCACGGTCGCGGGCAGAGCGCAAAACGCCGCCCACCGAAAAGCCGATAATGACAAAGCCCACGACAGCCAGACCCAAAAGGACCACCATCGCGATAGGCTTACCAAGGGCATTCTGCAGCGCACTCGCAATAAACGCACCGATGTAGCCACCCGAGGCGGACAGGTTTTGCGGCGTGAACATAAGGTCGCACGAGTCGCTGGTACCCGGCACCATCAGCGAAAGAATGGAGACGACGGCGATAAAGACCACGGCGCCGCCCGCAACAGAGCGTACGTTAAGCGGCGAGTCCTCGCCTAAAAACAGCGTGGCGGCAAACAGCAAAATGACGATCGGAAGCACGTAGGCGCCCAGACCAAAGCCCAGGTGGTAGAAACCGGCAACCGCAGCCGTAACGGGTGCGGTCGCCGGCGAAATCACGGCAATGAAGGACGCAATCGCCAAAACGGCAATGACAACGCCGGCGATATCGCGGTTGGCCGAAGGCTCGACCAGGGGCTCAAAATCGTCGAACTCGGTCTCGTGGCCCTTATTGGCACGAAGATGGGAACCGGCACCCTTAGCAGATGCCGGTTGGTTATTGGCCTTATTGCCTTTGGCGTTTTGTGCAGTTCCGCGCGCCAAACTAAACCTCCATGACGACCGGAATGATCATTGGACGAGTGCGCGTACGGCTCCAGATAAAGTTAGAGAGCGAGTCGCGCAGGGCCTTGCGAATGGCGTCGGAACCGCTGCTCGTAAAGCTGAACTTGCCCTTCTCGATCGTCTTCATGATGGACGCCGAGGCGTCCTCGGAGAACTGGTCATCGATGGCAAAGGAGACGCCGCGGCCCGAGAACTCGATGGCCTCGATCTTCTTGTGCTTGATCGAAACGATAGCGACAGCCGTGACCATGCCGTCGTTGGCAAGCTTCTGACGATCGCGCAGAACGATCGGGTCGGTATCGCCGATGCGTAGTCCGTCGACGTAGACGACGCCGGACTCAACAGGCGTACCGCGCCTGACGATACCGCCGCGCATCTCGAGCGTATCTCCGTTGTCGAGGATAAAGATATGATCTTCCTTGAGGCCCATCTTGCGTGCAAGTTGAGCATGGGCGCGCAGATGCACGGCCTCGCCGTGGACCGGCATAAAGTACGTAGGCTTGGCCATGGCCATCAGGAGCTTGAGCTCCTCCTGGCTACCGTGACCCGAGACGTGAACGAGGGCGCGGTTCTTATCCCACACGTCGCAGCCGAGCTTGGCGAGGCTGTTGACGACCTGCTGAACGGCTTTCTCGTTACCGGGGACCGGCGTTGCCGAGAGGATGACGGTATCGCCCTCGTGGATGGAGAGCGTCTTGTGCTCGCCGTTGGCCATGCGCGAAAGAGCCGACAGCGGCTCGCCCTGCGAACCGGTGCACATGACGACGATCTTGTCGTCGGGCAGGTTGTCAATATCGAAGGCATCGATGATATCGGCATCATCGATGTTGAGATAACCGAGCTCGCGTGCCACGCGGGTGTTAGTGAGCATGGAACGACCGGTCACGACGACCTTGCGGCCGCACTTGCGGGCGGCATCGCAGATCTGCTGCAGACGATGGATGTGGCTCGAGAACGAGGCGACAAACACGCGGCCCGGAGCATTCTTGATGGCATGCAGCAGGTTGGGGCCGACCTCGGCCTCGGACTTGGTAAAGCCGGGGACCGTGGCGTTGGTGGAGTCGGATAGCAACAGGTCGATGCCCTGCTTGGCAAAGCGGCTGATAGCGGCATAGTCGGGCGTGACGCCGTCGATGGGCGTCTGGTCGAGCTTAAAGTCGCCAGTGTGCATAACGGTGCCCTGGTTGGTGCGGATGAACACGCCCAGAGCGCCCGGGATGGAGTGCGTCATCGAGAAGAAATCGAGCGAGATGCCACCGAGATTGACATGGCTGCCGCCCTTGACCTCGCGGAACTTGGGCGCGCGGATGCGGAACTCGGAGAGCTTGCCCTCGATGAAGCCGAGCGTCAGCTTGCTCGAGAAGATGGGCACCTTGTTGTTGAGGTCCTGCAGCAGATACGGTAGCGAACCGGTGTGGTCCTCGTGGCCGTGAGTGACGATGATGCCGCGGAGCTTTTCCTCGTTCTCCAGAACGTAGGTGTAATCCGGGAGCACCAGATCGATACCGGGCTGCGAGTCGTCGGGGAACATGAGGCCAGCGTCGACGAGCACCATGTCGTCGCCGCACTCGAAGACCGTCATGTTCTTGCCGATGCCATCAAGGCCGCCGAGCGGGATGATCTTCAAGGGAGATGATTTTTTAGCTGCCATAGGTGAGTGTTGTTTCCTTTCTTCGAAACGGGTCTGGAACAACCGGCGGGGCGCTTCTGGCAAACCGACCGTCGGGAACGTACAAACATGCATCACGGAGTCGACACATTAACCACAGTATGATACCAATTTGCACAACAACAGACCACCCATGCATCAAAGCCCCATCTGAACCCGTCTATCCCACCGGTCTGGTCTCAGCGGCCCCGGCACGGGCTAAGTTT
>NZ_CAAKNY010000075.1 GCF_901212495.1 Collinsella aerofaciens | reverse complement strand
CCTACCTTTCTTTCGGGCCTTACTGGCCGATTCGTTAGCGCCCCTCCGTGTGAGGCGTTATTGCTGACGATATATTTATATCCAAAATTAGCCCATACTTCCACCTCGCCCCCGAACGGTTTTTTATAAGGGGTGAACGGCATACACATATACTTCACGCATGGTGCACTTCGACATAATAAAGTGTATTTACGTGCTTAAACGCTTTTTCAATCTGATAATTGATTGAAACTTATCTTTCTAAACCACCCTCAAATTGCATATTTTCACTAAAGATATGAATATAATTAGCGATTCATACCACGTCTCAACCATTTTCATTTTTATTCAGAAAAAAGTTTGTCCTATTCATTTCTGGTATGCATATTACCGTTTACCAGACGCCTGGTACCGTTCACCGGAAGCTCAGTATAAGGCCCAACGGATACCGGCTCGCCTTACGGCCTCATTTGTAACAACTTGACTTCTCGGTATAGAAAAACAGACTCGCTCCCCTCATGGGAAACGGGTCTGTTATCGATAATCTTAGACAGATTTGAGCGGCTTTGAGAGCCGTCGGAATCCTAGCGATCAAACTCCGCCAGTGCCTCGCCCAAAAGCCTCAGGCTCTCGAGAAGCTCCCAGTACTCGACCTCGGCACCCAGCGTACGCGGAATCTCGTAGAGCGGTGTATAGGAAGGCCACTCGGCAATCACATGGTCGCCGGGCTCGACCGCGGCCATGTGGCGTTGAGGTTCGCACCCGTACAGCCGTTGGTCTGCAGGATATGGTCGGGGTTGACCTCGCGACGATAGAGCTTGGCGGCTTCTGCCTTAAAGTCGGGCGAACCCTCGATCCAGCCGTAGTTCATCTACTCGCGGTCCAGGCGCTCATAGAACGTGGCGCCGTCCTGCTCGTCGAGCACGCGCAGCTCACGCATGGTAAGCGGCGAGATCGTCGACAAGACGATATCCCTCGTAGCGCTCTTCTCCCAAACGTTGAGCTACTCCTCAACGCCGATGGTCTTGATGTCCATGGCCAAACTCCTTACAAAAGCAGTCATCCAATCGTGTTGACGTTCCTCAAACAGGATCGGGGCGGTGCGAATATCCGCACCGCCCCAATGGGAGACATCTAATGGCAGCTAGATGTATGTATTAAAACCTGTACGGGTCCTTGAAGACCTTAGAGGTCCTCGCGCCAGAAGGGCATGC
>NZ_CAAKNY010000074.1 GCF_901212495.1 Collinsella aerofaciens | reverse complement strand
TCGGCGAGGGGCGGGACGGGAATCAGGAGACCGGAAACAACGGTCTGGTTCAGATTGGGCTGGTTACCTCCCTGAGCTTTTTCGCGAAGCGCATCGTAGCTATTCTCATAGCAGATTTTGACATAGTCCTGGAGACATCCTTTTTCGATTTTTCTCAAAACAGCACACGCCTGATTTGTTGCGGCATCAATCCGCAATGTAGCAACAGATCCACGCGTTTTTCCCTCACCGTACATTGCGACAACGAGAGATCCGGCAGGATAAACAGTGCAATTTGTTTCGCGAAGCGCTAGTTCGGTTATGTAACCATCCGGCTCGGTAATTGCCGCTTTTGTAGCTGAGCCACTTGTTATCCATGGAATCGTGCCATTTTCGTAATAGGCCTTGTTTGCCTTGAGGGGCGTTGCTCCTGTTCCCACTGGGCAAACAGCGTTTACCCTTGCCCAGCTCCAACCCTTGGGGAGGTCGAATGGAACCTCCTTTTCGATGCGCTTCGCCTCGCCCTTGCCGTCTGCTCGCTTCTCATAGGGCAGCTCATCGGAAACGGATTGGTATTCTACTGTGTCGAATTGCATTCCGACGACGCGTTTTTAATTGATATGTAATTGCATCCGCGGCAAGCGTTGTAAAATCTAGCGATATGAGCATTTGGCTGCTTTCGCGCTTCGATACGCTCGTCACTCGTTCGTAAATGCGTGCTGGCCGAGCGGCTGACCGACGTGCTCGTCTTTGGCGCCCTCCGCTCAGTGGAGGGTTGACCGCAAGTGGCGTAAACAAGAGGGGGGGGCAACAGCAAATGAAAGCAACCGAGGCAAATTTACTCGACCTTATGGGCGTGGCGAAGATGCAGTTTGTCATCCCCGTGTACCAGCGAGTTTACTCGTGGAGTGTAAAAGAGTGCGAGGTGCTTTGGGATGACGTCATGCGAGCGGGTCGTGATGACGTGCCGCATTTCGTGGGGTCGATGCTTTATATACCTGAGTCCGAGAGCTCGGCCACAAGCATCTCGCGCGTGCTCCTGATCGATGGACAACAGCGCATGACGACGTTCTCATTGATGATTGCCGCCTTAGCTGATTATTTGGAGAGCAATCCGGACAAGGCTGGTTTCCTTGGGGATCTCAAGATCTCGGCTCTGCGAAAGAATTACCTCTTTAACGATGACGACTACAACGGCCTGGCGCGTTACAAGCTAGTGCTTTCGCAGGACGATAAAGAGACGCTGTTTTCCATCGTGTCTGGGTTTCCCATGCCAGATGAAAAATCGGATCGGATTGTCGAGAACCATGTGTTCTTCCGCGAAAAGATGCGCGGGAAATCATTCGACCCTGCAAGGCTTTGGGCGGGGCTAAACCGCGTGCAGGTCATCGACACTAAGCTCACCGCTGGCGTCGATAATGCCCAGCTCATATTTGAGTCCATGAACTCCAAAGGCAAGCCCCTCATGCCCATCGATCTCATACGCAACTATGTTCTTATGTCGCTTCCTAACGACGAACAGACCAAGCTCTACGAGGGCTACTGGCATCCCATTGAGCGTCTGTTTGGAAAAGGGGGCGAGAGCGAGTTTAACGCCTTCATTTGGTACTGGCTGTGGCTCAAGGTTCCCAATAGGCAGCCAAAGGAGAATGAGGCTTATTACGAGTTCAAACGGTATTTTACCGATGACTACGACGGAGACACCGAGAGTCTGCTCAAGGAGTTGCGCGAGTATGCGCAAAGGTATGCCAGCCTGTTCCAAGACAAAGAAAAGGACGCTGACCTACGTCGGGTGTTCAGCAGAATCGTAAGCCTTGATGTGAGGCAGATCAGGCCTCTTTTGATGCTGCTCTACTCGGTTTACGAGAGAAATAAGCTAGACCGCAACGCGTTCCTTCGCATCTGCGAGACTATCGAGTCGTTCCTGTTCAGGCGTGCGGTTTGCGGCAGGCTTACCACGGGCCTGAATAATTTCTTTGCCGGCATGTATCGCAATCTCGAGCAGCAAGACGATATAGAGGAGTACGTTACGGCGATGCTCCTTATCCATAGCAGCGGTATGACCGCGTACTTTCCGACGGACGAGCATTTTGTCGAGGAGTTTAAGACGCGTGACTGCTACAACCGCTTCTCCAAAAAGCGCTATTACCTGGAACGCATGGAGAACTGGCACCACCCGAAGGAGTCCATCTCGGCTGACGATTACCAGATCGAGCACGTCATGCCCCAGACGATTGATGATGAGCACGGCTGGAAGGAATCGCTTGGCGAGAACTGGGAAGACATCCACGACAGGCTGTGCAACAACTTGGGAAATCTAACGCTGACGGGCTACAACCAGGAGTACTCAAACCGGTCGTTCTCGGACAAGCTCAATCTTCCTGGCGTGGGGCTTAAGTGCAGTCCGCTCCACCTGAACAAGTCGATCGCCTCGCATGAAAAATGGGGCGAGGAGGAGATTAGGCAGCGTGCGGACGAGCTGGCGAAAGAGGCGTGCGAGATATGGAAGTACCCCGATCTTCCGGCGGATGTTGTCGACAAGTATCGCCCCTCTCGCGGGGAGTCTGACGAGGCTCCTGTCTGGACTCTGCAGGAGAATCACCCGACTTTTGCTGAAGACGGACTCAACCAGAAGCTATTCGATGAGGTACGCGAGTCCGTTCTGAGTGGTAACCCTTCGTGGGAGTCCTATATAGCCAAGTACTATGTAGGCTTCAGGTCGGGCAAGCGAAAACTGCATGCCGTGCTAGAAGGCAGGACCAGCAACGGTGGTTGGATTGCTGTCGGCCTGGCAAAGAGTGTGGACGAGCTGATTGACCCGGAGGCCATGTGTCAGGACAAGCGCACGCAGGGTGGATTTGGGCCGGGTATGCCGACCTATGTTGCACTCCGTAGCGCTGACGATATCCCCGCGGTGCTCGATCTCATAAAGCAGTGCTAGGTTAAGGGCCGGGGATTGAGTCCCCGGCCTTCATTGCCTCAGATTTGTTGGTGGCTCTTCACCGTAAAGCGCATTTGGTGGGAGAGGCTGCTCTCGGCCGGTTGGCGTCGGAATCGCGGGCAATTATTTGGCCTAAATCCGGAAAAGTGCAATATAAGGACGTTTAAAAGTAAGGAAAAGTGTCGAAATAGTCACCTAAAAACCTCGAAAAAGTGTCGAAATAAGCATCTAACAACCACGGAAAAGTGTATCCTAGTGCTAAAACAGCACGTAATAAGGGGTATGCTTATGCTGCAGAGAAAAGCGAAAGCACAGTTTGAATCTTGGCTTACCTCGTCGCCTAACAAGGCTCTTTTGATCAAGGGCGCTCGACAGGTAGGAAAGTCATATTTGGTTAACGTCTTTGCAAACGAATCGTTCGAAAATGTCGTGACGTTCGACCTTATCGCCGGCGCGTCCGTGCGCGATTCGTTTTTGGCGGCAAAAAGCGCGGATGACCTGCTTATGCGCATGTCTATTGCTGCAACGCAGCCGATGGTTGCGAACAAGACCGTTGTGGTTATCGACGAGGTGCAGCGATGCCCCAACGTAGTGACGTTTATCAAATACCTGGTCCAGCGCGGCGACTTTCGATACATCCTTACCGGATCGCCCCTTGGCGTTGAGCTCGAGGGTATCGATTCCCTGCCGGTGGGGTATGTCGAGCAGGTCCAGATGTACCCGCTCGACTTTGAGGAGTTTTGCTGGGCAAATGGCGTTGGTGCCAGCGTGTTTGACATGCTCAGGGGCTGTCTAAAGGATGAAGGGGAGCTCCCCGGCTACCTGTATGACCGCTTGCTCGATCTGTTCCATCAGTATGTGGTGGTGGGAGGCATGCCCGACGCGGTCAATTCCTTCTTGGCGACGCGCAATGTCGACGAGGTTCGAAACATCCACCGCGATCTTCACGCCCTGTATCGCGATGACATCGCAAAGTACGCTCCGCCCGAGCTACGCTTGGTTATTCGCGATATCTATGATCTGATTCCCAGCGAGGCCGGCTCCAAAAACAAGCGATTCAAACTGTCATCGATTAACGGTGTCAAACGTTTTTCGCAGGTGACAGATCATTTTCTCTGGCTATCGGAGGCGGGTGTCGCGCTTCCCGTGTATAACATAACGGCGCCCGTGGCACCCCTTTTATTGGGGGAGCAACGAAATCTGTTCAAGCTGTTTTACTTGGACACCGGAATGCTCATGTCGTCGTATTCCAAAAGGGTCGCCCAAGGCGTTTTTGATGGGGAGGCGGAAGACGCCTTTGGCATGAACATGGGGGCGGCGTTTGAGGGCTTTGTCGCGCAAGAGCTCAAAGCCCACGGATTCAGATTGCGCTACTTTACATCGAAAAAGGTTGGCGAGCTCGATTTTGTGGAGGAGACGCTCGATGGGGAGGTCCTTGCCATCGAGGTCAAGTCGGGCAAGAGCTTTAAGTCCCATGCGGCGCTCGACAACGCGCTCGCGACGAAGGGCTACGGAATCGATCGCGCCCTGGTACTTGCGGAATGTAATCTTCACCGCGATGGTGACGTGCTGTATCTGCCCATCTTTATGGCAGGGCTTTTGGAGCCGTAACGTGCCGCCGGCTCTTCCGGCCCTCCCTTAACCCTCGCTACTCGTCGTCTCCGTCGTTGGGGTCGCCCTTGAGGGTGTTGATGTCCAGGTGCTGATTGTCGTCCTCTTTTTGCTGGGTCTCCGACTCCGCTTGGGTGGGGCCGCGGAACAGCTGGAATCCCTCAAACGCAATGACGCCGAGCAGGGCAATGACAATGGCGATAAAGGCAACCTTGACTGCCTGCGGAAACTCCGAGAAACGCAGCGCCTTTTCCGCGGCGTAATAATCGGCGAAGCGCTCTTCGCCCGTGCTTTTGGCATACGCCGGCGCGGACGCGGCCTCCGGGTCATATTCCGGTGCAGGCGTGGCGGCGTACGGATCGTTGAGATAATCGCTCGATGCGGTGCCAAAATCCTCGGTCTCGATGCGACCGGTGTCAGCATGGCCATCGGAATAATCGGAATATGCTGCACTGCTCTCATAGTCCGCGGCGCTCGTGTTGGCGGCAAAAAGCGGGTTAACTGGAACGTCGAGCGCCGGCATGCCGGTAGAGGTCTCATCCAGATCGGCTGCAGCCCAGGAATCGTAGGCAACCTGATGGGCAACGGGCTCATCGAGCCTTGTGACCGGAGGCTCGCTTACCGCAGGAGCAGGCAACTGCTGGGCGCTGTACATAACGGTGCTGTCGGCCGATTTGCCCTGCGTCGCTGCAGCGAGAAATGCCGCCGTCTCGGACGGGTCGCTTGCGGGGCGGGGGGCGGGCGTGGGCGCCGAAGCGGGTGCGGGCGTAGGCGCGGGCGTCGAAACAGGCGACTGCGCAGGAGTCGGCGCAGATCCGGGCTTAGGCGCAAGTGCGGGCTTTGCACTTGTCGGACGAGCTCCGCCGCCCATGAGTTCCTCGGCGGTCCAGGGGCGGTCGCTCATCACGTCGTCCAGGCTCAACGCAAACAGATCGTCTTCGCCCTCGTCAAACGCGCGTTTCGCATGCCTGGCGGCAGAAGCGGTGACTCCGCGGCCGTTGCGTGATGCGTTGCTCGACCCCATCTTGTCCCATCCTTTCGAAATACTCACATTCATCGATTATATGGAACTTGCCTTGCGGCCGACTCTCGGATTCGTGCATTCCAGAACTCGCGCTCAAAAGGGGAGGGGCGCAGGCGCGCTGACTATTTGTCGCCGGCGGCAGCCTTTGCCTCGTTGAGGTAGCTATAGAAGCTGTACTTAGAGATGCCAAAGAACTCGCAGGCGCGTTCGCTCGACTTGGAGATGAGGAAGGCGCCGCGACGGTCGAGGTAGCCAATGGCGCGGATGCGCTCATCTTTGGTCATAAGCGCCGCGGGCTTGCCCACAAACTGTTCGCACTCGCGCAGCAGGTCTTCGAGCAGGTCGCCGATGTTCTTGGTAATGGGCTCGGGCTCGGTGTAGTCCGTGCCGCCGGTGCCGGTAAAGGCATCGAGCGAGCGCTCAAAAGCCTTCATGAGCGTAATGTCAAAGTTAATACCCAAAATGCCGACGGGCTTGCCCTCGTCGTTGCGGATAAAGATGGTCGAAGACTTGAGCAGCTTGCCGTCGGCGGTTTTGGTGAGGTATGGCTCGCGGTCGTGCACGTCGGTGATGCCCTCGTGCATGGACTCAAACACAATATGGCTGGGGCCGTCACCCAGTTTGCGCCCGCTGACGTGGCCGTTTTCGATCACTACGATGGAGTGGTCCACGTCCTCGGTCTCCAGATCGTGGACGACGACTTCGCAGTTGGGACCAAATTGGAGCGCCAAACCGTGTGCAAGGCGCTTGTAAAACTCAATCTGTGCGGGGGTCATGGGTGCCTTCCTAAAAATTAGTTTGGGCACACTTTGCCATAAACCACACCTGTTCGCAAATAACGAAAGCGTCGCTGCGTTATGTGACCATTCGGCGGCGAAAAGGTACCGATTACGGCAACAAACAATTTGTTATGTTTTCCAATCAAAAAGTGTGATAGAACAGTGCTAACAAACTTTTTGTTTGGCATCCACATAAAAGTTCAGCCGCATGAACGGGAATGGGCTGGAACGCGTATGCGGGGGCCGGCAAGAGAGGACTTAAGGAGTTCACCGTATGGCCGATAAGATTCAGTGGGCGGGCAACACGATGCCCAAGAGCGATGATGAGCACTTGGGAATCATGAGCCTCGACCACGTGAAGAAGGCCCGCGCCTTCCACCAGTCGTTCCCCCAGTACACCGTCACTCCGCTTGCCCGCCTGGACGGCCAGGCCGCGCGCCTGGGCCTTTCCAACCTGTGCGTTAAGGACGAGAGCTATCGCTTTGGCCTCAACGCCTTTAAGGTCCTGGGCGGCTCGTTTGCCATGGCCAACTACATTGCCGACGAGACCGGCAAGGACGTTGCCGAGTGCACCTTCGATTACCTGACCTCCGATCAGCTTGCCAAGGACTTTGGCCAGGCCACCTTCTTTACCGCCACCGACGGCAACCATGGCCGCGGCGTGGCATGGGCTGCCAACAAGCTGGGCCAGAAGGCCGTCGTGCACATGCCCAAGGGTTCCACCAAGCCTCGCTTCGATAACATCGCCGCCGAGGGCGCCACGGTGACCATCGAAGAGGTCAACTACGACGAGTGCGTGCGCATGGCCGCCGCCGAGGCCGACGCCTGCGAGCGCGGCGTCATCGTTCAGGACACCGCCTGGGAGGGCTACGAGAAGATCCCGTCTTGGATCATGGAGGGCTACGGCACCATGGCTTCCGAGGCAGCCGAGCAGCTGCGCGAGATGGCCATCAACCGCCCGACGCACGTCTTTGTCCAAGCCGGCGTGGGCTCGCTGGCCGGCGCCGTGGTGGGCTACTTCACCAACTTGTATCCCGACAACCCGCCCACCTTTGTCGTGGTCGAGTGCGCACCTGCCGCCTGCCTGTACAAGGGCGCTGCCGCCGGCGACGGCGACCCGCGCATCGTGGACGGCGACATGCCCTCCATCATGGCCGGCCTGTGCTGCGGCGAGCCCAACATTCTGGGCTGGGATATCCTGCGCAACCACACCACCGCCTTCGTATCCTGCCCCGACTGGGTCACCGCTCGCGGCATGCGCACCCTGGGCGCTCCCGAGAAGGGCGACCCGCGCGTCATCTCCGGCGAGTCCGGCGCGGTGACCACCGGCCTGGTCGAGACCCTCATGCTCGATCCCGAGTACGCGGAGCTCAAGGAGCTCATCGGCCTGGACAAGACGAGCTCCGTGCTCTGCTTCTCCACCGAGGGCGACACCGATCCGGATCAGTACCGTCGCATCGTCTGGGAGGGCGAGTATCCGACCTGCTAATCGTTGGGCGGCGCAACGCGCCGCGCAAAATTCCTATTAGACCCCCTCTGTCCTGCAGATGTATGAACCCGGGAGACGGAGCGATGCCTATTTGCTCCGTCGCGAGTTCCGCACGCAAAGGAAAGCACTTAATGTGCTTTCCGTCTTGCGCAGGACTGTCCGAGCAGCGGAGTAAATAGGTATCGCTCCGCCACCTCACAGGTAGATTCCTTCGTTTGAAAGGTTATGAACAATGGCTAAAGAACTCGATTTCGACGCTATTAAGGCTGCTGCTGAGTCCCATCGTGCTGATATGACTCGCTTCCTGCGCGCCATGATTTCTCATCCCTCTGAGTCTTGCGAGGAGGGTGAGGTTGTCGCTTGCATCAAGGCCGAGATGGAGAGCCTTGGCTATGACGAGGTCAAGGTCGACGGCCTGGGCAACGTCATGGGCTTTATAGGCGATGGCGACAAGATCATCGCCATCGACTCCCACATCGATACCGTCGGCATCGGCAACATCGAGAACTGGGATGCCGATCCCTATGAGGGCTACGAGACCGACGAGATCATCTACGGCCGCGGCGGCTCCGACCAGGAGGGCGGCATGGCTTCTGCTACCTACGCTGCCAAGATGATGAAGGACATGGGCCTCATCCCCGAGGGCTACAAGATCATGGTCGTCGGCACCGTCCAGGAAGAGGACTGCGACGGCATGTGCTGGCAGTACATCTACAACAAGGACGGCATTAAGCCCGAGTTCGTCATTTCCACCGAGCCCACCGACGGTGGCATCTATCGCGGTCACCGCGGCCGCATGGAGATCCGCGTCGACGTTCACGGCACCTCCTGCCACGGCTCCGCTCCCGACCGCGGCGACAACGCCATCTACAAGATGGCCGACATCATCGCCGACGTCCGCGCCCTCAACAACAACGGCTGCGACGAGTCGACCGACATCAAGGGCCTCGTCAAGATGCTCGACCCCAAGTACAACCCCGAGCACTTCGAGGACGCCCGCTTCCTGGGCCGCGGTACCTGCACCGTCAGCCAGATCTTCTACACCAGCCCCAGCCGCTGCGCCGTGGCCGACTCCTGCGCCATCTCCATCGATCGCCGCATGACCGCCGGCGAGACCTGGGAGTCCTGCCTGGACGAGATCCGCAACCTGCCGGCCGCCAAGAAGTACGGCGACGACGTGAAGGTCTCCATGTACATGTACGACCGTCCGTCCTGGACCGGCGAGGTCTACGAGACCGAGGCTTACTTCCCCACGTGGATTAACAAGGAGACCGCTCCGCACGTCAAGGCCCTCGTCGACGCCCACAAGGCCATGTTCGGTGACGAGCGCATCGGCTGCGAGCCCAGCATGGACAAGCGCACCGGTCGTCCGCTGTGCGACAAGTGGACCTTCTCCACGAACTGCGTTTCCATCCAGGGCCGCTACGGCATCCCCTGCGTCGGCTTTGGCCCGGGTGCCGAGTCTCAGGCTCACGCTCCCAACGAGGTCACCTACAAGGACGACCTGGTCACCGCTGCCGCCATGTACGTGGCTGCCCTGAACCTCTACGATCCGAGCCAGGCCGATGGCGACGCCACCGTGTTTCGCGCCGGTCTGACCAACAACAAGATCGATTAGTCCCATTCCTCGATTTTGTTGAGCCGGGGGCCGCTCGTGTCCCCGGCACTCCCCGTTGACTTGGGGCCCGCGGTCGTTATCTCCCATGCTTCCTCGACGGTGGCGGGTCCTCGTCATGGTGCTCTGCATGTGCTAGCCACACGCGCATGCCGGAGCACATCTACTCATTGCGATTGTTTCATCTTTAGAAAGGACATTTCCATGGACGCTAAGTTTACCGAGCTCGTCGAGCAGCTGAACGGCCTCGATTTTAAGGGTATGTACGGCAGCGACTTCCTGCACACCTGGGATAAGACCACCGATGAGCTCAAAGCGCTCTACATCGTTGCCGACGCCCTGCGCGAGCTGCGTGAGAACAACGTCTCTCCCAAGATCTTCGACTCGGGTCTGGCCGTCTCCCTGTTCCGCGACAACTCCACCCGTACGCGCTTCTCCTTCTCTAAGGCCGCTAACCTGCTCGGCCTTGAGCTGCAGGACCTGGACGAGAAGAAGTCCCAGATCGCCCACGGCGAGACCGTCCGCGAGACCGCTACCATGATCTCCTTTATGGCCGATGTCATCGGCATCCGCGATGACATGTACATCGGCAAGGGCGACGCCTACATGGCCGAGGTCTCCGAGTCTGTCCAGCAGGCCTACGAGGACGGCGTTCTGGATCACCGTCCCACGCTCATCTCCCTGCAGTCCGATTCCGACCACCCCACGCAGTCCTCTGCCGACATGCTCTACCTCATCAACGAGTTTGGCGGCCTTAAGAACCTCAAGGGCAAGAAGGTTGCCGTCACCTGGGCCTATTCGCCTTCTTACGGCAAGCCGCTGTCCTGCCCGCAGTCGCTGATCAGCCTGCTGCCCCGTTTTGGCATGGACGTCACCCTGGCCCACCCCGAGGGCTACGACCTCATGCCCGAGGTCGTCGAGCGCGCCCGCGGCTATGCCGCCGAGTCCGGCACCACCTTTAAGCAGGCCAACACCATGGCCGAGGCCTTCGAGGGCGCCGACATCGTGATCCCCAAGAGCTGGGCTCCGTTTGCCGCCATGGAGAAGCGCACCAACCTGTACGCCGAGGGCGACGACGCCGGCATCGCTGCGCTCGAGAAGGAGCTGCTCGCCCAGAACGCTACGCATCAGGATTGGTGCTCCACGACCGAGCTCATGGAGAAGACCGCCAACGGCCAGGACACCATCTTTATGCACCCGCTGCCCGCCGACATCTCCGGTGTCTCCTGCGAGCACGGCGAGGTCAACGCCGACGTCTTCGACATGCACCGCGTGGGCATGTACAAGGAGGCCAGCTACAAGCCGTACGCCATCGCAGCCATGATGTTCCTGCAGAAGGTTGCCGATCCCGCCGCCGCCCTCAAGGCCCTCGACGAGCGCAACGCCGCCCGTTGGTTCCAGGCCTAAAGCTGGGCTGAGAAATGGCTAAGCGTATTGTTGTCGCCTTGGGCGGAAACGCCCTCGGTGCCAACCTTCCCGAGCAGATGGAGGCCGTCAAGACGACCTCCAAGGCCATTGTCGACCTGATCGAGGAGGGTAACGAAGTCGTCGTCGTGCATGGCAACGGCCCCCAGGTGGGCATGATCGCCAACGCGATGGCCGAGCTCACGCGCTCTAACCCTCAGAAGTACATTCCCTGCCCGCTGTCCGTTTGCGGTGCCATGAGCCAGGGCTACATTGGCTATGACCTGCAAAATGCCCTGCGCGAGGAAATGCTCGACCGCAACATCGACAAGGGTGTCGCCACCGTGCTCACCCAGGTCGAGGTTGCGGCGGACGACCCGGCCTTTGCCGACCCGGTCAAGCCGATCGGTCCGTGGATGAGCGAGGCCGAGGCCGAGGAGCTGGAGGCCGACCGCGGTTACCAGTTTATCCACGATGAGAAGCAGGGCTTCCGTCGCGTGGTTGCCTCGCCCAAGCCCGTGAGCATCGTCGAGCTCGACACCATTAAGTCGCTCGTTGAGTCCAACCATGTGGTGATTTCCTGCGGCGGTGGCGGCATTCCCGTCACCAAGTCCCAGGGCCACCACCTTAAGGGCGCTGCGGCCGTCATCGATAAGGACTTTGCGGCCGAGAAGCTCGCCGAGCAGCTCGATGCCGACGCCCTGATTATCCTGACGGCGGTGGAGAAGGTTGCCATTGGCTTTGGCACCGACCACGAGCAGTGGCTCGACACGCTGACCGCTGCCGATGTTAAGCGTCTGTCCGAGGCCAACGAGTTCGGTCGCGGCTCCATGCTGCCCAAGGTCCAGGCCGCCTCGACGTTTGCCGAGAGCAAGCCGGGTCGCGCGGCGCTCATCACGCTGCTCGAGAAGGCGCGCGATGGCCTTGCCGGCAAGACCGGTACCACGTTTACCGGCAACGCCGAGTAGGCATATCTGCACCATTGAGGAGGGTGCCCTGCGTCGCGGGGTGCCCTCCTTTGTGCTACAGAGAGCCGAGGGGCGCTCGCTGGAAAAAACGAGCGCGTGTCTGTTCTGACGGAGCGCGAGCTTGGTATGGTGGGTATGGCAACTATGGCGTCCAAGGTGGCCAGGGGAGGTTTGCGGAGATGAAACTCGGTTGCGTGATTATGGCCTCGGGCGAGGGCAAGCGGTTTGGCTCTAACAAGATGCTCGCCGATATCTATGGCAAGCCGCTGATTGCCCGGACCATCGATTCGGTTCCCCGGGGCTTTGACGTCGTGGTTTCGACGCGTTGGCCCGAGGTCGCCCAGATTTGCGAGGACAAGCATTGCCCGTGCGTGCTGCATGATGGCGAGTTGCGCAGCGAAAGCGTCCGTGCGGGCCTTTCGTGGGGAGTCGAACGCAACTGGAAAGGTTGCCTCTTTTTGCCGGGCGACCAGCCGCTCGTGAGTTCGGATTCTTTTGAGGCTATGGTTCGTGCATTTGACGAGTGTGGCCGCAAGCATCCGGTGCGTCTTGCGTGCAACGGTGAGCCTTCGAGTCCGGTGCTCTTTCCGGCGGAACTGTTCGATGCACTTATGTGTCTTGAGGGCAAGGACGGCGGGGGCTCGATCCTTAAGGACCGTACCGACGTTGCGCTGGTCGAAGCGCACGCCTACGAGCTGTGGGACGTCGATACCGCCAAGGGACAGCGACGCATAGCGGAGCATATCGCCGCCTGCTCGTATTTTGATCGCGTGGCCAACTGCATCAATCAATAAGGAGCAATTATGATCATCATCAAAAACGGCGCGCTCGTGACGCCACGGGGGCTTCGCCGCGCCGATCTTGCCATGGATGGCGACAAAATCGTGCGGATCGCCGCGGCGATTGAGCCGGGCGGGGGTGACACCGTCGAGGATGCCGCGGGCTGCTGGGTGTTTCCCGGCTTTATCGACGGCCACACGCACATGCAGTGCTGGACCGGCATGGACTGGACGGCCGATAGCTTTGAGACCGGCACGCGCGCGGCTGCCTGCGGCGGCACGACGACCATTGTGGACTACGCGACGGCCGATCGCGGCGTGACCATGCCCGATGCCTTGGCCGAGTGGCATCGCCGCGCCGATGGAACCTGCACGGCCAACTACGCCTTTCATATGGCACTCGCCGAGTGGAATGAGCGTAACCGCGCCGATCTCTCGGCCATGCGCGAGGCGGGCGTATCGTCGTTCAAGACCTACTTTGCCTATGATCATCTGCGCCTGGACGATGCCGAGACGCTCGAGGTGCTGGAGGAGCTCAAGCGCCTAGGCGGTATCCTGTGCGTGCATTGCGAGAACGGCACGCTGGTGAACGAGCTGCAGAAGCGCGTGTTTGAGCAGGGTATCCACGGGCCCGAGGGCCATGCGCTCAGCCGTCCGGATGTGTGCGAGGCCGAGGCGGTGAGCCGTCTGCTATATCTGGCGCACCTGGCCGGCGACGCACCGGTCAACGTGGTGCACCTTTCGACCAAGCTGGGGCTCGAGGCCATCCGTGCCGCCAAGGCGCGCGGGCAGAAGAATATCTATGTCGAGACCTGCCCTCAGTATCTGATGCTCGACGATACGTGCTACTTGGAGCGGGGCGAGGACGGCTTTGCGGGTGCCAAGTATGTGATGAGCCCACCGCTGCGCCATGCGGGTGACCGTGCGGCACTGCGCGAGGCGCTTGTGGCCGGCGAGATCGATACGATTGCGACCGACCACTGCAGCTTTAACCTACACGGGCAAAAGGACCGCGGGCGCGACGACTTTCGCGCGATTCCCAACGGCGGGCCCGGTGTGGAGCATCGTCCCGTCGCGATCGCTACGAGCTTTGAGGGACAGCTGGGTCCCGAGGACCTCTGCCGCTTGATGAGCGAGAACCCGGCGCGCGTGTTTGGCATGTACCCGCGCAAGGGCTGTCTTGCCGAGGGCTCCGATGCCGACGTGTGCGTGTGGGATCCCCAGGCGCGCTGGACGATCAGTGCCGCGACGCAGCATCAGGCCGTGGACTACACGCCGCTCGAGGGCTTTGAGGCGCATGGCCGCGCAAAGGCTGTGTTTGTGAACGGCGTGCTGGTGGCGCGCGACGGCGAGCCCACCGGAGCCCAACCCGGTCGCTACGTCCCCCGCTAGCAGGAAGATCACCGGATTTCCCTCCTCAGTTGCGGTGGAATAGTTCCTGTTTAGCCGCTAAATAGGCCGTTTCAGGAACTATTCCACCGCAACTTATAGGCCTGCTGGGGCAGCGCCAGCTACTTGAGGCTGGTGGTGATGAGGGGGCGGCCGAGGTCTGCCTCGAAGCGATCTGCCATTGTTGGGTCGGTAAGCGTGTCGGCTTGGTTGAGCATGATGCGGGCATTGCTGAGGTTCAGCATCCGCAGCTCGGCATTGAGCACCTGGGCGACGCGCTCGGGCGTGGCGATGTCGGTGGGCTCGCAGCCGCAACGCTCGCAGAAGAGCTCGGGGCGGTGGACGGCTTCGTTGATGGGCTTACCGAGCCCCGAGGCGCCGACGACCCAGACAACATTTGCCGTGGCGGCGGGAATTACCGGCTCCCAGGCGGCATGCGCCTTGAGCGGGAGTCGCTTGCTGCCATCTGCCTCGGCCAACACATAGTCAAAGCGCTGCACCAGCTGGTCGAGCGGCTCGGCGGGGGCGGAGAGCTTGCCTGTCTCCGGGTCCAAAACACCCGCCTGGCAGATGCTTCCGCGCACAAGGCCCGCGCAGGCCTCGCAGGTGCAACCGGGGACATGTGCGGCGCCTGGCTTCCAAGGTGCGGCGTCCAGGCGACGGCTCGACCCGTTCCATGGCACGCCGGCGACGGGAAACATGTGCGTGGTGGTGCAGAGGAGCACGCGGCCGCCAGCGCGCATGAGCTCGAGACCCAGCGTCTTCAGCAGTGTCGACTTGCCACCGCTGCCGATAATTGCAGTAATGCCCGGCTCGATCTTGAGTGCGGAGGCAAGGTTTCCGCCCGTCGTTTCCATCTATTCACCGCCGTATAATACTGTGATAATAAATAATCATCAGAGTAGCGGTCGAACCGCTTTTGCTCTGCTCAAACCGTAGCACAGGGAGGTGCCCCGGGAATGCTCGTTTATGTTCGCGGCGCCGGCGATATCGCCACGGGTGTCGCTGCCCGTTTGGTGCGCGCCGGCGTGTCGGTCGTTATGGCCGATATCGCAGTCCCCACGTGCATCCGCCGCACAATCTGTTTTTGCGAGGCCATTCGCCTGGGCGAGGTCCAGGTCGAGGGCATTCGCGCTCGCTTGGCACAGACGGCGGCTGAGGCGCTTGCAATTACCGAGGCCGGAGACGTCGCCGTGGTGGTGGACCCCCAGGCCAAGATGCTCGGCGAGTTGAAACCCGCGGCTGTGGTCGACGCGATTTTGGCTAAGCGCAACTTGGGCACCACGCGCGACATGGCGCCTGCCGTCATCGCCGTGGGGCCGGGCTTTACCGCGCCGGTTGACTGCGACGCCGTGGTCGAGACCATGCGCGGGCATTTTCTCGGCCGTGTCATTACCCAAGGTTCGCCCCAGCCCAACACGGGCGTGCCGGGCATGATCGCCGGCTATGGCAAGGAGCGTGTTATCCACAGCCCCGCCGCCGGCGTGTTTCGGTCCGACCGCGCAATCGGCGACATCGTGAGCGCTGGAGACGTGATTGGCTACGCGGGCGATACGCCCATGTGCACGCAGATCGATGGCTGTCTGCGCGGGCTTTTGGCGAATGGCGTACAGGTGACTGAGGGCTTTAAATGCGCCGATGTCGATCCGCGCGGCGATGCCAGCTATATCAACTACATTTCGGACAAGGCGACGTCGGTCGGCGGCGGCGTGCTCGAGGCACTCGCTATGCTCACCGATGTCTTTAGAGGATAGAAGGCGGCAATGGAAAAGCTCGATGTTGTGAATGCGGCGCTTGCCGCCCTGCGTGCTGGCGAGACGTGCGAGCTCGTGGTCGTGGCCGGTACGGCGGGGTCGTCACCGCGCGGTGTGGGCGCATGGATGACTGTCTTTGCCGATGGCAGCCAGGCGGGCACTATCGGCGGCGGCAAGATTGAGCTCTTTGCGCTGGATGAGGCGCGCGAGCTCCTGAGCGCGGGACAGTCGCGTCTGGTCCGCTACACCATGGGCGGTGAGAACTCCGATACCGGCATGATCTGCGGCGGAGCCATCTGCCTGTGCTACCTGCATCTGGATGCGACCCAGACACCGTTGTTCCAGGAAATTGCCGATGTGCTGGCGTATCGTCGTATCGGCGACTTCGTCATCGACTTTGAGCCGTTTATCGCGAGCGCGCTCGAGGGCGATGTGGCCGAGTACCATGGCGAGGAATCGCGCCGCACCATTGCGGGCTGCCCCGGGCTTTCGCTGGTGGAGGAGGGGAGTAAGGTCACCTACACCAACGCTGCCTCCGAGATTCCCGCGGCGCACATCGAGACGCTCTGCCCCGAGGGCCTGACCTACATCTTTGGCTGCGGCCACGTGGGCGCTGCGACGGCGCGGGTGCTCACGGCGGCGGGCTTTGCCGTCGTGGCTTGCGATGACCGCCCCGGCACGCTGACCCCCGATTGGGTGCCCGGTGTCTGCGACCGTCGCCTGGTCGACTACAAGAACCTGAGCAAGCAGTGCCCCATCGGCCCGCGCGACCTGGTGGTTGTCGCCACGGCGGGTCACAAGTCCGATATCGACGTGGTGATTCAGGCCATGCGCGCCAAACCCGCCTATCTGGGCTGCCTGGGCTCGCGCCGTAAGACGGCCTTTGTGCACGCCCGCCTGGAGCAAGAGGGCTTTACGCAGGAGCAAATCGGCGAGCTGCACCTGCCGATCGGAGCCGCCATCGAGGCAGAGGACCCCGAGGAGATCGCTATCTCCATCGCCGCCGAGATGATCCACCTGCGCCGCACCAAGCTCGTCCCTCGCAAGCGCTAATCGCATCCTCGATATGAGTTGCGGTGGAATAGTTCCTAGATGGGCCCGACGGGCGGTCAGCCAGGAACTATTTCACCGCAACTGCTCTTTTGATCCCCTAGGGTTCAATTTGTGCGGGGGAGTTGTGGAGTTGTGCAGGCAGACGAGGTTTTTCTGGAAATACGCTCCCGATGCGCGTATAGTACCGATTGTTTTGTCGGCTCCTGCTGCGTCGAGTCCAAACCGCGAAATGCCATGAGCGGGGTGGATGCAGCCAGGAGGCACGAGGACAACCCACCGTGGCCACGCCCCGTGCTTAAAACCCCAAGAAGGAGTGAACAATGGCAGAAGAGAAGTATGTGCCGCGTCTGAAGACCAAGTACAACAACGAGGTCAAGCAGCAGCTTCAGGAAAAGTTCCAGTACGAGAACGTCATGATGATCCCCAAGTTTGAGAAGATCGTCGTGAACATGGGTGTCGGCGAGGCCGCTACCGATTCCAAGGCCATCGACGGTGCCGTGCGCGACCTGCGCGCCATCACCGGCCAGCAGCCGATGATCACCCGTGCCCGCAAGTCCATCGCTACCTTCCGCCTGCGCGCTGGTATGCCGATCGGCTGCAAGGTTACCCTGCGTGGCGACCGTATGTGGGAGTTCTTCGATCGTCTGACCTCCGTCGCGATCCCCCGTATCCGCGACTTCCGCGGCATCTCCGCCAAGAGCTTCGACGGCCGTGGTAACTTCTCCATGGGCGTCACCGAGCAGCTCATCTTCCCCGAGATCGACTTCGACTCCGTCGATCACCAGCGTGGTATGGATATCACCTTCGTGACCACCGCCAACACCGATGAGGAGGCCAAGGCCCTTCTGGACGCCTTCGGTTTCCCGTTCAAGAAATAGGTTCACCTGCCCTAAATGCGCCGTTTCCAAAAGGGGACGGCGTTTGGGGCGAACAATACTCTATGTGAGGAGGATATAAGTGGCTAAGACATCGATGATCGTCAAGTGCAATCGCAAGCAGAAGTTCTCTACTCGTGAGTACACGCGCTGCCAGCGCTGCGGCCGTCCGCACTCTGTGTACCGCAAATTCGGCCTGTGCCGTGTCTGCTTCCGCGAGCTTGCACTCAAGGGCGAGCTTCCCGGCGTTAAGAAGGCCAGCTGGTAAGTCACTACCAGCGTTTCAAGCATCCGTTTGGAACAGGGAAAACGCGCTAGTTAGGCTTTGCCGTTAAGGGCGGCGAAGAACCAAGAGCACGTGTTCATCAAGAACGAAGGAGAATCTGTATGAACCTTACAGACCCGATCGCAGATATGCTTACGCGCATCCGTAACGCTAACTCTGTGAACAAGGCCACGGTCTCCATGCCGAGCAGCAAGAAGCTCGTCGAGATCGCTCGTGTTCTGCACGAGGAGGGCTACATCGAGGGCTACGATGTCGAGGACACCGTTCCCCAGAAGACTCTGCACATCACGCTTAAGTATGGTCCCAAGAAGGCTAAGATCATCAACGGCATCCGCCGCATTTCCAAGCCGGGCCTGCGTAAGTACACCGGCGTTGCCGACATGCCCCGCGTCCGCGGTGGCCTTGGTACCGCCATTATTTCCACCAGCCATGGCGTCATGACCGACCGCGATGCTCGCAAGCACAACGTCGGCGGCGAGATCATCGCTTACGTCTGGTAATTCGCTCGGTAGGTAGAAGGAAAGGAGATCACCGTGTCTCGTATCGGTAATAAGCCTGTCCAGATTCCCGCCGGAGTCGAAGTGGCAGTCAACGGCAACAACGTTGTCGTCAAGGGCCCCAAGGGCCAGCTCGAGCTCGATGTCTTTGAGAAGCTCGCTATCAACGTCGAGGACAACGTCCTCACCGTTTCCCGTCCCGACGACGAGCGTGAGACCCGTGCCCGCCACGGCCTCACCCGCGCCCTCATCCACAACATGGTTGTTGGCGTTTCCGAGGGCTTCGAGAAGAAGCTCGAGCTTGCCGGCGTCGGTTACCGCGTGCAGCAGAAGGGCAAGAACCTCGAGTTCTCCCTGGGCTTCTCGCACCCCGTGATCGTCGAGGCTCCCGAGGGCATCACCTTCGAGGTTCCCGACAACACCCACGTGAACGTCAAGGGTATCAACAAGCAGCAGGTCGGTCAGATCGCCGCCGAGATCCGCGGCCATCGTCCTCCCGAGCCTTACAAGGGCAAGGGTATCCACTACGTTGGCGAGCACATCCGCCGCAAGCTGGGTAAGGCCGCCAAGTAGTCGTAACCGGCTCACTCGCATAAGACCAGCACCCCGTCAGGTGCTGGCAAGATCAACCTTTTTAGGAGTTTACGTATGAACAAGCATAAGGCGAAGCTGGAAGGCCTCAAGCGTCGTCAGCGTCGTGTTCGCGGCAAGGTCTCGGGTACCGCCGAGCGTCCGCGCCTTCGCGTGACCCGTACTAACGCCAACATCTATGCCCAGATTATCGACGACAGCAAGGGCTCCAGCCTGACGCTCGTCTCTGCCTCGACCCTCGAGGCCGAGTTCAAGGGCACCCACACCTCGAACAAGGAGGCTGCGGAGAAGGTCGGTCAGCTCGTTGGCAAGCGCGCCATCGAGGCCGGCATCACCAAGGTCGCCTTCGATCGCGGTGGCCGTATCTACCATGGCCGCGTCAAGGCCCTCGCCGACGGTGCTCGTGCCGCCGGTCTCGAGTTCTAGGAGGTATGTAGCACATGGCTCGTAATCAGAAGCAGCAGCGCGAGGCCTCCGAGTTCGAGGAGCGCGTCGTTTACATCAACCGCGTGTCGAAGACCGTCAAGGGTGGTCGTCGCATGAGCCTCGTCGCTCTCGTCGTCGTTGGCGACGGCAAGGGCAACGTCGGCGTTGGCATGGGCAAGTCCGCTGAGGTGCCCCTGGCCATCTCCAAGGCGTCTCTCGATGCCAAGAAGAACATGTTCCACGTGCCGGTGACCGAGCAGGGCACCATCCCGCACGAGGTTCTCGGCCACTTTGGTGCCGGCCGCATCATCATCAAGCCCGCTGTCGAGGGTACCGGCGTTATCGCCGGCGGCGCCGTGCGTCCCCTCTTTGAGCTTGCTGGCATCAAGAACGTCCTGTCCAAGTCCCTCGGTACCGACAACGGCCTCAACATCATCAAGGCTGCCGTCGAGGGCCTCAAGGAGCTCTCCAGCCCTGAGGACGTCGCGGCTCGCCGTGGCCTGACGGTCTCCGAGATGTTCGTCGGTAAGGAGAACTAAGCATGGCTGACACCATCAAGATCAAGCAGGTCCGCAGCACCAACGGTTGCAAGCAGGACCAGGTCCGTACTGTCCGTGCCCTCGGTCTCCACAGGATCCGCGAGGTTCGCGAGATTGCTGACAACGAGTCCGTCCGCGGCATGATCTTCAAGGTCAAGCACCTTGTCGAGATTGTAGAGGAGTAGCAAATGCAGCTTCACGATCTTACTCCCGCGCCCGGTTCCACCAAGAACCGCAAGCGCGTCGGCCGTGGCAATTCTTCGGGTCACGGCACCACTTCTGGTCGCGGCCAGAAGGGCCAGGGCTCTCGCTCTGGTGGCACCAAGGGTGCCGGCTTCGAGGGTGGCCAGACTCCGCTGGCTATGCGCCTGCCCAAGCTTCCGGGCTTCCGCAACCCCCGTCGTATCGAGTACACCGCAGTCAACGTTGAGCGTCTCGAGCGTAAGTTCGAGGATGGTGCTGTGATCGACGGTGCCGCTCTTAAGGCTGCTCGCATCACCAAGAGCGAGTTCGAGCCCGTCAAGGTGCTCGGCAATGGTGAGCTCACCAAGAAGTTCACGGTCAAGGTCGACAAGGTCAGCGCTTCTGCGCAGGCCAAGATCGAGGCCGCCGGCGGAAAGGTCGAGCTGCCGTGCTAAATGGTCTTAAGAATGCTTTCCGCATCAAAGAATTGCGCGAAAAGATTCTTTTTACCATAGCTATGCTCGTCGTGTACCGCATTGGTGCGCACGTTCCTGTGCCCGGCATTCCCTTCCAGGGGATGCTGGGCCTTTTCTCGACCGATAACAATTCGGTCGCCGCAGGTGCTATGGCCCTCCTGAATCTTTTCTCTGGCGGCGCGTTGAGCTATGTGTCGGTGTTTTCTCTGGGCATCATGCCTTACATCACCAGCTCGATCATCCTCCAGATGCTCCAGGCCGTTGTGCCTTCCCTGCATGAGCTTGCCCGCGAGGGCGAGGTCGGTCAGACCAAGATTACGCAGTATTCGCGTTACCTCACCCTGGCTCTGGCAATCCTCAACTCCGTGGGTTACCTCTTCCTCTTTAAGAGCTTCGGCATTAGCTTTCATGGCGCCGGCGCTCCCGAGATTATCTTCGACCTCATGATCGTCGGCACGCTCACTGCGGGCGCCATGCTGATCATGTGGATTGGTGAGCTCATCACCCAGCGCGGTATCGGCAATGGCATGTCGCTGATCATCTTTGCGAACATCATGGCCGGTCTTCCGCAGGCTATCTTCTCCAGCACCAAGGGCAATGCCGGTGGCATCATCACCATGGTGATCATCTGCGCCATCATCCTGCTGGTTATCCCGCTGATCGTTTTCCTTGAGCGCGGCCAGCGCCGCATCCCGGTCTCCTACGCTAAGCGCGTCGTGGGCCGTCGCATGATGGGTGGCCAGACCACCTACCTGCCCATCAAGGTCAACACCGCGGGTGTCGTGCCGATCATCTTCGCTTCGGCGCTGCTGTACTTCCCGGCTCAGATTGCCGTGTTCTTCCCCGGCATCGGGTGGATTCAGGCAGTTGCCTCTGCGCTTTCGACCGGTTGGCTCAACTGGGTGCTTAATGTTGTCCTCATCGTGTTCTTCGCGTACTTCTACACCTCCATGGTGTTCAACCCCGATGACACGGCCGACAATCTTAAGAAGCAGGGCGGCTTTATTCCGGGCGTCCGTCCGGGTAGGGCCACCGCGGCCTACATCAAGAACGCGCTCAACAAGATTACGCTTCCCAGCGCTGTCTTTTTGGCGCTCATCGCCATCGTGCCTTCGATCATCTTCTCCTTCACGGGTAATCATCTGATCCAGGCATTTGGCGGCACGTCCATCCTCATCATGGTCGGCGTCGTGCTCGACACGCTCGATAAGCTCGAAGGCCAGATCAAGATGTATGATTACGATGGATTCTTTAAATAGGCTAGAGGAGGATTGCTCATGAACCTCGTTTTGCTCGGAGCTCCGGGTGCCGGTAAGGGCACCGTCGCACAGGAGCTCGTTGCCGAGTTTGGCGTCGCTCACATTTCCACGGGCGACCTGCTGCGTGCCGCCGTCAAGGGTGGCACCGAGCTCGGTGTTCAGGCTAAGAAGTACATGGACGCCGGCGAGCTCGTTCCCGATCAGCTCGTGATTGATCTTGTCAAGGAGCGCCTTGCCGCCGACGACGCCCAGCAGGGTTTCATTCTCGACGGCTTCCCGCGCAATACCGCTCAGGCTGTGACACTCGATTCCGAGCTCTCCGCCCTGGGTCGCGAGATCGACTGCGCCCTTCTGGTCGACGTGGCCCCCGAGGTCATCATCGACCGTCTGTCTTCGCGCCGCACCTGCCGCGCCTGCGGCTACACCGGCACCGCCGCCGATGCCACCTGCCCCAAGTGCGCAGGCGAGATGTATCAGCGCGACGACGACAAGCCCGAGACCATCAAGAACCGTCTCGACGTTTACGAGAAGTCCACGAGTCCGCTCGTCGACTACTATCGTGGCCAGGGTCTGCTCAAGTCGGTCAACGGTGACCAGGCTCGCGAGACCGTGTACGGGGATGTCAAAGAGGCTCTCGGTCTATGATCAAGATTAAGTCTGCAACGCAAATCGAGCAGATGAAGAAGGCAGGAGCGCTATCGAAGATGGCGCTCCGCCACGTTGGAGCCATGGTTCGCCCTGGTGTTTCGACCTTTGAGCTTGATCAGCTTGCGGAGCAGATTATCCGCATGCATGGTGGCACCCCGGCCTTTAAGGGCTACGGCGGGTTCCCCGGTACCATTTGTGCGTCGATTAACGACGCCGTGGTGCATGGTATTCCCAATCCCGACATGATCCTGCGTGATGGCGATATCATCTCCATCGATACGGGTGCCGTTGTCGACGGTTGGGTCGGCGATAACGCTTGGACGTTTTTCGTCGGTACCCCTACGCCCGAGGCCAAGGCCCTGTGCGAGGTTACGCGCGATTGCCTTAAGGCTGCCATCGAGCAGGCTGTTCCCGGTAACCATATTGGGGACGTCGGTTATGCCGTCCAGTCCCTCGCCGAGTCTCACGGCTATGGCGTGCTTCGCGATTATGTGGGGCACGGTATTGGCCATGTGATGCACGAGGACCCCAACGTTCCGAATTACGGAAAGAAGGGGAGGGGCGTTCGTCTCCAGGCCGGTATGGTCATCGCCATCGAGCCGATGGTCACGATGGGATCCAATCATGTGAGCACGGGCTCCGACGGTTGGATCGTCACGACCAACGACCACCTGCCCGCCGCGCACTACGAGAACACCGTCGCCATCACCGATGACGGCCCGGTGATTCTCACTACCGACGCCCAAGGCGCTTGGTGCTCCTTGCAAGGCGGTGAAATGTAAAAGTCGCCGCCCCCTGACGCCCAACCTCGCCTTTCAATTTCGAAGGCATGACCCAAAGGTCTATGCCGTCTCATTTCAAGGCGATCTTGGGCATCAGGGAACGGCTTTGTTTTACATTCACGATGTATAGGCTTCATCAAGTTGTGGAGCCATTACGAAGATATTACGATACGTGCACGCGTATTGTAGAATAGTCAATCGCTGTCGTTTTCTAGAGAAAGATGATTGCTTGTGAAGAAGGAAGACGCAATTGAGCTCGAGGGTACGGTAAAGGAACCGCTGCCCAACGCCATGTTTAAGGTCGAGCTCGAGAACGGTCATTCGGTTCTGTGCAACATTTCTGGCAAGATCCGAATGAATTACATCCGTATTCTCCCCGGTGACAGGGTTGTCGTGGAGCTTTCCCCGTACGACCTGACCCGCGGCCGCATCACCTATCGCTATAAATAGCGGCACGCATACACGCACTCCTTCTCCGACTGCAGGCTTAGCTCAACCTACGGTCGGTTTGTGTGTGAAGACCAGCCATAGTTTTAAACGCCTGCGGCTGGGCGAGTAGATAGTAGGGAAGTAGTTCGAGCGCTACCGAAAGGAAGAACGATGAAGGTACGTCCTTCGGTCAAGAAGATGTGCGATAAGTGCAAAATCATTAGGCGCCATGGCAAGGTCCTCGTCATTTGCGAGAACCCCCGTCATAAGCAGCGTCAGGGTTAAGAGAGGAGACTACGTTGGCCCGTATTAATGGTGTCGACCTCCCGCGTGAGAAGCGCGTTGAGATCGGTCTGACCTACATTTACGGCATCGGCCGCACCACTGCGACGAAGATTTGCGTCGAGTGCAACGTTAACGTGGATACGCGCGTTAAGGACCTCACCGAGGATGAGGTTAACGCCATCCGCGATTATATCGATAAGAATCAGATCATGGTTGAGGGCGACCTCCGCCGTGAGCGCAACCAGAACGTCAAGCGCCTTATGGACATCGGCTGCAACCGCGGCCTTCGTCACCGCAAGGGCCTCCCGGTCCGCGGCCAGCGCACCCACACTAACGCTCGTACCCGCAAGGGCCCGAAGCGTCAGATCGGTGCTAAGAAGAAGAAATAAGGAGCGCTAGATAGATGGCTACTGCTAAGAAGAACGTTCGCGCTGCCCGTCTGAAGCGCGCGGACCGTAAGAACATCTCCGTGGGCCAGGCTCACATTCGTTCTACGTTCAACAACACGATCGTTTCGATCACCGATCCCCAGGGCAACGTCATTTCCTGGAAGTCGGCTGGCCAGGTGGGCTTCAAGGGCTCCCGTAAGTCCACGCCGTTCGCTGCCCAGATGGCTGCCGAGGCTGCTGCCAAGCAGGCCATGGAGCACGGTATGAAGAAGGTTTCCGTCTTCGTCAAGGGCCCCGGCTCCGGTCGTGAGACCGCCATCCGCTCCCTCCAGGCTGCTGGCCTCGAGGTCTCGAGCATCCAGGACAAGACCCCCATCCCGCACAACGGCTGCCGCCCCAAGAAGCGTCGCCGCGTGTAACTGAAAGGATCGTATCAATATGGCAATCGACAGGACTCCTGTTCTTAAGCGCTGCCGTCAGCTCGGGATCGATCCCGCTGAGCTCGGTTACAGCAGCAAGAAGGAATCTATCCGTCAGCCCAAGCGCCGTCGCAAGGAATCTGAGTACGGCATGCAGCTGCGCGAGAAGCAGAAGGTCAAGTTCATTTATGGCGTTCTGGAGAAGCAGTTCCACGGCTACTTCAACAAGGCTCGTAAGATGAACGGCGTCACCGGTGAGAACCTCATGATCATCCTTGAGTCTCGCCTCGACAACGTCGTCTTCCGTCTTGGCTTCGCCCGCACCCGCAAAGAGGCTCGTCAGTCCGTCCGTCACGGTCACTTTACCGTGAACGGCAAGCGCGTGGACATCCCGTCCTACCGCGTCAAGGCCGGTGACGTCGTCGCTGTCGGCGAGAAGTTCCGTGACCTCCTCCCCATCAAGGAGGCTCTGATTTCCTCCGAGCGTTTCGAGGTCCCTGGCTGGCTCGAGGTCGATATCGAGAAGCTGTCTGGTAACGTGCTCGCTCTGCCGACGCGTGAGCAGATCAGCGGTGATATCAACGAGCAGCTCATCGTCGAGCTCTACTCTAAGTAGTCCATCCGGGCTGCTGAGGCTGGAGGTAATACATGTCAGAATTCATTAGGCCTCAGGTTCAGGTCGAAGAGATTAACGAGACGTCTGCTCGTGTCTCCGTTGAGCCGCTCGAGCGTGGCTACGGCGATACGCTGGGTAACTCCCTTCGTCGCGTTCTTCTGTCCTCGCTCGAGGGTGCCGCCGTCGAGGCTATTCAGATCGATGGCGCGCAGCACGAGTTCATGACCATCCCTAACATGGTCGAGGATGTCACCGACATCGTCCTGAATGTCAAGGGTCTTGTCTTCAGGGCTCTCGGCACGACCGACGAGGCGACCGCCACCATTTCGGTTGACGGCCCCTGCGAGGTCACCGGTGCGGACTTCTTTATTCCGTCCGAGTTTGAGCTGGTCAACCCCGAGCAGCACATCGCTACGCTCACCGAGGGTGGCCATCTCACCATGAGCATGCGCATCGGCTATGGCCGCGGCTATGTCTCTGGCGAGGCTAACAAGCGCGACAACGATCCCATCGGTGTGATCCACGTCGACTCGCTGTACTCGCCGGTGTCCCGTTGCGCCAAGCTCGTTGAGGCTTGCCGTGTCGGTCAGCACACCGACTACGACCGCCTTGTCCTCGAGATCGAGACCAACGGCTCCATCGCTCCGCGCGACGCCGTGGTCCAGGCTGCCAATATCATCAACCAGCATATGGCTGCCTTTATGAACCTTGCCGAGACCCCCGAGGTCGAGGAGGAGGCTTCGATCTTCGCTCCCGAGGTCACCAACGACAACGCCGAGCTGGACAAGCAGATCGAGGATCTGGACCTTTCTGTCCGTTCCTATAACTGCCTTAAGCGCGCCAGCATTCACTCGGTTCGTCAGCTCGTTGAGTTCTCGGAGAACGATCTGCTCAACATCCGTAACTTCGGTGTTAAGTCGATCGAGGAAGTGAAGGACAAGCTTGAGTCCATGGGCCTGAGCCTGAAGGCTTAATGCTTCGCATTTTTGAGGAGAAACTAGACCATGCGTCATAACGTTAAGAAGGGCCTGAAGCTCGGCACCGATGCGAGCCACACCAAGGCCATGAAGAAGAGCCTTGCTAAGGCCCTCTTCGAGAACGACCGCATCAAGACCACCGAGACCCGCGCTAAGGCGCTGCGTTCGGTCGTCGACCCGATCATCACCTGGGCCAAGAAGGGCGACCTGCACTCTCGTCGTCTGGCCATCGCCAAGCTCGGCGATAAGCAGCTCGTTGGCGAGATTTTCGACAAGGCTGCCCAGGGTATGTGGCAGGACCGCAACGGCGGTTACACCCGCATCATGAAGCTCGGTAACCGTAAGGGCGACAACGCTCCTATCGTTATCATGGAGCTCGTCACCGAGCCTTGCACGCCTAAGGCCAAGAAGGCTGCTCCGGCCCCCAAGAAGGCCGCTGCTCCCAAGAAGGTCGGGGCTGCCGAGGAGGCTCCTGCTGAGGAGACCGCTGAGTAGACAATCCGTCTGCATAGGCTATATTCGAGGGGTACGTTCGCGTACCCCTCTTTTTTTGTCGCGATACCGTTGATTGTTTGTTGGGAGCGCTCATGACCGCGCCGTCTGATTTCAATTCGATTCCTGAGCTCGATGCCACCCTCGTGTTCCGTGTTGCCTACGATGGCTCATCGTATAGCGGATTTGCCGAACAGCCGGGCCAGACGACCGTTGCGGGCGAGTTGCGCCGCGCTATCGAGACGCTGCTGCGCCGCCCGATCGATCTGACGTGTGCGGGGCGTACCGATGCCGGCGTGCATGCGGTGGCGCAGTACATCAGCGTGCCTGTAACGGACGCTGAGCTCGCGTGTACGCGCCGTAGATGGCTGAGGGCTATGGATGCCCTCCTGGGTAAAGATATCGCCATAAATGAGGTCTACAAGGCTCGTAAGGGCTTTTCTGCGCGCTTTGACGCACGATCTCGTACGTACACCTATCGCATTGCCGATCGTGATGCACGGCCCGTACTGTCACGCGGTGCCGTGTGGTGGCATCGCTATCCCCTCGACGTCGATGCGATGGGGGCCGCCTGCCCTGCGCTCTTGGGCGAGCAGGACTTTAAGAGCTTTTGCAAGGTGGCGTCTGCCGTGGGCAAGCCGACACACCGCTGCGTAATGCGCGCCGAGTTTGGCCATGAGGTCGCCTTTGGCGAGGACATCCTCACGTTTACCATCGAGGGCAATGCGTTTTTGCATTCGATGGTGCGAACTATTGTGGGCACTCTCGTCGAGATTGGCATGCATCGTCGCGATCCCCAGTGGATGCGCGAGGTTATTGACGCCTGCGACCGTACCGCTGCGGGTCCCACGGCGCCTGCCTGCGGCCTTACGTTTATGGGCGTGGATTACGGCCCTGACGAGCTTGTCGTGCTCGACTAGGGGAGTGCTCGACGCATCCGTAGCTGACACATACTATGTGTGAGCTGCGCGTGTGCAACATCTGTTCTTGGCGTGCAACATGTTAGGCGGCGCGTTGCTTTTATAGCTCGGGTGTACCATGAACGACGATTTGATCTGGCGCTGTCGAGAGGACGGAAAACTTGGTTCGACGTGGTTCGCATCCGCGACTTTCTGTGATCCTCGTTGTCGAGGGTTCACCCAGCTATGCGATGCGCGCGCTCGAGAGCGTCCAGAACCAAGACCTCTATGATCTGCAGATTGTTGTCGTATTCCGCGATGTCGCACCGGGTGTGCGCCATTCGCTCGAGGTTGCCGCCGGCAGAGATATTCACATCGATTTGATCGACGTCGAGGATTCGGCGCACGGAGCATGTCTCAAGGCCGGTTTTGCCGCCTCGCGTGGATTGCAGATAGTTGCCATGAACGCCGACGAGTGGTTTGCCCCGCAGTCCCTTTCCAAGATGGTCGATGTTGCATGCGATGCTGCGGCAGACATGGTGATTCCCACGGCATCGCTCGACCGCTACGATGCTCATCGTGAGCGCCATTCGCGCGTACTGGATGCCACCTCTCTTACGATCGATGACCGTGCTTCTTTGGCTGCCGGTCTGTCTCAGATGATTTCCGGCGGCCTGATTGCCCAGACTTCCGGTGTGATGTACAGCCGCTCGTTGTTCGAGACGTGTTTGTCGCGAGATCGTGCGTTTCGCACGATTGGGTTTATGGCATGCGCTCTTTCGCAGGCGCAACGCATATCTGGGTGCGGTGGCGCCTGTTTCCATGCGGTGGCGCCGCAGCTCACAGATGCTTTTGACCCCACATTGTTTGCCAAGCTTACCGATGACGCCCGGGCGCTTGACGCGCTTACTGATTCGCTTGCAGAGGCGAGCGGCGACACGCAGCTAAAGGTGGAGAGCCATATGTTTTACTTCGCCGGGCTGGTCGCCTGCATCGAAAACTTGTGCTTGAGCCCGCATGGGGTTTCTTCAATTGAGCGTTCCGCTCGTTTGCGTGATATGCTCGAGGCATCTCGGACTCGTCAGATGGCTGCGGCACTCAGCGACAACCATCGTGGACTCGGCCTGTTGTTTGGACCGATTGCCCGTGCCAAGCCTGCGCGTTGCGTGATGTATACGCACCTGGCCGCTTTTTTTAACCGGACGGGTGCCAAAATCTCCTAAGATGGCTATGTTCGAAATAATCTTGCATGGAATTGTTTCGAAATGCGTTCTTATTCACAAATACCCTTTAATAGCGCTAAACTATTCAATCACTGATTGATTGTCTCCGCCATCTTTGGAGTGAGGTTTTGTATGGCTAAAAAACGCAATGGGCGCCAGGATGCCATCAGAGATATCGTGCGCAACAAGGACGTACGCACACAGCGCGTTTTGGTAGATGAGCTGCGTGCCATGGGTTTCGATTGCACACAGGCGACCGTTTCGCGCGACATCGCGGATATGGGGCTGCGTAAGCTCCCCGAGGGCATCTATGTCCTTGCCGAGGACCTGCATTTGCAGCGCATGGTCTCCGAGTTGGTTACCGGCGTCCTGCGCACCGATAATCTGGTTATGATCAAGGCACAGCCCGGTACGGCTTCTGGTATTGCCGCAGCCGTCGATGCTGCGGAGCTGCCCGATGTGCTCGGCTCGCTTGCCGGCAACGACACGATCCTGGTCATTGCGCAGACAGCCGAGGACGGCGAGCGCCTTGAGGCGCTCATCAACAAGCTGAGTAACTCTCGTAAGTAGGGGATGTGCGGCGTGCGCGTCGTTTACGTATATGTCGTTTCATAAACTTGAAGGGACGCCGGCTCTAGCCGGCGTCTTTTTGTGTCGGTGCCTGGAGACGTACGGTGGCATTGTCCGGGTAAGACGAAAAAGGGGCCCGTGCAGCGTGCGTGCTGTCCGGGCCCCTTTGCTGGCTATGGCTGGCTACTGACCTGTTGAAGGATCGGGCGTGGGGGTAGGCGTGGGAGTAGGGGTAGGAGTAGGAGTGGGAGTGGGAGTGGGAGTAGGAGAGCCGCCCTCGCCGCCACTGCCGCCGCCGGTCGTGCCGTCTCCGCCGGTCGTGCCGTCTCCGCCGGTCGCACCGTTGCCGCCGGTCGTATCGCCACCCGTGGTCTCAGTCGTCGTGGTAGTCGTCGTTGTTGTGGTGGTGGTCCCCCCCCTGTCTTCGGCTTCCTCGTTTTCCGACTTCCTGGCGCTGCTGGTGCCGTAGAACTTCCAGACGTTATTGTTCTTGTACGTGGGAGCCGTTCCGGTCGGGAATTCCTCGCGCCCGGTCCCCGCAAGAACAGTGTTCATAAACTTCTTAAAGACGGGCAGGTTGGTGCTATCGCCCAGCAGGTCCATGCCGTACTTTTGGATGGGAATCTCGCCTGCGGAATAACCGGTCCACAGGGCGCATGCCAGCTGCGGCGTGTAGCCGCAGAACCAAAGGTTGGTGGTGTTGTCGGTGGTACCCGTCTTGCCGGCATAGGGCTGGTTGACGCTCAGCGCGCCGGCGGCACCCGTGCCGCTGCCCTGCATGACGCCGGTCAGGACGTCGGTCACTGCCGCGGCCTCGCCGGTGGAGAGCACCTGCGAGGGGTTATCGGTGTGCTGATACAGCACCGAGCCAGTTCGCGAATCAATCTCGGTGATGGCGATCGGCTGGCGATAGTAACCGCCGTTGGCAAACGTGGCATAGGCCGCGGCCATCTCGAGCGGCGAGATGGAGCCGGTACCGAGCGTCATGACGGGAACGTCCTCGATATTGTCCTTAGAAGGATCGATGCCGAGCTTTTTGACGAGGGACATGATCTTGTTATTGCCGATAGCCTCTGCAACCTGGATATAGCCGGTGTTGGAGGAGTATGCCGTCGCCTGCTTGAGCGTGATGGTGCCGTAGCTCTGGTTGGCGTAGTTTTGCACCTTGGTCGTGGTGCCCTTGGCTGTAAGAGGCGAGTTGCAATTGAGGGTGACGTTGGGGTTCATGCCGTTTTGGATGGCAGTGGCCAGCGTAAAGGCCTTAAACGTGGAGCCTACGGGACGCTTGGCCGTGGCGTGGTTCACGTGGTTCTCGTCGGCGTTATAGTCGTAGCCGCCCACCATGCACTTGATGTAGCCGGTCTTGGGGTCGACGACGACCATGCCCATGTCCAGGCCGTCGAGCGAAAGCGTGTCGAGCTGGGCGCGCACGGCCTCCTCGGCGGTCTGCTGCATGGTCGGGTCGATGGTGGTTTTGACGGTTAGGCCGCCCTTAAACAGCACGTCGGTGGAGAACTCCTGCTCCAGCAGCTGCTTAACATAGGCGACAAAGTGGGGCTGCGAATACACGTCGACGCCACTGCCCGAAATCTCGGTTACGTTGAGGGTGATGGGCTCTGCCTGCGCGGCGTCGTGCTCCTTCTGGGTGATGTGGCCCAGGCGCAGCATGTTATCGAGAACCTTGTTGCGGCGAGACAGTGCCAGATCGGGATTGACCGTGGGGTCGTACTGCGAAGGCGAGTTGGGAAGGCCGATGAGCAGCGCGGCCTCGCTCAGGGTGAGGTCGGCGGCGCTCTTGGACAGATAGGTCTCGGCTGCGGCCTCGATGCCGTAGGCACCGTGGCCGTAATAGATGGTGTTGAGGTACATCATGAGGATCTCGTCCTTGGAGTACATCTCCTCCATCTTGATGGCGATGTAGGCCTCGCGGACCTTACGCTCGATGGTCGAGTCGAACTGCTCCTCCTGCAGGATGGTGTTACGCACCAGCTGTTGGGTGATGGTCGAGGCGCCCTCGTGGCCACCGGAAAGGGTCGCCACCGCTGCGCGAGCAATGCCCCACAGGTCGATGCCGCCGTGCTCGTAGAAGCGCTCGTCCTCGACGTCGACGGTGCCCTGCAGCACGTACGGGGAAACCTGGTCCTTGGTGATGGACTTGCGGTTTTGCGTGTAGAAGCTCGCGATCTTGTTGCCGTTGCAATCGACGATCTCGGTGGGTTCACTCACCAGATAGGCGTTGGCGTCGGTATAGTCGGGCAGATCGGACAGCCAACGATTGACGTTGCCGATCATGCCAATCCCAAACGCTACGCCCGCGATGAGCAAAAGGCCCAAGAACGAGAGCAGGATCATGGGCAGGGCATGCGTCTTGGAACGACTGCGCCCCTGTCGTTGGCGAGGACCCATATATTGACCTCCAGGTATGTCGTGCCGGGCGGCGGGTGCGCCGCTGGGGCAGGATGGACATAAGTTATTACACGATAAACCAAACGAGGCGCGCGAGGCCTCGTGTATGCTGGATGACGGTTTTTTTTCAGAGTGAATGCATACCTTGTTGGTAAGGAGTTTGCCGATGGCGATTCGGACGACGGGGCCGAGTGGACAATGCGATAACGAGCCGGGGGCTGCCGAGGCGGCGCTGCCCGAGCTGCTGGCGCCTGCCGGAGGACTCGATCAGATGCTCGCGGCGATTGCAGCGGGTGCCGATGCCATCTATGCGGGCCTGGGCGGGTTCAACGCCCGCGTGAGCGCACACGGCTTTACCGACGACGAGTTCGCCCGCGGCTGTGTCGTGGCGCATGCGCACGGCGTGCGTGTATACGTGACCCTCAACGTGTTTGTGTTCGACGACGAGTTGGCCGACGCGGTGGCGCTGGGGGCGCACGCGCAAGAGTTGGGTGCTGACGCCTTGATCGTGGCGGATGCCGGTCTGGCCTGCGCGTTGCGCGCGGCGATTCCCGGGGTCGAGATTCACCTGTCCACGCAGGCGGGCGTTCATAGCGAAGGCGCCGTGCGCCTGGCTGCCGACGAGCTCGGGGTCGAGCGCGTGACGACCGCCCGTGAGCTGGCGGTCGACGAGATTGCCGCCCTGTGTGCTACCGGCGTGCCTATCGAGGTATTCTGCCATGGCGCGATTTGCATTGGATATTCGGGCGCCTGCGAGTTTTCGGCTCTGCGCCGTGGACGATCGGCGATGCGCGGCGACTGTACGCAGCCGTGTCGCTTGGCGTACGACCTGGTGGACGAGGCGGGGGAGAGCGTCGTTTCCGTGGAGGGCGATCGTCTGCTGTGCCCGCGCGACTATCTGGGCATTGCGCACCTGCCCGAGCTCGTTGGGGCCGGGGTGGCGTCGCTCAAGATCGAGGGGCGCATGAAAAACCCCGACTACGTGTTCAACGTGGTGCGGGTGTGGCGTCGTGCACTCGATATGCTGCGCGATGGCGCGTGGGATGCCGCTGCCGTGTCGGCGCTCGAGCGCGAGCTGGGCAGGTCGTTCAACCGCGGGTTTACCGATGCGTATCTGCGGGGGCGATCGGGCGCTGAGCTCATGAGCTTTGAGCGTGCGATTAACCAGGGCGTGCGCGTGGGCCACTTGGTGACTGTGGGTCACGAAGAGGTGACCGTCGAACTCGATGCCGCCGTGGCCGCGGGCGACACGCTCGAGATCCGGTTCTATCCGGGTGCCGATGCACGCCCCGATGTGCCCAAGCGCTGGCCCCAGGTGCCCTGCCCGGTGGATGCAGCGGCGGGGGAGCGCGTTGTCGTGCACTGCAAGCGCAAGGTGGATGCGGGATGCGAGGTGTACCTGATTCGCAGCGCCGGCGTGTTGGGGCAGACGGCGACGGCGCTGGGGCACATGCGGGTCGAGGCGGACGCGGTCGTACCCGTTGCAGGAGCCGTTGAGATACTGCCCTTTGAGGCCGCCATGACTGTTGGCGACGTGCCCGAGGCGGCGTTGACGGAGCCGCCGGAAAAGGGGGCTTCCGATCGCATGGTCTTTGCCTGGCGGCTGATGGATGCCGACCCGCGCGGAGAACTCGATTTGTCCGACGCCGTTGTGGTGCTTGACGAGGTCTGTCGTGCAGCCGATGCCTCGCGTACCCGCTCGCTTATGCGGCGTGCCGGGCGCGTCGTCTGTCGTAATCTGGGACAGGTGGCGATGGCGCGTGAGCTGGGCGTGGCGTTTGACGTTGCGGCACCGGTGTTTTGCGCAAACCGGGTTACGCTTGCCTGGCTACGCGGGCTCGGCGCGGGCTGTGTGTATGTGCCTGCCGAGCTTGTCGCCCACGACGCGGAGCGTGTTGCCGAGCTTTCCGCTTGCCCCGGTGTCTTGGGGCCTGTCGATGCCGGCCGTCCCGAGCTCATGGTGTGCGAGCACTGCTTGCTGACTGCCGAGGGCGCCTGCGCCACGGATGCGACGGGGCAGGTCCGTTGCCGTGACTGCTCGCGCCGTCAGCAGGGGCGCTTTTTGGTCGAACGTGACGGCACGCGTTTGCCGGTCGTTATCGACGCGTGCGGTAGGACGAGGATTTTCCTGTCGTAGGTGTTCGGCCGCGCCGTTTTGGTTATTATGAGTGGGTTTATGAACTTCGAGCACCGCCGTATCCGGTGAGGGTGCTATAGCAAAAGGAGGATACCCAATGCTGTCTGTCGACGAGCAAATGCGTATCATCACCTCGGGCGCAGCGCAGATCGTCCCCGAGGCCGACCTTCGCAAGAAGCTTGAGAAGGGCGAGCCCCTCAACATCAAGCTCGGCGTCGATCCTACCAGCCCCGACCTGCACCTGGGCCATGCCGTGCCCCTGCGCAAGATGCGTCAGTTCCAGGACCTGGGCCACAACGTCACCCTCATCATCGGTAACGGTACCGCACTGATCGGCGACCCCTCGGGCAAGAACTCCACCCGCCCGCAGCTTTCGCAGGAGCAGATCGAGGCCAACGCCGAGACCTACGTGAGCCAGGCCATGAAGATCCTGGATCCCGAGAAGACCACCATCGTGCATAACGGCGACTGGATCCTGTCGATGGATCTGGCCGGCCTGCTGCAGGTGTGCTCCAAGTTCACCGTCGCCCGCATCCTCGAGCGCGATGACTTTACCAAGCGCTACCAGTCCCAGACGCCGATCGCCCTGCACGAGTTCCTGTACCCCGTGATGCAGGCCTTCGACTCCGTTCAGATCAAGGCCGACGTGGAGATGGGCGGCACCGACCAGCTCTTCAACCTGCTTGCCGGCCGTGAGCTCATGGAGAAGATGGGCATGGAGCCGCAGATCGCGCTCACCATGCCGCTGCTCGAGGGCACCGATGGCGTGCGCAAGATGTCCAAGTCCTACGGCAACTACATCGGCCTGACCGATGCTCCCAAGGATATGTTCGGCAAGACCATGTCCATCCCCGACGAGATGATCGGCAAGTACTATCGTCTGGCCAGCTCGCTCACCCCGGCCGAGGTCGACAAGATCGACGCCGCCCTGGCCGACGGTTCCGCCGACCCCTACGAGCTCAAGCGCGCTCTGGGCCGCGACCTGTGCGATACCTACCACGGCGCCGGCGCCGGCGACGAGGCCCAGGCCGAGTTCGACCGTGTGTTCAAGGAGGGCCAGCTTGCCGACTTCCCCGAGAAGCACGTTGAGCTGACCGTCAACGACGAGGGCCAGATCTACCTCGCCGGCCTACTCAAGGACTTGGGTCTTTCGGCGAGCGCCGGCCAGGCCCGTCGCGACATCGACGGCGGCGGTGTCAAGATCAACGGCGAGGCGGTGGCTCCCAAGAGCTATAACATCGACCCCAGCGCCCTCAAGCTGGGCGACACCCTCTCCGTAGGCAAGCGCAAGGGCTTTAAGTTGGTCTAACGAGCAAGTTGACCTCACAAGTGCAACAAGGCCGCAGCCGGGATTCCCGACTGCGGCCTTTTTTGGTTACGATGATCCCTTGGGGACGGAGGGATCATTTGGCGGTGCCGTTAAGCGGAAGGGGCGTTAGCGGGACCTTCTTTTGGGCATACAATGGCTATTGGCTTGCTGCGGTGAAGGTTTGTCCGCTCCGTAGCTATTTCTACAGTAAAAGGAGTATGTATATCCGTTGAGGTCATGAGGTCTGTGATCGATGCAGCCGAGGGCCGCGTGCCCGTCGACACGCTGTTTACCAATGCGCAGATTGTCGACGTATATGGCCAGCGCGTGGCGCCCGGTAGCGTTGCCGTCAAGGACGGTGTGATCGTCGGCGTGCTCTACGATGGTCGCGACGATGCCGCCGGCACCTACGAGGCAACTGAGGTCATCGACTGCCAGGGTCGCTATCTTGCCCCCGGCTTTATCGACGGACATTTGCATATCGAGTCCTCGAACATCCGTCCCGCCGAGTATGCGCGCATGGCGGCGACGCGCGGCACCACCACTGCCATTGCCGACAGCCACGAGATCGCCAACGTTGCCGGCCTGGACGGCTTGCGCTTTATGATCGAGGACGGCCGCCGTGCGCCCATCTCCATCAAGTACATGATGCCTTCGTGCGTGCCCGCGCTGCCCGACGAGCAGGCAGGCGCCGTCATTACCGCCGCCGATATGCAGGCGTTTTTTGCCGAGCATCCGGGCGATGTCTTTGGTCTGGGCGAGATGATGAACCTGCCGGGCGTCTTTATGGCCGATCCCGAGACCTGCGCCCGCATCGATGCTGCCAACCAGACGCCGTCCAAGCAGGTCGACGGCCATGCGCCGCTCGTTGCCGGTAAGGACCTCAACGCCTATGCCGCAGCGGGCATTATCGCCGACCACGAGTCGACGATTCCCGAGGAGGCACTCGACAAGCTGTCCCGCGGCATGTATGTGATGCTGCGTGAGGGCACGTGCAGCCACGACCTGGCCAATTTGTCCCCGATGCTGCTGGAGAACCCTGCCCGCGCCCGCCGCTGCTGCTTTGCGACTGACGACCGCGCCCCTTCCGATGCACTTGCGACCGGCATGATCGACAATGCCTGCCGCGTGGCCATCGAGGCCGGCATCGACCCCGTGGTCGCTATCTCTATGGCGTCCCTCTCCACGGCCGAGGCGTTTGGCCTGGACCACGGTTGCCGCGACCCGCACGAGCTGCGTGGCGCCATCGCCCCGGGCAAGCGTGCCGACCTGCTGGTGCTCAACGACCTGACGTTTGCCACGGCTCCGCATCGCGTGTATGCCGCCGGCGCTCTGGTGGCGCAGGACGGCACCTTCGTGGGCGAGATCGCGCCCGAGATGGCCGAGGTTGCGGCCCTTGCCGATGAGCTGCGCGCCTCCGTTAAGCTGCCGAAGCTATCGCTCGCCGTGTTCGACTATGCCTTTAAGTCGGGCGAGGCCGTGATCGACGTGGTGCCGGGTAAGGCCATCACAGGTATGGCCCGCCCCGAGAGTGCCGAGGGCCTGCGCCGCATTATGCTGATCGAGCGCCATGGCCGCGGCGTGTCGCTGCAGGCCGAGGGCGCCGACGGTGACGGCCCCGCGGGTCTGGGCCTAGTCGGCAAGCATATCGGCCGTGGTTGGGTGCGCGGCTTTACCATCACGGGTGGTGCCATCGCCTCGACGATCGGCCACGATTCGCACAACGTATGCGTCGTGGGCGATAACGCTGCCGATATGATGGCTGCCGTTGAGGCCGTGGGGCAGGGCGGCCACGTGCTGGTGCGCAACGGCGAGGTCGTGGCGCGCATTCCGCTGGCGCTCGGTGGCCTGATGAGCGAGGGCACGGCCGAGGATGTCGCGGCGCAGCACGACGACTTTATGGTCAAGGCGCGCGCCATGGGTATCGAGCCGCCGCTCGATCCCATCATGGGCATCATCTTCCTGCCCCTACCGGTGATCCCGACGCTCCGTATCCGCCCCGAGGGCATGTTCGACGTCACCACCTTCACCTACGCCGACTAGTCATCGGGGACGTTCTTAAACGACTAGTCGCCTGCGACGCTCTTTGGCGTGTCGCCTGACGCTGCGACCGTGGGACCTCTGGCGCGCGTGAGCTATTTGCTAGGTCCTTGTAACGTTTATGTCTGCGGGGTCTTATTCGTGCTCCCTTTGGGTACGGTGGGTTCGGATAGATGCCCGATTCCAACAAGCCCGAAGGGAGCTTTTCTATGTTTAAACTGATTGCATCCGATATGGACGGCACGTTGCTTGACGAAAACAGCCAGGTGCCTCCCGAGACCTACGAACTGATTTTGGCACTACGCGAGCATGGCGTGCATTTTGCCGTATCGTCAGGCCGCCGCTACGATCGCCTGTGCGAGTTCTTTGCACCCGTTCGCGACAAGATGGACTTTGTCGCCGCCAACGGCGCCCAGGTCTACGCCGACGGCAAAATGGTAGACCGCGAGGTGTATTCGCACCTGGCGGTTCGCAAGCTCGCCCAGGCCGTCGCGACGTTTCCCAATCTGCATCTTGCGCTCTTTGACCGAACCAAGTCCTTTTTGCTCGATGACGAGAGCAAGTTCGTGCGCGAGGTCGATAAGGACCTTCCCAATGCCGAGCGCATTTGGGAGCTGCCCGATCCCAGCGTAAATATCATCAAAGCGAGTGTCTTTTGCGACGACGGTGCCGTTATGGACAGTGCGTACGTGCTACAGCGCGAACTCGGTCAGCTCTTTACCTTTGCGCCTTCGGGTAACGCATGGATCGATGCCATGCAGCCCGGTGTGTCGAAGGCTTCGGGCATCGAGCAGCTCGCGGAGCATTATGGCATTGGACGCGATGAGGTCATGGCGTTTGGCGACTCGATGAACGACTACGAGATCATTCGCTTTGTCGGCACGGGTTGCGCGATGGAAAACGCGCGTCCTGCACTCAAGGCAGTCGCCGATCGCGTGGTGGGGTGCAACCGCGACCACGCTGTCCAGCAAGAACTCCGCCACGTTCTGGAGAGCCTCTCCTAATCCGGCAGATGGGGACGTTCCCGTTCTGCCGGCAGCCGGGGACAGTCCTTGCGGTGCCCCGCTAAGAGTGTCCCCAACGACTACTGTGACTGGGGCAGCTAATTTGGGACGGGGCTATTTTA
>NZ_CAAKNY010000073.1:35666-45441 GCF_901212495.1 Collinsella aerofaciens | reverse complement strand
GCACCCGCCCTGCCGGGGCTCCCGGGTTCCGTGACGACTCGGCCGTTCGGGTCAGGCGGGCTGAATTAAATTTGGTGAATGAGGGCGCCGATGGCGCCCTCATTCTTTATATATGTTGGGAACGCCAAGCGGTGGGGGTGGTGCCGGTGTATTGTTTGAAGGCTTGGGCGAAGGCGGCCTGCTGAGGGTAGTCGAGCCGCTCTGCCACCTGTGCTATCGTAAGCGAGCTATCTGCCAAAAGCTCCTGCGCCCGCTCCATGCGGCGCCTTCGTATGTAGGCACCCAGGGACTCGCCGGTTTGGGCCTTAAAGGTGGCGCACAGCTTGGATCGGCACGTGAAGAGTCTCTCGGCCACCTCCTGGATGCTCACATGTCTGCCCTTGTCGAGCGAGCGCTCTACAAGGGCAGACGCTTCCTTGGCTATAGTCACGCTGGCGTGCGTGCCTGTCGCCCGTTGCGCCTGTCTCTGGGCCGCATGCGAACAGGCGAGCTCCGCGACCATGGTCTCCACGATGCCTTGCATATAGATGTGTCCGCCTACGGTGCGGGCGCGGTTCTCGTTAATCCGACGCAGCGTGTGGCAGATGGCAGACGCCGCTTCCTCGTGCCACGGCTCGGCAAACGCCTCAAAGATTCCCGCGAACTCGGTGGGATAGCGGTGCTCCAGTTCGTCAAAATATCCAGGCAAAAAGAGCACCGAGCGCGAGTGGTAGAGTTGCCCTGCAAACAGTGGGCTTAATTCCTCGCCACAGTTATCTTGGATAAAGCTGCAAACGGCATTGTTTGGCCAAGGTCCATGCAAGAGTGTCAGGTTCGCAGGCGTTATGCCAGCCTCGGGCATGCATGTAAGTGTGGGCGCGCTGACCTCGCTCACGCAGGCGTACGGCTCAGGTGTGTATTCGGCCAGGTACATATCGTGCGTCGGGGTAATGAAATGCTCTATGACGATGCAGGTGGGGGAGAGGGGCATGATCCATGCGCGTCCGTGCGCCCGATCGTTTGCCACCTCGCCGGTAAAGACGGCGCCCTTGCCGGAAAGCTCCAGGCCAAACTGCTCAAACTGCGGTGCGTAGAGCTCGGTTATGTCGGTCGCGGCCCGATGCATTTTCGAAAGCGTCCCCTTCCTTTGCAGAAACATCCACGCCTGGCTCGATTGTGTGCCTTGGCTAACATATCAATGATAAGTTGATTACGGTTAACTCTCAAGCCGTTAGAAAGGAATCTCATGGCAAAGGGATCAAAAAGGGAAGGCGGCGGTATCGGCGAGCTACTTGCATATGCCGGCGACCGTAAATTCCTAACGTATTTGGGCATGGCGCTCTCGGCGCTCTCGCAGCTGCTGGGCTTTGGCCCGTATGTGTGCATCTGGTTTGTTGCGCGTGATCTGATCGCTGTGGCGCCTAACTGGAGCGAAGCCACCGATATCGCGATGTATGGCTGGTGGGCCGTGGGTTTTGCCCTGGCAAGCATCGTAGTGTATTTCGTGGGGCTCATGTGCACGCACCTGTCTGCGTTTCGCTGCGCGTCCAATATCCGCAAGACTGCGAGCGAACACCTGCTTAAGCTGCCGCTTGGCTACTTTGACATGCACGCCACCGGTGAGCTGCGCCGTATTGTAGACGGATGTGCCGCCTCCACCGAGACCCTGCTTGCGCACATGCTGCCCGATATCGCCGGCGCCACCGCCATGGTCGCCGGCCTGCTCGTGCTGCTTTTCGCACTCGATTGGCGTTTGGGCGCGGCATGTCTCATCTCGGTGGCCATTTCGTTTGGCGCCATGGCCGCCATGATGGGCGGCAAGGGCGCCGAGTTTATGAAGACCTACATGGGAGCGCTGGTCAAGATGAACAAGACCGGTACCGAATACGTACGCGGTATCCCCGTGGTCAAGGTGTTTCAGCAGACGGTCTACTCCTTTAAGGCCTTCCACGATGCGATCGCCGAATATGCCGACATGGCACAAAACTATTCGGGCACGTTCTGTCGAGGCCCGCAGGTGCTCAACCTTACCGCGCTCAATGGTCTTGTGGCATTCCTGCTGCCCGTGGCGTTGCTGTTGGCACCGGGCGAGACGGACTTCGCGCATTTTATGGCAAACTTCACGTTTTACGCGATATTTTCGGCCGTGGTACCGACGGCCATGACCAAGCTCATGTTTGTGGGCGAGGCCTCTCAGATGAGTGCCGATTCGCTGGCTCGCATCCGAAGCGTTATGGATTCCAAGCAGCTCTCCGTGCCCGCCCAACCCAAGCACCCTGCCGGCAACGACGTGCGATTTGAGGATGTAAGCTTTACCTACGAAGGCGCCGAGGCGCCTGCCGTCAACCATGTGAGTTTTAGCGTTTCCGCTGGTAGTACCCTCGCCCTGGTGGGTCCTTCGGGCGGCGGTAAGTCAACCTGCGCAAGCCTGATCCCGCGTTTTTGGGATGTTTCCTCGGGTCGAGTGCTCGTAGGCGGTGTGGACGTTCGCGATATGGATCCACACGAGCTTATGGACCAGGTCGCCTTCGTGTTCCAGACCAACCAGCTGTTCCGGCAAACACTTGCCGATAACGTGCGCGCCTCCAAGCCTACGGCCACTGATGACGAAGTACGTGCGGCCCTCTCCGCAGCTCAGTGCGACGACATTGTGGCCAAGCTCCCACAGGGCATCAACACCACGCTCGGCGCCGGCGGAGCATATCTTTCGGGCGGCGAGGTCCAGCGCGTGGCACTCGCCCGCGCGATCCTTAAAGACGCGCCTATCGTGGTGCTCGATGAGGCCACGGCGTTTGCCGACCCCGAGAACGAGGCGCTCATCCAGCGCGCCTTTAGCAAGCTGGCGGCGGGTCGCACGGTCATTATGATTGCGCATCGGCTCTCGACTGTAGTGGGCGCAGACCAAATCGTGGTGCTTAACCAGGGCAGCGTGCAGGAGTCGGGTACTCATGCCGAGCTGCTGTCCCAAAATGGCCTGTATGCCAAGATGTGGGCCGAGTACGAGCAGGCCGCGAGTTGGAAGATTACTGCTACGACCGCGGATGCCGCCGTCGCGAAGGGAGGCGAGGCCTAAATGTTCGCCTCATTCCAAAAGAAGTATTTCCTATCCGATAAAGGCATCGCCGGCGTAAAACGCGGTATCTTCTGGACCGCGCTCACCAATCTTATTACCATGGCCGGCATGGGCTTTTTATTCCTGGTTATGGCCGGCTTTGTCGAGCATCTCGCCAGCGGGGCCGACCTGCCGGATGCCCTGCCGATCGCGGGCGGCCTCCTGATCTTTTTCGTGTTGCTCTTTGCCTCTAACTGGCAGCAGTATTACTACACCTACTGCATCTTTTACGAGGAGTGCGGCAAGCAGCGTATGGAGATCGCCGAGCGCTTGCGCAAACTGCCGCTGTCGTTTTTCGGCCGTCGTGATCTGGCCGATTTAACCGAGACCATCATGGGTGACGTTCAGACTATGGAGCACGCCTATAGCCATGTGCTGGGAGAACTCTGGGGCGCCATCATCGCAAGCGCCATCGTGTTCGCGTCATCGCTGTTCTTTTGCTGGCAGCTGGCGGTCGCGGCGTTTTGGAGCGTGTCCGTGGCCTTTGCCGTGCTGTATCTGACACGCGGGCCCATGACCCCGGTGTTCGACCGCGTGCGCGCCGAGAAGGTCAAGGTCACCGAGGCGATCCAGGAGACGCTCGACTGCGTGCGCGAAATCCGCGCCACCAACCAGGAGGCCCATTATCTTGAGGGGCTCAACGCCGTGATCGATGCCGAGGAGCGCGAGACCACCAAGGGCGAGCTCGTCAACGGGCTTCTGGTCAACTCCGCCTTCTCCATTCTGCGTCTGGGCATTGCCACCACGCTGGTCACGGGCGCCACGATGGTCGCCTCCGGGCAGGTCGACTTTTTGGTGATGTTTGCCTTCCTGCTTATGGTGAGCCGTATCTACGCGCCGTTTGATCAGGCCCTTATGCTCGTGTCGGAGCTGTTTGTCGCCGAGTCGTCTGCCAAGCGCATGCGTTCCATCATGGAAGAGCCTGTAGCGCGGGGCAGCGAGAAATTTGAGCCCGTGGGCCACGATGTGGTGTTCGATCACGTGGCATTTGGCTATGGTGCGGGCGAGGACGGCCGCGCCGGCGAGAAAGTTCTTACCGATGTGAGCTTTACCGCCAAGGAAGGCGAAGTTACGGCGCTGGTCGGTCCTTCGGGTTCCGGTAAGTCTACGGTGAGCCGCCTGGCCGCGCGCTTTTGGGACGCCACCGAAGGCGCGGTCACCGTGGGTGGCGTGGATGTTGCGAGCGTTGATCCCGAGGTGCTGCTGCGCGACTACGCCATTGTGTTCCAAGACGTGCTGCTCTTTGACGACACGGTGATGGGAAACATCCGTCTTGGTCGTCGCGATGCCACCGATGAGGAAGTGCTTGCTGCCGCGCGTGCCGCCAACTGCGACGAGTTCGTGAGCCGTATGCCGCAGGGCTATGACACCATGATCGGCGAGAACGGCTCCAAGCTGTCCGGCGGAGAGCGCCAGCGCATTTCCATCGCCCGTGCGCTGCTCAAAGACGCGCCTATCGTGCTGTTGGACGAGGCGACAGCGAGCTTGGATGTGGAGAACGAGACCGTAGTTCAGCAGGCGCTCTCCCGTCTGCTTACAGGTAAGACGGTTATCGTTATTGCCCACCGTATGCGTACGGTGGAAAATGCCGACAAAATCGTTGTGCTCAAGGATGGTGTGGTTGCCGAGCAGGGCACTCCGGCGCAGCTCAAGGCGGCAGGTGGAGAATTCGCCCGCATGGTTGCGCTGCAAAAGGAAGCGGCTGCCTGGCAGCTGTAGGAAAGAGGTAAAGAGGTCGTCCCCTTGTCATGTATTCGAGGCTGTGGAAATCGAAGGTGAATGGTTTCCCCAGAAGTGGACGACCTTATTTGGACCCCTAAAGCATCGACACTTTTGGGGCTTTTTTCCTGCGATTTTGTCGAGTTTTTCCTGCGGTTTTGCTGGCGAAAAATGCGGATGCTTCGGGGGTCCGATTTTGCTCGTTCACTTCGCAAAAAAGTATTCACCTTTGATTCGCAAGGGCGGGGGCGGATTCCCGTGGGGGGGTGCGGATTTGCGTCGTGGTGGGTGAACCGCCGAGTACCGGGCGGTCTAGATCGTATATTTTCCAAAAAGTTAGCCGTTGTTGACCCCAATAGTTATACTAAACTAGTCTCAAAAGCGTGCTCGAGCAAACTAATGAACTCGGGTGCTAAGGCACCATGCCGCGCTTGTGCGGCAAAAGGGAGAAGCAACATGAAGAAGTCGACGTTTAACACCCTGCTTGTCGGTGGCGGTTTTCTGCTTGGTACGGCCGGCATCAAGCTGCTCACTAGCGCTCCGGTCAAGAATGCCTGCGTGCAGGGCATCGCGTGCGGTATGCGCGTCAAGAATTGCTACCAGGACATGGTCGAGCAGGCCAAGGCCAATGTCGATGACATGGTTGCCGAGGCTGCCTACATCACCCAGAGCGAGGCCGCTGCGGACAAGGCAGCCGAGTAGCACTCCAGGCACAAACTATGAGATTCTCGATTATTAGCGAGATCCCCGGCAGGACCCGTCTTCAATTGGCGGGTCCTGTGCCAGAGAGCGATCTCGATGCACTTCTTAAGCTCAGCGGCGACATCGACGGCGTGCACAAGGTGTGTGTCTACGGCCGTATTGGCCAGATGGCGCTCGAATATGACGAGCAGCGTCGCACGGCCGTGCTCGATGCCCTGGGTGCACTCGATGCTCAAGCTATCGCCGATGCCAAGTCGGGTTACGTGATGCAACTCGAGCCGCGCAGACACAAGCTCGTCATGGATCTTGCCACACTTATCGGCGCTCATTACGCACGTCGCTGGTTCCTGCCTACGCCGCTGCGTGCCATCTTTGTCGTGGCCGGTTACATGACCTTTTTGCGCGCCGCCCTCCGTGAGCTCGCACAGCCGCGCCTGACTGTTCCCGTACTCGACGCTTCGGCTATCGGCATTTCGTTCGTCAAACGTGATGTCGACACCGCGGGCCAGACGATGTTCCTGCTCAACGTGGGCGAGCTGCTCGAGGACTACACCCGCGCCATGAGCGAAAACGAGCTCATCAACTCGCTGCTCGATGTGCCCGATAAGGCACAAAAAGTGGTCGGCGACACCGAGGTGAGCGTTGCCGCGACCGAGCTTGAGCCCGGCGATCTGGTCGCCGTGCGCACTGGCATGTCCATTTGCATCGACGGTGTTGTCGAGCAGGGGAGCGCTATGGTTAACCAGGCGACCCTGACCGGCGAGCCGCTGGCCGTCGAGCGCAGCGTGGGCGACGACGTGTTCGCCGGTACCGTCGTGGAAGACGGCGGCATCTTGGTGCGCGTGCGCGCCAATACGGCGCAAACCAAACTGCGCTCAATCGTCTCGCTCGTGCAGACGGCCGACTCGCTCAAGTCCGAGGGTCAGTCGCATATGGAGGACCTTGCCAACAAGATCGTCCCGTGGAATTTCTTGCTTGCAGGTCTTGTCGCTCTTACCACCCGCAGCCTCATCAAGACCTCAGCGGCGCTGATGGTCGACTACTCGTGCGCACTCAAGCTCACGGGTTCCGTCGCCGTCATGACTGCCATGAGCGATGCTGCCAAGATGGGCGTCATGGTCAAGGGCGCGAAGTACTTTGAGTCGTTTGCCAAGGCCGACACCATTGTGTTTGATAAGACCGGCACGCTTACCGAGGCGCAGCCGCGTCTTGCCTGCGTGCTCACCACCGATGGCTGGAGCGAGGACGAGGTTCTGCGCCTTTCCGCCTGCTTGGAGGAGCATTTTCCGCATCCGGTGGCGCGCGCTGTGGTCAACGCCGCCCGCGAGCGTGGGCTCGAGCACCGCGAGCGCCACGCTGCGGTCGAGTATATTGTGGCGCACGGCATCGCTTCGTCCATTGAAGGGCGTCGCGCCATCATCGGTTCCGCGCACTTTGTATTTGAGGACGAGGGTGCGCAGCTCGAGTCCGACATCAAGGAGCAAATCGAGTCCCAGATGCAGGGCCTGTCGCCGCTGTATCTGGCGGTCGACGGCACCGTTGTGGGCGTGCTCGGCATCGAGGATCCGCTCAAGCCCGGGGTCCGTGAGGCCATCGCCGACCTGCATGCGCTGGGCGTCAAGCATGTCGTTATGCTCACGGGCGATTCGGAGCGCACGGCCGAGCGCATTGCGCGCGAGGCGGGCGTCGACGAGTTTAAGGCCGAACTGCTGCCCGAGGACAAGTACGCCTATGTGGAGCGCATTAAGAGCGAGGGGCGCCACGTTGCCATGGTGGGCGACGGCGTCAACGATTCGCCAGCGCTCGGTTTGGCCGATGTGGGGCTGGCCATGGGTGGCGGAAGCGACATCGCCAAGGAGGTCGCCGATATCATCCTGACCGACACGGATCTCGCCGCGATCGTGCGCCTACGCCGCATGAGCCAGGGGCTCATCGACCGTCTGACGAGCTCGTATGCCAAGGTAATGCTCACCAACTCGGCGCTGCTGGCATTGGGTATTACCGGCAAGATCACCCCGCAGACATCGTCGCTGCTGCACAACGGCTCGACGATTGCGTATAGCTTGGGCAACGCGAAGGCATATCTGCGTTAGCAGACGTGTTCGCCCACGTTATCTGGCCTGCGCCCAGACGGCATCGGTGTCGTCTGGGCGCAGGTCTTTTGCATTTGACCATTTGCTAGCTCTTCTATATAGTGTTGCTATCGGTGCTAGCAATTGAAGGGAGCGGGATCAACGTGGGTGCTGTTGGCGGCATGGCGCAGGTGAACGTTCGCGTAGATCGCCAGGTCAAGAACCGTGCCGAGGAGGTGCTGCGGCTTTCGGGCGGGTCACTGCCCGAGCTCATCAAAAAGGTGGTGGCCAAGGTCGCGCAGGGTGGCGGGCAGTGCGACGGCCTGCTTGCGGCCGTCGACGACCGCAAGCAGGCCGTCGCGCCCGATACTCCGTTCGCCGCATCATGGGCGGCGGCGAATCAGCTTTACGCGGACCTGGGCATCGCTACGTCGCCCGTATCCGACGATCGCGATTGGGACACAATCTATTCCGAAGCAATGGACGAGCGCTATCGCCAAAAGGGGATGATCCTGTGAGCGGGGCTTTCCTCAAAATAATGGTGGATGCCAACGTATGGGTTGATTCGTTTTGCGTCGACCATGTCGAGTCGCTTGCCGCGCGTGCGTTTATTGGGCAGGCGACGGAGACGGGGGCGTCTCTGTTCTTCCCGGTGCATATCGCTAAGGACGTACTGTACGTTGTCCAACACGAGCTGAAGCGTAGCGTTCTTGTCAGCGGGGGAGCGCTCGACGAAGCATCGGCACGAGCGATAGGCGATGCTTCGTTAGCGTTTGTTCGGAATATGACCGAAAACGCCACGGCCGTGGGTGCAGATGCGTCGGACCTTTGGCTGGCCGACAAATACTTAGCGCTCCATCGCGATTACGAGGACAACCTGGTGCTCGCCGCGTGCAAGCGCGCGCAGGTCGATTACTTGGTGACAAACGATCGAAAGCTGCTCGAACATGCCGATCTTGCAGCAAAGACCCCGCGCCAAATGATGCCGATTCTGGCTTTGGCCGAACGTGGCGGCGCGGCTATCGGTTGACGCGAACTGTTTGCGGGCCTCTTGGACACGATGCGCCAAGGGACCCGCGTCTGCTATTTACAAAAGCTCGGCCTTGATGGCGGGACTATCTGCGAGCTGCTCGGCTGCCTTTTCGTCGGAGCTGTTGAGGGCAGCGAGGCTGCGGTAGAGCCATTCGTTGACCTGGGTGTTCTTGACACCAGCGGTTTTGGTGAGGTTGGCTATAGCGCTGATTTCGGCAAAGAGTTCGGCCTTTGCACCCGTGAGCTCGCCAAGCTCGATGTCGTGATGCGCGGTGACGCCGCGGTTTTCGCTTACGTGGTCGATGAAGCCACGGACGGTTTCAACGTGCTCGGCGAGTGTGGCCTCGTCGGCGCCGTCGGTGAGCGCGTTGAGGGCGCCCGTGACCACGAGGGCAGGATGTCCACAGGGGACAAAGCCCTCGATGACATCCATAGCTTCGGTAATGGTTGAGCCCAGGCCCACGAGGGCATTGACGAGTTGCTGCTTGGTATCCATAACGGTCCTTTCGACGGGTCAATTGTGCTTGGCGAAAATATACGTGACGCGATCGGTAGCAAAAGTGCGAAGTACAGCGCACATTGGGGTCTTCACAGCTCGTGCATAGAACAGCTGTCTTCCTTGAGAACGTGGTAACATAGCACTTCACAAGCGGGGCTCGCCCCGTATGTTCCTTGAAAGGTCGACGGCTGTTGGGTACTCGTGCCCAATGCCATCCAGACTTTCCCGACATTCGGGGGCGACTGGTTTCGACACGATAGCTCTGAGAGAGGAAGCAAGCCGAGGTCTCCTCGCCTCGTTAAACAGGGGTACCGTCAAATTGAATTGACAACAACTCTTCTTTTGAGCCTATGGCTCTCGCTGCTTAGTTTATAGCGGCGCGTCAACCCGGTGATTTCTCCGACACCGGCGCGACGTCATGTTAGGGGAATGCTCCTGCGCACGTAATCGGTATGGCGCAGGCTAAGACCGAACCGGTTAGGACGCCGCGAGCGTGTCGCTGCGCGCAAAGTGTCCGAGACTAAACCAGCGACTGAGCTTGGAGATGCCAATCAGGGGGCTTTCGTGGACCGGAGTTCGATTCTCCGCGCCTCCACCAATAGTTACAGGCAGGTAGAGAAGTGTCTCTACCTGCTTTTTTATTACTTTCAGATACCGCGG
>NZ_CAAKNY010000073.1:314-35656 GCF_901212495.1 Collinsella aerofaciens | reverse complement strand
CGCGTAAGCGTTTTTAGCCCGCGGGCGAGGACGCCGGAAGGCGGCCGAAGCCGGTGCGGATTTGCGAAGCAAATACGCGGATTCTCCGCACAATGCCCCAGCCAGATATCGATGCGATGCGGATCGGGCGTCTTGCCCCGGCCTCGACCCATCAACGGACTCCCCAAACCCGCGAAGAATCGAACTCTATGCAGGGCGCGGGCGTAAAGAAAACGCGTAAGCGTTTTTAGCCCGCGGGCGAGGGCGGCGGCAGTCGGCCGCAGCCGGTGCGTATTTGCGAAGCAAATACGCGGATTCTCCGCGCAATGCCCCAGCCAGATATCGATGCGATGCGGATCGGGTGTCTTGCCCCGGCCTCGACCCATCAACGGATCCCCCAAACCGCGGAGAATCGGACTCTATGCAGGGCGCGGGCGTTAGGAAAACGTCGCGGCAGCGCAGGGTGGGATGCGCTTTCCTAACGGTCGTCCAACGGAAAGTGTGTCCCAGATTATCGGCTCAGAATGGGATGCATTTTCCGGATGGATTGTTGGCGGAAAGTTCATCCCGGAATCCGCGCTCAGAACGGGACACGCTTTCCCAACGGCGGTCCAAGCGGAAAGCGCATCCCAGAACCCCGCCTCAAACTGGGACGCGCTTTCCGCTCCATCTCCTCAACACCAAAACCTATGCGCCCTTCATTCCAAAACTGGGTAGAAGAAAGCCAAAACGCAATCGCAGGAGGTCAATATGACTGCAGAAGATAAGGCAAAGAACGCCGGCAAGGTCGCGCTCATCCTGGAGGGCGGTAGTTTTCGCGGGCAGTTTACCGCCGGCGTGCTCGACGTCCTCATGGAGGCCGGTGTTGAGGTCCCTGCGGTGTACGGCGTCTCGGCCGGTGCGCTCAACGGCGTCAACTACAAGTCGCACCAGATCGGCCGCACCAACCGAGTCAATTTGACCTTCTGCAACGACAGCCGCTACATGGGCGCCGCGTCGTTTGCGTCCACGGGCTCTATCGTCGGCTACGACTTTATCTTTAACGACGTCCAAGACCGCCTGGACCCCTTTGACAACGAGACGTTCGACGCCAGCCCCATCGAGATGTACGCCGTTGCGACGGACATGCTGTTTGGAACCGCTGCCTACCTGCCGGTTAAAAGCGCCGTGCTCGATCTCGACGCTGTGCGAGCATCGACCTCGTTGCCGCTGGTGACGCCGCCGGTCGAGATTGACGGGCACAAATACGTCGACGGCGGCGTGGCCGATTCGGTTCCTATCGAGTATGTGCTCGAGGAGGCGGGCTTCGACCGTGCGGTCGTCATCGTTACGCAGGACCGTTCGTATGAGAAAAAGCCCTACGAGTTTTTGCCGGCCGCACGTGCGCGTTATGCTGACTACCCCTATCTGCTCGAGGCTATCGAGACGCGCCACGACCGTTACAACATCCAGCGCATGCACCTGTGGAAGTATGAGCGCGAGGGCCGTGCGTTGGTCGTCGCTCCGCAAAAGCCGGTCGAGGTCGGCCATGTCGAACGTGACCCGGCAAAGTTGCTCGATCTGTATATTCAGGGTCGCCAGGAGGCAAAACGCCTGTTGAATGATATTGAGGTATTTGTCGAGCGCTAGATTCGCGGCATTATGGTCCGTGTGTGAAGTAAAACCGCATGGGGCAAAGCACCGCTCGCGCATTACATGATTATTTAAGCCCCGTCCCAGAAAAATCACTGGGCGTGGATGACATGTGCAGAAACTCTGGTCGGAGCCAAAACACCTGTTGACTCGGGCGGCGAGCGGGGTAATATGGACGGGTTACTTGCAGAGCCCCGTGAATCTCTGTAACAACACGTACTGTACATGGAGGAGTCTAAGTGATTTCGAAATCGACTCACTACGCCAAGCAGGGCGAGGTCCAGCGCAACTGGGTTCTCGTCGACGCCGATGGTGCTGTCCTGGGCCGTCTTGCCACCCAGATCGCAATGATCCTGCGCGGTAAGAACAAGCCCCAGTTCACGCCCAACAGCGACTGCGGCGACTTCGTCGTCGTCATCAACGCCGATAAGGTCCAGCTTACCGGTAACAAGGCCGACACGAAGACCTATTATCGCCACAGCGGCTACAACGGCGGCCTCAAGGCTGAGAGCTTCCGCCAGGCTATGGAGAAGCACCCGGAGAAGGTCATCGAGCGCGCCGTTCGCGGCATGCTGCCCAAGTCCACCCTCGGCCGTGCCCAGATGACCAAGCTTAAGGTCTACGCTGGTGCCGAGCATCCGCACGCTGCCCAGAACCCCACGAAGATTGAGCTGGAGGCTTAAAGATGGCTGAGAACACCGTTGTTTACCAGGGTACCGGCCGTCGTAAGAACGCCGTCGCCCGCGTCCGTCTCGTCCCCGGCACCGGCAAGGTGACCATCAACAAGCGTGACGCCGAGCAGTATTTCGGCCGTCATCAGCTCGTTGAGAACGCCCTTGCTCCCTTCAAGGTGACCGATACCGCCGGTCAGTTTGACGTTATCGCTCTGTGCGATGGCGGCGGCATCTCCGGTCAGTCCGGCGCTCTGCGTCTGGGCATCGCTCGCGCTCTTCTGAACGCTGGCGACTACCGTGCTGACCTCAAGAAGGCCGGTTTCCTTACGCGCGATGCTCGCGTGGTCGAGCGCAAGAAGTACGGCCTCAAGAAGGCCCGCCGCGCTCCCCAGTTCTCCAAGCGCTAAGGTTTTATCTCCTTACGAGATACAATGTACAAGCGGGGCCTGCCGATTGCTCGGCGGGTCCCGCTTTTCTTTTCGACTAGGGTGGGCGGCTGCGTTTTGCCCACTTGGGAAGGAGCGATCCTATGCCCCAGAACATCTTCGGTACCGATGGCGTCCGTGGCGTCGCCAACGCCGATCTTTCGTGCGACCTCGCGTTTCGCCTGGGTCGTGCGGCGACCAAGTTCCTTGGTCCGGACATCTGTATCGGCCGCGATACGCGTCTTTCGGGCACTATGCTCGAGAGTGCTCTGACCGCCGGTATCATGGCCGAGGGCGGTCGTCCGCACTGCTGCGGCGTTATCCCTACGCCGGCCGTGGCACTGCTTACCGTTCAAAACGAGCTTGACGGCGGCATCGTCATCTCCGCTTCGCATAATCCGCCGGAGTTCAACGGCATCAAGTTCTTTAGTCGCAAGGGCATGAAGCTTCCCGACGCGGTTGAGGAGGAGATCAGCGCCTGGGTGATGTCCGAGGAGGCCATGGCTGCCGACACGCTGCCGACCGGCGCCGGTGTGGGTCACATCATCAAGATGAAGGATGCCCGCAAGGCCTATGTCGATCATGCCATCAGCACGCTCGACGGTCTTAAGCTCGACGGACTGGTTGTTGCCGTCGACTGTGGCCACGGCGCTTCGTGCCAGACCACGCCTGCCGCGCTGCAGCGCCTGGGCGCCACGGTCCATGCCATCAACACCGATTACTGCGGCACTGACATTAACGTTGAGTGCGGCTCCACGCACCTTGAGCCCCTGCGCGAGCTCGTGCTGCGCACCCACGCCGATATCGGCCTGGCCCACGACGGCGACGCCGATCGCGTGCTGTTCGTGGACAGTGAGGGCAACGAAATCGATGGCGACTACATCCTGGCCATCTGCGGCTCCGACCTTGCTGCTCGCGGCAAGCTCGCCAACTCCGAGATCGTCTCGACCGTTATGTGCAACCTCGGTTTCTCCATCGCCATGAAGGAGCAGGGCTTTGAGATGGTGCAGACCGCCGTGGGCGACCGCTACGTTTTGGAGCGCATGCTCGCGGATGGCGCCGTCATCGGCGGCGAGCAGTCCGGCCACATCATCTTCCTGGAGCACAACACCACCGGCGACGGCTTGGTGACGGCCCTGCAGCTTTTGGCCGTGCTCAAGCGCACCGGCCGCACGCTCACCGACCTTGCCGGCATCATGAAGAAATACCCGCAGGTGCTCGTCAACGTGCATTCGGACAACAAGGCCGGCCTGGACGATTGCCAGCCCATTTGGGACGCCGTCGCTGCCGCCGAGAAGGAGCTCAATGGTCGCGGCCGCATCTTGGTACGCCCGAGCGGTACCGAGCCGCTGGTTCGCGTTATGGCCGAGGCGGAGACGCACGAGCTGACCCAGCGCGTCGTCGACGATATCGTCGAGGTTGTCAAGCGCGAACTTCCCTAATGGTCAATAACGGGTGCCAAGTGGTAAACTGTTAACGCTATTGTGATTGATTGGTATGTCCGAGGGGGAGCATGTTCACTAAAGTCCTAAGGTCTTTTGGTATGCGTGGTCGAGTCCTTACGTTGGATGCTCCCATCTCGGGCGACGTCATTCCGTTGTCCGAGGTCAATGACCAGACGTTTGCCACCGGCCTTTTGGGCCAGGGTGTGGCGATTCAGCCTACCGGCACGCGCGTGATTGCGCCGGCAGACGCCAAGGTCGAGGCCATTTTTCCCACGGGACACGCCGTTGCACTCAATACGGTCGATGGCCTAGACGTGCTCATCCACGTTGGTTTGGATACTGTTCAGCTTGAGGGCAAGCATTTTAACGTGCATGCCCAGGTGGGTGATGTCGTCCATAAGGGCGATGTGCTCATCGAATTCGATCGCGAGGCAATTGCTGCCGAGGGTTACGATGTGACGGTTCCTATCTTGGTGTGCAACTCCGTTGAGTTCTCGAGCATCAAGGGCTCCATTGGCGAGCATGTCGAGGAGATGGACCAACTTATCGTCGCTCGCGAGCGCTAGTGAGTGCGCTCGGCCTTTAGCCTACAATTCAAACACGTTTACGGAGGGCGCCCTTGAAAGAGGACGCCCTCCGTGGCAAGATGAAAACTGTCCGAGGCTAAAAGGCTTCGGGTCACCGTGGACGGGCAGGGGCCTCGACGCGGGTAGACACGAGACATATACATTACGCGACCTCGCCCTGGTGGCCGCACACGTTTGTTGCGGCCGACGCGGGCCGCGGGCAAGTGCTTGTAAGGGGAGCCTTGCCTCTCTTGTACGAGAAAGGACGCGTAATGAAGATCATTAAAGCTAAAGACTACGAGGATATGAGCCGTAAGGCCGCCAATATCATCTCGGCCCAGGTTATCCTCAAGCCCGATTGCGTGCTGGGTCTTGCCACCGGCTCCACCCCGATTGGCGCCTACAAGCAGCTCGCCGCTTGGTACGAGAAGGGTGACGTCGACTTTGCCGAGGTCAGCACCTACAACCTCGACGAGTATCGTGGCCTTTCGCACGACGATCCCCAGAGCTACCACTACTTTATGCGTGAGAACTTCTTCGATCACATTAACATCGACCTGAACAACACGCATGTGCCCGATGGCTCCAATCCCGACGCTGCCGCTGCCTGCTCTGAGTACGACAAGATCGTCGCTGCTGCCGGTTACCCTGATCTGCAGCTGCTCGGCATCGGTAACAACGGTCACATTGGCTTCAACGAGCCCGATGACCACTTCTCCAAGGGTACGCACTGTGTCGACCTTACCGAGAGCACTATTCAGGCCAACAGCCGCCTGTTCAACAGCATCGACGACGTGCCTCGTCAGGCCTATACCATGGGCACTCAGACCATCATGTATGCCCGCATGATCCTGGTCGTCGCCAACGGCGAGGCCAAGGCACAGGCCGTGCATGACATGTGCTATGGTCCGGTTACCCCCGAGTGCCCTGCCTCGATCCTGCAACTGCACACCAACTGTGTTGTCGTTGCCGACGAGGCCGCCCTTTCGCTCTGCGAGTAGCGATAGCCTATCACCTCGACATAGCTTTGCCGAAGGCCTCCGCTTTGCGGGGGCCTTTTTTGCTGAGCGTGCGCCGTGTGCTCGAGGAAAATCTTGCCGCGAACTTGACGGGTGCGTCTGGTGAAACATGATTCATTCCATAACAGATACTATGCAGAAATGCTACGAAAAGGTCGCAGACGGTAGCTGGCGTTAGGTGAGTTGCGCAACATAATTGAACAGCGCTCATTTGAGGTACACTGCCAAAGAATGGGACAAGCTAGCAAGTGCATTGACCTGCGCAAAGATTGATTGGTTGGGGGATAAGTTTCAATCGGACCACGCTGAACAAAAACTTGCCATTTGCGTACCAACAAACATCCCATACCGTAGCATCGCGTTATTCATCTAGCGATACATATGGTCTAACGTTACGCTGTTCATGTGGTCGAGTTGAGGAGCGGGTATGGTTAACGAGTTGGGCAATATGGACGACCTCGAGCTTATGCCGCTGGGCAGTAGTTATATGGTGCGGCGCGATCGCTTGATGAATGAACTTATCGCCAAGGGCCGAAAGGCCGGCATCGTAGTTCTCTACGCGCCTGATGGCTTTGGGAAAACCTCGGTGCTGCTGCAGTATGCCCAAGAGGTTAAAAGCGATCCGACGCGAGGCCCCGTGCGGATCATCGAGGCAGACCGCGCCATTGGGCGCGAGGTGTTTATGCAGCTCGAGGTCGTTACCGAAGAGCTTAAGGACAAGCCGCACTCCCTGATTGCAATCGATAACGTGCCTAACCTCAGCCAGAGCGAGACCGAGGAGCTGATCGACCGAATCCGAAGCCTGCGTGCCATGGGGGTTGGGGTCTTTATGAGCTGCCGTCCTTCGAATCGCCATCTGATTCATGGATTGGGCGATTCGATTAAAGTCAACGCGCAGATGCTCAAGGTGCATGCCTACGAGTATTCGGCGTGGGCATCGGCGTTTTCGATCAGCACATCGCTCGACTTCTATCAGCTTACGCAGGGCGTGCCCGAGCTCGTCTCGGCTATGCAGTCGGGATTATACGGGCAGGGAGACGTTGCCCAGACGCTCGAAAACGAGATCGTCAATATCTACGGTGCGGCACTTGTTGATCTGGCGTCGCTCGAGAACAACGCCCTGTTTAGTGTGGCATGCTTGATGGTCTTAATGGGTGAGGGCAATATTTCGGAGCTCGAGGCTTGCGGTGTTAGGCTTTCGGCGATTGACCAGTCCTATCTTGTTCGCGATTATCCCATTTTTGGCGTTGATCCGGCAGGCCGGAGCTTTACCTGCTTGGGTACCGAGGACAACGCACGCCTGCGATTGCGCAAGCTGGTCGCCGAAATTCGCCCCGAACTCGTTGTGCGGGCGGCGCGTATATTGATTAAAGCGGGGCGCTGCGATACCGCGATGGGACTCGCCGACGCGTTTTTGGACCGCAGCGCGGTGTTGGAGCTTGCCGGGCAGTATGGGGTCGATCTGGCCCTGACGGGGCATGGAGGGGATGTCTGCCGCGCGGCGTTGGGAAAGACCGAGGCAGATGGCCGGGCATCGGAGCCGACGCCTGACGAGGCGCTCGGCATCTATCTGGCGGCGGTGAGCGTCTCCAATACAAAGCTCGCGCGGTATATGGCCTCACTTATCGAGCGTGCGGGCGAGCAAGCGATTTGCGAGCTCGATTCCGTGTCGTGGAAGGTGGCGCACGCGTTTACGGCCGCCTGTTATGGAGATAGTGGTCTGGGGCTTCCGGTGAGCCATACAGCGTTGGAAAGTGAGGCGTCTTGTGCCGCACTCGACATGCTGTCCGCACATTTCGAGATAAAGCATGGGCTGACCGAGCGGGCGAAGGGCGGTGAGATCCTCGCGGGGCTCAAAACGGATAAGGCCTACGATTGTGAGCTCGATATCGCGGGGACGTTTGTGCGGGCGGACCGCATGTTGACGGAGCTATTTGATGGGTCGTATGCAGGGACTGACGAGCGTGATGACGAGATGGCCATGACGCTCGAGGCACTCGAAGCGCGTGGAATCCGAGCGCTCGCCATCTGGGTGCGCATGGTATTATCGGCGCGGCGCCTGCTTGCCGGCATGCCGGCATGCCGGTGACCGACGAGCAGGCATTCAATGAGCTCGACCGTTTTGCCGTGCGCGTGCGTGACAATCAAGTCCAGTTGTTTGGCTTGATACTGGAAGGCTGGCAGTCGCTGGCCGAGGGGCGTCCGGTCAATGCCAAATTCCGTGCGGTGCAGGTGCTTAGGCTTGCCGAGGAATCGATTGGATACATACGCGACAACGCACTGCTGCTAGAGCGCGCGGCGTACTTACGCAATACATCGATGGTATCGGTGCGCGAAGAGGCGGAGCTGCTCGATTTGAGTCGGACGCAGGTCGGTGGTGCCGAGGCTTGGATGGTGGCGCTGCATTTGGCCTCCGCGGGCCGCGACAGCGACCTTGCAGCCTGGATGTCCATGAACCGCCCAGGGATTTTGGATCCATCGTATCGGCTGTTTGCGCGTCTTGCGATGCATTGTCTGGGCGAGCCGGCTGCTAGAATTCGAAAGAAGCTCCCGGTGCGCGAGCTGTCGCGGTATTCGCTGCGTGACGACTTTGAGGGCGAAGGCGAGCGTCTGTTCCAGGCCGGTGATGCCGAGGGTGTCGATGTGGTTGACCATATCGAGATCCGTATGTTTGGGGCGTTTCGCGCCGAGCGCGACGGGTTTCCCATCACGGATAAGATGTGGCGCCGCAAGAAAGCGGCGACGCTTGCCGAGCGGCTTGCACTGGGCATAGATGCCCTGGTAGACCGCGAGACGCTGGCTATGGAGCTGTGGCCCCATGCCGAGTTCAATAGCGCTCGTAATAATCTATACTCGACGATATCGCGCCTGCGTTCGGCCTTGGGGCCGACACCGGACGGCAAATCGTGTGTGCTGATCCAAAATGAGTGCATTGGGCTTAACGGCGATTACGTCAAGACCGACGTGCGGTTGTTTGATCAGATAAGCCGCGAAGTTTTGGGAAATCGCACGGGTGCGCGCGGACCCCATCTGATCGAGCTGTGCCTTAAGATCGAGCAGCTCTACGCCGGCCCGTTGTATGTTCCCAATGGCTGTAATCCCACCTACTTTTTGCGTATGCGGCGCATTATGGAATCGAAGTATATCGACTGCATGATTCGGGGCGCGAATGCCGCTCTAGAAGAAAACGACCTGCAGTCGGCGGTATGGCTGGTGGAGTCGGGGCTGCGGCAAGAGACGGCGCGCGAGGACATGGTGCGTTGCGCTATGCGCGTCTACGGCGCGGCGGGGCGAAGACGCGATATCGTCGAGCTGTACAGTGGACATATGCATCACCTGCGGGAGCAGATCAATGGCGTGCCCGAGCCCGAGACGCGGCGTCTGTACGAGCGCTTGGTGGAGGGCAGGCTTAACCGCGTGCTCGTCGAGCGATAAAAAATGGGCGTCCGAATTGATCGGACGCCCGCAAGCTTGATGTATGTTGACTCGCCGGATCGTTGGCTCTTAGACGAGCTTAATCTTCTCGATATCCTTGCGCGAGGACTCGCGATACAGCGAGAACTTGCGGCCGATAACCTGGACGACCTCGGCATGGCAGCGATCGGCAAGGTCTTCGGCGGCCTCGCGGGCGGAAAGGCTGGAACCATCGAGTACGGAGCACTTGACGAGCTCGTGCTTCTCCAGGTAGGCGACCGTCTGCTCGACGGTGCCCTCGTTGATGTCGGACTTGCCGATGATGATGGCGGGGTTGAGGTGATGGGCCATGCTGCGAAGCTGCTTGACCTGGGCTCCTGTCAGTGCCATGGGTTCTCGCTTTCTATGTTATGGGGCGCCCCGCGATGGGGCCTTAATCTACGTGAGCTGTCCCACGATAGCGCAGGAACGGTGCGGTGTGGGGCGTGTTTGCCCAGTTCAAAAAGAATGCGGATGCCGAGCGGGAGAACAGCGCGGGTTACAGGCGGACGTGTATGGCAGCCGAAAGCGGTCTATGGACGGCCCGAAGAGACCGGCTCCCATGCGATAAACGCCCAACGGACCTTGCGGACATGATCGAGCATATAGCGCCCCTGCGGCACCCCTTTGGAGCCCGGCTCACCGGCATGGGGGTTCTCAATCATGTGTTGAGCGATGTAGTCGCGCAGACGGTCGAACTTATCCTCGTTACCGTGCTCGAGCATGCGGGAGAAGTCCGCCACACCCGCCTCAAGGCTATCGAAGGTATCGCGACGAGGCGATTCAAAGTACGTAACCTGCGGCAGGGCACCCATCTGAATGAGGATATTAAAGGCGTACACAAAACCATTGCTGCAGGCAACCGAGGCGCCGATGGCATTCATCAAGTGCAGGTCATAGCGCGGGCTCGAGTTGGCGACCATCGTGACGGCACAACGCCGACGAGCCGTACGATCAAGCTTGGCAAGCGCTCCTTTTAGGTTGGTCGTGGTGACAGAGCGACTGGCAAAGGTGACATCTACAGTCTTGGCGACCGGCCCAACCAGATCCCAATCGTCATCCCAGGCAAGCTCAAGCGGCGTAATAAGATCCTCGAGCCCGTAATACTCAATGCCGGCATCAAGGGTGCCCAACATGGCAGGAGAGAAGTCGGCAGCAATCACGGAATGCCCAGCCTGAGCAAGCGGAATAGCAATCGACCCAGCCCCACACCCCATATCCAGCACGGATTCACCAGGCTTTAACGCTAACAGCTTTATAAAGTCCCGGGCATACGGAGCAGTCTCAAGCGGCCGAAAATGCCGAGCACGCTTATCCCACTCAAAAGGATCATCAGCCCGCCGCCGACCAGCTTGCAGGCGCATCCATTCCTGATTCCAATCCGCAGAAAGCAGCTCAGATTGAATTGCATCATCAACCACGGGCCAACCTCCTAGCAAAAAAAGCGACTCCTCCCAGAAGAAGAGCCGCAACCAGCATATATCAGAAAGAACCGATCCAGCGCCAAACCGCCGTATCAACCATGTGGTGCAGGAGCGAGCAACTGCAACATGGGATAGAACACAACTGGCTTCCCGTTGTGCGGGAACCCCGCCGCCGGGAAGCAGACATATAAGGTCGATCGCGAGTTCCGCACGAGCCGGAGAGCACATAATGTGCTCTCCGTGCGAGTCAGGACTGTCCGAGCAGGCGACCTTATATATTTGCCCTTCCCGGGGCTCCTCGCCAGTCCCCCTCAGCTAGTTCTTCAGCGAGTTCAGCGGTGCCGGGAAACGTCCACCACGGTGGGCAAGCACGGTGCCGGCGTTGGGGTTCACCGGCATGATGGGCGCACGGCCGAACAGGCCGCCATACTCGACGCAGTCGCCCACGCCCTTGCCGACGGCGGGAATCACGCGGACGGCCGTGGTCTTATTGTTGATGACGCCGATGGCCATCTCGTCGGCGATGATGCCGGCGATGGTCTCGACCGGGGTGTCGCCGGGGATGGCGATCATGTCCAGGCCAACGGAGCACACGCAGGTCATGGCCTCGAGCTTCTCGAGCGAAAGCGCGCCGGCCTCGACGGCGGCAATCATGCCGGCGTCCTCGGACACGGGGATAAAGGCGCCCGAGAGGCCGCCCACGCTGGAGCTTGCCATGACGCCGCCCTTCTTGACGGCATCGTTGAGCATGGCGAGCGCGCAGGTCGTGCCGGGGCCACCGCAGGTACCCACGCCAATGATCTCGAGGATGCGCGCGACGGAGTCGCCGACGGCAGGCGTAGGAGCCAGCGACAGGTCGACGATACCTTTCTCGACACCCAGGCGATGGGCGGCCTCGCGGCTCATGAGCTCTCCGGCGCGGGTGATCTTAAAGGCGGTCTGCTTAATCTTCTCGGCGACTTCCATCATCGATGCGGAATCGGGCAGCGTCTCCAGGGCTGCGGCCATAACGCCGGGGCCCGAGACACCCACGTTGATGACGGCGTCGGCCTCGCCACCGCCGTGGACGGCGCCCGCCATAAACGGGGAGTCCTCGACCATGTTGGCAAAGCAGACAAACTTGGAAGCGCCGACGGAATCTTGGTCGGCCGTGAGTTTAGCGGCATCGATGATGGTCTGAGCCGCCATGAGCACGGCATCCATGTTGATGCCAGCGCGCAGGCTGGCGACATTGACGCTGGAGCAGACGCGGCTGGTGGTAGCGAGCGCCTGGGGGATGGACTGGATGACGCGGCGGTCGGCGTCGCCGATACCCTTCTGGACGAGCGCGGAGAAACCGCCCAGGTAATCGATGCCGAGCGTCTCGGCCGCGCGGTCGAGGGCATGCGCGATGGGGGTGAGGTCCTCGTCCTTGCAGCACGCGGCGATCTGTGCCACCGGGGTGACGGAAACGCGCTTGTTGACGATGGGGATACCGTACTCGCGCTCGAGGTGCTCGGCGGTCTCGACCAGATGCTCAGCCGTGTGCGTCACGTGGTCGTAGATCTTCGTGCACATGCGGTCGAGGTTCTCGTCGCCGCAACCCATGAGCGAAATGCCCATGGTGATGGTCCTGATGTCGAGGTTCTGCTCCTCAACCATGCCGCGGGTTTCCGCGATTTCTGCGGGCGTGATCGCCATCCTTGCGCTCCTATCTGCCAAAACGAGCATAGTCTTATTTATTTTAACGTGCCGCACGTGCCAAGTGGCGCATGCGGCACGTTTTGGTGCTCGGTTGTTTCCGTTGTGTTACTGCCCAAAGACCTCTTCGGCGATACGAGCGCTTTCGGCGGCATCCTTGGCGTAGTAGTCCGCGCCGATCTGCTTGGCGTATTCGGGGTTGAGCACGGCGCCGCCTACGATGATCTTGACGCCCGGTACCTCGGCATGAAGCAGCTTGATGGTCTCTTCCATGGCGACGACCGTGGTGGTCATAAGCGCCGAGAGGCCGACGAGCTTGATATCGCGTTCCTGTACGGTTTTGAGCACCTCTTGTGGGTCGACGTCGCGGCCTAGGTCAAAGACGGTGTAGCCGTAGTTGTCGAGCAGCATTTTGACGATGTTCTTACCGATGTCGTGGATATCGCCCTTGACGGTGGCCACGCAAATCTTGCCCTTGTCGGCAATCTCGCCGGCGGGCATCAGCCGCTTGATGGTGTCAAAACCCACGCGTGCCGCCTCGGCCGAGGCCATGAGCTGCGGCAAGAAGAACTTTCCCTGGTCAAAGAGGACGCCAACTTCGTCGAGGGCGGGGATAAAGTGCTTGTTGATGAGGTCCATGGCGTCGTGGTCTGCCAGCAGACGCTCGGTCTCGGCCGCGATTTCGCCCTTGCGGCCCGAGACGACCATGTGGCGGATGGGGTCGTCATCGGCGCTTGCGGTGGCGCTGACAGTGGGCACGGCGTCGGTCGATGCGGCCTGAGCCGCCGCCGGGTTGGCGGCGATCTTGTACGGATCGGTCCAGCCGGCGTAGCGCTCGATGTATCCGGTCGAACCCTCATCCTCGGCGCTCAGGACGCGATAGCTGTAGACGGTGTCCATAAAGCGCTTGGAGCCCGGGTTCATGATGGGGGCGTCCAGGCCCGCGCCAAAGGCGGCGGCCAAAAAGACCGAGCCCAGCAGCGGGCGGGCAGGCAGGCCAAAGCTGATGTTCGACACGCCGAGCGCGCATTTGACGCCTAGGCGCTCCTTGCACAGGGACATGGCGCGCAGGATCTGTTCGGCCTGGCGTTGATTGGTCGAGGCGGTCATGACCAGACAGTCGATGAGGATGCGGTCCGGGCCGATGCCGTAGCGGGCAGCCTCGGCCACGATGCGCTCGGCGATGGCGAAGCGAGCTTCGGCGGTATCGGGGATGCCGCCTTCGTCGAGCGTGAGGCCGACGACGTTGGTGCCGTAGTGGGCGACCAGCGGAAGGATCTCATCCATGATCTGCTGCTTGCCATTGACCGAGTTGATGATAGGCTTGCCGGCGTAGCGACGCACGGCGGCCTCGACGGCGGCGGGGTCGGTGGAGTCGATCTGCAGCGGCAGCAGCGTGGAGCCTTGGAGCTGCTCGGTCGCTTGCTGGATGACCTTGACCTCGTCAATCTCGGGCAGGCCCACGTTGACATCCAGGATGTCGGCGCCCTGCTCCTGCTGGCTGATGCCCTGGCTCACGACGTAGCCCAGGTCGCCGTCGCGTAGGGCCTGCTTTAGGCGCTTTTTGCCGGTGGGGTTGATACGCTCGCCGATGACGGCGATCTTGTGACCGTCGCAGGGGAGGTCCACGACCGTCTGGGCGCTCGTGACCGACATGCTGGGCTTGCGGTGACGCGGGCTGGGCGTGTGGTTGTCGATAAGGGTGCGAAGTGCCGCCATGTGCGTGGGCGTGGTACCGCAGCATCCGCCGACGACGCTCACGCCGTCCTCGATCATGCCGGCGACGGCCTCGGCGTACTCGGGTGCCTGGATATCAAAGACGGTATTGCCGTCATCGTCCACGTGGGGCAGTCCCGCATTGGCCTGCACCATAACGGGCTTGTCGGTAACGGTGAGCATGCGCGCAGCGAGTCCTCGGAGCTCGGCCGGTCCCTGGCTGCAGTTGATGCCCAAAACGTCGGCGCCGATGGCGTCGAGGGTGATGGCGGCGACCTCGGGGCTCGTGCCCAAGAAGGTGCGACCGTCTTCCTCAAAGGTCATGGTGGCAAAGACGGGCAGGTCGGAGTTTTCGCGGCAGGCGAGGACGGCAGCCTTGGTCTCGGCAAGGTCGGTCATGGTCTCGATAATAAAGAGGTCCACGCCCGCGTCGACGCCGGCGCGCACTTCTTCGGCAAAGAGGTCGTAGGCCTCGTCAAAGCTGAGGGTACCCAAGGGGCGAAGCAGCGCGCCGATGGGGCCGATGTCGCCGGCGACGTAGCGGGCGCCGGCCGTGCGGGCGCAGGCGACGGCGGCGGCAAAGACATCTGCCACGGTGGCGGCACCGTCGAGCTTGTGGGCGTTGGCACCAAAGGTGTTGGCGGTAATCACGTCGCAGCCGGCCTCGACATATTGACGTTGGATGTCAGTGATAACCTGGGGCTCCTCAAAGTTGAGCAGCTCGGGCAGGGCGCCCGCCTTCATGCCAGCGGCCTGCAACATGGTGCCCATGCCGCCGTCGAACAGCAGGTGTCCCGTGCCCTCGATGGCGGCGCGCAGGCGATCGTCCTTAATGCGCAGGTCGTCGATCGTGCGCGTCTTGTACGCGGCACCGTTGCGGCGTGCGGCATCAACAGGCGCCGCCAGCGCGGCGCCGTCCGGATCATGAGTGATAAGCGGAGTAAACATCGGGGCTCCTAATGGCTGGAATAGCAGGTGGTGTGGGCGGCACGGAAGCGGCAGCTCTCGCGCATGCGGCAGATATTGCAGGTGGGGCGGCTCTGGGCGTCGTGGACTTCGCCGTCAAACAGACCGATCACCGCGGTCACGCTCTTGGTGGGCATGAGCAGGTTGGTAGGTGTGACGGTAAGCCCGATGAGCCGCGTGGCGTTGAGCGCAGCCACGATCGAGCGCTGGGCCGTAAGCGGGCAGTCGCCGTAGCCGGGGCTGAAGCGCCAGTTACCGGCGAGTCCGTGTGCGGCTGCCGCAGCCTTGACCTGCTGGTCCATTTGCTCAACGGCGGCTTCCACGTAAGCGGAGCACGCGGCGTCGAGCACGGCGCCCTCCAGGGGATGTTGGGCTCCCGTGGTGCGCAAACGGCGCTCGGCGTCCATGCCGAGGGTGCAGGCCATCAGCGCGGCCATGCGGGCGTCCTTAAGATGACGATAGATATCGCGACCCCGTAGCTCAACATTGGTGCCGACCAAGCGAATGCAAGGCTTGCCCTGCTCGTCCTCGCCCGTGGCATCGACGGCAAACACACGGCGCACGCCACGGGGCTCAATGTCCAGTTCCAGACGTTCAACGACAAGCTCAATACGCTGCGCTAGCTCGGGCTCAATCTGCTGACCTCCGTAGCCCAGGTAGCGCAGCATCTCGGCACGGTCGACTCGGGGGCGATGGGCAGCATCGATACGGTAGAGCGCCGGCGACGCAAGGTCGGCCGGCACTTCAATAACGGTTGTATCGATGTGTGGTTTTTCCATTATCTCAGGCGCTCCATAATGGTTGCGGCGATCGCAGGACGATTCATAGTGTACAGGTGCAGGCCGTCGGCACCGTGCTCCTTAAGGTCGCAAAGCTGACGGGCGGCATAATCTACACCGGCTGCCTGCAGGCTTTCGGGGTCGTTCTCGTACTTGGCGAGAATCTTGATGACGGGGGAGGGCAGCGACGCGCCGCACATAAAGACCATGCGGCTGATCTGCGACTTGCCCATAAACGGCATGATGCCCGCGGTGATGGGCACGGTGATACCGGCCTTGTCGGCAAGCTCGCGAAAACGGTAGAAGTACTCGTTATCAAAGAAGAGCTGCGTCACAAAAAAGCTCGCACCGGCGTCTTGCTTTTGCTTGAGGTGCTCGATCGAGACGTTGAGGTCCTCACAGGCAATGTGGCCCTCGGGGTAGGCTGCGGCGCCCACGCAAAAGCCGGCGTCGACGAGCTCGGGGATGAGGTCGCGGGCGTAGGCGTAGTCGGAGGCGGGCTTGTCGTCCTCAGTCGCGCCAGCGGGCAGGTCGCCGCGCAGGGCCAGCACGTTTTCCACGCCGGCCGAGCGATACTCGTCAATCTTGGCGGCGATGTCGGCGTGGGTGCGGCCCACGCAGGTGAGGTGCGCTACCGAGGGCGTATCGAATTCGCTCGAAATCATATGCGCGATGGGGGCAGTGGTGGCACCGTTACCCGAGCCGCCAGCGGAACAAGTGACCGAGACAAAGCTCGGTGAAAGCTTGCACAGGTTGCCCGCCACTTTGCGAGCCGTGTCGAGGGTCAGCTCGCCCTTGGGCGGGAACATCTCAAACGAAACGGGCGTGGTGCCTTGGGATGCTGTCTGCTTAAAAACCTCGTCGACGCGCATATCGTGCTCCTTTAGATATTTAGTGCAATGTATTGTAAGGATTCTACAGCACCACTGTGCCACGGTGGAGTTTTACTCGCTATTTAGGGATACCAATCAAAGATGTCTTGCTATCGGCATTTCCTATAACAGAACAGTCAATTTGGGATGGGGCTATATTGAATGGCATCTGATGCAAAATACCAGTTAATAGAGCCCCATCCTAGATTGACGACCGTTAAACCGTGGGGGGAGGTCTGCAATTTATACAGTTGATTGGCTGCTGAGGGTGGCAACGCTGCCGCGATGCGGTAACCTCATTGATTGGTTTCGTGACAGCAACATAACGGTAATGTTGCGGAAACACGACGAGCCTAATCTATGACTCGTTCGTTAGTAATCAACACCGCATCTCACGCGGTGCCGATACGAAGGGAGTTCCGTATGGCCGATCTTACTGACCGCTTCGGGACCATGGTGTTCTCTGAGGAAGTCATGAAGGACTACCTCCCCAAGGACATTTGGAAGCGCCTCGCTGCAACCCTCGAGGACGGTGAGCCGCTCGACCTGGACGTGGCCAATGCCGTCGCTCACGCCATGAAGGTCTGGGCCATCTCCAAGGGCGCTACGCACTACGCTCACTGGTTCCAGCCGCTTTCGGGCATTACTTCCGAGAAGCACGATAGCTTCCTGGAGCCCAACCACAACGGCACTGCTATTACCAAGTTCACGGGCAAGAACCTGATCCAGGGCGAGCCGGACGCCTCCAGCTTCCCCAACGGCGGCCTGCGCGCCACCTTCGAGGCCCGCGGCTACACCGCTTGGGACCCCACCAGCCCCGCCTTCATTAAGGACGAGGTCCTGTGCATTCCCACGGCTTTCTGCTCCTACACCGGCGAGGCCCTGGACAAGAAGACCCCGCTGCTGCGCTCTATGACCGCGCTCGATCGCGAGGCCAAGCGCGTCCTGGCCCTCTTCGGTAAGACCCCCAGGAAGGTCGTGCCCTCCGTCGGCGACGAGCAGGAGTACTTCCTGATCAAGAAGGACGCCTACCGCAAGCGCAAGGACCTGGTCATCACCGGCCGTACCCTCTTTGGCGCCAACCCCTGCAAGGGTCAGGAGCTCGAGGAGCACTACTTTGGCGCTATCCGTCCCACCGTCTCGGCCTACATGAAGGACCTGGACGAGGAGCTTTGGGCGCTTGGCATTCCCGCCAAGACCAAGCACAACGAGGTCGCTCCCTGCCAGCACGAGCTCGCGCCGGTCTACGAGGAGGTCAATGAGGCCATCGACCAGAACCTCGTCATGATGGAGAAGATGAAGCTCATCGCCTCCCGTCACGACCTGGTCTGCCTGCTGCACGAGAAGCCCTTCGACGGCATCAACGGCTCCGGCAAGCATAACAACTGGTCTATCGGTACCGAGTCCGAGAACCTGCTCGATCCGGGCGATACCCCGCTCGACAACCTGCAGTTCATCGTCTTCCTCACCGCGGTGATCGAGTCCGTCGATAACTACCAGGAGCTCCTGCGTGCTTCCGTTGCCTCGGCCGGCAACGACCACCGTCTGGGCGCCAACGAGGCTCCTCCGGCGATCGTCTCCATCTTCCTGGGCGACCAGCTCACCGAGGTCGTTGAGAAGATTATCGACGGTAAGGCTTCCGTCCACGCCACCCATGGCGTGCTCGATCTGGGCGCCGATGCCCTGCCCAAGCTCATGCAGGACAACACCGACCGTAACCGTACCTCTCCGTTTGCCTTTACCGGCAACAAGTTCGAGTTCCGTGCCTGCGGCTCCGAGCAGAACGTTTCCGACCCCAACATGGTCCTCGACGCTGCTGTCGCCAAGTCGCTCAAGTCCTTCGCCGATGCCCTTGAGGGCACGCCTGCGGACGAGTTCCAGGACGCCGCACTCGAGTACTGCAAGAAGGTCCTGACCGACCACCAGCGCATTCTGTTCTCCGGCGATGGCTACTCCGACGAGTGGCCCGTCGAGGCCGAGAAGCGCGGCCTTGCCAACAACAAGACTACCGCCGACGCTCTGCCCGCCTTTGTTTCCGATAAGGCCATCGCACTCTTTGAGGAGATGGGCGTTCTGACCAAGGCCGAGGTCCAGTGCCGCTACGACTGCAAGCTCGAGAAGTACAACAAGCTCATGAACATCGAGGCTACCACGATGATTCGCGAGGCACGTCGTACCTATCGTCCGGTCATCACCGCCTATGCCACCAAGGTCGCTAAGGGTCTTGAGGCTATCCGCGCCGCCGGCGCCGAGGCCGCCATGCAGTGCGAGCAGAACACGCTCAACAAGCTCTGCAACGGTATTACCACCATCAACGACTCCATCAAGGCCCTCGATGCCGTGCATCAGAAGGCCGAGGCTCTTGATGGCCAGGAGCAGGCTGACGTGTACGCGCACGAGGTCGCTCCCGCTATGGCTACGCTGCGCGCCGCTGTGGACGCCATGGAGGAGATCGTGGCTGCCGACTACTGGCCGGTCCCGACCTACGACGACATCCTGTTCTACGTGTAGAGCGTAACTGACATATCGTCACGGTATTGAGCCGGGGTCCGCGTCATGCGGGCCCCGGTTTTGTTTGCGAAGGAAGCTTTGAAGTCCGTTTTGCCGCCGATTTGCCTAGGTCTAAAGGGTTGTGGGCAAAAAACGTCAAATATGAGTACTGGCACAACTCCTGTAGCATTAGAAATTTGCAAAATGTGCAGTGTTACGCAACATATGTCCAAGTACTTAGCTGATAAACGCTGATAAACGTCTGCAATTCTTCCGCCGTAGGATGCCTGACGTCTAAATCGCCTTCTGAAGGCATGAAATCGCTGTTACTAAAATGGTAACAGTACTCATATTTGCTGTTTTTTGCCCACAGGCCTTGCGATGATGCCGGGATCCGCACCCTGTCGGGTTCGAATCCCGGCGCATGGGTAGCAAAAAGCCCGTCATCGCGGGGCTAACGGGCTGCTTAATTTAAATGGTGCCCCCAGCGGGATATCCGCGTGCGGCTGGCGCCGCCCGCCTTCGCTGCGTCGCTTCGCTCCTTGCGTGCTGCGCTGGGAAACGCTTGCGCGTTTCCTCAGCTTCGCACCCTGTCGGGTTCGAATCCCGGCGCATGGGTAGCAAAAAGCCCGTCACCGCGGGGGTAACGGGCTTCTTTATTTAAATGGTGCCCCCAGCGGGATTCGAACCCGCGATATCCACCTTGAAAGGGTGGCGTCCTTGGCCGCTAGACGATGGGGACAGCGGGAAAGAGTATAGCAGACTTTTTTATCTGTTCGCATATCGTTGGCAGATTGAAAAACCACCACAAAGGAGTAGGCTTCTATTCCGATTTGCAAATATCTCAATCTGTAACATCTGGGCGGGCAAATCGGCTCTACCTGTTACAGATCGAGACAAACTACCGTGGCGGGTTAAAACCACCACAAAGGCGCCTGTCCCTTTGTGGTGGCGGGGCGTTAGGGGAGGAGCTTCATCGCGGCGTCGTGGGCGGCGTGCTCGTAGGTGTCGTCGAGGGATTTGAGCGGCAGCAGGGCTGTGGCCTGGGCATCGCCGCGGCGATCGAGGGCGTGGGTAATGAGCCAGTCAGCGAGCTCGGGGTTTTTAGGCAGTGCCGGCCCGTGCAGGTAGGTGCCGATGACGCCCTTGTAGATGAGACCCTCAAAGCCATCGTCGCCGTTGTTGCCGGTGCCCGTGACGACGGACGTTCCGAGTGGCGTGGCGTCTGCGTCGAGCAGAGTGCGGCCGCCGTGGTTCTCGAATCCCACAAAGGGCTCAGGTGCCAGATCGGTTTTGACGGCTACATTGCCGATCAGACGGTCGGAGCCGCGTACGGTTTCGGCGGCAATGACCCCCAGGCCCTCGATGCGATCCTCGCCCATATAGTACGAACGGCCGAGCAGCTGATAGCTGCCACAGATGGCAAGCAGCGAGCCGCCATCCTCAACATAGGCCGCGACCTTGTCTTTTTGAGCGAGCAGCTCGTGCGCCACGGCTAGCTGGTCGCGGTCGGAGCCGCCGCCCATCATGACGATATCGGCATCGGTCAAATCAAGCGTTTCGCCCATACGGACCTCGTCTACACGCGCGGGAATGCCACGCCAGGCGCAACGGCGCTCGAGGGCGATGACATTGCCGCCGTCGCCGTAGAGGTTAAGGGCATCGGGGTACAGATAGACGATGCGCAGCGGGCGCGAAAGCTCGACTGGCGCGATGCCGACAGGAAGAGCGCTGCCGTCGGCACGGGCTACGGCGCGGGCAGCAACCGTGGCCGCATCGGTACCCTTAAGCCCGTCGAGCTCCTTGACCAGCGGAGGAAAGGCCGTGTAGTTAGCGACGGCGTAGAAAGTGTCGCCAGCAGCCTCGTCTGCCACGGCGCCAATTGCCTGCGCGACGTCCGAGATAATCGCGGCATCGATGCCGGCGTACTTGAGGCGTACCTGCATGTCGTGCGCACGCGTACCTCCGGCAAAGGCGACAAGACCCGGCGTGTCGGCGATGCGCTCGAAGTCGACATCGTAGATCCACGAGACATCGTGGCCGTCGGCGTCGTTGTCGTTGAGGAAGAAAGCGCAGAGTCTGCCACCTGCCGTCTTGATGGACTGGATTTGTCGATCGAAGCCTACGGGATTCTTGGCCAGGTTGGCCTCGACGGTTCGGCCGGCGATATTCCAACGGCCCATGCGACCACCTGCTGGCACGTAGGCGTCGAGCGTGGGCTGCAGGCGTGCGGTGTTCACGCCCAGCTCGTGGGCGGCGAAGAAGGCCGCGGCTACGTTGTAGACCATATACAGTCCGTTGTAGCGTGTGGCGATGTGTACGGCAGCCGCGTCGGGCGCAGATCCAAAGACCAGGTCAAAGCCATAGCCGTCGCAGCCGAGCTTCACGCCCGTCACGCGACGGACAAGCCCAGGGCGTGCCCAGCCGCACGAGGGGCAATGGTATGCGCCAAGCTGTCCGTACTGCACATAGTCGTACTCCAGCGGCGCGTTGCACTGAGAGCAAAAACGCGAGTCGCTAATGCGATCGGACTCGGTGCCCGTGGCGCCGTCGATGCCAAAGGCAATGCTCGCGTTGGGAACGCGCGCGGCAATCGAGGCGCACAACGGGTCGTCGGCGTTGTAGATGAGCGTTGTTGTCGGCGAGAGCTCTAACGCATGGGCGATGACGTCTTGGGTATGGTCGATCTCGCCGTAGCGGTCTAGCTGGTCGCGGAACAGGTTGAGCAGCACAAAGTACGTCGGCTTGAGCTTGGGCAGAACGCGTACGGTGTAAAGCTCATCGCACTCAAAAACGCCCACGCGCTTGCCGCTGCTGGTGTGCTTAAGGCCGTCGCGGGCCTCGAGCAGAGCACCCACCACACCAGGCTCCATATTGTTGCCGGCACGGTTGCATACCACAGTGGCACCGCTGGCGGCAACGGCGTCGGCGATGAGGTTGGAGGTGGTGGTCTTGCCATTAGTACCGGTGATCACCACGCTGAGGTCGACCAGGCCGGCGAGGTCGCTTAGCAGCTCGGGGTCGATCTTCATGGCGATGCGGCCGGGAAGCACGCCGCCCTGGCGCTTAAGGACGGAGCGCAGCCCCCAGCGGGCGATATCGCTCGAGGTGCAGGCGAGAGATGAGCGGAGATTCATGAAGCCGTTCCTAACGTAGATGGCATAGTCGGGGCGATCGCGTCGCTAAAAGCCGTAGCGGCGCGCAAACTCCTGGGCAAGCTGCGAAACGTCTTCGCAGGCATTGGCCCAGGGGGCAAAGTCGGGGGTATCCGAGATGATGCCGTCGGCTTCCCAAACGGCCTGGTGCGAAAGGTCCCAAGGGTCGCGCGGCTCGGGTCGACAGGGGAGATACGGCGTCTGGTACATGGGGTTCAGCAAGAAGAATGCACCGCCCTCGCAGCGGTTGGCAAACTCGCGTAGCGCGCGTGTCGCCGGGCGCATCTTGTTCGTTTTGAACAGCAAGATCGTGCGGGCGAGCAGGTACCAGGGGGAGTTCTCGAGGGCATCGGCCCCCATCTGTTCCTCGAGCTGGTGGGCCAGGGCAAAAAAACCATCCTGATCCTCCAGGCGGGCGAGGGCGAGCAGCACGGTGCCTGCGGCTCGGGTGGGATAGCCTTCCGCCTTAAGAACGCGGTGAGAATAGTTGGCGGCAGCACGGTAGCGAGCGCTCGCCATGCACAGCTGCGAGATGGCCTCGAGCGTGTGGAGCCACCCGATAAGCGCCGGCTCGCTCACGGTAAGGTCTGCTGCGGTGATACCGTCGACTAAAACACTATTGGCCCAGTAGTGTGGGGCCTCCATATCAAACCCGGGCATGCTCTGTTGCAGGTAGTCGGTCGTGCTCGCCTCGAGCTTCATCAGGTCGCCCAGGCAGGCATCGACGGGCGTGTCCGCCAAAATGATGGCGAGCAACTGGGCATCGACGGCCAGCGCATCGACGCGAACAATCTTGAGCAGTTCGTCGCGCATGTCGTCGAACAGGCGATTGCGCGTCTGCTCAAACTCCTCGTCGCTGCCCATGTCCTCGATGCGATGGAGCTCGTCGAGCAGGTGGCGATGAACACCGGCATAGGACAGCAGCGCCTGGGCATGATCGGACTGCGCATACTTTTGGGGATTCGCGCTCATGTCGTTATGGACAAGCTCGCGTGCCGCATCGGTGAGCTCGGGGTGCGATGCCAGATAGGTGCGCTCCAGGTAGGCGGGGATGTAGACGCTCGGATCCATTAGAGGTCTCCTCCCTTAAACGGCAAGCCCTGCTCGGCCGCGTGCAGGATGCGCTCGTCGATCTGGGAACGCACGATATCGTTGGTGGCGACCCAGGCGGCAAAGCTGGCGTTGTCGGGGGCACCCAGGCCCTCCTGCAGCACCGGTGTCGCCTCGGACAGCGCAAGGACAAGCTCATCGGTAGAGCCCGGACCTACGTTGACGCGGGCATAGACGCCATCGGGAAACTCGGTTTGGAAGTAAAGTGCCTCGGCTGCGTGCGGGCACGAGCGCGCGAGGATACGCAGGTAGTGCTCGGCGCCTTCGTAGTCCAACTCGCGCCAGGCAGCGCTCATCAGCGCAATGAGCGTCCACGGGTCCAAGTCGCGCTCCGCATCCTTGGGGCGGCGGCGCAGCGGCGTGTTGGCAAGATAGGGTACGGAGTGGGCAGAGCGAAAGCGCTTGAGCTCCTCGGCGGGGTATTCGAGCTTTGCCATGGCGAGCATCGCGGTGTGGCGAATGCCGGCGGGATCGTTGGGGGCAAAGTCGAGGCTGCGGTTTGCGGCTTCGAGCGACATGCGATAGCGGCCGCTAATGAGGGCGCGCGACGCCAAGGCGGCAAGCCAGCGCAGGTAGGGGCGGCGGGCCAGGTCGCCTGCGGCCTCACGCTCGTAGGGGTCCTGCGCCGAGGCAATCTTGAGCGCCAGATCGTGCTCCACTTCGTCGCACTTGGACACCAGATACTGCACGTATTCCTCGTTGGATTCGGCGGTGAGCGCCGTCAGCATGCGCTGGGCATCCCAGTTGGCCGGATCGAGTGCGGCCGCCTCGCGGAGCATGTTCTCGGCAGCGGTCTCTTCTTGCTCGGCCTGGGTATCGTCAGGGATAAAGGGAATGCGGTAGTCGACGGTCTCGACTACTTTGGCAATCAGATGTCCGGCGCGGTCGCGGTCGTGCACGATGAGCGGTGCGGGGTTGCGGGTGAATTGATCCAACAGACGCTCTACGGCGGGGCCGTCGGTGAGTGGGATATTGTCGCGGCGCAAGGCCTCAAGAACGAGGCGATGGCAATCCTCTTGAATGGGATCGAATGCCATGGGGCCTCCTTTGCTGCGGTTAGGGTTCAAACGTCTCTATATAACGTCCTAGTTTACCCGCATGTGACGTGCCGGGGGAGCCGCGCTCGGACATGCACTGTTGCACCACGAAGGCGGTTGTTAGACAGGTGTCTGCACGCTGGCCATACGACTCGTATCGCGGTGCCGTAAGCGGTCGATTTTGGGCGGCGAACGGTTTACGTTTTGGAGCGTCGCGATGCCGCCTGAGGCATATGGTCAACCTTGATAAAACGTTTGCCCAGCTTGGGGCAATGACCGCAATGCAAGAGGTTCCAAGGATAGAAAAAACGTTTCATCATTGGCGGCTTTAGGTGAATAACTGACCAACTCGAACGGTAAAATAGTGTTTGTCTGAGCGTTGAGACGTTTAGACATCGCGCATTGTCATCGCCGACAACGCGCAAAACGGTCCTAACGGAGCCAATCGGGTGCTCCGTTATATACGCAAGTCTAAGAGGGGCTTGTTTAGGAGGCACAGCATGGGACGTTTTACCAATCCTCGCGATCTGTACTTTGGTGAGGGAGCTCGCCACGAGGTGAAGAACCTCAAGGGCAAGAAGGCCATCATCGTTTCTGGCGGCAGCTCTATGCGCCGCGGCGGGTTCTTGCAGGATGTTGAGGCCGACCTCAAAGAGGCCGGCATGGAGGTTCAGCTTTTCGAGGGCGTCGAGTCCGATCCCTCCATCGAGACCGTCATGAAGGGCGCAGCCGCCATGCGGGACTTCGAGCCCGACTGGATCGTTGCTATCGGCGGCGGCTCGCCCATCGATGCCGCTAAGGCCATGTGGGTCTTCTACGAGTATCCCGAGGAGTCCTTCGATAACATCATCCAGCCGTTCAGCTTCCCCGAGCTGCGTCAGAAGGCTCATTTCTGCGCCATCTCCTCTACCTCCGGCACCGCTACCGAGGTCACTGCCTTCTCCGTCATTACCGACTACGCCAAGGGCATCAAGTACCCGCTGGCCGACTTCAACATCACCCCTGATGTCGCCATCGTCGACCCCGAGCTCACCTACACCATGCCCGCCAAGCTGTGCGCTCACACCGGCATGGATGCTCTGACCCACTGCATGGAGGCCTACGTTTCCACCTTCGCCTCTATGTTCACCGACGCCAACGCTCTGCACGGCATCCGCGAGATCGTCGAGTGGCTGCCCAAGTCCTATGCTGGCGACCATGAGGCCCGTCAGCACATGCATGAGGCTCAGTGCATCGCCGGTATCGCCTTCTCCTCGGGCCTGCTGGGCATCGTTCACTCTATGGCTCACAAGACCGGTGCTGCCTTCGAGAACGGCCACATCATCCACGGTGCAGCCAACGCCATGTACCTGGGCAAGGTCATCCAGTGGAACTCCAAGGACCCGCGTGCTGCCGAGCGTTACGCTTACGTGGCCAAGGAGATCCTGCACCTTCCCGGCGAGACCAACGAGGAGCTCATCGCCGCGCTCGTCCAGAAGATTCGCGACCTCAACGATCAGCTCAACATTCCGCAGTCCATCAAGGACTACGCCAACGGCGGCGTGAAGGTCGACGCCGAGAACCCGCAGATGGTTTCCGAGGAGGAGTTCCTCGCCAAGCTGCCCGAGATCGCCGCGAACGCCGAGACCGACGCCTGCACGCCCGAGAACCCGCGTGAGACCAAGGCTGCCGACTTCGAGAAGATCCTCAAGGCCTGCTACTACGACACCGACATCGATTTCTAATCGACTCTTGTTATCGTAAGGAGGGGCTCCGCACGTATCCGTACGGAGCCCCTTTCTTTTTAATTATTAGAGGATGGGATAAACATGGCTGCAATCTTCAATAGCCCCAGCAAGTACATCCAGGGCCCGGACGAGCTGGCCAAGCTCGGCTCCTATGTCGAGCCACTCGGCGCTAAGGCCCTCGTCATCGTGACGCCTTCGGGCAAGAAGCGCGTCGGCGCCAAGATCGAGGGCGGCTTTGCCGAGGCCAAGGCCGAGCTGCTGTTTGAGGACTTTAACGGCGAGTGCTCCAAGGGCGAGGTCGACCGTTTGGTGGCGCTCGCTCGCGACAACGGCTGCGACATCATCGTCGGCGTCGGCGGCGGCAAGATCCTCGATACCGCGAAGGCCGTCGCCTACTACCTGGAGTCCCCGGTTATCATTTGCCCCACCATTGCTTCGACCGATGCCCCGTGTTCGGCGCTTTCGGTGCTCTACACCGACGACGGCCAGTTCGATAAATATCTCTTCCTTAAGGCAAACCCCAACATTGTCCTGATGGATACGACGGTTATCGCGGCGAGCCCGGTGCGCCTGACGGTTTCCGGTATGGGCGATGCGCTCGCAACTTACTTTGAGGCCCAGGCGACGCATGATGCCGACGGTGGCACCTGCGCTGGCGGCAAGGGCGGCATGGCCGGCCTGGCGCTCGCCAAGCTCTGCTACGAGACGCTTATGGCCGATGGCGTCAAGGCCAAGGTCGCGCTGGAGAAGGGTGCGCTCACGCCTGCCGTCGAGCATATCATCGAGGCCAATACGCTGCTTTCGGGCATTGGCTTTGAGAGCTCGGGCCTTGCTGCTGCTCATGCCATCCACAATGGTCTGACGATGCTGCCCGAGTGCCATGGCATGTATCACGGTGAGAAGGTCGCCTTCGGCACCATCGTCCAGCTGGTACTCGAGGATGCCCCGACTGAGAAACTCGAGGAAGTCTTGGGGTTCTGCATTGAGCTGGGCCTGCCGGTCACGATGAAGGAGCTTGGTGTTGCCGAGGTGACGCGCGAGCAGGCCATGATTGTTGCCGAGGCCGCGTGCGCGCCCGAGGACACCATGTGCAACATGCCGTTTGAGGTGACGCCCGAGATAGTCGCAAACGCCATCCTGGGCGCCGACGCGCTGGGCCACTACTACCTTATGGATGAGTAAATCAAGCTAAGGAAGGGGGCAAAGCCAGCAGATGACTTTGTCCCCTTTTGCTATGGTGCAAACTAACCTATCCCCATCGCACCAAGTTGGTGCAAGGGGATCGGGTTAGTTTGCACCAATGTCGAGTGAGTGAAAGGGCGGATTCTCGTATGGCGCTTCCTATGGTTTATGGCGGTCCCGGCCAGTATGTTCAAGGGCCGGGCGAACTTTCGCGTCAGGGCAGGTATTTGTCATGGTTGGGCTGCGCTGCCTATGTCTTGTTTGACCAGGGCACCGAGGATCGGCTGTGCAAGCAGATCGTCGATGGATTTCTGGACGAAAATCTAAGCGAGCCGTTCTTTAAGATCTATGACGGTCCGTGTACGGAAGAGGCCGTTGTCGAAATGGCTAAGGAAGCCCAGGCCGAGTATTGCGACATGGTGGTGGGTATCGGTGGCGGCAAGATGCTCGATATCGCCAAGGCCGTTGCGTTTTATGCTGAGCTGCCGTTGTGCGTGTGCCCCACGGCGGCTTCGATGGACGGTCCGTGCAGCGCGATCTCGGTGCTGTATCACGAGGACGGGTCGTTCGACCGCTACCTGATGCTCGAGAAGAACCCTGACCTGGTCGTGGTCGATACCAACGTGGTCGCGGCAGCCCCGCTGCGTATGACGGTTGCCGGTATGGGCGACGCGCTGGCAACGTACTTCGAGGCGCGTTCGTGCGCCGCGGCACATGGCGCCAACGAGCACGGTGGCGCGCCGGGGCACTTGGCCTTGGTTGCGGCTCGTGCCTGCTATGACACACTCATGGAGTGCGGCGTCGCTGCCAAGCGCGATCTCAAAAAGGGGCGTATATCGCCGGCGGTTGAGCGCCTGATCGAGTGCAATATTCTGCTCTCGGGCGTCGGCTTTGAGAGCGGTGGCTTGGCGTTGGCGCATGCCATCGCCAACGGTCTGACGATTCTGCCCGAGTGCAAGGCCATGCATGGTGAGGCCGTAGCGTTTGGTCTGGTGGTGCAGCTGCGCCTGGAGCGTGCGCCCGAGCTTGATCAGGTGCTCGAGTTTTGCCAGCGCGTCGGCCTGCCGACGACGCTCGCGGAGCTGGGCCTTGGCGAGATTTCCGATGCCGACCTGATGAGCGTTGCGGATGCGGCCTTTAGAAACGAACGCAATATAGCCAACGAGCAGACAAGGGTGACCAGGCAAAAGCTCGTTGAGCTCATGCGCGAGGCATAGTTTGGCGCTTGATTGACCTTGTGCAATCGAGGCGGCGATAGGCCATGGGCTATTTGCCGCAAAGGTGCTCCGCGTGTAATTTGCCCGAGGCGTGGGCCGATAGCGTATCATTAACTCTTGCTTGTTTGCACTGCTCAGGGAGGGGCCGCGCATGGCGCAGGAACACGATCTGTTTGATGACATTATCGAGATCAGCAAGGGTTTCGACTTTCTTAAAAACCCGCTCGGCGGCGTGACCGATGCACTCGATCCGTCGGCGCCGCAGTGGAATCCTGCCGACTACAAGGAGCGCCCGCGCGGCAACACCATTCCGTGTCTGACCTGCAAAAACGAAAAGAGCGGCTGCACCGCGTGCATGGACGTGTGCCCGGTCAACGCTATCGAGGTCGAAGAAGACGCCATTGAGATCCTCGACTCCTGTCGCAAGTGCGGCCTGTGCGCCGCTGCCTGCCCGACCGAGGCGATCATCTCGCCGCGCCTGGCGCCTAAAAACCTGTATGACAACATTGTCTCTGCTGCTACGAGCCACGAGACCGCTTACGTCACCTGCACGCGCGCCCTCAAGCGCATGCCGCGCGAAAACGAGGTCGTCGTTGCCTGCGTGGGAGATATTACGGCCGAGACATGGTTCTCGGTGCTGGCCGACTATCCCAACGTGAGCGTCTACCTGCCGCTGGGCGTGTGCGATAAGTGCCGCAACACCGGTGGTGAGGACATTCTGGGCGAGGCGATTGCGAAGGCCGAGGAGTGGTCTGGCACGGGTATGGGCTTGGAGGTCGACCCCAAGAGCCTCAAGTGCCATAAGCTTCGCGAGTACGAGCGCAAGGAGTACATGGAAAAGATCGCCCGCACGACGGGCCTGACAGTGACCAAGCTCAATCCGGCGACGGCGGCGCTGGCCTCGGTGACGCAGAAGTTGAAGGCCCACCGTCACCAGATCACGCAGCTCGAGCGTACGCTCAACACCATGTGCGGCACCACGACGGCCAAGCGTCGCCGTTCGCTCACCCATGGGCGGCAGCTGGTGCTCTCAACGCTTCAAAACCACCCCGAGCTTGCCCAGAACATGATGGTGAGCACGCCTGAGTGCGATTTTGACAAGTGCACGTCGTGCGGCGAGTGCGTCAACGTGTGCCCCACGTTTGCCTGTGATTTGGTGGGAAGCGGTCGCTTTGCACTGGAATCCACGTATTGCCTAGGTTGCGGCGCCTGTGTCAAGGTGTGTCCCGAGCATGCGCTCAAGTTGGTCGAGCACGATGCGTCCAATCTGGTCGTTGTCGACCCCGAGGCCGAGGAAAAGGCCGCTCAGAAGGCGAAGGCTCATGAAGAGGCCGAGAAGGTCAAGGCTGAGGCAAAGGCCAAGCTTGGCAAGATGCTCGACCAGGTGGAGAAACTCGCGGACTAGCCAGCGTCCCCAATCTCTGCTTCATTTGCGCCGCCGCGGTGTCCGGATTCGCCCGGATGCTGCGGCGGCGCTATACTTATGCAGTTTGAAGTACCTGTACCAAAAGGAGCTGTCGTGTCCCTTTCCATCGGTATCGTGGGCCTGCCCAACGTGGGCAAGTCGACGCTGTTCACCGCGCTTACCAAAAAGACCGGCCTTGCCGCCAACTACCCGTTTGCCACGATCGACCCCAACGTGGGCATCGTCGACGTGCCCGATAACCGCCTGCAAAAGCTCGCCGACATCGTCAACCCGGGCCGCATTGTGCCGGCGACGGTCGAGTTCGTCGACATCGCGGGCCTGGTGAAGGGCGCCAACGAGGGCGAGGGTCTGGGCAACCAGTTCCTGGCCAACATTCGCGAGACCGACGCCATCTGTGAGGTCGTGCGCTACTTTAAGGACCCCAACGTCATGCGCGAGGTGGGCCGCACGGGCGAGTTCGTCGATCCCGCCGGCGATGCCGACACTATCATGACCGAGCTCATCTTGGCCGACATGGGCACGCTCGAGAAGCAGCTGCCCAAGCTCGAGAAGGAGGCCAAGCGCGACAAGGAACTCATGCCCAAGTTCGAGGTCGCCAAGCGCCTACTCGCCTGGCTCAACGAGGGCAAGCGCGCCGCATCCATGGAGATGACCGACGAGGAGCGTGCCGCCGCCAAGGGCTTGTTCCTGCTCACCATGAAGCCCATCCTGTATGTGGCCAACGTGGACGAGGATATGCTCAGCGAAGACCTGGCGCCCATCGATGGTGTTAAGCCGCTGCCCATCTGTGCCAAGATCGAGGCCGAGCTTTCCGAGCTCGACCCCGAGGACGCCGCCGATTATCTGGAGAGCCTGGGCCTGGAGCAGCCCGGCCTGGACGTGCTCGCTCAGGCTGCCTACAAGCTGCTCGGCCTGCAGTCGTTCTTTACGGCCGGCGAGATGGAGGTCAAGGCCTGGACGGTTCGCCAGGGCGCGACCGCCCCGCAGGCCGCCGGCGTCATCCACACCGACTTTGAGCGCGGCTTTATTAAGGCCGAGGTCATTGGCTACAACGACTACATCGAGCTCGGTGGCGAGCAGGGCGCCAAGGCTGCCGGTAAGCTGCGCATCGAGGGCAAAGAGTATGTCATGGCCGATGGCGACGTCGTGCATTTCCGCTTTAACGTGTAAGGACGGCGCACATGTTCAAATTTGGAAAAAAAGCCGGCTACATGGGCATCGCGCTGCTGGTGCTTGCGGTGCTTCCGCTAGTGGTCGCGACGTTTGTGATCCCCAACATTGGTCCCGAGGTGGCAACGAAATTTAACGCAGCCGGCGAGGTGACGCGTTGGGGCAAGAGCTACGAGTTGCTGGCGTTGCCGGTGCTCAATCTGCTACTCGGCGCGGCGACGTACTTTACGGCGGGACGCCAGGCTAAAAACAATGATGACTCCGCCGCCATGGCGCGCATCGTGTGCGAGCGCTACCTGCGCAACGGCTGCATCACAGGCGTGTTCCTAAATGTGATCAACGTCTACTTTATGTATTCAGCGATTACCGGCACGGGCTTTGGTCTGGGCTTTTAGCTCGCCCCTTTAGGCAGCGAGCCTGCAAGCATATTCGATGGCCGCTGCGAGGCCGCCGCTCGATCGTGGTTGAAAGACCACATCGGCGGCGGCCTCGTTTTCGTATCCGGCGCCGCGAAGGGCGAGCGCTATGCCGGCTTCTAAAAGGAGCGGCAGGCCGCGTTGGCTGGTTGCGATTACGGCAGCCTGATTGAGCGAGCAGCCGTGCGCTTGGCATTGCATGGCAAGTTCACCTTGCGCCGGGCAAGGGACCAGAACGGCGGCGACGCGACTCGATAGCAATGCAAATGCTGTGCGCTCATCGGGCGAAAAGCATTCTGCTTCAACGACGACGAGCTTGGGCGGCGCGCTGTTCGTGCGAAGCGTGGCTCGGTACATGCGGACCGAAGAACCCGACATAGAAAACTCCTGTGTATTCGGAAAAACGTAAACTATAGTTTACGTTTATGTTCGGCTCCATTTCAAACTCGGCTGCATGGACGAACGTGCGAAACAGATTCTTGGTAGGCGGGTCGAAGAGACGCGCAAGGCCCTTGGTATCTCCAAGGTCGATTTTTGCGTGGCAGCAGGAATCAGCCGACCCTACCTCGACCGAATCGAAGATGGGACGGCAAATTTCACGCTCAAGGTTCTATTTAAGATCGCGCCCGCACTCGGCATGACGGTGTCAGAACTTCTCGAGGGTATCGAATAGGGGATACCCGTCGACAACTGAACTATGCCATCGGGACGCGGTCGTGGTTGACTTGGCTGTAGAACAGGCGCTGAATCTCGGCCGCATCGCGTGACTGGCCGAGTGCCCACATAGTTTTGGCCACGAGCGTCTCGGTGGTCATGTCGTCGCCGCGTAAAATACCCGGATGGTCGGCGTAGGCACGGCCGACCTCATAAACGCCCAGGTCGAGGCCCTCTTCGGGGACCTGTGTTGTCATAACGACGGTGCGGCCCGAATCGACCCAGCGGAAAATTGTCTCCTGGAATGACTCACCGGACTCGCCAAACTCGGGAATACCGCCAATGCCAAAGGTCTCCAGAATCACGGCGTCGTAGCTATCGGCAAGGGCGTCGAGAATGCCCGGATTCACGCCGGGCGTGAGCTTAAGGACAAACACGCGCGGGTCGATACTGTCGTAGAAACGAACCGGGCTCTCATTCTGATGCGTGCCGTGAAGCCCGTTGCGCACGATGCGGTCGTTTCGGATGTAGGCGATGGGCGGATAGTTGACGCTAATGAACGCGTTGAAGCTCATGGTGCGCTGCTTGCGGGCGCGCGTGCCGGCAATGGCCACACCGCCAAACACGATTGAGACATCGTGCGAATGCTCGTCGACCGCATAGAGCAGGCTCTGGTACAGATTGAGCTTGGCATCGGTAAAGGGGTTGCCCATGGGCTTTTGCGAGCCGGTGAGCACGATGGGCTTGGGGCTGTCCTGAATCAGATAGGAAAGCGCTGCCGCGGTGTAGCTCATGGTATCGGTGCCGTGCAGGACCACAAAGCCGTCGTGGTCGGCATAACCCTCGACGATGACGTCGCGGATACGCATCCAGTCACTCGGGCGCATATTGGTGCTGTCGATGTTCATGGGCTGCATGACGTCGAGCTCGCAGAGGCCCGAGATCTCGGGGACGCTCTGGGCGAGCTCCTCACCGGTCAGGGCGGGGGAGAGGCCGTTGCCGTCCTCGGTCGATGCGATGGTGCCGCCCGTGGCGATGAGAAGGATGCGCTTCATGCTGGTATTCCTATCGTATTTGTCGCCGCAGAGGCAGAATCGTTCGGCAGTATTGTGGCACAGGGCGTCCAATGTTCAAACGTATTACATCATCTGTAACGTTTTGTAACACTTCAATTGCCGTCAAATAGGGGCCCAGGTCGTGCGTTTGCCGTGCGCTGATGGCTGCGAGGGACGAGAAACCCCATATAACGTGTACACTATGAAAGTTATTTTCGTTCATTCACGCGGGTGGGCACCGGCTCCCCGCCAACAAGAGGGGGAACCATGGATCAAAAGGCTTCCGCAAAGGTCCTCGTACTCGACTTTGGTGCGCAGTACGGTCAGCTCATTGCCCGTCGCGTCCGCGACCTCAACGTGTATTCCGAGATCGTCCCCTGCGACATCTCGGCCGACGAGATTCGCGAGATGAACGCCTCCGCGCTCATCCTTTCCGGCGGCCCGGCTTCTGTGTATGCCGAGGACGCTCCATCCATCGATCCTGCCATCTTTGACCTGGGCCTTCCCGTCCTGGGCTTTTGCTACGGCCATCAGATCACGGCCGTGACGCTCGGCGGCAAGGTCGGCCACTCCGAGGTGGGCGAGTACGGCCGCGCCACCATCACGCGCACGGCCGGCGCCCAGCTCTTTAACTCCACGCCCATGGAGCAGACCGTGTGGATGAGCCACCGCGACGCCGTCTCCGAGGTGCCCGAGGGCTTTACCGTTACCGCCAGCACCGACGTGTGCCCGGTTGCCGCCATGGAGTGCGTCGAGCGCAAGATCTTCACCACGCAGTTCCACCCCGAGGTCAAGCATTCCGAGTACGGTCAGCAGCTGCTGAGCAACTTCCTGTTTGAAATCTGCGGCCTGGAGCCCAACTGGAGCATGGACAACCTGGCCGAGACCATGACGGCCGAGTTCCGCGAGAAGGTCGGCGACGACCGCGTGATTCTGGCCCTGTCCGGCGGCGTCGACTCCTCCGTCGTGGCTGCGCTGGGCGCCCGTGCCGTGGGCAAGCAGATGACCTGCGTGTTCATCAACCACGGTCTGCTGCGCAAGGGCGAGCCCGAGCAGGTGGAGGAGGTCTTCACCAAGCAGTTCGACGTTGACTTTATCCACGTCCACGCCGAGGACCGCTATGCCGAGCTTTTGGCCGGCGTGACCGAGCCCGAGCAGAAGCGCCGCATCATCGGTACGCAGTTCTGGAAAGAGTTCTTCGCCGTGGCGCAGCAGCTCGAGACCGATGGCAAGCCGGTCAAGTACCTGGCTCAGGGCACCATCTACCCCGACATCATCGAGTCTGGCGCTCGCAAGACGGGCGGCAAGACAGCCACCATCAAGAGCCACCACAACCTGATCCCGTTCCCCGAGGGCGTGCACTTCGACCTCATCGAGCCGCTCGACCACTTCTTTAAGGACGAGGTCCGCGCGCTTGGTCTGGCGCTCGGTCTGCCGGGTCACATTGTGTTCCGCCAGCCCTTCCCGGGCCCGGGTCTGGCCATCCGCATTATCGGTGCGGTCGACAAGGAGAAGCTCGAGATCCTCAAGAACGCTGACGCCATCGTGCGCGAGGAGCTCGATGCCTACAACGAGCACCTGTTCGAGCAGACCGGCGAGCGCAACTCCGAGCACAGCTGCTGGCAGTATTTCGCGGTCCTGCCCGACATCAAGTCCGTCGGCGTCATGGGAGACGAGCGCACCTACCAGCGCCCGATTATCCTTCGCGCTGTCGAGTCCAGCGATGCCATGACTGCCGACTGGGCCAAGCTGCCCTACGACGTGCTGGCCCGCATCTCGGGCCGCATCGTGGCCGAGGTTCCCGGCGCCAACCGCGTGTGCTACGACATCACGTCCAAGCCGCCGGCGACCATCGAGTGGGAATAGAACAGGTGTTCGATTCTATGCTATAATGTTTGCCAATGGGCGCGGCGTCTTACGAAGCCGCGCCCATTGCTATATTTGGTCGGATATCGGCGGAAACCCAAGCTCAGGGAGGTATGTCGCGATAGTGTACGATTTCAAGAAGGAGTTCGGGGAGCTCTACAGGCCGCCTGACAAGCCGAGCATCCTGTCGTTCCGTCTATGAGCTAT
>NZ_CAAKNY010000073.1:8-304 GCF_901212495.1 Collinsella aerofaciens | reverse complement strand
GCGTCGCCTATGCCATCAAGATGTCGAAGAGGGGCCCGCGGGAGATCGAGGGCTATTTCGACTTCGTCGTGCCGCCGGTCGAGGGCTTCTGGTGGCATGACTGTGCCGATGTCGGGATCGATTATGCGCGGAAGGACGACTTCAACTTCATCCCATACATCCGCCTGCCCGATTCCGTCACTCGCGAGGACTTCGACTGGGCAGTTTCGGAGGCTGCCGCCAAAAAAGAAGTTGGACTTCTCGGCGGTCGAGCTGCTGAGGGTCGACGAGGGTCTTTGCGTTCAATGCATGCACGT
>NZ_CAAKNY010000072.1:10-424 GCF_901212495.1 Collinsella aerofaciens | reverse complement strand
ATCGAGCAAGCTGCCCTGCCTCCCGGCAGGTGCGTAATCCCCTTGGTCGATCCGTCTCGAGGTGCGCTCTTTGCTCATCTTGTGGCGTGGAGTTACGATACTCCTAAAAGTGTAACCAGATTCGAGTTTTAGGAGCAGCTTTTGAAGGGTAGCAGACTCAGGAACCGCGATAGATACCTCGAGGAGGCGATGCTCTTCCGTGACACCGACCTCATCAAGGTGATTACGGGCGTGCGCAGGTGCGGCAAGTCGAGCCTTCTCGATCTTATCAGGATAACCATCGAGTCTGAGGGAGTCGCTGGCCGCGGCTTTGTGAGCGTCAACCTGGAAAGCAAGGGTACGGGCATCAAGACGGAGGACCAGCTTTATGATTACGTTCGCGGGCGCCTGTCGGACAAGGGTCGCACCTACGTT
>NZ_CAAKNY010000071.1 GCF_901212495.1 Collinsella aerofaciens | reverse complement strand
AGATGCTGCCCCTGTCCTTCTCCGAGTTCGTCGACTTCTGCGGAATCGAGTTCGTATCGGGAACTTCGGTGGCTCTCACTCCCGAGGGGGATCCCGTTCTCTTCGACGACATGCTTACTCGTTACCTTGAGTACGGGGGCATGCCAGCCATTGCATCCCTATCGACGACCCAGGCGCAGCACTCGGCGTACATGTCCGGAGTCTACGAGGCCATCGCCGTGCGTGATATTGTCAACCGTGAGCGCGGGAAGGGCAAAAGTGCGGTGACTGACCCTTCCCTGCTGCGCCATGTGGCCGAATTCCTGGCG
>NZ_CAAKNY010000070.1:48636-84219 GCF_901212495.1 Collinsella aerofaciens | reverse complement strand
AATGTGTTCGGTTGGGATCGGAAATCAACCTTAATGTTGGCACATAGAAGCATACTAACGGGCATTTTGATAAATTTGAAGGCGTTTAGAGGCCGTAAAGAGGTCATTTGAGGCGGTTTTGGCTGCTACTAAAAATGTAACAGTACTCATATTTGACCTTTTTTGGCCACGGGGTTCGGAAAGGGGCTGTCAATCGGGCCCCAAGAGAGCTAATTCGAGTGCCGTGGACGAAAAAACGGGTGCGCAGTTCATCCTGCGCACCCGTTCTCGGGCGTTATTCGTTCCCTGCGGCAGAATTTACGCCGCCTCGTCGAACTGCGAGTTGTACAGGTCGGCGTAGAAGCCGCCCTGGGCGAGCAGCTCGTCGTGCGTGCCCTTCTCGACGATGTCGCCGTCGCGGATTACTAGGATCACGTCGGCGTTGCGGATCGTGGACAGGCGGTGCGCGATGACAAAGCTCGTGCGGCCCTGCATCAGCGCATCCATGGCGCGCTGGATGAGCTCCTCGGTACGGGTATCGACGTTGGAGGTCGCCTCGTCCAGAATCAGCGCCGGGCGGTCGGCCAAAATGGCACGGGCGATGGTCACGAGCTGGCGCTGACCCTGCGACAGGTTAGTGCCCTCCTCATTGATCATAAAGTCGTAGCCGCCGGCGAGCGTATGGATAAAGTGGTCGCAGCGCGCGGCGCGTGCAGCGGCCTCGACCTCGGCGTCAGTCGCATCGGGGCGTCCGTAGCGGATGTTCTCGCGGATCGTGCCGTTGAACAGCCAGGTATCCTGCAGCACCATGGCAAACTCGCCGCGCAGTGCCGCGCGGTCCCAATCGCGCACGTCAATGCCCTCGACACGTAGCGAACCGCCATCCACATCGTAAAAGCGCTGCAGCAGCTTGATGAGCGTGGTCTTGCCAGCGCCGGTGGGGCCGACGATGGCGATGGTCTGGCCGGGCTGCGCCTCGCAGCTAAAGTCGTGGATGATGGTCTTGTCGGGCGTGTAGCCAAACTTGACATGGTCGAACTCCACATGGCCGGGGCGCTTCTCGGGAATCTGCGCGTCGGCCTTCTGCTCCTCCTCGGGCGCGGCCAGGAACTCAAATACGCGCTCGGTGGCAGCGGCCATCGACTGCATCGTGTTGCTCACGTTGCCCAGCTGCTGCACGGGTTGCGTAAAGTTGCGAACGTACTGGATAAAACTCTGGATGTCGCCGGGCGTGGCATTGCCGGTCAGCGCGAGCTGCGCGCCCACCACGACGACGCCCACGTAGCCCATGTTGCCCACCAAGCTCATAAGCGGCATCATCAGGCCCGACAGGAACTGCGAGCGCCAGCCGCTCACAAACAGGCGGTCGTTTTGACGGTCGAACTCCTCAATCGAGGCCTCAGCGCGGTCGAACACCTGGATGACGTTCTGGCCGGCAAAGTCTTCCTCGATAATGCCGTTGACGGTGCCCAGAACCTGCTGCTGCTCTCGGAAGTACGGCTGCGAGAAGTGAATCATCACAGCCAGGATAATCGCTGCTGCCGGCAGCGTGAGCACGGTGACGCCGGTAAGCGGCAGGCTGATCGAAAGCATCATGACGAGCACGCCGATAATCTGCGTCACCGATGTGATGAGTTGCGTCACGCTCTGGTTGAGCGACTGGCCGAGCGTATCGACGTCGTTGGTGATGCGGCTGAGCACGTCTCCCTTGCTGTGGCCGTTGAAGTAACTCATCGGAACGACGGCGATCTTGGCGGCGATCTCCTTGCGCATACGGTAGCAAATCTTTTGCGTGACGCCGGTCATGAGCCAGCCTTGGATCAGGCTGCAGATAGAGCTTGCCAGATACAGGCAGAGCAAAAAGCCGAGCGTCTTGGCGATCCAGGCAAAGTCGACATCGCCGGTGCCGTTGACCTTGGCGACCAGGCCTTCGAACAGTTTGGTGGTGACCTGGCCGAGCACCTTGGGTCCCACAATGTTAAAGATGACCGAGCACACGGCAAAGGCGACGGCGGCAAGCACGGCAACCTTGTGTTGACCGATATAGCCGAGCAACTGTCGCATGGTGCCCTTAAAGTCCTTGGCCTTTTCGCCGCGGCCCATGCCACCCATGCGACCCATGGGGCCACGCTGACGGGTGGGCTTGGGAATCTGAGTCTTGGTCTCGTCTGCCATTAGCGCTCGCCTCCTTCCATAACAGCTGCAATTTCTTCTTGGGCAAGCCCCAGCTCCTCGGCGGAAAGCTGCGACTGCGCGATTTCCAGGTACGCCGGGCAGCTGTGCAGCAGTTCCTCGTGCGTGCCGGTGCCCACTACGTGGCCGTCGTCGAGCACGATGATCTGGTCGGCGTGCATGATGGTCGCGATGCGCTGGGCCACGACCACGAGCGCGGCATCGGTAACATTTTTGGCGAGCTCTTCGCGCAGGCGAGCGTCGGTTTTGTAGTCGAGGGCGCTAAACGAGTCATCGAACACCACGACCTCGGGCTTTTTGGCCAGGGCGCGGGCGATGGCCAAGCGCTGGCGCTGACCGCCCGAGACATTGGAGCCTCCCTGGCTGATGGGGGAATCGTAGCCGCCCTCGCGCTCGGCGATAAAGTCCTCGGCCTGGGCGATGCGTGCTGCCCGGTGCATGTCCTCGTCGCTCACCATGTCTCCGGCAAACTTGAGGTTGCTCTCGACAGTGCCCGAGAACAGACGCCCCTGCTGCGGGATGTAACCAATGCGGCGGCGCAGTTCGGAAAGGGTCATGTCGCGCACGTCGATGCCGTCGAGCGAAATGCTGCCGCCCGTGACGTCGTATAGGCGCGGAATCAGCTGCACGAGCGTGGACTTGCCCGAGCCCGTGGAGCCAATGATGCCGAGCATCTGACCGGCATGCGTGGTGAAGTTCACGCCGCTAATGACGTCGGCGCGGGCATCGGGATACTGGAAGCTCACGTCGCGGAAGGTGAGCTCACCGCGCGGCGCGCTGGCCGCGGGCAGTTTGGGCGAGACGGGGTCGTTGATACTCGTGGGGCAGGTGATGACCTCTTCCACGCGCTCGGCTGCGACTTCGGCACGGGGCAGGATGACCGAAACCATGGTGAGAATCATAAACGCCATGACGATCTGCATGGTGTAGGAGATAAACGCCATCATGTTGCCGACCTGCATCACGCCGTCGGACACGCCCTGCGCGCCAAACCAGACGATGAGCACGGTGATGCAGTTCATGACGAGCATCATGAGCGGCATCATAAAGCTCATGGCGCGGTTGGTGTAGAGCTGCGTGGTCATCAGGTTGAGCGAAGCCTTGTCAAAACGCTCGAGCTCATGCTCCTCGCGGTTGAACGAGCGGATGGGCATAAGGCCGTCGAGCAGCTCGCGCGCGGTAAGGTTCACGCGGTCCACAAAGCTCTGCATCTTTTTGAACTTGGGCATGGTGAGGCCCATAAGCACGCCGACGACGGCCGAGACCGCGATGATGGCCACGGCGATGGTCCACTCCAGACCGGTGTGATTGGCCAGGACGCGCATGACGGCGACGATGCCCATGACGGGCGCCAGTAGGCACATGCGGATAAACAGGGTTGCGGCCATCTGAATCTGCTGAATGTCGTTGGTGCAGCGGGTGATGAGCGAGGCCTGGCTAAACTTGCCGACCTCGGCCGGCGAGAAGCGCATAACCTTGTTGAAGGTCTCGCGGCGCAGATCGCGGGCGATGGAGCAGGCGGTGCGCGAAGCCACGGCACCGGTCAGGATGGTGGCAACGAGCGACACGAGGCACAGGCCGAACATCGTTGCCGCCATACGGCCCAGGTAGGCATTCTGCACGTCGGCGGGGTCGATACCCTGCGCCTTGTACTCTTCTTGCACGTAGGTCACGGCGCGCTGGGTGACGATGGACCCCGACATGGAGCCCATTTTGTCCGCCATTTCGTTGGCGCCCTCGACGAGCTTGCTTTGGTCTACCAGACCGCCCTCGATACCTAGGCGCAGGCTCTTCATGGTGATCTTACCGCCGTCGGCATCAATCTGCTTTTGCATATTCTGCGCCGCTGCGGCCTTCTGCTGCATTTCGGCGAACTGTTCGGGCGTCATCGCTGCCATCTGCTCGGGGGTGGGCATGGACGGGGCGGCGTTGTTGCCCTCCTCGCTGGACGTGCCCATCATATCGCCCATGGAGCTGGCATCGATCCCCTGGTTAAGCGAAAGGACGACGGTCTCGGGCAGGCTCATAATGTCGGCAATCTTGCCGCCGTCGGCGCGCTCCTCCTCGGTGCCCTTGTACGTCCGAATGTCGTTATGGTCCTCCTTGCTAAACACGGCCTCCACAGCCTTGGCGTCCTTGGCGCTCATAAAGAGTTCGAGGTCGTCGAGCGATTCGGCGCGAATGGTGTCGGGCACGGGCGAGGCGATGCCGCCTTGCTGCACGCCCACGTCGACGATGTCGCTCATATAGGTAGGCAGCGCCAGATCGGCGTTGCAGCTGATTACGATAAGTACGATAGCTGCGAACAGTGCTGGGACATGCTTTTTAAAGAGCTTGAGAATCCTCACTCGGCATCTCTCCTTTCTTGATTGCGGTCGATAATTTCGTTGAGACGCCTTAGAAGGCGCACCATCTCTTGGGTATCTGTTTCGCCGAGCTGCTCGAGGAAGGCCGCGGTGCGGTCCTCGAATTCCCGACGCTTGATTTCGAGATCATGGAATCCCTTGTCGGTCACCGTGACGTGTACGCGACGACGGTCGGTCTTTGAGTGCTCACGCTCAACCCAGCCCTTGGTTTCGAGAGCGCGTAGGATATTGGCGATGCGGGCGTTTGAGACCCAAGCGCGATCAGCGAGTTCGCTCGGCGTGAGCGAACCGCCAGCGAGTATGAGGGCGCGCATGACAGCCATCTCGCCGCCGAGAGCTTTGTCCGCAAAGCGCGAAATGCGCTGATGCATGCTGCCAAACTCAGTTAAGAGCTGACGCCCAAGCTCATAGAAATCGGTATCTTCCACCGAAAACCCCTAACACTAGAAACTATTTTCAGTGAAAGATGATACCCATGTATGCACACCTCATACAGTAGATTTTTGGGACATGCCTAGAAATCTACCTTCGTGGGCATTTCATGCCACCGCCTCTGTCGCGGCGAAAAAGTAGATTTCTAGGTATGTCCCAAAAATCTATCGGTGGGTACTTTACCCTGGTAAAGCTGGCATAACAGCTAGAGTGCAGGACGTATAAAGGCAAAGGGAAATATCACGCAATTCGGCGAACGGTAGCTGCTGGCGGATGCGTTTCCTGCGGGTTTGTTAAAAACTCCCTAATGGTATAAAAAAAGAAACATATAACAGCCCTGATGAAGGGGGTGGCTATGCTATCCTTCTCACACGGGTGAAATCTTGGGTTTTGGGTTGCAGTTCCAAGGTGGACAAGCGTTTTTCCCTGCACCAACGTGTGGTGAAGAATGAAAGAAGCCGGTAGTGATAGTGCAAGCCGATAATTCAAGAATTCAATAAGCAGCGGTGTGAAAGAGCGCCGCATTACACGTAACTAGGAGCGTGGTTACACAATGCAGGAGGCATGGGAAGGCTTCAAGGAAGGCATCTGGACTGGAGAGGTTGACGTCCGAGACTTCATCCAGAAGAACTACACCCCCTACGAGGGTGACGATTCGTTCCTCGCCGGTCCGACCGAGCGTACCAAGGAACTGTGGGGCGAGGTTCTCGACCTGCTGCTCAAGGAGCGCGAGCAGGGTGGCGTCCTCGATATGGACACCAAGACCGTCACGGGCATCGTGAGCCATCCAGCTGGCTACATCGATAACGCCCATCGTGATATGGAGACCATTGTCGGCCTCCAGACTGACAAGCCGCTCAAGCGCGCGCTGCACGTCAACGGCGGTATCCGCATCGCTTGCCAGGCTGCCAGCCAGCACGGCTACAAGGTCGACGAGAACGTTGTCGAGCGCTACACCTTCGAGCGCAAGACCCACAACGCCGGCGTCTTCGATGTCTACACCCCCGAGATGCGCGCTTGCCGCTCGGCCCACATCATTACCGGTCTGCCCGATGGCTATGGCCGCGGCCGCATCATCGGCGACTACCGTCGTGTCGCCCTGTACGGCGTCGACTACCTGATCAAGGACAAGGAGGCCCAGAAGGCTTCCACCCCGACGGTCATGACCGCCGACAACATCCGTGATCGCGAGGAGCTGCAGGAGCAGATCCGCGCCCTCGGCGAGCTCAAGATGATGGCCGAGACCTATGGTTTCGATATTTCCAACCCTGCTACCAACACGCAGGAGGCCATCCAGTGGATGTACTTCGCCTATCTCGCTTCCGTCAAGGAGCAGAACGGCGCCGCTATGTCCATCGGCCGTACCTCTACGTTCATCGACATCTACGCTGAGCGCGACCTTGCCAACGGTACCTTCACCGAGGAGCAGATCCAGGAGTTCGTGGATCACTTCATTATGAAGCTCCGCATGGTCAAGTTTGCCCGTACCCCCGAGTACCAGGCCCTGTTTACCGGCGATCCGCAGTGGGTCACCGAGTCCATCGGCGGTATGGGTGTTGACGGCCGTACGCTCGTTACCAAGATGAGCTACCGCTACCTGCACACGCTCGAGAACATGGGCACCAGCCCCGAGCCCAACTTGACCGTTCTGTGGTCGACCCGTCTGCCCGAGAACTTCAAGAAGTTCTGCGCCAAGACCTCTGTCGCCAGCTCCTCGATCCAGTACGAGAACGACGACCTCATGCGCGTTTACCACGGCGACGACTACGGTATCGCCTGCTGCGTGTCCTCCATGCGCATTGGCAAGGAGATGCAGTTCTTCGGCGCCCGCGCCAACCTGGCCAAGTGCCTGCTGTATGCACTCAACGGCGGTGTTGACGAGGTCTCCAAGAAGCAGGTCGGCCCCAAGTATCGCGCCGTCGAGGGCGATACGCTCGATTACGACGACGTTGTGGCCAAGTACAACGACATGATGAAGTGGCTCGCTGGCGTGTACGTCAACTCGCTGAACATCATTCACTACATGCACGACAAGTACTGCTACGAGCGCATCCAGATGGCTCTGCACGACAAGCACGTGCATCGCTGGTTCGCTACAGGCATCGCTGGCCTTTCCGTCGTGGCTGACTCCCTGTCCGCCATCAAGTACGCCAAGGTCCACCCCGTCCGTGACGAGAACGGCATTATCGTCGACTTCGAGACCGAGGGCGAGTTCCCTAAGTACGGTAACGACGACGACCGCGTCGACCAGATCGCTCACGACGTTGTGCACCAGTTCATGGAGTACATCCGCATGAACGACACCTACCGCGACTCCGTGCCCACGACCTCGGTTCTGACCATTACCTCCAACGTCGTGTACGGCAAGAAGACCGGCTCCACGCCCGATGGCCGCAAGGCTGGCCAGCCGTTCGCCCCGGGTGCTAACCCCATGCACAAGCGCGATAGCCACGGCGCCATCGCTTCGCTGTCTTCGGTTTCCAAGCTCCCGTTCCGCGATGCTCAGGACGGCATCTCCAACACCTTCTCCATCATCCCGGGTGCGCTCGGCAAGGAGGATCAGGTGTTCTTTGGCGATATCGACCTTGATCAGCTGGGCGAGTAACTATTGTTAGTGCTATACTAACAATAATGATTACTGATTAGTGCGCCGGTTTTGGCCGGCGCCTATCAAACGAAGGAGACATATTATGAAGGTTTCTGAAGTTTCCGAGACTCAGGCCGATAACCTGGTCCACATGCTCGACGCTTACGCCGAGAAGGGTGGCCACCACCTGAACATCAACGTCTTCAACCGTGAGACGCTGCTCGACGCTCAGGCTCACCCCGAGAAGTACCCGCAGCTGACCATCCGCGTTTCCGGCTATGCCGTGAACTTCCACACGCTCACCAAGGAGCAGCAGGACGAGGTCATTTCGCGTACCTTCCACAACAAGTTCTAAAGGGGTTTAACTCCCACCGGAGACCCGGTAAGGCCCACGCACTTTGCCTCTCAAACGTCCTCGCCGCTATGCGGCTGCGGAATGTTTGCGAGGCAAAGTGCTCCCGGCCTTACCGGGTCTCCTTCGTTGTCGCCCTTTAGGGAACCACGCCTTATTCAATTGGTGTCCTCGGACATGCAAGAAGCCCTCGCTGTACACTTCGTGCGGCGAGGGCTTCTTGCGTCCTGCGGAATATTTTGGGAGGTAGCCCAAACAGCCCCGGCGGGGTCCTGTGTAGTCACCCTTTAGGCGGAACTCTCCTGATGGGCTGGACGCACGGGATACTTTCTTGGCAACTACCGTTTATCTCGTATAGCGACCGTTTGCGGAGTAAGTAACACGTTGTTGTTAACCGTGTAGAATCCTAAGCACGGAGTTTTCCAGGGAGACGCTGTCCTTTGTTGTACACAAGGGGCGGCGTCTCTTTGGCGCTTGAGGGCAGTTCTGCAGCAGGATGGCGGACGTGCGCAACATATTAAAATGCCAATGTCGAGATGGGTCGTGATAAGAATGGGCAAGTACGTAATCGTGGTAGAGTCTGGGTCGGATGTGACACCGGAGCTCTGCGAGCGCTACGGCATCGTGCGCGTGCCCATGCATGTCACGATTAGTGATGAGACCGTCGAGGATGGTTCGATCGATCCGCTCGAGATTTATTCGCGCTGCAACGAGTTTGGCGTGATGCCCAAGACCAGCGGCTGTGCGCCGGCAGATTTTTCTCGCGTATATGACCGCATTCATGCTGAGCAGCCCGCCGCGACCATTTTGCATCTTGCATATTCCGAGGCCACGACCTGTTCTCATCAGTCCTCGAAGATCGCCGCCAAGGGTCGCGATTACGTCTGCTCCATGGACACGCGCTTTGTCTCGGTAGGCCAGTCACTCGTTGTCGTCGAGACCGCCAAATATATCGAGGCTCACCCCGATGCCACCGTTGACGAAATTTTCGACTTCACCAATTCGGTGATGAACCGCGTGCTGCTGGGCTTTGTTCCTACCGACCTTGCCTTCCTTAAGGCAGGCGGTCGCTTGTCCAACGTCGCGTTCCTAGGTGCCCATCTGCTCAAGCTTAAGCCCTGCATTGAGGTGATGGGCGGCAAGTTCGTGGCAACCAAGAAGTTCCGCGGCTCTATGCTCAAATGCGCTCGTGCCTTTATTGACCACATGGTTGCGAAGGGCGAGATTGACTACTCGCACATTGGCCTGGCGTATTCGGTGGGCCTTTCCGAGGAGCTGCGCGACGACATGGAAGTCTATGCGCACGATCTGGGCTTTAAGGACGTTACCTGGACTCAGGTCGGCGGCGTCATATCGAGCCATTGCGGCCCGACCGCCTTCGGTGCGGTGCTTACGCTTAAAGCGTAAGGCCTGGCCTCTATCGATTTCTATTGCCTCGGCGGCGGGCGGGTAGCGACAACCTTCCCGCCGCTCTTGCGTGGGGCCAAATAGAACAACCCAATTGACCGCTAAACCGTTTCGCCATCATGCGTATGGGCTAGAATGAGTCTGGCATTTATGTAGCTAAAACCAATGAGAGGCAAGGTAGCGGGAATGGCTGAGATGACGCTCGAGGGTGTGGACGCTCGTCCCGAGGACTCTGCGTTTGCCCTGGGCCGCGTACATTCGATTGAAACGATGGGTACGGTCGACGGTCCCGGCATCCGCTTCGTAGTGTTTGTCCAAGGATGCCCCATGCGCTGTGCGTATTGCCACAACCCCGATACCTGGTCGGTTAGCGGCGGCACCATGGTGACCGTCGAGCACCTGATGGACGAGTTCCAGAGCAATCATGAGTTTTACCGCAGCGGTGGTATTACGGTGTCCGGCGGCGAGCCGCTCCTGCAGCCCGCGTTTTTAGCCGACCTGTTTCGCGCCATGCACAATAACCCCGATGGTCGCGTGCATACTTGCTTGGATAGCTGCGGCTATGCGTTCGATCCTGCGCATCCCGAGAAGTTCGATGCCGTACTCAACGAGACTGATATGGTGCTGCTCGACATTAAACATGCCGATCCCGTCGAGCATAAAAAGCTGACCGGTTGCGATCCCGCACGCATTCTGGCGTTTGGTGATGAGCTTGCGCGTCGCAAGATTAAGGTCGTTATCCGCCACGTGGTGGTGCCGGGCATTACCGACACGGTGGAGGAATGCGAGGCGCTCGGTCGTCTGATTGCCCCGTGGCATAACGTGGTCGGCCTGGAGATGCTGCCATATCACACCATGGGTATCGTCAAATATGAGCAGCTGGGGATCCCCTATAAGCTTGAGGGCGTGCCCCAGATGGATGCCGCGCGCATGCCCGAGCTGCGCAACGCCGTCATGACGGGCATGAAAAAGCGGCGCGCGGAGCTCAAAAACGCCATCGGCTAGCGTGCCATATTAGCCCCTTTATGATTCCTGAGCCGTACTGGCCTAACGGCTTGGTGCTGACACGGTTGAGCCAAAATGCTGGTACCATACCGTGGATAAGCAGTTTTCACAGGTTTGGGGGATGGTATGCCTTCCATCGCGATTATCGGTGCGCTCGAAAAAGAGGTTGCGCAGATTAAAGAAGAACTGAACGGCGCTCGTGTGTCGCAAGAGGCGGGCTTGACCGTTGTAAGCGGCGAGCTTGACGGTTTGTCTGTGGTCGCCACGACCGCTGGCATGGGTACCGTGAACGCTGCCGCCGCAACGCAGCATCTCATCAGCAAATATGCTCCGCAGGCCGTTGTGTTTTCGGGCATTGCGGGTGGTCTGAACCCCAGGCTCCATATTAATGACGTGGTTATAGGCAAGTGCCTGCGCTATCTCGATACCGACACGGCGCTCATCGCCGAGTCGGCGCCGGGACTTGAAGAATTTGTCTCGGCTCCGGCTCTGGTTGATATTGCAACTGCTGTGCTTGTCGAGCACGGGTTTGTGGACGCATCGTTGGATGTGGCGGCTGCGGAGAAGGACCCCAAGCAGTTCCTGGTTGGCACTATCGCTACAGGCGACCGCTTTGTAACGGGCGACGCCATGCGCACCGCCGCCATCGAGGCGACGCATGCCGATTGCGTTGAGATGGAAGGTGCTGCGATTGCCCATATTGCAGCCAAGAACGGTGTCGATTATCTGGTGCTGCGTGCTATCAGCGATAATTGTGACGAGGCATATGACGCGTTTTGCGAGCGAGAGTTCGATTTGGACGAGTACGCCCGCACCGCGAGCGGCATGACGCTCGATATCGTCCGCCGCATCGCCGCTGTGTAAGCGTGCATCTCTATTGTAAGAACCTACGACCAAGGAGTATCCATGGCCGATTCCATTAACTACCAGCTTGCCAAGTTTGTTGCCAGCTACGGCAAGGTTTCGCAGATTCCCGAGTCCACCTGTCCCGAGGTGAGCTTTGCGGGCCGCTCCAATGTGGGCAAGTCGTCCATCATGAACAAGCTCTTTGGCCGCAAGAACCTGGTTAAGGTTTCGAGCACGCCGGGCAAGACGAGCAACATCAACTTCTTCGAGGCTGACGACGTACACTTTGTGGACCTGCCGGGCTACGGTTTCGCCCGCCGTTCCAAGGCCGAGCGCGATCGTTGGGCCGAGCTCATCGGCGACTTCTTCGATTCAGAGCGCAGCTTTAACCTGGTCGTGTCACTGGTGGATATTCGTCACGACCCCAGCAAGCTCGACCATGACATGATCGACTACCTGCAGGGCAACGAGTTCAACTTTATCGTCTGCCTCACCAAGGCCGACAAACTCAGCCGCACCCAGCAGGCCCGCCAGGCAGCAGCCATCAAAAAGCAGCTCAACGTTCCGGCCGAAAACGTGATCGTCACAAGCTCCCAGACCGGTACCGGCATCGACGAACTCAAGCGCCGCATCGCCGAGGCCTGTCTCTAATCGAGCTACAACCCCTCAAAAGCGCTCATCTATATCACCTCAGTGATAGTTTTTTAGGAGACCTAGGTATTCAATATGCGCTTATGAGTGAGCGCGCGTTCTCGGCGATCAGGTTCCGCGATTGGAAGCAGGCCTCGGGAGCTGAGTTTTATCCCAAACGATTTGAGCGAGAACAGAACGCTCGACGCAAGTACCTGGATACGGTAAACGGATTTGACACCGAGGGTGTCGACATTAGGGATTTGATGGCAGGGAGGGTTGATTTAAATGATCCAAGAGTTAACGGATTGTGGGCCGAGTAGGACATATCCCGTCTACTACCTCGAGGACGCAATGAACAACCTCGGCGACTGCTTTGACTATGCCGTAAACGACTATGGAGCAGAAGGATCAGAAGTCGCTGAGCTCTTTTGTTTGAGCGGCGTGGCCCGTGAGTTTGAACGTGGAAACGCATGGGTCGTATCGGGAAAATCGGGTGTTGAGTTATTCGCACTCATTGCCGAAAGGTCTGGTTACCAAGCGGGGTCGATGCCAGATCGTTCCTATCGATTTGAGAAGACACCGGAATACTGGACGGGCTGGATATTGGCGTATCTACAATGGCGTCTAGGAGAGCCTTTTGAAAACCTGCTGCATGTTGTTCCGTTTGATGTGCTGTGCGGCCTGTACTACCCCTGGCACGAAGCCTCGGAGGAACGCGTGGCGCGTCTTGTATGCGATATGGCGAAGAAAATACCTCGTCAAACCAAGTTGGCGCTGGCAAGAAAGAGGATCAAGAAAACCCAACAAGACCTGGCATACGAATCGGGCGTATCACTCCGCTCAATCCAAATGTACGAACAGCGCCAGAGAAACATCAATGCAGCCTCGGTAACAACCGTAAGGGATATGGCAAAAGTCCTACACTGCAACATCGAAGACCTCCTAGAGCCAGTCTTCGAATACAAAGAAATCAGCGCTGCGTAAAACGGGCATATTGCCAAGGCCCATTACAAGAAAGTGCTCCATGCCAGCAAAAGCCCCCACCAATAAAAGCGGCTTAAAGGGCCGAAATCGTATGAATGGCATTGCGACTTCCAAATGGGCTGACTGCTGCTTGAAAAGCTATAGAAATAGGGGCCGGCTTAACGGCCCCAAGCATCGCATAAATGGTATTTACGTTGTATCAACTATTTCTTGTTTTTAAACCATTTGCAGATACGCCAAATAACCACTCCGATGAGAATCCAAACGAGAGCGATTGTAATGTCTGAGTGTGCAGGAATAGGGGTCATCGAACTTCCTCAATTGATGTGAGTCTAGTTTGCATAGGTGTGGAGCGTGCTGCCTTCCATGGTCGCTTGCAACACGGCGATACCGGACGCCATCCCCATCGATTCATAATTGAGTCGATATGTCGCCTGCTTAGAGTTCCATTTAAAGGACTCGTTTGTTACCGTGCAACCGAAAGTTGAATAGTTTTGTCCCCAAGCGCTGGTAATGAGCGAGTTCGCTATCTTGATCTTGAATTCGCGATAAATAACAGGACTGTTGTAATAGATAGTCCAAGTTCCAGATGCGTTGTTGTAGTAACTGTCCCATATCAGGCTGGGTTCATTGGTTTTTTTAATTCCTATTACTGCAACGGTCCCATCCTTAAGCTTGATTTGATGAGACTGCTCGGGACCTTTCGTTAAATCAAAATCTTGGGTTGCGCCAGAAATTGCGACAGCATCGCTTTCTGCAGCATAAGCAGTCGAAGGGCTAAACGAGAAACATATCGGTAATATCAAAAGTATCGAGAGGAAAAACGAAGCTTTGAGTGTGCGTAACACTTTGACCACCTCCATACTGCGATGCTTAATTAATAATAGCATAGATAAACAGTTTAGAGTAAGTTGCATGTACGCAATGCAACTTGTACGGTTTTTGCCCGCAGAGAGATAGGCCTTGCAAACGACATGCGGCCTGAAATACGATGGCGCCTCCCCTGATAACAATCCGCAGATCGAATTGCCCCGTCGCTCGAAGCGCACGACGGGGCAATTCATGATCGAGGACGTTTTCAGGGGAGGCCCCAAGGGGACCGGTGAGGGCAATGAGGCAGGGCGCTACAGGTACTCGATTTGAGCGCCCTCGGTGTCGCACGTCAGAATATGCGTCTCACACCTGGGGAACTGCTCGCGCAGCTTGACCTGTAGGAACTTCGCCACGATGGTGTCATCGGTCACAGCCATGAGAGTCGAGCCCGAACCGCTGATCCAGATGGTCTTGGCGCCCCCGTTAAGGCAGGTGTCGCGCACGGCGTTGTAGTCGGGGATGAGGCGGCGGCGATAGGGCTCCTGGATGCGGTCGTCGTTGGCGGCGGCAATCAGGTCAAGGTCGCCGGTCTCCAAGCCGCGCGTCATGCCGGCGATGCGGCCCATCTGCCACACGGCGGTGGAGAGTGGAACCTCCTGCGGCACGACCTTGCGCGCCTCACTCGTGTGTACCTCGTAGGGCGGAATCACGGTAATAAAACGCAAGCGATCGCTCACCTCGTAGCGCAGGCACTGGGGCAGCGAATCGGTCGGCGTAAAGGAACAGACGGCGCCGCCCAGGATGGCGGGAGCGACGTTATCGGGATGGCCCTCGACCTCGGTGGCAATGCGGACGAGCTCGGCGCGATCGACGGTGTGGCCCGTCAGCGCGGCGGCTGCCATAATGCCGGCGACGACGCAGGTGGAGCTGGAGCCCAGGCCGCGGGCGACGGGAACGTCAGTCTGAATGTCGATGGCGACGGGAAAGGCCGGTTCGCCCCATGCGGCCAGTGCATCGACAAAGCTGACGTAGACCAGGTTGTTCTCATTTTGGAACTCCTCGGGGCAGCCCGTGATGGTGAGCTTATCGGCGCGCTCGAAGGTAAAGTGCGAGTAGAGGCTGACGGCCATGCCGAGGGTGTCGTAGCCGATGCCTAGGTTTGCGCTGGTTGCTGGGACGGTGATCTTGATCATGTGGGTCCTCCTGGCGTGCCTGGCCGTTTAGTTCGCTGCTCGGACAGTCCTGCGCAAGACGGAAAGCACATTAAGTGCTTTCCTTTGCGTGCGGAACTCGCGACGAACTAAACAGCCAGGCACGCTGTGCGCGTTCGTCATCATCCCGGGGGTTATCTGATGAAAGAAGGTGCGCCGGCTTTCGCCGGCGCTTAATAAGGGATCTAGTTGGTGCTCATTCGTTTTGCTGCAGACTCGACGTAGCTTGCCATCTCATCGACGTCGCAGACGTCTTCGAAGCGGACGGGTTTGGACTCGAGTTCGGCGAGCTGGGTCGGGGCGACCGTGTTGGTGGCCTGCTCGAGCACACGCATAGCCTCAAAGTCGTCCTTGGGAACGTCGAGGCCCAGGGCGTCGCAGCAGGCGCGCGGGAACTTGTAGGGGCTGGCGGTCGAAAGCAGCACGCGGGCCTTGGCTCCCTCGGCGGGAGCGACCTTTTCAAAGACGTGATAGCCGCAAGCGGTGTGCGGATCGATTACGTAACCGTTCGCATCCCAGCAGCTCTTGATGGCAGCGCGGACCTCGTCCTCGCTGGCCCAGCCGCAGCCAAAGACGCTCTGAATCTTTGCCAGCAGGTCGGCGGGAACATCGTAGCGACCAGTCTGTGCCAGTTGCTCCATAAGGCCGGCAACGAGCTCGCAGTCGCCATCGGACAGGAAGTACAGCATACGCTCCAGGTTTGAGCTGATGAGGATGTCCATCGACGGCGAGATGGTCGTGAAGAACGGACGGTTGCGGTCGTAGACGCCGGTGGTCAGGAAGTCGGCCAGCACGTTGTTCTTGTCGCTCGCAACGATGAGCTTAGCGACGGGCAGGCCCATGCGCTTGGCATAGTAGCCGGCCAGAATATCACCAAAGTTGCCGGTCGGCACGCAGAACTCCACGGCGTCGCCTGCCTCGATGGCGCCGGCGCGTAGCAGCTGCGCATAGGCGGCAAAGTAGTAGACGACCTGCGGCACCAGGCGGCCGACGTTGATGGAGTTGGCGCTCGAAAGCACGGTGCCGGTGGCCTCCAAGCGCTCGGCAAGCTCCTTATCGGCAAAGATGCGCTTGACGGCGCTCTGGGCGTCGTCAAAGTTGCCGCGGATGCCGCAGACGGCGACGTTGTCGCCCTCCTGTGTGGACATCTGCAGATTCTGCACGCGGCTGACCTTGCCTTCGGGATAAAAGACGGTGATGCCCGTGCCCGGGGCGTCGGCAAAGCCGGCGAGCGCGGCCTTGCCCGTGTCGCCCGACGTGGCGGTGACGATCATGATGCGCTCGGCGCCGCCGTCCTTGGCGGAGGTGCGGGCCATGAGGCGGGGGAGCATCTGCAAGGCGACGTCCTTAAAGGCGCTCGTGGGACCGCCAAAGAGCTCCATCACATAGGTTTGAGGAGTGTCGGTGCCCGGCGCTACGTCGAGTTTGACGAGCGGCGTGACCTCATCGCTTGCAAACGTACCGCGGTAAGCCTCATTCACACAGGCCGAAATTTCTTCGTCCGTGTAATCGTTCAGTAACATTCCCAACACATCTTGAGCGATTTCAAAGTACGATTTATCGGCAAGCGAGCTGATATCGACCTGTTGGATGCCCAGCTCGTCCGAGACAAACAAACCTCCGTCGGGAGCGATGCCGGTACGGATTGCCACCTTACTTGAGCACGATAAAGTGCGTCCTCGTGTACTATGATAAGTTCCCATATAACACTGCTCCTCGGATGCCTTGGTCCCAATCGGTGAACCCATGGTATCAGAGCACGCAAAACAGGTTTGCAGAGGCTTTAAGAAAGGTAACCTCCAGCCCATGATAAAAATTGCCAAGTTTGGCGGCTCGTCGGTCGCCGACGCCGAACACTTCAAGAAGATCAAGGCCATCGTCGATGCCGACCCTGCCCGCCGTTTTGTGGTGGTTTCCGCCTGTGGCCGCCGCTTTAAGGGCGACACCAAGGTGACCGACCTGCTCTATCTGGTTAACGCGCACGTTAAGTATCACGTCTCGTGTGAGGAGCTGCTCGAGGACATTGGCCAGCGCTATTTTGATATCGCTGACGAGCTGGAGCTCACCTATCCCATCCGCGAGGAGTTTGCAGCCTTTGCCGAGCGCGCCCGCTCGGGCGGCTACTCCACCGAGGAGCTCGTGAGCCGTGGCGAGTACTTTACCGCCCGCCTGATGGCCGAGTACCTGGGCCTGCCGTTCTTGGACGCCGCGACGGTCGTAGCGTTCCATCACGACGGTACGCTCAGCATGAACCGCACCTCCGAGCTGGTGCAGGAGTACGGTCAGCAGGGCGGCTTTGTTATGCCCGGTTTTTACGGCGCGACGCGAGAGGGCCAGATCAAGCTGCTCGACCGTGGCGGCGGCGATATCTCGGGCTCGATCCTTGCCAAATGCCTGGGCGCCGACCTGTACGAGAACTGGACCGACGTCTCGGGCTTTTATTCTGCCGATCCGCGTATTGTTCCCGAGGCTCAGCCCATTGCGCGCGTTACCTACGAGGAGCTGCGCGAGCTTTCGTACATGGGCGCAAGCGTCCTGCACGAGGAGGCCGTGTTTCCCGTGCGTGAGGCGGGTATTCCGCTGGTCATCAAGAACACCAATGCGCCGCAGGACCCCGGCACCATCATTAGCGAGACGGCTGACGAGGGTGAGGCCGAGCCCATCATTACCGGCGTGACCGGCAAGCGCGGTTTTGTCGCCATCAACGTGGCTCGCGACCGCACCAAGCCCCGTGTTGGCTTTATGCGCCGTGCGCTTTCGGTCTTCGAGCGCTATGACGTTTCCGTCGAGCACATGCCCACCGGTGTGGACCGCTTTGGCGCCGTAGTGCAGGAGCAGGACGTGCACGACTCGCTGTACTCGCTCGTGGGCGACATTCAGCAGGAGGTTGAGCCGCTTGAGATCGAGGTTGTCGAGGGCTTGGCGCTTATCGCTACCGTTGGCCGCAACCTGCGTGGTCGTGCTGGCATCTCTGGCCACCTGTTTGGCATGCTTGGCCAGGCCGGCGTGAGCGTGCGTATGATTTCGCAGAGCTGCGATGAGATCAACATCATCATCGGCGTGGAGGAGAAGGACTTCGACCTGGCGATTCAGACCATTTACCGTGCCTTCTCCGACGAAAACGGCATTGTGAAGGTCTCCGACCTGGAGGCTTCCGCGCCGGTCGATCCCGCCCTGGCCGCGCTCCACAAATAGCTGACATCCCGGTGATGTTTTTGGGACATGTCTCATAAATCTACGGCGGGGCGTTTCGTTTCGGTTTCGTCTCGACGGGGCGGGTTTCGTGTCCGCCCCGTTCTTGTATACACTGGCAACAATAATCGGCCTGCTCGTCGTGCGGGCAAAAGCCAAAACCTTTAAAGGGGGAAGCATGAAACAGTACACGGTTGCTATTTTGGGCGCGACGGGAGCCGTGGGCACCCAGATGCTCGAGTGCCTCAACGAGCAGGAGTTTCCGGTTGGCAAGCTCAAGCTGCTGGCGAGTGCGCGTTCTGCGGGCAAGACCGTCGAGTTCCGCGGCGAGCAGATCGTGATTGAAGAGGCTTGTCCCGAGGCCTTTGAGGGCTGCGATATTGTGCTTGGCGCCGCCGGCGATGCCATCGCAAAGGAGCTGCTGCCCGAGGCCGTTAAGCGCGGCGCCGTCGTGGTCGACAACAGCCATGCCTTCCGCATGGATCCCGAGGTGCCGCTGGTCGTGCCCGAGATCAATGCCGACGATATCAAGTGGCATCACGGCCTTATCGCCAATCCCAACTGCGCGACCATTATCGGCCTGGTTCCCACGTGGCCGCTGCACCAGCTCGCCGGTGTCAAGCGCATGATCGTCTCGACGTATCAGGCGGCTTCGGGTGCCGGCGCTCCCGGTATGGCCGAGCTCGAGGCTCAGCTGGCCGCCCTGGGCCGTGGCGAGGAGATTCCCGAGCCGCGCGCGTTTGCCGCCCAGCTGGCGAGCAACCTGATTCCGCAGATCGGCGGTGTCAAGGAGGAAGGCTTTACCTCCGAGGAGATGAAGCTGCAGAACGAGGGCCGTAAGATCATGCATCTGCCCGAGCTGCGCGTGAACTGCACCTGCGTGCGCGTGCCCGTGCTGCGTTCGCACTCCGAGAGCATTACGCTCGAGTTTGAGCGCGATATTACGGTCGAGGAGGCCCGTGCTGCGCTGGCTGCCGCTCCCGGCGTCAAGCTGGTTGACGACATGAGCGCCGAGGATGCGCACGACCGCTTCCCCATGCCGATGGATACGTCCGACCAGGATCTGATTTGGGTCGGCCGCGTGCGTCGCGACATCTCGAACCCCGAGGCTGCGCGCGGCATCACCTTCTGGTGCTGCGGCGACCAAATCCGTAAGGGCGCGGCGACCAACGCCGTCCAGATCGCTAAGCTGCTCTGCGAGTAGTGTGACCTGTCCGGCGGGGGCCGGGCTGAGCTTTCAAAACGTCCTCGACCATGTGTGGCGCCTTGCCCTGCTCCTTCGGAGCCGCGGACAAGGCGCCACACTGGTCTGCGGAGTGTTCTGAAAACTAAGCCCGGTCCCCGCCTGCGGTGACGCTGCTGCGAGCGGTCTGCGATGGGGCCGTTGTTGATTGAGGCCGCTGGGCTGATGTGGGGGCACACGGTTGTTGCGGGCCCTGGTCCCGGCGGCGGCCTCGGCGCTTTGCGCCTGCCGCCTTTGGGGACTGTGGAGCGCGGCCGGGAGCCGCGGCGCGCTGCGCCTGCTGCCTGGGGTGACTTTGGGGTTAGTGCGAATCGAAGGTGAATGGTTTCCCGGGAAGTGAACGGCCTATTTTGGACCCTTGAAGCATCGGCATATTTTGGCCGCCATTTCCTGCGGTTTTATCGCATGAATCCTGCTGTTTTGCAATCAAAAAATGCGGATGCTTCGGGGCTCTAGTTTTACTCGTTCACTTCTCGGAAAACCATTCACCTTCGTTTTTGCCGGACATCGTTTTGGGCGTTTTGACTCGGTATCGGTCGATATTGAGAGGGAAAACGCCCTCCCTTGGACAATCAGTCTGTCCGGACGTATCTGCGGGGGTTGTCTGCACAGTTCGCGGTATGATGTTTGCGAAGTTTTGAAAGGAGCCGCCGGTGGTCACGACGACGTTTGCTTCGCCTTTGGGCGAAATCCTGCTTGCCGCTGATGGCCGCGGTTTGACGGGGCTTTGGTTTGAGGGGCAGGAGCACTTTGGCTCTACGCTTCTTCGGGAAGACTCCGAACGTGTTGCAGGCGCCGATGCGGTTTCCGGTACTGGTGGCATGTCGTCGGTAGGTCCGGCAAATGGCGCGGCTTCTTCGGTGCTTGAGCGTTCTTGGGCTTGGCTGAATGCTTATTTTGCGGGGCAGGAGCCTCGGTTTACGCCGCCGTTGCATATGATTGGCACGGCGTTTCAGCGTGAAGTTTGGTACGAGCTGCTTTCAATTCCGCGTGGCGAGGTTGCTACGTATGGCGAGATTGCGCTTCGTGTCGCCGCCCGCCACCGGGTTCCGGGGAATGAGGACCCTGTTGTGTCTCCTCGTGCGGTGGGGGCTGCGGTTGCGCGTAATCCCATTTCGGTCATCGTGCCATGCCATCGCGTAGTTGCCGCCGATGGTTCGCTCAACGGATATGCCGGCGGCCTCGACCGCAAGGAGTGGCTGCTTCGGCTTGAGGGCGCGTACGAAGAATAACGTTCGAGCATTTTGCATAGCCAAGACGCCGTGAAAGAACGGGACGCGCTGTCCGAATGGAGACTCAGACGGAAACCACGTCCCGGAATTTCGTTTTAAAGCGGGGTGCGCTTTCCGAATGGCGTCCCAAGCGGAAACCGTGTCCCGGAATACAGCCTCAGAGCGGGACGCCGTTTCCGGTTGAGACCACCTGCTTGGACATCTTTCTACGCCCGTTTCTGCAGGGCGTAGATCGATCTGTCCATGTTGAACAGATAAGCCACGACGCAGACGATGAAGAACGCCGGCAGATTACCGAAACCGAAGACCTCGCAGCCAATAAGGATGGGTGCGAGCAGCGTATTGGTGGCGCTGCCAAAGACGGCGGCGTATCCCAGCGTGGGAAACAGCGCGCGGTATTCCATGCGTCCTGCGACCAGTACTTCGATAGCAAAGACCGTGGCGGCGAGTGGCGTTCGAAAGAGCCCGGCAAAGCCGGCAGCCATGCCAATACGCAAAAACGTGTTGCCGGGGTCTCGGAAAGGCAGGCGTCGGCCGATCCAATGTGAGATGGTGGCGCCGATCTGCACCGCTACGCCCTCGCGTTCCGCACTGCCACCAAAGAGGTGCGTTCCCCACGCGCTCAGCATAACGAGCGGCACCAGGCGCGGGGAGATGGCGTCTTCGCGCCCGTGGCCTACGTCGAATACCAGGCTCATGCCCCGATCGGTGCCTTTGCCCCAGGTGCGGTAGGCAAATACGATGGCCAAGCCCATGAGGGCGAAGAAGGGAAGGAGCAGGGTGATGTGCTCGTCGCGGAGGGCGCCGATCGCCAGGAGCACGCGACCAAAGAGGGCACAGATGGCGCCAACGATAACTCCGACGGGGATCCCGACGGCACCCATAAGCACGAGACCGTTATAGGTGTTGAGCAGGCGTTTGATTCTGCTCAAAGCGCTGCTTTCTGACATTTTGCTTTCCGACACTTGCTCTCTTGATATAAAAAGAGCTGGAGTTGCGCATCGTTGAGAGGCTTTCCAGCTTTAGTATTACAAGATTATAAGATGCGGTAGCCTGCGTCAAGGAAACTGCCGGATGACCTTGGAGTGGCTGGTTGACTGGCCTAAAACCTGATGCGCGGGGCAGCGTTCCACGCTATTCAGCGCGCTTGATAGGATGACGAACCACGGTCTTAAGTTTCTCCGGTGCACATTTGCGTGGATCGGAGAGATAGATTTCGTGGTGTAAACGGGTGTCTGAGAAGTCGGGGACATAGCCCTGCTCGGCCGTGTATTCATGCATGGCGTTTACGGTTGCCGGCTCGCTGTCATAGGGTCCGGTATGCATGCATTGAACGCAGAGACCCTCGTCAACTTTAAGCAGCTCGACGGCGGAAAAGTCCAGTTTCTTTTTGGTCGTGGCTTCCGCGACTGCCCAGTCAAAATCATCTCGGCTGACGAAATCGGGCAGGCGGATGCACGAGATAAAGTTGAAATCGTCCTTGCGTACATAATCGATGTCGCCGCTCGGGGAGTCTTGCCACCAGAAACCCTCGAGCGGCGGTACCACAAAGTCGAAATAGCCCTCGATACTCCTTGAGCCTTTCTTCGACATCTTGACGGTATAGGCGATGCCGTAAAGCAGCGGCAGGGCGTTTTGATACTCGCCACCTTCAGTATTTGGGTCGCCCTTTCCGCGAACGGCAACGTAGCTCATAGGCGGGACAGTTACGATACTCGGCTTGCTTGCAGGTTTGTAGAGCTCCTTGTATTCCTTCTTAAAGTCGAACGCCATGTTGGCCGCCTTTCTGCGTATTGGCCTGCTTAGATAACGGAATCATATCATAGAAACAAACATCTGTTCGAATGATTTGGCTGACAGATTGAGATACGTGCGTTGTGTTTGGCGGTCGGCCTGACCCCGTCGATGATTTCTCTGCCTTCCCGGCTCCTCATCTATGACTGCCGTTTCCCCATATAAAACCTGCCAAAATGAACCTGTCCCTTTTTGGTTGGTGCGAAATGGGTAATACTAAAGAGTTATCCGACCAGATGGGAACCGATCGATGGCCTATATCGAATTCAAAGACGTCATCAAAGCATACGGCGAGGGCGATGCCCGCATTCATGCACTCGACGGCGCGAGCTTTACGGTCGAGCGTGGCGAGCTCGCCATCATTCTGGGTGCTTCGGGTGCCGGGAAGACCACGGCGCTCAATATCCTGGGGGGCATGGATACGGTAACCTCTGGCACCGTGACGGTGGACGGGCGCGATGTGAGCGCCGCCAACGAGGCGCAGCTCGTGGAATATCGCCGCGCTGACGTCGGCTTTGTCTTCCAGTTCTACAATCTGGTCCCCAACCTGACGGCGCTCGAAAACGTCGAGCTCGCAGCTCAGATCTGCCCCGATTCGCTCGATGCCGAGCAAACGCTTTGCCAGGTTGGTCTGGGCGAGCGCCTGGGCAACTTTCCGGCACAGCTTTCGGGCGGCGAGCAGCAGCGCGTGTCCATCGCCCGTGCACTGGCCAAGAACCCCAAGCTACTTCTGTGCGACGAGCCCACGGGTGCACTCGATTACAAAACCGGCAAGCAGATTTTGCAGTTGCTGCAGGACACTTGTCGCAAGCAGGGCATCACGGTCATTATCATCACCCATAACTCCGCGCTGGCGCCCATGGCCGATCGCCTGATTCGCTTTAAGAACGGTCGCGTGGAGAGCGAGACGGTCCAGCAAAATCCCGTGCCGATCGAGACGATTGAGTGGTAGCGCCCATGGATCAGGACCGCCAAAACAGCCAACGCCGCGACGCGCAGAACACGGAGCGCGAGCAGGATTTTACGACCTATCGCACCGCCCAAAGCTCAAACGACATGGTACCGACGGTTTTTCGCCGTGGCATCTACCGCACGATTCGCGGCAGCCTCAAACGCTTCTTGTCTATCGTCGTGATCACCGCGCTCGGCGTGAGCGTGATGTGCGGCCTTAAAGCGGGTTGCGAGGACCTGCGCGATTCGGTCGACGCCTATTTTGACCAGCAGAATGTCTATGACATTAACGTACAGTCGACCTATGGCCTTACGCGCGACGATCTTGCGGCCATTCAAGAGGTCGACGGCGTCGAGACGGCCGAGGGCATCTACACCGAGACCGCCTACACCGCCGTGGGTACTGCGCGCGAGCGCGTAGTCGTGCAGAGTCTTTCCAAGGAGAATATCGATCAACCGGTGTTGGTGAGCGGCGATTTGCCCGAGAGCGCCGGTGAGGTCGCGGTGACTTCGAAGTTCTTGAAGGCTTCGGGCAAGAAAATCGGCGATACGGTGAGTTTTGCCGCCAATGACGCGAGCTCGTCGAACCAAAGCGCCAAGGATCAGTTTGCCGCGGGCGATTATACCATTACGGCCGAGGTTCTCGATCCCACCGACGTGAGCTCCGACTCGACGGTCAACGCCTTTCGCGCTGCTTCGGCGGCGGACTATAAGTTCTATGTGAGCGAAGACGCCGCGACATCTTCTTCCTACTCCGCTGCCCACGTGATCGTCGAAGGATCCAAGAGTCTCAACTCCTATTCGGATGCCTACACGGCAAAGATCAATGAGGTCAAGGGCAATATCGAGAAGATCCGCGAGGAGCGTGAGAAGGCGCGCGTTCAGGAGCTGACGGTCGACACGCCGGCAAGCTTGGATGCGGCCGAGCGCCAGACGAATATGCTCTTTGGGATTGAACAGCGCAACATTGACCGTATGGCCGAGGGCAGCGACGAGCGTGCGCAGGCGCAAGCCGACCTGGACCAGCGCCGTGCCGCCGCCGACCAGCAGTTTGCCGATGCCCGCGCCGACCTCTCTGACCTGGGCGAATGCACCTGGTACATCCAGGACCGCGGCAATATCGCAAGCTGCTCGAGCGTCGAGAGCGATAGCTCGTCAATTGAGGCCATCGCCACGGTGTTCCCGTTCATCTTCTTTATCGTCGCCGTGCTCATCAGCCTCACCACCGCCACACGTATGGTCGAGGAGGAGCGCACGCTCATTGGTCTGTACAAGGCGCTCGGCTATTCGCGCGGGCGTATCCTGTCCAAATATGTGGACTACTCGCTGTGGGCGTGTCTGATTGGCGGCGTGCTCGGCAACATCATCGGATTCGTGGGCCTGCCGCTGTTCCTGTTTACGGTGTTCGACGACATGTACTCACTGCCCCAGATGCTGCTTTCGTACGACATCGTGTCGTCGATCGTGTCGGTGGCGCTGTTTGCCGTGGGCGTGGTGGGCGCCACGATTATCGCCTGCCGCCACGAGATGGCCGAGACCCCAGCCTCGCTCATGCGCCCCAAGGCCCCGCGCGCCGGCTCGCGTATCTTGCTCGAGCGTATCAGCTTTATCTGGCGCCGCATGGGCTTTTTGAACAAGGTGGCAGCGCGTAACCTGTTCCGCTACAAAAAGCGCGCCTTTATGACCATCTTTGGCATCGCGGGCTGTACGGCGCTTGTGATCTGCGGTATGGGCATCCGCGATACGTCGGTCGCGCTTTCGCCCAAGCAGTACGGACATATCACGCGTTATGACCTGCTGGCGGTCGCCAACCCCGATGACTTTACGCAGGCGTGCGCGGCGCTCGATGAGCGCAGCGCGGCCAATGATTCCAACGTGACCGTGACTTCGACGCTGCCGATTATGACCGACAACGTCACCTTTACATTCGGCGGAAAGAGCGAGACCGTGCAGCTGATCGTGGTGCCCGATGACCGCACGAACGATCTGGACAACTATGTTCGCCTTGAGGATGAGTCCAAAGAACCGCTCACCCTGCGTGACGGGGATGTGTATCTGAGCAAGAGCTCTCAGCTGGTGCTGGGGATCAAACCGGGTGATACGGCGCACGTCCAGGATTCGTCGCTCAATGTTGCCAAGGTTAAAGTCAGCGACATTTCGCTCAACTATCTGGGCAACACGCTTTACATGACGCAGGGCACCTATGAGCGCGCGTTTGGCCGAAGCGCACGCCTTAACGGCATCCTTGCGCTGCTTAAGGGCTCGTCGGCCGATCAGATTGCGTTTGCCAACCGTCTTAAGAGCGATGGGTGGATTACGCTGTCGAGTACCGCCGAGCATTGGGAAAACTATGAGGCAAACTTTACGATTATCAATTCGGTCGTGGTACTTGTGACCTTTATGGCGGCGTGCCTGTCGTTTGTGGTGGTGTTTACGCTGTCTAATACGAATATTTCGGAGCGCGAACGCGAGCTAGCGACCATCAAGGTACTGGGCTTTCGCCGTGGCGAGGTGCACCATTACGTCAACAAGGAGACGTTGATTCTTACGGCGATTGGAGCCGCACTGGGCGTACCGCTGGGCGGCTTGCTGGCCGAGAGCTTTACCTACATTTTGCAGATGCCGTCGCTGTACTTTGACGTTGAGGTCGAGCCGCTGAGCTACGTGCTATCCGTGCTGCTGGCCTTTGCCTTTACGTTTATCGTCAACCTCGCTACCAATCGCACCCTCAATAAGATCGACATGGTCGGCGCCCTCAAGAGCGCCGAGTAACCTACTAAAAAGGGACAGGTTTATTTTGGCAGGTTTTATCTGGGCAAACGCCGGACAACCATTAGGTGGCCCGGCGTTTGCCCCGTTTTGCTGGGGATGTTTGTTGCTTGTCGTTCAGTGCTCTTACTGGCCAATCCAGTGTTGCGCATAGCTCTTAATGTCCTCGGTAAAACCGTCAAGGTCGTCAAGGGTGATCACGCTGTCGATAAGCAAATTGGCTATCTCGCGGTGCATTGTGCTGCGGCGAATGTCGTTTGCAATTACGCCTGAGGACAGCTTGTCTCCATTGAGGCGCTCTCCTAGTGCCCAAAATCTACTGGACGCTTCGCTGTCATCGTTCAGCATCTCAACGTACTGGCCGATGAGCTTTTCCATATAACGTTCTTGCCATTGAGGAAGCATTTTCTTAAACAGCTTCCAGTCGCTTTCGGCTACGTCGCGCATATGTCCTCCGCTCGTCAAACGGGCTTTCCATTTGCCTTTCATTCTATTTGGTTTTCGTTTGCAGGCGTGGATGAGAGGCTCTCTTTAGCCTTCGAGACTGGGCTTGAATGGATTGTATGCCACAATACGGGCCTATCTACTACGTTTAATTGGATACCGTCAACCATGCCGGGAAAACGAAAATTAAAACTGCAGGTAGAGGGCTTGTCAATTGTCGGAAAAGGCGGGTATGGTCGGCCCTCTCGAGTTAAACGTAGTAAATAGGCCCTTTTCTTGGCGTGCGGTCAGCTCAATGCTAATCTCCGTGCCGGAACTGACCCAGTTGTTTGTAAGTTGCGGTGATATACGGACTGTTTGGCGCTTTGGAGCCTCAAAACAGTCCCTATATCACCGCAACTTGGAAGGGCGGGCGGTGTCGGATGAGTGGCGCTGGCTGGTTGGGGCGGTTTAGGCCTGCTTGCGGCACTTCCATTGTTTGCGACACCAGCGCATGAGCGCCTTTACGATGGGAATCGTGATGAGGATGATCCATGCAGGATGGGGCTGTCCCAGGCAAAGCCACATATAGAGAAACCATGCAATGGCGGATGCTGGGTAAACGCCGTCAATCAGCTTGGACGGGCGGCGTCGATCGATAAAGTCGCCAAGCGCGTAATAGACGGGAATCAAAAAGACGAGGAAGAGTCCCGTAGCCCATGTGCCGTAGACAATGCCGAGCACCAGATAGGCGAGAGTGACAAGTGCGGGAAAGGGAAACTTGTTCCATGCACGTCCGACCTTGGTGTGGAAATACTTGCCATAATGGTCGAGCTTGTCGTGTGCTTCCTTCCAGCTGGAAAACGTCTCGCCGTCGATGGTGACGGTGCCGTCGTCATTGGTACGCACGCTATGTCCATCGTCCTCAAGCGTATCGATATGCACGCCGCCCGGCCCCACATACACCTCTTCGCCCTTGCGCTTGTTGGTCACATGGATGCCGCTCCAACCAACATGGACTTCCTCGCCTTTATTGGGATCAATGACGTGGATACCGCGCGCGAGGGAAATATCGACAAGTGGTTTGTCGCCGCAATCGGCGTGCTCGGCAGAATCCTCAGCCTCGTCAGCCACATCCGCCGTCTCGGTGTCGGCGTTACCGTCCTCCAGGTCTTCGGTATCATTGGCCGCTTTCCCATACAACAGCTCATCTAGCGACACGCCATACAGCGCGGCGAGCGCAATAAGGTTATCGGTATCGGGCGAGGATTCGCTGCGCTCCCATTTACTGACAGCCTGGCGGCTTACACCCAGCTGGGCGGCAAGGGCCTCCTGAGAAAGACCGGCAGCTTTGCGGCGATCGACGAGGCGCTGTGCCATCGCAAGATCCATGGTGGTTCCTTTCGTGTGGTGACCGTAATCGAATGAGCCGAGTATGCCGAGAACAACCGGTAGCAACTACCATTTCTAGTTAGAATCTGCCCCAACCCTACCGCAACTACCGGTAGCAACCATCATGACCAGCCATTTTAGGACAAATGTCAGTGCAAGTAGCAGCCAAGATCCCCACTCAGTAAGTTGCGGTGGAATAGTTCCTAAAATCAGCCATTTGCGGGCTAAGCAGGAACTATTTCACCGCAATTGAATTTCAGCCCAGGCACCTGTAGCAAGAAGACGAATAGCCTCGGCGAGTATGTAGACGAAGGGCCCTCCGACCCCGTCCGACGATTTCGATTGGCGACCTTTGACGGAGTCAAGGGAGGAGCCAAATCGAAATCGTCGGGCGGGGTCGGAGGGCTCGATGGGATGGATTTCGGCCGAGGCTATTCTTCGCCGAAGCTGATGCCCAGCGCCTTGGCCTCGCGCACCAGATCGCTCTGGGGGTCGACAAACTTGAGCTTACCGGCGACCTCCTCGAGCGGCATGTGGCACATCTTGCCGTCACGCAGGGCGATCATGTAGCCAAACTCGCCGCGCAGGCAGCCAAGCGCCGCCTCGACGCCGCACTGGGTCGCAAAGATACGGTCCTGGGCATCGGGCTGGCCGCCGCGCTGCGTGTGACCGGGGATGGCGACGCGGGTCTCGCGACCGGTCTTGGCCTCAATCTCCTTGGCGATGTCGTAGACGATCGACGGGCTCGTACGCTCGGCGAGCTTCTTCTTGTACTCCTTCTTGGGCAGCGCCGCGTCCTCCTTGGAGATGGCGCCCTCGGCGACGGCCACGATGGTAAAGCGGCTGCCGGTTTCCATGCGATGCTCGATGGTCTTGATGACGTTATCCATGTCGTAGGGGATTTCGGGGATCAAGATGACATCCGCGCCGCCCGCGACGCCGGCATACAGCGGGATCCAGCCAACCTTGTGGCCCATGATCTCGATAACGAACACGCGCCCATGGCTCGAAGCGGTGGTGTGAATGTCGTCGATGCACTTGGTGGCGATGTCGATGGCGCTCGTAAAGCCAAAGGTCATCTCGGTGCCCCAGGTGTCGTTATCGATGGTCTTGGGCAAGGCAATAACGTTGAGGCCCTCTTCGCGCAGGCGGTTGGCAGTCTTGGTGGAGCCGTTGCCGCCCAGCATAAACAGGCAGTCGAGCTGCAGCTTGTGATAGGTGTGGACCATCGCGGGCACCTTCTCGACGCCGTCGGCCTCGGGAATGTCCAGACGCTTGAACGGTGTGCGGCTCGTGCCCAGGATAGTGCCGCCACGGGTGAGGATGCCGCTAAAATCGGCGGGCGACATGACGCGGAACCTGCTGTAGATAAGGCCCTGGTAGCCGTCCTCAAAACCGTAGATCTCGATAGGCTCTTCGCTATTGGTTATGAGCGTTTTGACGATGCCGCGCATGGTGGCGTTGAGCGCCTGGCAGTCGCCGCCACTAGTAAGAAGACCGATCCTAAGCATTATGAATCCTTCCGGGCAAGTTATAACATGCGCATAAGTTTACCCCCGCACACTGTTGATGCGGGGGTAAAACGTGTTAGCTCAAATGTATAGAAATGTAAGCAACGTCAGACGAGCGTAAGGACGACGGTGTCAGCTCCTTACAGCGCGAAGGCGTCGATGTTGCCCCAGTGGCGGCGCAGCGTGATGGCGGCGGCGGGCTCGGTGTTGTCAAAGACGACCGACCATTGCGTATTGCTGGTGATGTCTTCCGGATCGGGTTCTTGCGCCGCAGCGCGTAGGGCCTTCCAAGCGACTGCCTCGTCCTGGGCACCGACATGGGCGTCAAGGACATCGGCGATTGCGACGGCGCGCTCTTTACCATGGCCCAGCTCGCCATTCTTTTGGTTGGGCAGCACTTCGTCACCATAGCAGGCGTAGAAGTTCGTAACCTGTCGTACAGGAGTCGCTTTGAAAGCGCGGTCCGGATCGTGCGGATCCCACTCTACTACGCGCGCGTCACCGGCGGCGTCGTTGATAAAGAAGTGGTAATCGCGTCCGGCCATGGCGTGCATGTCGTAGGCAGAAAGCAGGTCGACGGCCTCCTGCGTGGTAGCCGCGCGGTCGAGCACCAGGCGGATGGCGAGCGAAGTGTTGATGACGGGGCGCTGCGTGTCCTGGTCACAGGGTTTGGAATCCAGGGTGAGCACAGCAATGGATACGCCGCATTCGTTAACACCGTCGAGCTGGGCAAACGGGCCCATGAGTGCGGCGGCACGTCCGGCGACGGAGTCAAGCGGAGTATTATCGCCCAGGTTGTTAAGGGCCGCAAAACCGATGGAGGCATAGCCGCCGCGCGGGTGATTGCGCACCAGCAGCGCCGAGGTGTCGTCCTTAAAGTCGTAATTGCGACCGGTGCGCACGCGGCCTTCGGCATCTACGGCGACAAAAGCGCTGCAGGCAAACTGGGGCGCCTGGACATGTGTCGGCACACCGGGCAGCACCTGCGCCACCACGGCATCGATGTAGGCCTGGTCGTCGCGCACATCGGCTGCGATGATGCGGTCAAGGTCGTAGTCGTAGGCGATGTCGATGCCGTACAGGTCATAGCCGTCTGCGTAGCCCGTCAAGCGTTTGAGCGACGCGGCGGACTTGATTTGCTTGCGGTAAACGATGCCGGCGGCAGCGGCAAGGCCGACGGCGACGCCCGCGACACCGCAGGCGATGGCAATGTTACGTGGCTTCATGACGGCTCCTCTCGTCCTGTTAGCGCAATTGTCGCAAAAGGAGCGCGGGCATGATGGCTCAACTTGGTGAGCGGTGTGGAATTAAGCACGGAATGAAGCGTGCGGCTCTGGCGTGGCGGGGTATGCTGGAGGGGACCATCAACCCAGCGAAAGGGGAGAGCATGACGGATCAGGAAGCGCCCGAGCGCGTGCACGTGACGGCCGACGATATCGAGGCTGCCAACGACCTTATCGACTTTATCGAGGCATGCCCCAGCATGTTCCATACGGCGGCGACCATTATGGCCGAGCTCGACGAGGCGGGCTTTACCTACCTGCCCGAGAACGCGGCGTGGGATATCGAGCCGGGCGGGCGTTATTACACGCAGCGCAACACCTCGAGCGTCATCGCCTTTAAGGTGGGCGAGGACTTGGCCGCAACGTGGGGCGAGGACGGCGTTGCCGGCGACTATCATTTTCAGCTCACGGCGTCGCACAGCGATTCGCCGACGTTTAAGGTCAAGGCCGTGCCCGAACTCGACGGTGCAGGCGAGACGCTGCGCCTAAACACCGAGGCCTACGGCGGCATGATCGACTACACCTGGTTCGATCGCCCGCTGGCGCTCGCGGGCCGCGTGTTGGTGCGCGAAGGCGACCGTATTGAGAGCCGCCTGCTTGCCACCGAGCGCGAGGTCGCTATTATCCCGAGCCTTGCCATCCATATGAATCGTGGCGTTAACGAGGGCTTTGCGCCCAACCGAGCCATCGACCTGTGCCCGCTCATCAGCGCCGGCGACCTTAAGCAGGGCGACTTTGACGCCCTGATCGCCGAAGAGCTGGATGTTGAGCCCGAACAGATTTTGGGCCGCGATCTGTTCCTGGTCAATCGTCAGGATGCGCGCATTTGGGGCTGGGCCGACGAGTTTATCTCGACGCCCAAGCTTGACGACCTGGCCTGCGCCTACACCTCGCTGCAGGCATTTTTGGATGCCGAGAATGCGCATGACATCTCGGTCTTTTGCTGCTTTGATAACGAGGAGGTCGGCTCCGAGACCAAACAGGGCGCCATGTCGACGTTCTTGGCCGACGCGCTGCGCCGCATCAACGGATCGCTGGGCTTTGACGACGAGTCGTACCATCGCGCCCTTGCCGCATCGATGCTCGTGAGCTGCGACAACGCACATGCCGTGCATCCCAATCATGCCGAAAAGTGCGATGCCCGCAATCAGGTGGTGCTCAACGGCGGTATCGTCATCAAGGAAGCCGCCAACCAGCACTACTGTACCGATGCCTTTAGCCGCGCGGTGTTCCAGGCCATCTGCGATGACGCCGACGTGCCCACGCAGGCCTTCGCCAACAAGAGCGATATGGCCGGCGGTTCTACCCTGGGCAATCTGTCCAATATGCAGGCGAGTATGCATGCTGTGGACGTGGGCCTGCCGCAGCTTGCCATGCACTCAAGCTACGAGACCGGCGGCGTACGCGACGTGATGTACGCCATCCGCGCCCTCACCGCCTTCTACGAGCGAAACCTAACCATCAACGGCGCCGAAAGCGTGGGGCTCTAAAACCTACTAAAAAGGGACAGGTTTATTTTGGCAGGTTTTATCTGGGAAAATGCCGCAATGCCAACAGCTGGACGGAATTGTTAAGACACCGCTGGTCGAGCAAACGTCAGCGAGCGACGTCCAGAGCGAACAAGTTGGCATGAAAAAAGGCGAGGCATTGACCTTCTGGTCATGCCTCGCCTTTTGAATGACAAATTGTCGTTCTGGACGTTGCGCAGCGTCGGCCGGTCCGCCGTTCGTAAGAACGGCGGAACCTAAAGGTGCAGTGTGCCTCGGCGGCTTTTTGTGTACAGAGTACAGCTAATGCTTGTAAATGCTATACATGCTTTACGTATCTACCATAGAGTTTTATGATAGTTTTGAAGTGTTAAGGAGGGGTCATGACCACAACAGCCGCTCAGATCAACGTACGTCTCGATCCCGATCTTAAAAGGAGTGGGGACGCCGCTCTCTCTAGGGCCGGTATGACGCCGAGCCAAGCGGTGCGTGCGCTCTGGCAACTTGCGGCATCTCTGGCTGATCGGCCCGGCGCGCTCCAGGACATCCTTTCGCCTGGTCGTGCCCGGGCGGAACAGCGCGAGCGAGAGAAAGCCGCCAAGCACAAGCTCGAGCTCATGGATCAGGGGTCGAAGCTGTTCGCTGCCGCTTGCCGTGAGTCGGGAATCGATATGGTCAAGGCTCAGCCGTCGGACGACGAAGAGCTCAAACGGAATGTCTATGCGGATCGCTATGGCGAGGAGATGAGCTGGCTCTATGAGTGAGGCTCCAAAGCGCATCTTGGTTGACACCAATGTCTGGCTTGATTATTTCATCCCTTCACGACGCGGTCGTTCGGCGGCAATTGAGTTTTTGCGTGATGCGTGTACGGCTCAGGCTGAGCTGATGTATGCGGCGACATCGTCCAAAGACCTGTTCTATTTGATTTCAAGCGAACATAAGGCATGGTATCGGCGAGAGCACGGTTCGCTGTCTCAAGATGCCGCTTCGGCGGCGACATCACTTGCATGGGATTGTCTTGATGTGTTGTCGCAACTTGCTACGCCCGTGCCCTGCGATCTGAGCGACATATGGATGGCGAGTAAGCAGCGTAAGCTCCATAGCGATTACGAAGACGATTTAATCATCGCGGCAGCGATGCGCGCAAAGACAGACCTTCTGGTCACCAACGATGTCAAGCTCTGCTCGCATGCACCAGTCGCCGCAATGAGTGTAGAAGACGCAAAGAATTACTTAGCAACGCTCTAGCAATTTGAAGACCCTACAGGTCAAACAAAAGTCAGCGAGAGCCCGCCAGAGCGAGCAAGGTGACGTGAAAGAGGAGGGCATTGACCTTCTGGTCATGCCCGACGATTGAACGTCAGATTGCCGCTCTGGCGGGCTCGCAGTGTCGAGGGGTTCCGGCGTTTGGCAAAACGCCGGAACAAATTAGTGTTCGATCCAACAACGTAAAGTTTCGCCGGCCTGCAGATGACGCAGATTCTCCGCGGCGATGTCGACGACGTTGTTGAGTGTGGCCTCCAGGTGGAACCAGCCGGAAACGTGCGGTGTGATGAGCATGTTGGGCGCATCCCACAGCGGGCTCGTAGCGGGTAGCGGCTCGGGGTCGGTGACGTCGACCGCGGCGCCGGCGAGATGTCCCGACTCCAGAGCGGCAGCCAAATCGTCGGCAACCACAAGATCGCCGCGGCCACCGTTGGCAAAGAAAGCGCCCGGCTTCATTGCGGCGAAGAACTCGGCGTTCGCCAGGCCGCGCGTCTCGGGCGTGCTGGGCAGAAAGGATGCGACAATGTCAGCCTCGGCCAGGCGCTCGGACAGGGCGTCCATGCCGTCCATGTCCTCAAACACAATGGGGTAGACGAGTGGATGGCGCTTGATGCCGCGGACGTGTGCGCCCATGCTGCGGCAGAGCGCGGCAAAGTGGCCGCCGATATCGCCCGCGCCCAGCACCAACACGTTGGCATTTTTGAGCGAGGTGACCGGGCCCAAGTCCTCCCAGCGATGCTCGCGCTGCAGGTCCTGGTAGCCGGGCAGGCGCTTCATCATTGACAGCACCATGGCAAACATGTGCTCGCTTACGGCCTGACCGTAGGCGCCCACCGAGCAAGACAGCTTGGCGTCGGCCGGCACGGTGCCGGCGGTAAGGTAGTCGTCATAGCCGGCGGTCTGCAATTGCAACAGCTGGAGATGCTCGCATGCCGTGAGCATGGCGGGGTCGATATTGCCGAGAATCACATCGGCATCGGCGACCTGCTCGCGCGTGACGGCATCGTCGCTCGTATAGATAAAGTCCTCTCCCGGAGTACTCGATTCAAGAATCGCGCGGTGATGATCGTTCACGGGCAGCAAAACCAAGATGTTCACAAACAGTCCTCTCCGCTCGACCTGCCAAAAAGGGACAGGTTTATTTTGGCAGGTTTTATCAGGCAAAACGTCAAAATTAAACGCCGGATGCAAGGCGGGTTTGCCCACTAGCATCCGGCGTCCATGCAGCTACCAGCTCAGCAGCTCGTAACCGTCCTCGGTCACCACGAGCTGCACCTCGCACTGGGCCGAATCGCTGCCGTCCTTGGTGCGCACGCACCAGCCATCGCCCTTGCTGATTTTAATGTCGGGCGCTCCGGCATTGACCATAGGCTCGATGGTAAAGACCATACCCGGAGCCATGATGGTGTCCACATCGGGCGCCTCGGTGGTAAAGCCCACAAACGGGTCCTCGTGGAACTCCTTGCCAATGCCGTGTCCGCCGTACTCGCGCACCACGCTAAAGCCGGCGTCCTCGACGGTCTTCTGCACGGCCTCGGCCATAACGGAGAGCGGCAGCCACGGCTTGACGGCTGCCAAACCCGCTTCCACGCTGGCGCGGGTGACGTCGACCAGGCGCTGGCGCTCGGCAGAGACCTCGCCGATGCAGAACATGCGACTCGAGTCGCTAAAGTAGCCGTCCAAGATCGTGGAGCAGTCCACGTTGATGATGTCGCCCTCGTGCAGCACGTCCGCATCGCAGGGGATACCGTGACAGACCACGTCGTTGATCGAGGTGCACACGCTCTTGGGGTAGCCCTCGTAGTTGAGGTCGGCCGGCGTGCCACCGTGCTCGACGGTGTAGTCGTAGATCATCTGGTCGATCTGGTTGGTGGTCATGCCCGCGGCGATGTGCTCGCCCACGTAGTCGAGCACGCCCACGTTAATGGCAGCCGAGCGCTTGATGCCCTCGATGTCGGCAGGCGTCTTGTAGAGCGTGCGGGGCAGAACCTCCCAGCCCTCCTCCCACAGGCGCTCGAGGCGCTCGTCGAAGGCGCTGTGACATTTCTTATATTTCTTGCCGCTGCCGCACCAGCAGGCGTCGTTGCGGCCGGGCACAGGTCCCTTGTCAAACATGGCTAACTTCCTTTCATCCGCAGCTAGTATAGCCCACCTGCAGAGCAGCTAATTTGGGACGGGGCTATTTTAGCTACCCCGGCTGATAGCGCGATGGTTAGGCTGATTGACGGCCAT
>NZ_CAAKNY010000070.1:40398-48626 GCF_901212495.1 Collinsella aerofaciens | reverse complement strand
AAAATAGCCCCGTCCCAAATTAGCTGCTCTTGGGTGGCTGCGTCCTAGTAGCTCACCTGGCAGGGAATGCCGAGGGTGCGCACGCGTGCGGCGATCGTGTCGAGCACCTCGGGCGCCGCTTTGGCAAGGCCGGCGACCGGTGTCTCGCGCGCCACCGTGTAGATGGTCGCTTCCTGCGGACGAATGCGCTCGAGTGCCGCGAGCCAAGGGCCGACGTACTCCTCGCCGGTATTGTCGAGAGGCTTGCCCTGGTGTTCGCCGGTCAAAAACATCGTCTGGATTATAACGTGACCGTCAAAGCTTGCGAACGTCTCAATCTGGTGCTCCACATCGTAGGGGCCAACGGGTTGATCGAGCAGCTGGATAAATGCCGGGTCGACCGTATCGAGCTTGAGGATGTTGTCGTCGACCATCATGAGCGCATCGTGCACCTGGGGACGGTCGGCGCGCGTGCCGTTGGAAAGCACGGCAATCTTGGTGTTTGGGGCAAGCTGGTCGCGCAGTGCGACGGCCCCGGCGATGGCCTGCGGAAACTCCGGTGCGGCGGTGGGCTCGCCGTTGCCTGCGAAGGTGATCACATCGGGGAGCTCGCCTTCGGCTGCCATCCCGCACAGCTTTGCCTCGAGCGCGTCGAGTACCACGGCGGCTGTGTTGTACGGCTCGTGGCAGGGACGTTCGGCGTTGAGGCCGTTTTCGCAATAAATGCAGTCGAACGTGCAGATTTTGCCGCTGGCCGGCATCATGTTGACGCCGAGCGAGAGACCAAGGCGACGGCTGCGAACGGGCCCAAAGATGGGGCTGGCATTCAAAAACGTAGACATAGGCATATGCTCCTCAAGACAATTGCGCCTTAGCATAGCATCGGCTCCAAAGCAAGGTGCGGGCTCTTACTTTACATGTTTCGTTTTTTCACGTCGCTCATTATGCCGTGCCATGAAGAGCCTCGGGTCGGGTACAGTTAATCTGTTAACAAGTCGTAAGGCAATGCGGGTCCATCCAGCCGTACTGACGTGCAACTGGATGGGCATTGATGATGGGGGCACAACATGGATTTTACGGTCGAGAATGCGGGCACCACGATCGCCTGTCGCGAATATGCCGGCCCGGATGTGTCGCCTGATACTCCTGCCTTGGTGTGCGTGCACGGCGCTTGTGTCGACGGCACATTTTTCGACAGCATTGCTGGTGAGCTCAGTCGCAACTACCGCGTAATTGCCTACGACCGCCGCGGCTGTGGTGGCAGCAGCGAAGCGGCAGACGGCAGCTATGATCTTGCCGCTCAGGCCGCCGACCTGCAGGCCGTGATCGAACACGTTGGCGCCCCGACAAATGTGCTTGCGCACAGCGCCGGTACGTTGGTGGCACTGGAGCTTCTTCGCACCGGACCCCATCTCGTCGCCCGTGCGATTCTGCATGAGCCGGCTGTATCGGCCGAAGGCGTCGGCATGGGGGCAGCTCCGGTTTTGCTCGATATGATTGCGGCTGGAAAGGTTTCAAGGGCGCTCCGGCTTTTCTTGGGAGCCCTCGGCGACTTGGACCCCGAGGCTCCTGGGACGACCGAAGCGGAAGCCAAACATGCCCTGCGCAATGGTCGTTGCTTTATGGCCAATGAATATGGAACAAATATGACATATGCTCCCGACTGGGAGCGCGCCCGCGCGTCAAAGGCGGTGTCGGCTGTGTTTTTGGGCGAGCTTTCGGTCGGTACGCCCCGCGAGGCTGGTACGCGAGCGGCTGCCGAATATCTCGATTGCCCTCTCGTGACGATTCCGGGCGCGCATAACGGTCTGCGCGATCGTCCCGTTACGGCGGCAAACGCCGTTCGCGATGCCTTGAATCGCTAGCACGTTCGATGACCTGCGGGGAGGTGGACTGTTAGCGTTTCGTCATTGTTAACGAATGCGCCCATAACCGCGCGCCCGCGGCTCCATTGCCGCCGTTTGCCAGGTCATAAAAATGTAACGATAATCGCGCGTTTGCCTGCAGCTGTTAGATGTTACCCTTGTTCCATTTGATATGTACCGTTGCCGTGCGTAACGATAGAAAGGACCCCATATGCTCAATAATCACGAGGTCAATCTAACCGACGAAGAGGCTGCCGCCGAGGTCGCCCGCGTCGCGAAGACCTACCCCGTGGTGCGTTTGCTGTCGGCCGATCAGATTAAGAGCGAGCCTAACTGCTTGCTCGCCGGCGATCGGTGCCCTTGTCTGCGTCAGTCAAGCCTTGAGGCCTTGGCGGGCTCCGATGAGGTATCGGAGCGGCTGCTCGACGATGGTACTGAGTACCGCGCTCGCCTGCGCCCTCTAAGGGTCGAGGGCGAGCCTCACGTCTTGCTGATGGTACGTCCGATTGATGAGCAAGAGGCCGCAAAAGAGGACCCTGTATACACCGACGTGCTGACGAGTGTGCGCAATCGCCGATATTACGAGGAAAAGCTTCGTAGCGCCCGCATGGAGGCTGGCGTGGCGGTGATCGACCTTGATGATTTTAAGGTTTTCAACGATACGTGTGGCCGCCATGCCGGCGACCTTGCGCTCGGTGCTGTGGCGACAGCCATACGCAGCGGCATTCGTTCGACTGACGAACTTGTGCGCTATGGCTGCGATACGTTTGTAGCCGTTATGCCCGATATTCCCTCCGATGACTTCGCCCGTCGCCTGCGCCAGGTATCCGACGCTGTTCATTCCACGATTATTCCGGGCCATGAGCACGTGAGCTTGACGGCCTGTGTTGGTGGCATTCGCATTCATGGCGAGACGGTCGATGAGGGCGTTGGCCGCGCTGTCCAGTTGCTGAGCCGTGCTAAGGCAAAAGCCGGTACGGTCGTGACCCATGCCGATTCCATCGAGGCCTTCCAAAGCGAAAAGCCTTTGGTGCTTATTGCCGATGACTCCGAGATGAACCGAGCCATTCTCAACGAGATGCTCAAGGACGAGTATTGCATCCTCGAGGCGGATAACGGTCGTACGGCGCTCGACATGGTCGACCGCCATGGCGATGAGTTGTCGCTCGTGCTGCTGGACATTCTCATGCCAGGCATGAGCGGTTTTGAGGTGCTGGCCGATCTGTCGCGCCGATCGGTTATCGACAATCTGCCTGTCATCATGATTTCGAGCGAAGATTCCGATGATGTGGTTCTGCGCGCGTACGAGCTAGGTGCCTCGGACTATATCAGCCGTCCGTTTGACTCCCGTGTCGTGCGCCGCCGTGTGAGCAACACCATCCGTCTATACGCCAAGCAGCGCCGCCTGACGAGCCTGCTGTCCCAGCAGTACAAAGAGCGCGTCAAGAACAGTCGCATGCTCATCGACATCATGGCCGGCGTCATGGAACTTCGCAATGGCGAGAGCGGTAGGCACGTTACGAACATCGAAAAGCTGACCGAGCTGCTGCTTGGCTGTCTGGTCCGGCGTAGCGACACCATCTCCCTTGACAATGAGGAACGATCCACGATTGCTCTGGCTTCGGCGCTGCACGATGTAGGCAAGATGTCGATTGACGACGCCATTCTCAACAAGCCCGGGCGCCTTACGCCCGAGGAGTTCGAGATTATGAAGACGCATACTACGATTGGCGCCGACATGCTGCTTGAACTGGGCCGCCATCACGTCGGCAATGCGCTTTTGGAATATGCGTACCAGATTGCGCGTTGGCACCACGAGCGCTGGGACGGCAAGGGTTATCCCGATGGCCTTAAGGGCGATGATATCCCCATCGCCGCACAGGTGGTTTCGGTGGCCGACGTGTACGATGCACTGACGAGCGTGCGCGTGTACAAGGACGCTATCCCGCACAAGGAGGCGATCCAGATGATCCTGGACGGTAAGTGCGGCACCTTTAACCCGCTGCTGCTTGACTGCCTGCTCGAGGTGCAAGACCGTATTGCCGAGACGTTGACGCGCCCTGCCGACGTCGTCGCGTTTCCCACGATTTAGTTTGACCAAAGGAGTTTTGATCCATGATTTCCATGCGTGAGGCGTATGAGAAGATCGGCGCCAATTATGATGACGCTTGCGCCCGCCTGATGGGCGATGAGATGCTTGCCCGCTTTGCCCTCAAGTTTTTGGATGACGAGAGCATGGACAAGCTGGAAGTTGCTATGGCGGCAGGAGACGCTAAAGGTGCGTTTATGGCAGCGCACACGCTCAAGGGCGTGAGCCAGAACCTGGGATTCGATAATCTGTACGAGCCGGCGGTCGTAGTGACCGAAGCGCTGCGTGGCGCCGATGGCGTTGACGGCGCCCGCGAGAGCATGCATGCGTTGCAGCAGCAATATGCGGCTACGATGTCGGCCCTGCGCGAGGCGGCCGAATAGGAGCTGACGAGCTTTGATGTGTGCCTGCCGCGTATAGGTAAAAGGGCGCCCCGTCGGACCATGTGGCTGGCGGGGCGCCCTTGTCTGTTGTGTGGTCCGCGAGCTAGCGGGCCTGCTTTACCTTGGCCGCTGCCTCGACAAACGACTTCCACAGGTTAAAGTCGGTCTCGAGCGTCTGCCAGGTGTACTCGGGATGCCATTGCACACCCAGGCAGAACGGCTGGCCCTCGACCTCGATGCACTCGGGAACGCCATCGGTCGCCTGGGCGACCAGGCGCGTATGCTTACCCAGACGATCGACGCAGCAGTGGTGTGCGGAGTTGGTCTGGATCAGCCTGTGCCCGCCAAGCGCGCGCTCCAGCAGCGAGCCCGGCATGACCTCGACAGGGTGCACGGGGTCGTTGAGCACGTGGGTGTGGCGCCACTGCGTGCGGCCCTCGCGCGCACCCAGGCTCGGCACGTCCATGCACAGGGTGCCGCCGGTGGCGACGTTGAGCAGCTGCGTGCCGCGACAGGTGGTAAAGAGTGGCTTTTTGGCGCGGAGCACCTCGCCGACCAGCTTAAACTCAAAGCTATCGCGGATCTCGCAGCAGAGGGTGGGGTCGTAGGGTCGATCATCGCCCCAGCGCTTGGGGTTGACGTCTGGGCCACCGGGGATGGCGATCCCGTCGGCGATATCGACGTAATGACGGATAACCTCAATGTCCTCGGTGATGGACATCTGCAGCGGCAGGCCACCGGCGGCAAGGATGGCATCGACAAAGACACTTGCGATTTCCTCGTTGGGGGAGAGCATCTCGCTTAAAAACGGTTTTGCCCCTTCCCAACGCGGCGCCACCAGGATGAGCGGACGGTCGGCGGGGGCAACGTCGACGTGCGGGGTATAGGACGAGGAAGTACGAGTTCCGATCATAGGTGTTGCTTTCGAATCTGAAGGTGACAGGGCGCATGAGAGGCGTGGGACAACACTTCCGATGAATTTGTTCCACGGGATGGCTGGTTAGTGGCCCTTAATGGAGTTGAGGAAGTCCTGGGCGCGCTTGGTCTGGGGGTGGTCGAAAAACTCGTCGGGTGTGCCGGTTTCCACGATCTGGCCGTCGGCCATAAACACGACGCGGTCGGCCACGCGGCGGGCGAAGTTCATCTCGTGCGTGACGACGATCATCGTCATGCCCTGCTGGGCCAGGCGGACCATGACCTCGAGCACCTCGTTGATCATCTCGGGATCCAGTGCGCTTGTGGGCTCGTCAAAGAGCATGGCCTTGGGCTGCATGGCAAGCGAGCGGGCGATGGCTACGCGCTGTTGCTGGCCGCCCGAAAGCTGTGCGGGCACCTTATCGGCCTGCTCGGCCACGCCCACGCGGCCCAGCAGATCCATGGCGCGCTCGCGGGCCTCGTCCTTGGAGACGCCCAGCACGTCGACCGGTCCCAGCATGACGTTCTGCAGTACGGTCATATGTGCGAACAGGTTGAACTGCTGAAACACCATGCCCAGCTCGGCGCGCATGCGGGCAAGATCCTTGCCTTCCTGCGGCAGGGGCTCGCCCTCGATGAGGATCTCGCCCGAGTCGATGGTCTCCAGGCGGTTGATGGTGCGGCACATGGTCGACTTTCCCGAGCCCGAGGGGCCGATCACAACGACGACCTCGCCGCGGTCGACCGAGAGATTGATGTCGTTGAGGACGTGTAGATCGCCATAGTGCTTATCGACGTGCTTGAGCTCGATTAACGGCTGATTGCCGGTGGAAGAGGTGCTCTGTGCCATGGTGCTCGGCTCCTTATGCTTTGAGAACGTGGGTACTTAGCGGATGATGGTCGCGCCAGTGCGCTGCGAAACGTAGACGGCGGCCTTGTTGATCGCGACGTTGACGAGGATGTAGATGACCGCGATTACCAGGTAGACCGACACGAGGGCGTCGTAGTTGGTAATGAGCACGCGGGCATTTTGCATGAGGTCGGGGTAGCTCACCACATAGGCGACGGTGGTGTCTTTGACTACGACCACAAGCTGCGAAATCAACGACGGAATGATAAACCGAATAGCCTGCGGCAACACGATTTTAAAGGTGATTTTAGCTTTGGAGAGGCCGAGTGCCTGGGCTGCCTCGACCTGGCCGCGCGGCACGGCGTTGACGCCGGCGCGGAAGATCTCGGCGAGTACGCCGGCGGCAGCGAGCGCGACGGGAAGCGTGAGCATCCAAAACGATGGCAGCGCGATCTTGTACTGGGGCAGCACCAAAAAGAAGAAGTAAATGAACAGCAGGCTCGGTACGCCGCGGAAGAAATCGGTGAGCAGGCGGCAGACCAGCTGTAGCGGCTTAATGTCGCTGGTGCGGCCGAGCATAAGGGCTAAGCCCAGCACCAGTGCGATGGCGCCAGCGGTGAGTGCGACTTTAACGGTGCCCTCAAAGCCGGCAAGCAGGAACTTCCAGGTGGTGAGGTGCGTAAAGAAATACCAATAGTGGACCGAAAGCTGACCGGTCACATAAAAGCGCTGCAGCACCAGGACGGCGAGCGCGGCGACGGCAACGAGCGAGATAGCGGTGCCGATGCGAATCTTGGCGCGCATCTTGGGGCCGGGAGCCTCGTAGAGCGCATCGCGCATGGTGAGCGCGGAGGTGGAGTGCTTGCTCATCGGAGGATCCTCACCTTCTTATCGATGTAGTTGCCAATGTGGCTCACCACAAAGGCCGTGCCCAGGTAGCCGAGCGCCGAGATAAAGAACGCGGCGACGCCTCCGAGCGAGCGCGTGTTGATGTAGCTCACCACGCCGGTGAGCTCCTGCGGTTTAAGCGGCACCTGGCTGCCGAGCGCGGTGGTGAGCATGACGGCGATAAAGAGGTTGGTCATGGGCAGCACGCTCGAGCGCAGTGCCTGCGGAATCACGATCTTGGCGAGGATACGGCTAAAGCTCATGCCCAGCGAGCGGGCGGCTTCCACCTGGCCGACGCCGACGGTGTTGATGCCGCTCATAAAGTTTTCGGAGCCAAAGGCCGAGCCCAAAAGGACCGTGGCGACGATAACGCAGGTTCGATAGGGCAGGACGACCTTGAGCGGCGGCAGCGCGTAGACGACGATGATAAGCAGTGCGATGCCGGGGATGTTACGGAACACCTGGACATATAGGTCGCCAAAGACGCGCAGCGGCTTGAGCGGCGACACGCGCATCACGGTGACGGCAACGGCCAGCATCATGGCGATGGCAAATGACTCAAGCGTCATGCCCCAGGTTGCTAGCAGCGCGTCGATATAGTTCTGGCCATAGAGCGACCAGAGTTCGGAGAGACTCATGCGGACCTCCCGCCGATAAGGAAAGGGGCTCCCGTGTGTACGGAAGCCCCGACAACTCAGTGAGGAAACAGTTTACCGCAATAAAGCGCATCGTGCGTTTCCATATGGTTTCATTGTGGCCGTTACCAGGCTCGCTGCCTAGGCGCCGACCTCGGGCAGCTCGGGAACATTGGTGTCGCCCGTACGGTCGCCGATGCAGATCTGCCACAGCTTGGTCCAGGTGCCGTCGTCCTCAATCTTCTTAAGGAAGTCGTTGACAAAGGCGACGCCGTCGGAATCAAGCGGCAGACCGATGCCGTAGGGCTCCTTGTTGCCGAAGGGCTTGCCGGCGATCTTGTACTTACCGGGCTCGCGGACCAGGGAGCTCTGCTGCATGTTGTTATCGATAACGTAGGCGTCAACGCGGCCCTGCTGGAGTGCCTGGCGGGCCTCCTCGTCGGTCTTGAACTCCTGCTGGCTGGCCTTGGGGGCAAACTCCTCCAGGATAGCGGGGCCGTTGGAGCCGGACTGGACGGCGACGTTCTTATCGGCCAAGTCGTCGACGCTCTTGATGTCGTCGTTGTCGGCGAGCACCAGGATGGCCTGCTGGGTGTAGTAGTAGGGGCCGGCGAAGGAGACGAG
>NZ_CAAKNY010000070.1:0-40388 GCF_901212495.1 Collinsella aerofaciens | reverse complement strand
CTTGCGCTCATCGGTGATGGTGTAGGTGGCAAAGACGGCGTCGACCTGGCCATTCTGCAGCACGGACTCGCGCGTGTCGGAGGTCACCTGCGTGATCTCGACCTTGTTCTCGCCCAGGATGTAGTTGGACAGGAGCTGTGCGATGCCGGCATCGAAGCCGCGGGTCTTGCCATCCTTCTCGTTGAGGAGGGAGAAGAGCGTGGAGGTCTGGACGCTGCCGATCTTAAAGACGCCGGCATTCTTGACGGCCGTGGCCCAGGTGCTGGCGGCGATGGCGGTGTCGTCGGCCTTGGGGCCGTTGTCGACGAGCTTGTCGAATGCCTTGGCGTCGAGCGTGGTGGAAGCCTTGGTGTCATCAGAGCTCTTGGAAGAGGCGGCGGAGCCCTTGTCGGCCTCGGCGCTGGTGTCGGAGCAGCCGGCAAGACCAAGGCCGGCAACGGTTGCGAAAGTGGCGGCGACAAAGCCGCGGCGGTCGAGAACGACCTGCTGGGAGAGGTTCTTGCTCATAGGAGAACACCTTTCTCAAAAAATCCTAGTGGTTGAGTAGAGTTATACCCTATTGCGCTCAGATGGGTCAACACGAAATAACTCAGAAACATACTTACCTTATGGGTTATTCTACCTACTAAAAAGGGACAGGTTTATTTTGGCAGGTTTTATCTGGGCAAACGACGGTTATTGCAGACAGGACGCTACCTTTTAGCTGGGGCAGGCGCTCGCAGCGGTCGCTATAATGGCGGCAACGCGACGCATATCATATATAAGTAAGGAGATCGCGTATGAACGGTTATTCGTTTTTCGCACCGACCAAGGTTTTGTTTGGCGCGGGCAAGTTGGGCGAGCTGGGTGCGCAGAAGCTGCCCGGCACCAAAGCGCTCATCGTTACCACCGGCGGCAATTCGGTTAAGCGCTTTGGATATCTGCAGCGCGTGGAGGCGGAGCTCGACCGCGCCGGCGTGGTGCACGAGCTGTTCGACCGTATTGAGCCCAACCCGCTGCGCGAGACCGTCAATGCGGGTGGCTGGATGGCGCATACCCATGGCTGCGACTTTGTCCTGGCACTCGGCGGCGGTTCGGTCATGGACGGCAGCAAGGGCATCTGCGCAGTGGCGGCCAACCCGCATACCGATGCCGAGGGCAACGAGTGCCCCGGTGACATCTGGGACTTTGTGAATGGGGGCACTGCGCTCGGCCTGCCGATCCCCAACGATCCGCTGCCGCTTGTCTGCGTGACCACCACGGCGGGTACCGGCTCCGAGGTCGATGCGGGCGGTGTCCTGTCCTGCGAGGACAATGACGAGAAGCTTCGTCTGGGCGATCCGCGCCTGTTCCCGGTGCTTTCGATCGTCGATCCCGAACTCATGGTGAGCGTCCCAGCGCGTCTGACCGCCTATCAGGGATTCGACGCCCTGTTCCATTGTGTTGAGTGCTACATCTCAAATACCAACACGCCCATGGGTGACATGGTTTGCCGCGAAGGCATCCGCCGTGCCGCCGCGGCACTGCCTACGTGCGTCAATAATGGCGATGACCTGGAGGCGCGCTCGAGCCTCGCGTTTGCCAACACGCTCGGCGGCTATGCCATGGATGCCTCGGGCACCACGGGCTCGCATGGTCTTGAACATGGCATGAGCGCGCATCATCACGACCTGCCGCACGGCGCCGGCCTCATTATGATCGCCCGCGCCTATCACACGTGGATGATCGAACACGGCGCCGCACCCGAGCGCTATATCGACATGGCGCGCCTGATGGGCAATGCTACCGCCAGCGCTCCGCACGATTTTGTAGTTGAGCTCACGCGCCTGATGGAGGCCTGCCATGTGGCCGACCTTGCCATGAGTGAGTGGGGGATTACGGACAAAGAGCTGCCGGCCATTGCGCGCAACGCCCTGACGACCAACGGCGTCCTGTTCAGCCACGACCCCGTGACGCTGACCGACCCCGACGTCGTCGAAATTCTCAAGAACAGCTACCGCTAACTACCTTGCTGCTTTGTCTCAATTTGTAACATCTGCAGCCGTTTTTGCCGAGTAACTGTTACAGATTGAGATTATCTCCTTAGGGGGATTTGAATGTCTCAATCTGTAACATCTGGACGGCCAAAAGGTCTCTATCTGTTACAGATTGAGACAAAGGTCAGGGACTAAGACGTCTTGTCTCGATCTGTAACAGTTAGACGGGAATTCGGGCCCTAGATGTTACAGATTGAGATAATCGCGCCGCGAAAACAAAAACCTCCGCAGGGGTGCTTTCCTTGCGGAGGCTTTCTTACGCGTTGAGTAGTTTCACGGTTTCGGCGGCCATGTTCTCGACCGTCATGCCGTTCTGAGCGAGCAGCTCGTTGGGGTCGTAGCGGTCGGGGAAGCCCTTGGCGATGCCGAAGGTGCGCGCGCGCAACGGCGTGCATGCCAGATAACATGCCACGCGCTCGCCCCAGCCGCCGTCCAAGATGCCGTCCTCGAGGGTGACGACAACGCGATGCTCGACGGCAAGGCTGTCGAGGAACTCGCGGTCAAGCTCGGTTGCAAAGCGCGGGTTGACGAGCGTGGCCTCGATACCGTACTCGGCGGCCAAGCGGTTTGCCACGCGCTCGCCCAGCTCAAAGAAATCGCCGAGCGCGAGCACGGCCACATCGCGGCCCTGACGCACAACGTTGTAGCGCGCAACGCTGTAATCGGTGTCCTCGGCAGGCGCCAGATCGGGGCGGCTTACCAGGCCGATGCCCGGTACGCGGATCGCCGCGGGATGCTCGCGATGGTCGAGCGACCAGCTCAGCATGGACAGGTATTCCTCCATGCAGGTCGGCGCCAAGTAGCGCATGTTGGGAAGACCGCCCAGCATGGAAATATCAAAGAACGAGAGGTGCGTCTCGGATGTGGTGCCAAAGATCGACGCGCCAAATACCAGGATGGTCGCCGGCATATCGTTGAGGCACAGGTCGTGCCACAGTTCGTCGTAGGCGCGCTGCAAAAACGTGCCGTACACACCAAAGACTGGCTTGGCGCCCGAGCGCGCAAGCGCGGTGGCAAAGGTCACGGCGTGCTCCTCGGCAATGCCCACATCGATGAACTGTTTGCCGGCGGCAGCGCGAAGCTCGGGTGTAAAGCCCATGATGTAGGGCGTGGCGGCCGTGATGCCCACGACCTGCGGATCGCGTTCGATGGCGGCGCTGAGCGCCTCGCCCGTAATGTCGGCATAGGTGCGCGGCGCAGGCTCGCTCGGATGGCCCGGGCAGAGCTTGCGCCCAGTTGCCATGTCAAACGGACCCACGTGGTGCCAGTGCTCCGGGTCGCTCTGGGCCGGCTCAAAGCCCTTGCCCTTGGCGGTGGAGACGTGCAGCACGATGGGACGATCGACATCGCGCAGTTCCTGCAGCGCGTCGACGAGGGCCAACACGTCGTTACCGGCGTCCAGATAGCGGTAGTCGAGCCCCATCGCGCGGAAAACGTTGCGCTCACAGGTGCCGTTGCTGGCGCGCAGTTCGGCCAGATTGCGATAGAGGCCACCGTGGTTCTCGGCGATGGACTGGTCGTTATCGTTGACGATGATGATCAGGTTGCTGTCGAGCTCGGCGGCATTGTTAAAGCCCTCAAACGCCAGGCCGCCCGAAAGCGAGCCGTCGCCAATAACGGTAATGACGTTATATGTGTCACCCGCCAGGTCGCGCGCGTGGGCAAGGCCGCAGCCCAAGCTTATCGAGGTCGAGGTGTGACCCATGGCAAACAGGTCATGCTCGGACTCGTCGGGATTGGCAAAGCCAGAGGCCTCACCATAACGCTCCGGGTCGATATAGGTGTACGCGCGCCCGGTTAGCGCCTTGTGGGCGTAGGTCTGGTGCGACACGTCAAAGACAATCTTGTCGGTGGGGGAGTTAAACACGCGATGGAGCGCGACCGTAAGCTCAACGACGCCCAGGTTGGGGGCAACGTGTCCGCCGACAGCGGCGGAGCTTTCGAGGATGGCGTGGCGAATCTCGCTGCAGAGCTGCGGGAGCTCGGCGCGATTGAGAGCCTTGACGTCCTCGGGCGTTGTCGTTTGCGTAAGCAGCATCGTTGTGGGTTACTCCATGCGAATCGAGCGCCGGCGCTCCCTCGGCCGGCACAATTGCACAAGACAGTCTCGCACATTTTGGCGTTTGATATGTGACGGCGGCGCGGTAATTCGCCAACTGGTGGGGCAAAACGTTTTGTCCGATGCCATACTGATAGATTCAATGATGATTCTATTCAATGCGTGCAGACCGTGGATTGCCACCGTGAGCCGCTGGAAGGAGGCAGCATGTCCGATGCCGATCGTGCCGAGAGAATCGCGCACGAGGTCGACTGTGCCGCCCGTCAGCTGGCCCAGGTGGGCCGTTTGGATCTGACACGCGAGTTTATCCAGCATGGTGACGTGACGGTCTATGCGCACGTGACTTCGGTAGCGCGGGCGAGCCTGTCCTTTGCCGAGCACTTGGGCCGTGCTGGCATTTCGGTCGACCGTGCCTCGTTGCTGCGCGGAGCCCTGTTGCACGATTACTTTCTCTATGACTGGCACGATCCCGACCCAAGCCATCGGCTGCACGGCTTTCGCCACCCGTTTTTTGCCCTGGCACGTGCGGAGGAAGATTTTGAGCTGACGCCGCGCGAGCGGAATATTATCGTGCGGCATATGTTTCCGCTGGTGCCCGTGCCACCGACGTGTCGTGAGGCATGGATTGTGTGCCTGGCAGATAAATGGTGCGCGCTGCGCGAGACGGTCGCCGGCCGTCTGCGGCGCAAGGGCGAGGCGGCCGATGGCGCGAGCAGCGAATCGAGCGAAAAGAGGAGAGGGTAGACGTTGGGAACCACGATCGACATGGCATTTGGCGGCGCGACGCTTGCTGCCTGCCCGCTTTCGGCACTGGTACTCTCGTTTGCCTTCTACGGTTTTTGCGGCTGGGTGTGGGAGTCGACGGTCTGCGCCATGCTCAATCACGGACGATTTGCCAATAGCGGCTTTTTGCTGGGGCCGTGCTGCCCCATCTATGGCGCGGGCGGCATTGCCTGCTGGCTGCTGTTGCGCGGAATTCCTGACGCGTCGAGCCAGTTTGTCGCTGCAGCGCTTGTATGCAGCGTGATTGAGTACAGCGTAGGCGTGCTGTTGGAAAAAACAACAGGCGCGCGCTTTTGGGATTATTCGCACCTGCCGTTTAATTTGCATGGCCGCATCTGTCTGTACTGGGCCTGCGCGTTTGGCTTGGGTTCGTTGTGCATTTGTCGCGTAGTGGAACCGGCGGTGTTGGGCCTGCTCGCCCATCTGCCGGTCTTGATTGTTCGTTTGGCCGCCTTTGTCGTTGCAGTTGCAATGATCGTCGATGCGATTTGCTCGCTGGCCAGCTGGCGCCGCCTGTCCGATCAGCTGGAGCGTGTGCGTGCCGACCTTGCCGACCGCATCAATGAGTCGCTTGCCGACGCGTCCGACTCCATGCTCGAGCGCATTCCCGATTCGACGATTGACTCGGTGGCGCAGACGCATATCCGAAGCCGCGCCGTTAACGCGTGGCTGGCGGAACTGGGCGATGCGGCGCTCGATGCCCTGCGTGAGAAGGCTTCGATGCCGACGTTTATCTCGGATGGTGCTCGCGGCCTGGCACTCGCTGCTCGCCGCGTGGCCGATGCCGCGCCGAGCGTGCCTCGTCCGTCGCTCGCCCGTCTCCGTGCCGGCATGCGCGCAAGCCGTCCGGTGCCGAGTGTGTCGCTCAGCCGTCGCGACCTGCGCTTCTTCAATGCCTTCCCGCGCTTGCGCATCAACCGCTACGAGGGCGTCATCCGTGCCACCGACCTTCGCGACCGCGCCCACGAGCTGTTTCGGCGCTAGCCGGGACGAGCGCCCTCGCGGCTCCCTTGCTCGCGTATTTCCCGTACGGTTCGCGCCCGTTGCCGCGCCGTTTCCAAGATTGCGGCATCGTCTCCATTCGACGACGCAGCGTTTAACTTATCTCCAACGCCGCTCGCACCGGTGCCGTCTGAGACGGCAAGATTTGGGTCGAGCCGGTTGAGGAGGCTATCCGCATCCGTACCGGCGAACAAGGCCCCACCGCGGTGTCGAATCGACCGCCTGCCATTCGCAACGTTAAAATACTGCAATGAGGCACAGGACTTGCGTTGTGGATGGGCAGATTATGGGTCGTAATAAATATCCCGAGGAGACGGTCGCGAAGATTCTCGACGCGGCGCTGGAGCTATTCTGCGCGCAGGGTTATGAGGGGACGAGCATTCAAGATATCGTCGATCGCCTCGATGGCATGACCAAGGGTGCTGTCTATCATCACTTTAAGAGCAAAGAGGAGATTTTCAACGCCGCATTTGATCGGGGAATGGCTCCGATTGTTGAGCGCCGTCGCTCAACGCTTGGTGTCGGTAATATGACCGGAGCTCAAAAACTCAAGCGACTGTACGCGCCCGAGTCCGTTATTCCACAAATTGAGCTATGGGCTCGCATGCATCCTGCGGCAGATCCGGTAAAAAGCTCGCGGCTGCTGGCGATGCAGTACCAGGGTTCGTTTGACGAGTCGGCCGATGGCTATCTCCTGCCAGTGATCGAGGCGGGCATCGCCGACGGCTCCATTGCGTGCGAATGCCCGCGCGAAGCTGCGGAGGCCGTATCGTTGTTGGCGAATCTTTGGCTGCTGCCGCTGTTCCGTCCGCTTGAGACCAAGGATCGAATGCTCGCTCGCGCGCAATGTTTGGCGCAGATGGCGGCCGCGGTGGGGCTCGATTTGGGTAATGAAGTGCTCCAGACAACGGCTCAGATTTGGGACGTATGGAACCGTGCCGGGTGGTAAAATAGATACCGATAGTATGTAATAGATTTGAACGGGCAGCTCCGGCTGCCCTTTTCAAGTTGATAAATACATACTATCGGTATGTTTAGGGGGCGGACTTATGGATGGACTGAGAGACGCCATCGTCTCGTTGGAATCAAAAACAGTGTGGTCAATTAGACTCACGGAACTTCTGGTTGCGCAGCTTTGCGCGTATTCGATGCTGTCGGCGCTGTGCTTTGCGTATCCGCTGTACTTGTTCGATTGCAGCGGATCGTCAACGTTATATGGCGCCGTCGCGGCGATAGCGTTCGTGCCGGGCGTGCTTGCGACTCCGGCTGGCGGAATCTTGGCGGATCGCGGGAGACATCGCGGGGTTCTTGTGGTGCTCGGCATTGTTCTGATGGTTTCATCACTGTTGTTTATCCCCATGAAGCATTCGCTGCCTCTTACCGTTGTCGTGGTAGCAACGCTTTGCGTCCAATATGGCATCCAATCGCTGCTGAAACCGATGCTTCAAATTGAGACGGTGCGCATGACGGGCCAAGAAAAGGTTGAGCGTGCCACTGCGTTGGTCTCGCAGATAACCATGGCGAGCAATATCTTGGGGCCTGTAGTCGGGACGGCGGTCTATGGGTGCTTTGGCATCGATGCTCTATGCGAAACCGCGGCGGTGACGTTTGCGATGCCAGCCCTGCTGTTCGGGGGCGCACTCAAGCGAAATGCCTCATCTGAAACGATGGGAGACGGCGCGACTCGTACGACATGTCGAAACGATTTTCGGGAGTCGATTTGGTACCTGTTTCAAAACGCATCATTGCTCGTTGTATTTTTACTTGCGGCTGTTTTAAACCTTGCGTTAGTTGGGTTAACGATTGGTGCCCCCGTTATTGTTGCAAAGCATCTCGGCATGCAATCGTCCTGCGTTGGGATTATTGAGGTGGCTATGGGCTTAGGTGGTCTTGTCGGCAGTGGTGTGGTCGGTATGAGGCCGCATCGTTTCTCTTTCAAGGGCATATGTCGATATGTTGCGATGATCTGTTTTGGAGTCGTGCCGATTATTGTCACGCTACTGAGCGGTCCTGATGAATTAGCGTTTGCTGCGCTTGCGGCCGGCTCGGCATGGGTTATGGCGTGGGCAAGCATTACATCGGTCGAAATCGTTTCATTCGTTCAGCGGTCAGCGCCAAAGGAACTCTGCGGAAAAGTGCTGGCACTCGTTTATATGACGCTTTCCTGTGCAACGCCTATTGGCCAATTGGTTTACGGGCTCGCATACGATCGATGGACTCCGGCGATTGTATTCGCAGGCATGTTGGCGGTGCTGACGTTGACGACGGTGCTGTTTTATCGGCTGAAAAGTCGCTTGTGGCGATTGTCTTAAGGCGCTGGGGCACCGTGAATGAGCGGAAGCATTGTCTCGCCGCGCCGGGATGTCATTGTTTGGGCGTGCCCCTCCTTCGTCTACAATATCGTGCAGACGAAGGAGGGGCACGCCCATGATCAAGATGTTTGCGAGTGACTTAGATGGAACGCTGCTGAACGCCCTGCACGAGGCAGATGGGACCATCCGCCGTGCCATTCGCGAGCTGACCGAGGCTGGCCTGCATGTGGTTCCCGCGACCGGACGCTCGACGCTGCCGATCGGCGAGCATGGCTTTACGGGCCTGGCGCTTGACGCCTGCTGCTCCAATGGGTCCATCGTGCGCGACAGCCATGGCGAGGTGCTCAAGACCTGGACCATCGACCCGCAGATTACCGAGGAGCTACTCAAGGAGTTCCCGGATATTTGTTTTGACTGCTCCACGCCCGATGGCATGTTCTCGAGCGGTTCGTTCGAGATGCACCAGGCGGGTTTTAAGAAGGACAGCCCTATCAAGCGCATCGTGATGCGCGGTATGCGTGCACGTGGCGGGTACCACGAGGAGCAGTATTTCGACCAGTCGATCGGTGACATCCTGCGCCACGATGTGTGCAAGATCAACTGCCGCGTGACCTCGCCCGAGCTGGAGCGCGACCTCAAGACATATCTTGCCGAGCGCTCGGACCGCGTGGTCAACGCGCCGTTCGATCCGGTGATGTTCGAGATCACGGACGTGGCGTGCAACAAGGGCGAGAGTGTGGCCTGGCTGGCGGGCTACTACGGTATTGCCGAGGATGAGGTCGCGGTCTACGGCGACGGCGGCAATGACATAGCCATGCTCAAGCGCTTCCGTCACAGCTATGCCACCAAGAATGGCAGTGACGCGGCAAAGGCCGCCGCGAGCGCGACCATCGGCAGCTGCATGGTCCACGCCGTCCCCAAACACATGCTCGCTACCATGCATAAGCAGAACTCTCGCACCATCATCGAATAATGCGACAAAGGGACTGTCCCTTTGTCGCATGGGAGATGCCGGCTTTTGGCGTATGGGGCTGTTACGCTTTCGCCACCAACAAATTTCGAGTTATTCGGCCTGTCGGAGGTCGTTAAATGGCTAAAGATGCCCTCTCAGGAACATTCATACCTCTAATGGTGTTTGATTCGGTGACGTAAGTGAGCAAATGGGCATGTATGCGCTCAAATAAGGACAAAAACTCTCAGATAATCCCGGCGGTGCATTTATACAGAACCAGCAGCGTGGCCGAATAACTCGAAAAATGCAGGTAGCAGTTCGGCGACAAGCTCGGGTATGGCAAAGGAACTGTTCCTTCGCCATACCCGAGCTCCGATCTTCTGAAATGCGAACAAACATTCGCATATCTAACTGCGCTTTGATAGAATCGGTATCGTTGACGGCAGTTCCATGTGCCGGGCAGCGCCCTCCATCTGATGGGAGGTGATGCCCATGACCGATTTGATTGATTTCGTGAGGCTTCTGACCGCTTTGGTCTCGCTTCTCACGATGCTTATCGGGCTTTCCGAGGCACTCAAGCAGCGTTCGAAGCGCAACAGAAGGGGTCGCCGCCGCTAAGGCGTTGACCCCTTAATCCAAGCAACGGCGCTGCCCAGCTTAGCAGAACTTGGGCTGCCGTCGACACTATTCTACCCACGAACGACATTTTGGACAATCGGTAATGCCGCTCCAAAAGCCAGGCGGGTTGTGATAAAGGGATAGTCCCTTTATCACAACCCAAATATTGCCTTTACGTGTTGATGCACACGGTGTGCAATAATACTCGGACTGTGCAATAGCGCACAGGCTGAGTAACAAGGAGGACGCTTGTCCCAGCTCGAGAAATGCGATCGCCGGTCCCTTCGCTCGCAGCGTGCCCTTCGCCAGGCGCTTGCCAGCGAACTTGCCGAAAGCGGCGACCTTTCGCGCATTAATGTCGCGTCGCTCACCGAGCGCGCTGGTCTTACGCGCCGCACGTTCTATTCGCACTACTGCGATATCCCCGACTTTATCAATCAAATCGAGGACGGCTTGCTGGCCGAGATCCGTGAGCGCATTGAGCTCATCACCGCAGCTCAGCTGCCTGATCTCTATCACAACATCGATGAGCTCGAGCCGGCGCCCGGTTCGGTTGAGCTGCTGCGTTATCTTGCGGCCAACCGCGACTTAATCGGTGCGCTGCTGGGCCCGGGCGGCGATCAGGCCTTCATTAAAAAGATCATCGACACCGCCCGCGAGGCCGTGGTGCCGCGTGCGCAGACGGGCATTTTGGGCCTGGCGCTGGGCACATTCTTTGACTACTACGTCACCTACGTCGTGAGTGCCGAGGTCGGTCTGATCCAGCGCTGGTTTGAGCGTGGGCTCACCGAATCGCCCGAGGCCATGGCACGCATTATGACGGTGCTCGCTTTTGTGCGCCCTGGTGACCTGTATGGCCAACCCATCGATATCAACGTGCCGGAATACGGCATGAAGCTATTGAACTTGCAGCTCGAGGACGCGGCCGACACCGCCGCAACCGTCGAGTCCAACAACTAAGAGGAGAGACAATGAGCAAACTCGTCGAAGGCATTAAGGACCGTATGGTCGCTGCCGCACGCGAGGCCGCGCCCGCCGTGGTGGACGCCGCGCAGAAGGCCGCGACCGCGGCTGCCGAGAAAGTCGCTGAGGCGGTTGCCGATGCCAAGAACGCGGCAGGGGAGACGTCCGTCGTTAGCGAGCCCGTAGCCGCCACCGCCGCCCACGCCCCCGAAGGCGCGATCTTCAACCCCGAGAACGCTCGTGGCAACCTGCACCTGGGCATCGACGTGGGCTCCACCACGGTTAAGCTCGCCGTGCTCAACGACGACAACCAGATCGTCTACGCCAAGTACCAGCGCCACCACACCGACGTCCGTGCCTGCGCCCGCGACCTGTTCGAGGGCGCTGCGACCGTGTTGCCGACGGCCCAGATGACCTGCGCCATCACCGGTTCGGGCGGCCTGCTGCTGTCCCAGTGGCTCGACCTGGAGTTTGTCCAGGAGGTCATTGCCAGCAAGCGCGCCGTCGAGACTCTCATCCCGGCCACCGATGTCGCCATCGAGCTGGGCGGCGAGGACGCCAAGATCATCTACTTTGACAACGGTATCGAGCAGCGTATGAACGGCACCTGCGCCGGCGGCACGGGCGCCTTCATCGACCAGATGGCAACCCTGCTGCACACCGACGCGAGCGGCCTCAACGAGCTCGCGGCCAACGCCACCACCATCTATCCCATCGCCAGCCGCTGCGGCGTCTTTGCCAAGACTGACGTGCAGCCGCTGCTTAACGAAGGCGCCCGCCCCGAGGACGTGGCGGCCTCCATCTTCCAAGCCGTCGTGACCCAGACCATCTCGGGCCTGGCGTGCGGCCGTCCCATTCGCGGCAACGTCGCCTTCCTGGGCGGCCCGCTGCAGTACCTCTCGGAGCTGCGCCACCGCTTCTACCTCACGCTCAATCTGGACGAGGAGCACCGTATCGTGCCCCAAAACGCTCACCTGTTTGTGGCGAGTGGTGCCGCCATGGCGCACGAGTCCAACAAGCTCAGCACGTTCCCGCAGCTCATCGAGGCCATCGACAGCTTGGGTGACACGCAGGGTGCCGAGGTCGAGCGCCTGGATCCGCTCTTTGCCACCGACGAGGACTTTGCCGAGTTCAAGACCCGCCACGACGCCGAGGTCGTCCCCAAGGGCAAGCTCGACGGCTACACCGGCCGCGTGTTCATCGGCATCGACGCTGGCTCCACCACCATGAAGGCCGCGCTCGTGGGCGAGGACGGCCAGCTGCTGCACACCTGGTACGGCAACAACAACGGCGACATCCTGGGCACGGCCAAGGTCATCATGGCCGATTTCTACAACCACATCCCCGCCGGCTGCACCATCGGCCACGTGACCACCACGGGCTACGGCGAGGCGCTGCTCATCGAGGCCCTCAAGGCCGATTCCGGCGAGATCGAGACCGTTGCGCACCTGCGCGGCGCCAAGGCATTCCTGCCCGGTGTCGAGTTTATCCTGGACATCGGCGGGCAGGATATGAAGTGCCTGCGCGTCAAGGACGGCGTCATCGAGCACATCATGCTCAACGAGGCTTGCTCGTCGGGCTGCGGCAGCTTTATCGAGAGTTTCGCCGTGTCTATGAACATGGATGTGCGCGCGTTCGCCGATGCCGCCATCCATGCCAAGGTTCCCGTCGACCTGGGCAGCCGCTGCACGGTCTTTATGAACTCGCGCGTCAAGCAGGCGCAAAAGGAAGGCGCCACGGTGGGCGACATCGCGGCCGGCCTGTCCTATTCCGTCATCAAGAATGCCTTGTTCAAGGTCATTAAGCTGCGCGACCCCAAGGAGATCGGCAGCCAGGTGATCGTCCAGGGCGGCACCTTTATGTCCGATGCCACGTTGCGCGCGTTTGAGCAGCTCACCGGTGTGCATGCCGTGCGTCCCGACATCGCCGGCTGCATGGGCGCCTACGGTGCGGCCCTGCTCGCCCGCGATCGCGCCGGCGCCGACGGCACTTCGACCATTCTTTCCGCCGAGGACATCGCGCACCTCACCGTGACGCAAAAACACGTCCGCTGCGGCCGTTGCTCCAACAACTGCCAGCTCACCGTCAACGATTTTGGCGGCGGCAGGCGCTTCATTACCGGCAACCGCTGTGAGAAGGGTGCCGGCCACAAAAAGCAAAAGACCGAGGCCCCCAACCTCTTCAAAAAGAAAAACGAGCTGCTCTTTAACCGCGAGGTGCTGAGCCCCGACAAAGCCCCGCGCGGCACCGTCGGCATCCCGCGCGCACTCAACATGTACGAGAACTACCCCTTCTGGCACGCGTTCTTTACGCGCCTGGGCTTTAGCGTGCAGCTGTCCGACCAGTCGAGCAAGAAGACCTACCAGGCGGGCATCGAGTCCATGCCGTCCGAGAGCGTGTGCTATCCGGCCAAGATGAGCCACGGCCACGTGATGAACCTCATCGACCGCGATGTCGACTTCATTTGGATGCCGTGCGTGCGCTGGGAGCGCAAGGAGGATCCGACGGCCGGCAACTGCTATAACTGCCCCATCGTTATGAGCTACCCCACGGCGTTGGCACTCAACATCGACGAGATTCGCGAGCAGAACATCGAGTTCCTGTATCCGTTTGTGCCCTATCACGACAAGACCGAGCTCAAGCGCCGCCTGTACCAGGTGCTCGCCGTCGACCGTGTGGCCGATTCGCAAGCCGGTCGCGGTCGCGTGCGTGGACCCAAGATCATGCGCTCCGAGGTCGATGCCGCTGTCAACGCTGCCTTTGAGGCCGATGCGCGTTTCCACGAGGACATCCAGACCATGGGCGAGGAGGCCCTTAAGTGGGTCGAGGACCATGGTGGCCACGGCATTGTGCTCGCCGGCCGCCCCTACCACAACGACCCCGAGATCAACCATGCCCTGCCCGAGCTTATCTCGAGCTTTGGCTTTGCGGTCTTTACCGAGGATTCGCTCGCGCATCTCGTGAAGCCCGAGCGCCCGATCCGCGTCGTCGACCAGTGGATGTACCACAGCCGCCTGTACGCCGTCGCCCGCTTTGTGACGATGCGCAACGACCTGGACCTGATCCAACTCAACTCCTTCGGCTGCGGTCTGGACGCCCTGACCACCGACCAGGTGCAGGAGATTCTGGAGGCCAGCGGCAAGATCTACACCGTGCTCAAGATCGATGAGGTATCCAACCTAGGTGCCGCGCGCATCCGCATCCGCTCGCTCATGGCCGCGCTTAAGGACCAGGAGGCCGAGCGCTTGGCCGAGGCCACGGCCGCGGGCGAGGCCTACGAGCAGGGTGTTGCCGCGCCGGTGGCGCCCTCCACGGATGCCCCCGCGTTCGCGAGCCGCAAGTACACGTTCGAGGCGCAGCGCGAGAGCGCTTCGACCGCGTGGCCCAAGGTGCCCTTTACCGAGCAGATGCGCGAGGAGGACTACACCATCCTGTGCCCGCAGATGGCGCCGATCCACTTTGACCTGGTCAAAGAGGTGTTCCGCGGTGCTGGCTACAACTTGGAGCTGCTGCCCTCGACTGACCACGATGCCGTCGAGGCCGGCCTGCGCTACGTGAATAACGACATCTGCTATCCGTCGATCCTGGTGACGGGCCAGATCATGGAGGCCATCGAGAGCGGTCGGTACGACCTGTCCAAGACGGCCGTGGTCATCAGCCAGACCGGCGGCGGCTGCCGTGCCACCAACTACATCGCGCTCATCCGCAAGGCCCTGCGCGAGAGCGGCCACCCCGAGATTCCGGTGATCTCGCTTTCGGCCGTGGCGCTCGGCGAGGACAACCCCGGCTTTAAGATTACGCCGGCGCTGCTTAAGCAGGCCGTGTACGCGGTGCTCTTTGGTGACGTGATGATGCAGATGCTCTACCGCTGTCGCCCGTACGAGGCCACGCCCGGTGCCGCCAACGCGCTCTACGAGGAGTACATGGCGCGTGCCCGCAAGCTGGCGCCCAAGTTTAACCGTCACAACTACACCAAGCTTGCGCGTGAGGCCATCCGCGCGTTCGATACCATGCCGCTTGTGGGCGAGGGCACCAAGCCGCGCGTGGGCGTGGTCGGCGAGATCTTGGTCAAGTTCCACCCCACGGCCAACAACCACGTGGTCGATGTCATCGAGCGTGAGGGCTGCGAGGCCGTGGTGCCGGGTCTGCTCGACTTCTTCCTGTACTCCATGAGCAATGCCGAGCTGCAGAAGGACGAGCTGGGAAGCTCTGCCACGACGCGCGCGGGCATGCAAGCGCTCATCAAGCTTGTGGACTGGATGCGCACGCCGGTGGAGGAGATGCTCGAGAAGTCCCGCCGCTTCGAGGCGCCCGAGCGCATCAGCACCATGGCCGACAAGGCCCGCACGGTGCTTTCGGTGTGCAACAACATGGGCGAGGGCTGGTTGCTCACGGCCGAGATGCTCGACCTGATCGACCACGGTGCGCCCAACATCATCTGCACGCAGCCCTTTGCGTGCCTGCCCAACCACGTGGTTGGTAAGGCTGTGATCAAGGAACTGCGCCGTCAGCACCCCGAGAGCAACATTGTCGCGGTGGACTACGACCCCGGTGCGTCCGAGGTCAACCAGCTCAACCGCATTAAGCTCATGATTAGCGTGGCCAAGGAGAACATGCGCGCCGGCAAGGGCTTTAAGCTCGAGAAGGTGGCGCCGCTCGCGATGGACGAGGTCACCGGCCAGATGCGTGCCCACGATGGCTGCGTGAGCTGCGGCTCGGTCGACGAGAGCGCCGTGGCGTCGGTCGCTGAGCGCCTGGGACGCGGCATTAAGAAGTAGCTTGCCTGCTATGGACCAGATATGAGACAAACGGGTGGTAGCTGTACCGGCTACCACCCGTTTTTACTGGACATATGTTGCGTAAATGGGCTTGTTGACGCCTTCAGCGGACTCGTATTTCAGAAGTGCGGGGAAAAACTCCAAACCTCCGAGCACACTGCTCTTTTGAGCTCTCGTTACCTGCGGTTTTGTTGCTAAAAAAGTCGGTCTGGTCGGCGAAGCTCAATTTTTCACCGCACTTCCGAAAACGACGGTCCTGCGGCACGAAAAATGGCCTGTAAAGCCCTGAGATAATGAACAGGCGTAGCCGTTCGCCGCGAGTAACCGTCCGTTTATAGAACCCACCTCCAGCGTGCAGCCCTCTTACGGTTGAATAAATACACATCTATGGAATTACGTAAGAGAGGACTGTTCCTATGAGCTACAAGACCGTTTGCGTTGCCGGTGGCGGCGTACTGGGAAGCCAGATTGCCTTCCAGGCCGCCTACTGCGGCTTTGATGTGACGATCTGGCTGCGCAGCGAGGGCAGCATCGGCCGCACCCAGCCCAAGATCGATCATGTGCGCGAGGAGTACATCGCGGCAATCGAGGGCATGGCGGACGGCACGGGCGAGTGGTGCGCCGGTATCGCCGATAGCACCCAGCCCTTCGACAAGGAGGCGGCGCTCGCCGCCGTCGAGCGTGCCTACGCCACACTCAAGCTGGAGCTCGATCTTGCCAAGGCAGTGGCCGACGCCGACCTGGTCATCGAGTCTATGGCCGAGGACACTCAGGCAAAGATCGACTTCTACAAGAAACTCGCCCCGGTTCTGCCGCAAAAGACCGTCATCGTCACCAACTCTTCCACGCTGCTGCCGAGTACCTTTGCCAAGTACACCGGCCGTCCCGAGAAGTACCTGTCGCTGCACTTTGCCAACTCCATCTGGAAGAACAACATGACCGAGGTCATGGCACAGGACCAAACCGACAAGCGCTACTTCGATGAGCTCGTCGACTTTGCCAACGACATTCGCATGCTGGCGCTTCCCGTCAACAAGGAAAAGAACGGCTATCTGCTCAATTCCATGTTGGTGCCGTGGCTGCTTTCGGGTCTTGACCTGTATGTCTCGGGCGTGAGTGACCCCAAGAGCATCGACCTCGCATAGACGCGCGGCACCGGTGCACCCAAGGGCCCGTTCCGCGTATTCGACACGGTGGGCATCCAGACGGCCTACAACATCGTTATGCAGTATCAGAAGGTCTCGGGCCTGGTGAGCCCGCTGCTCAAAAAGATGATGATGCCCTATAACTTTAAGGCCATGGCGTCCGTCCTCAAGAAAATGCTCGACGAAGGCAAGCTGGGCGAAAGCGCGGGTGAGGGCTTCTTCAAGTACTAAACGATTCTTTGGGGGCGGACCGCGCCCCCAAAGCCGTGTTTCTGCGCCGTTGCAAGCTTAAGCTACCGCTCAGGGGTGTTTGCTAAGCTGCGGACCATAATTGGACAGGGCTGGGCAAACGCCATGGTATATGAGGGAAACGACGGTGGCATTCAAAGACGGTAACGATATGGGTTTGAGAAGCGAAGGCGTTCGATGTTACCGACTACGACCACGGCACGCATTCGTTTGGGCGCTTCTTTACGGTGGACGAGACGGCGCGCACCTATGAGCTGGAGGAGCAGATCGCAGTGCCGTTCTCGGGCTACGTGAGCAGTGCGCAGCGCGTCGGCGACTCGAACAGCATGCTCGTGGCATCGGGCCAAGCCAAGACCTTTACCGAGTACGACCGCTATGGACTGCCCATCGCCACCTACGAGATGGAAGCCGAGAAGTACATCTACCGCGTGTACAAGTACGAATTGTAGCGCGCGCCTACTTTTGACCGATGGAGTGCGAAAACGCGCCGCTCGCCGATGCTCTCCCCGCGAGTGGCAGTCATATGGTTTGATATTGCAAACATATGACTGCCACTGGGCTGCGGGTGACGCTTGCTCTGATATCGGAGGTGCCAAGTATGTTTCGCGCTCCGTTAAACGACTATCGGTTGGGCTAACATGGGTCGCCGTGCTATTTCGATGACCCTTGCAGTGGTCTGCCTAGCTGTGCTCTTGGGCGCTATAGGGCTGCTTGCTATAAGTCGAGAAACATCCTATATGCAGGAATGCGCTTCCGAAGGGTTTGCCATTGATGGTTTCTATCGGGATGACAAAACGAGTCTGGAAATCCTTGCCTTTCATGAGGAGGATGGCTGTCGATGGCAACTGGTCAACAAAGACGGAAGCAGCGTTGACGGGCAGTTTAAGCGTACGGATGATCCCAACATCCTGATATTAAAGAAGGAAAACGGCGAAGAATTCGGTACGGTCCACGTGGCGTATATGTCACGTGGACGCGAGCAGGGCCAGCTCTATCTATCTAGAGATAGCAAAGTGACGCGATTTTATCTGGTGAGCACCAAACCTGCGTTTACGGTGGAGTCTGGCGATGTGGATCCGGACAGTTGATTCACGGCAATAAAACCGCGAGCGGGGCGCGGGTATGAACTGCACCCCGCTCTTTGTTCGTGTCCGTAGCACGTCTGCGCCTCGTCGTAGCTTGCATCCGTGCGGGCATTCATCCCGCGTCGGCATCACTTCACATCGAACTCCACGCGATCGAGCTCGGGCACATTGAGGTCGATGAGCTTGCGGGCGACATGACGGTCGTGTGCCCCAAGCGCCTCGCTTGTCGTCACGTGGGCGACAATCTCGCGCTCGACAAGGCCCTCCTTGTCGCCCTCGGTAGCCGAGGTCTCGACGGCGATGGTGTAATCCTTAAAGCCCGGAAGCACCGCGGCGAGCTCGCGCGTGGTTTCGGTGACGCCGTAGCCGTCCTGCACGCCGGCCTGCGCCGAGCCAATGGACCCCGCGGTCATAACGATGCAGGGGATGGCAAAGACTACCGTGCCCACAATGATGCGGCGGCGCACCTTGCGCGATAGCTCGTTGACCTCGGCGTTTTCTTTGGCAGTTACAATACCGTCGCCGTTCAGGTCGCGCTTGAGCGGCACGCGCAAAAGAAGCAGCACGGCTTCGGTAGCCAGTGCGATAAAGACCACGTTGATGCCAAACTCATAAAGCGCCGAGAGAAACAGCGACCCGCTCGCGATGGCAATGCCGTAACCCGCTGCGCATAGGGGCGGCATGAGCGCGGTCGCCACGGCTACGCCAGCAATGAGCGTCGAAGGCTCCTGATCGCGCGAGTTGCCCAGCCCGCCCGCAAAGCCGCCCGCGAGCGCGACGGCAAGGTCCCATACGGTGGGCGTCGAGTTGTCGATGATGGCGGCCGTGGTGGTGCCAAGGGGCGAGAGCTTAAAATATAGTGTGGACGTGACCAGGCAAAGGACCATCTGCAGCGCGAGGCCGGCAATGGCCTCGACGGTAATCTCGCGGTCGAGCGTAGCAATGCCGTATGCCATGGCAAGGACTGAGCCCATGAGCGGGCAGATGAGCATGGCGCCTACAATGGCGATGTCCGAGTCGATATCGAGGCCGATGCTCGCGATGAGCATGGCGATGATGAGGATGCACAGGTGAGAGCCGGTCAGCCGCGCCCCGTTTACAAAGCGCTTGCGAATCACGTGGTAGGGCGCGCGACCCTCGCGAATGTTGAATGCCTGCTTTAGAAAGCGGCTTGCGTTCTCCATGGCCTCGCTATGGGCGGGGCGGATGCCATGGCGCCGATGATGGCGCTCGCGCAGTCGCTTGATCTGTTGTTTGTCGAGCTCCATGTTTACCCCATTCTGGCACGGGCCGCATATCCCGCCCGTCGCCCTTACTCTACACCGTGGCGGGCGGGGTGCTAGTTGGATGCCGGCTGGCAGGGCGGATGACGTAAGAACAAGCGTACATGGCAAACTGGACGCTGCCTCATGAAAATATGATTTACGAACGCCCTCATATGTGTCGAAATTGTGATGTCATGAGGTGTTAGTTTCAAAAACTTCGCCGGTGACCAATGTTGCGCAACAGAATTCAAAAATCAGCTCCTACATTTTGATGCGTATGGATACATCCGTGTCAAAGGGAGAAAGCCATGGCAAACTACAGTCCACAACACTTTGAGCCTCGGGCAAAGGCCGTCAACGTCAAGGGCGTTGCTAACCATGCCGTCGCAACCGTTTTGACGGCGGGCCTCATCGCTCAGCCGCTCATGTCGCCGCTGGCGGCAATCGCCGCACCGTCAACCGATAACGGCGATTCTGTTCAGGGGGGGGTAGTTCTGTAGAGAACACCGTTGCCGCCGGTAACCAAGCGGTCGCAAAGACGGCTGCCCAGCTGGCGGAGGAGTCGGCAAAGCAGCTCAAGGACGCTCAGACGGCCTACGATGCCGCCCAGAAGAAGGTTGATGCCGCGGCTCAATCTCAGCAGCAGGCCCAGCAGCACAGAGACCATGCTACTAAGGCCCTGAGCGACAACACGGCCGAGCAGAACGCGGCAGAAGTCGCCGCGCTTCAGGAGAAGATCGACGAGCTTAAGGCGGCCGTCGACAAGGCCGAGCAACAGCAAAAGAAGCTGGGCGACCTGAACGACCAGCTCGATCAGGCCAATAAGAGGGTCGATGACAAGACCCAGGCGCTCAAGGATGCCAACACAAAGCGCGACGAAGCTAAGAAAGCCCTCGATGACGCCGAGGCCAAGCTCGAGGCCATGGGCATGGATAAATACGAGGCCGCCAAGAAGGCCGTCGAGGACGCGCGGGCAAAATTCGATGCAGCGAACGCCGATGTGAAGACTGCCGAGGGTGAGCTCGATGCCGCTAAGACCGCCGCCGCCAATGCTGAGCAGGCAAAGAGGGATGCCGAGTCTGCTCTGACATCCGCTCAGGCAAAGAAACAGCAGACCGCCGCTGCCCTCGCTACTGCAACCACCGCACGTGACAACGCCCAGCAGAAGCTGGATCAGGCGCAGGCCGCGCTCGATGCCGCTACTTCTGGCACGGGTGTCGATCTGGATGCGCTCGAGGCTGCTAAGAACACCGCCGCCAACGAGCTTGCTACCGCGCAGAGCGCCCTTGACGCCGCGACTGCTGCCGACGCTACCGCACAGTCAAATCTCAAAAACGCCCAGGCTGCCGTTCCTGCTGCTCAGGAGCGTGTCAACTCCGCCAATACTGCTGTGTCCTCCGCGCAGGCTGCATACGACGAGGCGAACGCGAAGCTCAGCGATGCGACCGGCAAGTACACCACCGCTAAGACCGCATACGAGCAAGCGCAGCAGACCGAGGGCGACAAGAAGGCCGAGTACGACCGGCTCGTCGAGGTTCGCAAGCAGAAGCACAGCGAGTGGGAGACGGCATGCGCCGCATCCGATACCGCCAAGAAGGCATACGATGCCGCGAACGCCGAGGTCGACAAGCTTAACCAGCAGATTGCCGACCTCAAGTCAAACATGACCGTAGACCAGAATGTCATCAGCCAGGGTATGTTCGGCTTCATGAACTACATCATCGGCGGCAGCCAGTTCACGGCCACGCAGAAAAAGAACGCCCAGGATGCCGTATCGACATTGACCGGCGCCGATGACAAGGCCGAATGGTATGACAAGTACGTCGATCAGGACATGTCTCGCGACACCAACCCGCTTTCCCTGGAGCAGATGCGCAACGCCCTGACATATCTCGACACCCAGAACAACCTCCGCAAGGCGAACGGTCAGTCGGCGCTCAGCGTCAGCCTCCGCATGACTGTGGCAGCCGCCCTTAATACATCATATTCATCGAACATCTGGGGACACTCGGGCTGTTACTGGGATAACGGTGAAAATCTTGCCGGCGGAGGCGGCGCATACACCGGTGGCGAGACCGAGGATACCCTCGGCTGGCCCTACACCGGCCTCTATACCCAGGAGAAGGAGGCATTCGATAAGTACGTCGCGCAGTATGGCGACGCACTTGGAAGCCATCGATATGATTCCTACTATATCTACCAGCACTACAACAGCATCTACCATGAGTGCGGGCACTATCTCAACATCATCGATGCCGGTATGAAGGCTATCGGCATCGCGACCGGTAGCGGTAAGAACACCGATTCCGAGGTAACCATCTTCGATTACAGCGCTGATGACACTCAGGCTGATTTCACTGTCTCCGAGTTCAAGAAGCTCGTCAACGACTACATCGATTCCGCCTACAACGCAGGCGGCACGCAGGAGCAGAAGGAACAGCTGAAGCAGCTTCAGGGCAAGCTCGCCCAGGCGCAGAAGACGCTGGGCACGGCCGATACGGCATATCTCGCCGCTCTCAATAATCAGAAGGACGCGCAAGACGCCTATACCGCGGCCGACACGGATATGAACACCGCCAAGGGCGAATACGAGAAGGCTCAGTCCGCTACTGCTGCCGCCAAGTCCGCCTATGACGCTGCCGAAGCCGAGCTTAAGGGCATCGATGTCATGACGCCTCAGGCCAAGCTCGATGCCGCCAAGAGCAAGGCGGCTACTGCCCAGGCGGCTCTCGATAAGGCAAATGCCACGTTGGCCGACAGCAAGACGAAGGCGGCAGAGGCCGCTGCTCGCAAGGCAAAGGCTCGCAGCGCCCGCGATGCCGCCAAGGCAAAGTCCGACAAGGCCAATAAGGCCTATGACGATGCCACCGCTTCGGTCAAGGACCTTACCGCCAAGCGTGATGCTGCCAAGACGGACCTTACGAACAAGCAGGGCGCCCTTGACAAGGCCAAGAAGGCCGACGACATCGCCCAGGATGGTGTAGACAAGGCCCAGGCCGCAGATGTCCAGGCCGCAACCGCTCTTTCGGACGCCAAGCAGGCAGTTGCCGCCAAGGCGCAGGCTGTGTCCGACGCGCAGGCCAAGGCCAAGGCTGCCGAGGGCGAGCTGGCCGGCACAAACAAGGCCTTCGAGCGCTTCGCCGGCGCCCAGAAGGCGGTCGACGACGCCAAGGCCGCCTATGACGCTGCCGTCGCCGGTGTCGCCGATGCCCAGAAACAGCTCGAGGCCGCCAACGAGGCCGTCGTCGATGCGAACCTCGAGATCGTCAAGGCCAAGGCCGAGCTTGCCAACGACGAGGCACTCAAGGCCGATCTTGAGGCCGTCGACCACAAGGCCTCCCTTGCCGCGGGCACGACGGGCAACGAGAAGTTGGTCAAGCTGAACGCCGCCTACGCTCGCTATAAGGCTGCCGTCGATGCCGCCGCTGGTCTCAAGGCTGCCCTGAGCGATGCCGATGCCAAGCTGTCCGACGCCAACGACGCCTATGCCGCCGCGCTTGCCGAGTTTGGCGATGCCAAGGATGCCCTTGCTGCCGCGCAGGCCGAGTACGACAAGTATCATCCCAAGGCTGAGCCGCAGGCCAAGCCTCAGGTTGCGCAGGCTGCCGCAAAGGCTCCTGTCGCCAAGGCCCCTGCCGCCAAGAAGAAGGCTGAGTCGGGAGCACTTGCCCAGACCGGTGATGACTCCGCGCTTGCGGGCGAGGTCTTCGTTATCGGCGGTATTACGCTCGTGGCCGCGGGCGTGACGCTGGGTGATCGTCGTCGCAAGCAGATGTAGCGTTTCGAGCGTAGATTCTGCAACGAACTTCGGTTCATAGCAGGACTGCCTCGATAGCCAAACGATAAGGCCGGCGCGCTGCGTATCACAGCACGCCGGCCTTTTTTTGCGTTGGTATCAAAAAGCCCGGTCGGCAGCCGCGAAAGCTATCGACCGGGCAAATCGTAGGCAATATAGTTGCTGCCGAGCAGCCGCTCAGCTTAGCCCAGCAGGCTCAAGCCCACGGAGACAAACGCCAGGATAACGCCGACGATGGACTCGCCGCCCAGCAGACCGCTGGCAACGACCAGGCCCTGCTCCTGGAAGGCAGCATCCTTGGCGGCCTTCTCCTCGTCCGAAAGACCGGCGGCGGCGTCGCGGCGTGCGGCCCACTTGTCGTAGGCGAGCTTGATGCAGGAGCCCAGGAAGGCCGTGAGCGACATGTAGAACGGCAGGTACACGCCCAGGCCGATCATCATGGCCGGAATGCCGAGCCAGTACATGACGATGCCGGCGATAAAGCCGCCTACGAACCACGGCACGCTCGGGATGCCCGAGACCATGGTGGCGACCACGCTTGCCTGCGCGGCCACAAAGCTCTTGTCGGGGCCAAAGGCGTCCGGACCATAGGCGGTGACGAGCGCGACCATGACAGCGGCAGCGACCAGGGCGCCCACGATGCCGCCGATGGCCTGGCCGACCCACTGCGCGCGCGGGTTGGTGCCCAGCACGGCGCCGGCCTTAAAGTCGTTCATGACATCGCCCGCAAGGCCGCACGCCACGGCAACGATGCCGGCGATAAAGAACAGCTTGACCTGCGTGAGCTGCGCGAAGGCTGCCACGATGAGCATGACGATGAGGCCAAAGATCTCCATGGGGTCGATACCCGTCTGACCGCAGCTCTGAGCGCTCATGATGGTGGTGACAAAGGTGAACAGCGTGACGATGACAGCCGGGACGGGACCGAGGTCGAGCGCGATGGCAACGATCACGGCGATGGCGGCGGTGCCCAGGCCGATGATGCCGGCGTCGAGCTTAAGGGAGCCCGAGATGAGCGACTGCTCGTCGGTGTCGCTGGAGCTGTCGGCGGCGAGGCCGCGGACGATACCTGCGACCTGCGGCAGGATGTCTTTAAGGACGACGGCGACGCCAAAGCCCATCATAAGGCCCATACCCAGGGACTTGACGACACCCTGCGCGGTCACAACATCGAAGAGGCCGGCAGCGGTACCGCCGACGATAATGCCAAAGTTGCCCAGCAGCGCGCCGGCAAACCAAAAGGCAACTGGGGCGAAGCCCACCAAAAAGCCGATGGACAGCAACATGGGCGAGTTGTAGATGCCAAAGGTCACGCCGGGGATATTGAGCGTGCACAGCATGCTGGGCACCACGCCCAGAGCGTCGCGCAGCACGCTGTAGATGCCTGCGATGGCCATGGAGCCAAAGAGCTGCTTGCCAGTCTTGCCGCCGGCCTCGGTGGCGCGCAGGGTCTGAGCTGCGGCGTTGCCGGTGGGGAACTCCAGCGCGGCGTCCACGATAAAGTGACGGTGGATGAGTGCCGTGGCCAGCAGACCCAGGATAGTGCCGGCGAGTGCCACGATAAACATGTCGAGCCAGCTGATCTGGTCGGCATAGCCCAACATCCAGGCGCCCGGGATGGTAAACGCCAGACCGCCGGCGACCATGGCGCCCGCGGACATGATGGTGTGGGTGACGTTGGCCTCGTTGAGGCTGGCGTTGCCCATGAGCTTCAGGAAGAACAGCGAAATGACGGCAGCGAAAATGATCGGCCAGGGGAGCGCACCCATCTTGAGGGCGGTATAGGCCGAGCTTGCCGTGATGATCATGCAGCCAAGGACGCCGATGACGACGCCGCGCAGCGTGAGTTGACCGCGCATCGAGGTGCGGTTCGAGGGATTGCTCATATAGAACTCCTTTGCGTATATCCGCTTCCCCCGGGAGCGCCGCTACGGATACGGCGCGGGAAGTCGGGTTACCAAGGGCCGCCGCGTGAGCTCGCGCGCGACCGCGCACCAGTATAGCCGCAAGCCAGTTCATTTGGGACGGGGCTTTTTTAGCTGCCCCAGGCTCGGCCAAAGGATGATTATTCTGGGACGGGGATATACTGCTGGGCAGACGAAAGGAGCGCCGACGATGCTTAATGGGTGCGCATATATATTGACGGTCGACGTGGGCAACACGTTCATTCGCTTTGGCCTGTTTGCAGAGGATTCGGCCGCGGCGCAGGAATGTCCGCTTGCGACGTGCGAGATCACGACGCCGTCCCGTATTACGGCCGACGAGGCGCGCATGCGACTTGTGCAGGTCATGGGCGCGCTCGCCGCCGATGCAGGTGTGCCCGGGGTGCTCGCACCCGCCGCGGCCGTGCTGAGCTGTGTGGTCCCGGCGCTCGAGCGCCCGTGGAAGGCGGCACTTTCCCGTACCTGCACGGGGCGCGTGCTCACGGTGGGGCCGGGACTTAAGACCGGCATGCCCGTGCACTACGACGATCCGGCCGAGATCGGCCCCGACCGCATCGCCGATGCAGTGGCGGCCCGCGCCGTCTACGGCTCGCCGTGCATCGTGATCGACCTGGGCACCACGACCAATATCGAGGTTATCGACGCGCGCGGCACCTTTGTCGGCGGCGTTATCGCGCCGGGGCTGGCGCTCGGCGCCCGTTCACTCTCGGCCGCTGCGGCGCGCCTGCCTCAGGTTGAGCCCTCGGCGCCGACTCACGTCATCGGCCGCAACACGCGTGAGGCCATGCGCTCGGGCGTGGTTTTGGGCGAGGTGGCCCGCATCGACGGCATGCTCGACATGGTGCTCGCCGAGATGCGCGCGACCAAGACCGCGGGGGAGGGCGATGTGCCCATCCTCATTACCGGCGACGATGCCAAGGCGCTTGCGGCCCTGGTCGGTCATAGCCTGACGGTCGATGACGCGTTGACACTGCGGGGTCTCGCCGAGCTCTACCACATCAACCAAAAGCCCCGCCGCGTGTAAAAGTGAGGGCGCCGGTGGGACAAACGCCCCCACCTTCCACCTGCTACAATGGGTCAGACTATTGCGATTTCGGAGGTGTCTGCCATGTCGGACGATCTTCATCAAACCGCGTCGGGCAAGCGCCGCGACGTTATTAGCTGGGATGAGTTCTTTATGAGTGTGGCTATCGCCGCGCAGCGCCGCAGCAAGGACCCCAACACGCAGGTGGGCGCGTGCATCGCCAGCACCAACCACCGCATTCTTTCGGTGGGCTACAACGGTACGCCCTCGGCGCTCAACGACGACTTTTTCCCGTGGGGAACGAGCGACGACCCGTTGCAGGATAAGCACAACTACGTGGTGCATGCCGAGGCAAACGCCGTGCTCAACTACCGCGGCTCGCTCAAAGACCTCGAGGGTTCCACGGTCTACGTCACGCTGTTCCCGTGCCACGACTGTGCCAAGATTCTGGCACAGGTAGGTGTAGGCGAGGTCGTCTACCTGGACAACAAGTATGCCGATACCGACGACGGCCGTATCAGCCGTCGAATCCTCGACTCCTGCGGCATCAGCTACCGCCAGGTTATCGTCGATGTCCAGATTGGTACCGGGGGACAGGCTCGGCAGTAGCGCGTGGCAACGCCAGCTGGCAACAAAAGGCAGCTAAAAGAGCCCCGTCCCAAATTGACTGCCAAATTGACTGCTCGTGAAAGTCGCGTCTGCGCGCATGGACGGCTCGTGAGCGGGTACATGGCTGTAGTAACATAGCTTCTGTCCGCGGGCGCGCCCGCGTTATTGTGAGAAAGGAGCCCCTGTGGCTGTTAACGAAGAGCTGCTTAAGAAGGTTCTTGAAGAGATTCGCCCCAACCTGCAGGCCGACGGCGGCGATATGGAGTATGTGGGCGTCGACGACGAGGGCGTCGTCAAGCTGGAACTGCAGGGCTCCTGCGCCGGCTGCCCCATGAGCTCGCTGACCCTGTCCATGGGCATCGAGCGCATCCTGAAGGAGCATGTGCCCGGCGTTACCCGCGTCGAGCAGGTCAATGCCTCCGGTGAGGCCGACGACCTGTACGACGAGTACGCGCCGTTCTAAGATGCGAAGGCTGCGGACGACATACTCCGCATAGACGTTACGTCCAAATATGCGGCTGCGAGCGCAAGGCCCGCGGCCGCATTTGTATGTAGGGAGTAGGAGGGTCGACATGCTCAACGACTTCTACCATATGCTTGATCCTGTCGCGATTTCGGCGGGGCCCATCACGATTTACTGGTATGGTCTGGCCTATGTGGTCGGCGCCCTGCTCACGGCGGTCGTCATGTACCGCACGCAGCGTCGCTGGGGCTTTAACATCACGATTGACGACCTGACGAGTGTCGTGGTCGGCGTGGTCTTTGGCCTCATTATCGGTGCGCGCCTGTTCTACGTCGTCTTTTACGGCGATGGCTACTATTGGACCCACCCGCTCGAGATCTTTGCCACTAACGAGGGCGGCATGAGCTTCCATGGCGGCTTGGTGGGCGGCATTATCGGCGGCATCATCGTGTGCCGCATGTATAAGCTCGACGCATGGACTTTGGCAGACCTTGCCGTCATAGGCGCCCCGCTGGCCCTGTGCCTGGGCCGTTGTGCCAACTTTGTCAACGGTGAGCTGTGGGGCAAGCCGACCGACCTGCCTTGGGGTGTTGTCTTTGGCGGCACCGCGGGCGATATGCCGCGTCATCCCTCCCAGCTCTACGAGGCATTTCTTGAGGGCATCGTGCTCTTTTGCATTCTGCAGGTGCTCAGCCGCAAAAAGCCGCTGCTGCCCCAGGGCACGTTTATGGGCGTGTTCGTGATGGGGTACGGCATCGTCCGCTTTCTCGTTGAGTTCGTGCGCGTGCCCGATGCCCAGCTGGGCTATCTGCTGGGCGGCGTCATCACCATGGGCCAGTTGCTGAGTTTGCCGCTCGTGATCGCCGGTCTGGCGCTCATCATCTTCGCCCGACACCGCAATCGCCCCCAGCGCATCTACCTGGATGCCTAACCACCAAAACCATCAAAAGGGGACAGATACCTTTGTGGTGGTTCGCTGGGCAACGATGACAAAATCGTAACGTTTTCCCAGATAAAACCTGCCAAAATAAACCTGTCCCTTTTTGGCAGGTTTCTAGAAAGGCTTTCGGACTGTGAAGGATTCCGACCTCTCCACAACGGCTGCGCGCGACGCTGCCCGCATCGTTTGGTTTAAGCGCTACCCCGCCAAGCAGACGCTTATCGCATTTTTGCTCGCGCTGTTGACGACCACGGCGTTTTCCATCGATCCCGCCCCGGTGTCGAGCAATGCAGTCTTGGCGATTGACCCCAAAGCGACGGGTGCGCTGTACGTGTGCTACGAGGTGCTCCTCTCGTTTGCCGGCCATACCGACGCGGTCATGCTGCTTGCACTTGCCTGCCTGCTCACGCTGCCGTTTCGCTACGTATTCTTTGGCCGCGGCGACGCTTGGCGTCCCTCGGTGGTCCTTCCGTCGCTGTTCTTTGCCGTCTGCATGGTGTTTGGCCGCAGCTACGACCTCACCGATTCGGCCGAGATCGTGCTCGGCGACAAGGCGCGCATCATCTGCGCCTGGATCGGCGGTGTGGGCTGGATGCTCTTGGCGGTCGTTGCCTTCTACCTTGCCTTTGAGTGTCTAGATTGGCTGAGCTCTCGGCGCATTCCGTTTTCCGAAGCGCACTTTGGCCGCGTATGGCGTGTGGCTCACGCCGCGCTCTCGGTCCATCCCTTTGCCGGGCCCTTTCTGGTGCTTATGATCGCCTGGGCGCCCACGCTCATCGCTTCGCTGCCCGGCCTTTTTATGGGAGATACGGGTGCGCAGATTCGCCAGTGGTTCAACTATCCCAACGGCACAAGTGACTATCTGCGTCTGCTCAATCCTAATGTGTTGCTCAACGGTCATCACCCCGTGGTGCACACGGCTATCATCGGTTCGTGCGTCCAGCTGGGGCTTTCACTGTTCAACAGCGCCAATGCAGGTCTTGCCATCTACACCTGCACTCAGTTCGTCATTACGGCCGCCTGCATGGCCTATTCCATCTCGTCGCTGCGCAAGCTGGGCGTGAGCCTGCCGGTCCGCGGCGTGACCTTGCTGTTCTTTGTGTTTATGCCCATGTTCTCCAACTACGCGGCACTGCTTACCAAAGACGTGCTCTTTGCCGACGCATTTTTGGTTTTGCTCGTGCAAACCGTGAAGCTCGTTGCCTGCGGCCTGCCCCGTCGCTATGCCAATGCCGAGCGTGCGGGCGATCCCAGGCCCGTGCTCTTTGCGCGCCATGACTGGCTGCTGCTCGCTCTGGGCGCCCTGGGTTCCACGTTTCTGCGCAACGGCGGCCTGGTGTTTCCCCTGGCAGCATGCATAATCGCGGCGGCGTTTTGCGCATGGGACGCGCATGTGGCCCATCGGGCAGACAAGCAGGCTGGCACTGCGCCTTCGGGCGCCATCCCGCGTTTCCGCTGGGTGGGAGTTCTTGCGGTGCTTGCACTCTGCCTTGCCTCTAATATGTACTTCACTAAGGTCTTTATGCCGGCACACGACATCACGCCTGGTTCCAAGCGCGAAATCCTCTCGATTCCGTTCCAGCAGACGGCTCGTTTCGTCCAAAAGCACGACGGCCTCAACTCGGGCGTCAACCCCACGGTTAAGGAGGACGGCACCATCGTGGAGGCTCCTTGCGACGGCTTGGTGACCGATGAGGAGCGTTCCGTGATCGACCGGGTACTCAAGTACGACAATCTGGGCCACCGTTACGACCCGGATAAGTCGGACGCCGTCAAAAATTGCTTTAACGAGTACGCCTCGCAGGAGGACATCAAGGCCTATTTTGAGGTGTGGGCCCAGATGTTCAAAAAGGATCCCGAGTGCTATATCTCGGCGCTCATCAATAACTACTACGGCTACTTTTATCCGAGTGCCCGCGATGCGTGGGTCTACAGCACGGCGCGCAGTGCCGAGATTATGGCACGCCCCGATAATCTCAAGTACTTCGACTTCCATCCGGTCGATAGCAAGGTCGTGCGCTGGTGCGACCACCTGAGCAACCTGTATCGCGTGGCAGTACAACGCGTCCCGTTTATCTCGCTCACCATGAGCTCGGCCACCTATGTGTGGATCATGATCGCCGTGGTGGTCTATCTGTTACGTCGTCATTCGTGGCGCGGGCTGGCCATTTGGGTGCCGCTGCTGGGCGTGCTCGCCGTGTGCCTGATCGGTCCCTGCAACGGCTCGACCTACATGCGCTACCTGTATCCGGTCATCGTCTGCATGCCCTTTGCCATTGGCGCCACCATCACCCGCAGCGACCTCCTCTGGTCCTAATGTGGTGCAAAGGGGACAGGTTACTTGGCGCCAAGGGGTTGCATCATCACGACGCCTTCATTTTGGGGTTTATCTCGCAGGCCAGTAGGTATATCATAACGACGTTTGTTTATATTGCCCCGGCATCTGCGCTGGGCTTTAGGCCGAAACCGATAGGAGACACGTATGTCCGGACACTCTAAGTGGGCCACAACCAAGCATCGTAAGGGCGCGCAGGACGCCAAGCGTTCCGCCCTCTTCTCCAAGCTGAGCCGCAACATCACCGTTGCTGCCCGTCTCGGCGGTGACCCGCTGCCCGAGAACAACGCCAGCCTCGCCGCTGCCGTTGCCAAGGCCAAAGCTCAGTCCATGCCCAAGGACAAGATTAAGTCCGCTATCGACAAGGCCTTCGGTTCGGGTGCCGACGCCGCCGTCTACGAGAACATCGTGTACGAGGGCTATGGTCCTGCCGGCGTTGCCGTCTACGTCGACTGCCTGACCGATAACCGCAACCGTACCGCCGCCGATGTCCGTTCCGCCTTCTCCCACGCTGGCGGCAACCTGGGCACCTCCGGCTCCGTCGCCTTCCAGTTTGAGCGCAAGGGCCAGATCGTCGTCGCCAAGGAGATCCTGGACGAGAACGCCAAGAAGGAGATCATGATCGCCAACGGTGCTGCCGGTGACGAGGATGAGTTCATGATGGCCATCGCCGAGGCCGGCGGCGAGGACTACGAGGACGCCGGCGAGGAGTGGATCGTCTGGACCGCCGCCAATGACGTCATGGCTGTTTCCAAGGCGCTCGAGGAGCAGGGCGTCCAGGTCAAGGGCTCCGAGACCACCATGGTCCCGACCACCCCGACCGAGGTCTCCGGCGCCGACGCCAAGAAGGTTCAGCGCCTCATCGACCGTCTCGAGGAGCTCGACGACGTCCAGGATGTTTACAGCACCATGGACATGACCGACGAGGTCATCGCTGCCCTCGAGGAGGAGTAGCGCCTGCACGGGTTAAGCCGTGCATATCTGGGCATAATGATGCGAGCATGCAAGTCTCGTGGAATAGATGAGCCGGATCCGCGTGCGTACAGCACCGGACCCGGCTCTTTTATAATGATGCGAATCGTTTTGCATTCTGTGGACCGAAACCTGAAGGGAGCGCGCGTGCGCGTACTCAAACGAGCCCTAGCGATTGTGTATCTTGCCGCCGCCATCGTGGCGCTGGGCACGCTTATCTGCCAGTTTTGGGGGCCATACACCTATCGCTTTATGCTGCTGATGCGCGATGCTGCGCCGCGTATCGTTGTTACGGCGTGCGGTGGTGTCGTGGCGCTCGGCGTGCTCGTGGGTTTCTTCCGCCTGATGTTTGCTCGTCGCGAGCCGTCCTGCGTGCATCCGGCGGGGGAGCGCAATATCGAGGTCACGCTCGCGGCCCTCTCCTCGTGTGCTCGTGCTGCGGCAGAGCGCGACGACCGTGTGATGATCGAGCATGTCGAGGCACGCGTGCAGGGTTCCGACGAATCGCGCGTCCGTTTTAAGGTCGACGCCATCGCGCTCGATGATAAAGACGTCGCTTCCCTTGCCACCTCGATGCAGCAGCGCATCGAGAAGGCCTGCGACACCATGCTCGGCACGCCGGGCACGACCGCGCGCGTCCGTTTTTTGCCGTCCAAGACTACCGTCCAGACCGTGGAGGTTTCCGGTGAGTGATACCAACCAAGACAAGACCGCCCGCACGCCGCGCTTGACGATCGACCAGAACGCTACGCCGGCAGGCGAGTCCGCCGACCCCAAGCCCGAGGCCGGCGAGCAGCACGACAGCGCCGCCAACGACTTTGACGAGGCCATGGGTCTCATCAAAGGCACGGGTGCTGCCATCTGGAGCTACGCCGTACGCCATCCCAACACCACGCTCGGCGCCGTTGCTGGCTTTATCCTCGCCGTGCTGGTGCTTACGCTGGGCCTGTGGGATACGCTCGTCATCGCGTTCTTTGTGCTCATCGGTGCCGTGATTGGCCAGATTCGTGATGGCGAAAACGGCATCGTCAACTTCTTCGGGCGCCTGTTTAGCGGCCGTTAATACGTATTCGACTGTCGCATCCGCGGCAGGCATAAGGAGGAACCATGGCTTTTAACACGAAGGTCGATGTAGCCGAGACCGAGCTCGAGGCGAACGAGGCCATCGCCGATGCTGGGGACGTGACGCTCGAGGACGAGGCACTCGTCGAGGCCGAGTCCGATGCGGACGAGGACAACGAGGAGATGGACGAGGGGGCGGACGAGTCCGAGGACTCGCTGACCTATTCCAACGGCGTGATCGAGAAGATCGTCGCCATGGCCACCCGCGAGGTGCCGCACGTTCTGGGCATGAAGGGTAACCTTATGCACTTTGTGCAGGAACAGTTTGGTGCCGAGAACCTGACCAAGGGCGTGACGGTCGAGGTCACCGACGACAACCGCGTGGTCGTCAACATTTCGGTCATCATCGAGTACGGTGCCTATGCGCCCGCAATTTTCGACGACGTTAAGGCACGCGTCACCGAGCGCTTGGCTGCAATGACCGGCCTTGAGGTGGCAGGCGTCAACCTGCGCATTGAGGATGTCATCACCCCCGAGGAGTACGAGCACCGCACCAACCAGCATGAGTAACCTACTAAAAAGGGACAGGTTTATTTTGGCAGGTTTTATCTGCGGAAATACTAAACGGTCGGCCGCACGGATGCATGTGCGGCCGACCGTTATTTGTATGCCCCCGATGCAGGCATACCGCTCATCTAACTAGGGGTTGCAATCGCTGCGTTCCGCGTTACCCTAATGGGCGCATTGTTTCCACATTGCTAACGAGGGGTTGCCGTAATGGCCGACGAACACGAAACAGAAAGCGAGGCATGGGCGATTGAGGCCGCCGCGACAGAGGCGGCATCGCGTGCAGCCGAGGAGGTGCATCGTCCTCCCGTGGTGCCGATGGAGTGTGTGGTCGATCGCGCCGATATCGAGCGTGGCGAGCGTGCCGGCCAAAAGCGCAGCCAGGAGCCAGGCTTCCCACGCTTTTTCGCCGAGCTCAACCTGGGCCTGATTCTCACGGCGTTCGCCATCGTGGCCTTTAAAACTCCCAACCACTTTGCCTTTGGCGGCACCTCGGGCGTGTCGGTTATCCTGTCCACGCTGTTTCCGACCCTGCCCGTCGGTGTCTTTATGTGGATCATCAACGCGGTCCTGGTCGTCTTGGGCTTCATCTTCTTGGACCGCAAGGCGATTCTTTGGAGCGTTTTTGCCTCGTTTGCGCTTTCTGCCTATGTCTCGCTGTTCGAGCTCTTCATTCCGACCGATGTCTCGATGACGGGCGATATGTGGCTCGACCTGTGCTTTGCCGTGATCCTACCGGCCCTCGGCAGTGCCATCGTCTTCGATATTGGCGCCTCCACGGGCGGCACAGACATCCTCGCCATGATCCTCAAACGCCGCACGACGCTCGAGATTGGCCGTGCGCTGCTGCTGGTCGATATCGGCATCGTGGCCATCGCGGCGTTCTTGTACGGCCCGCGCGTCGGTTTGTACTGCGTGCTCGGTCTGTTTGCCAAGACGCTCGTGGTCGATAAGGCTATCGAGGGTATTCACCTGCGCAAGGTCTGTACGATTATTTGCGCCGAACCGCTCAAAGTCGAGGAGTTTATCGTCAAGCATCTCAACCGCACGGCAACGATCAGCCGTGGCTACGGCGCCTTCTCGGGCAAGTGCGTCACGGTGATCATGAGCGTGCTGAGCCGTCGCGAGGCCGTGCAGCTGCGCCGCTATGTCCGCGAGATCGACCCGGGCTCGTTCATCACGATCGTCGACAGTTCCGAGATTGTCGGTAAGGGCTTCCGCGGTACGAATTAGCGGTCGGCTCACTTTAAACTGCTGCGACAGACCCTTTACATTGCCTCATGGCCATTCGGGCACATTTGTCCTCATGTTGGGCGATAATGGTGCAAAACATTGGTTCCGATTTGAGGATTGGCTCAAGATACGAAGGGATGATTTCGATGTTTTGTTCGCAGTGCGGCGCCCCCATGGGCGACAACGATAAGTTCTGCGGCGTGTGCGGTGCTCCCAGTACCGCGGCCCCTCGGGCTGCTGCCTCTGCTTCGCAGCCCCAGTTTCAGCCCCAGCCGTTCGTTGCGCCCCAGCCGGTCATGAACGTGCCCAAGGGCTGCATGACACAGGCTTTCAACGACATGATTAAGGTTCCCGGCGCCCTGGTTCGCGTGTGCCAGATCGCCTTTTTGCCGGCGCTCATCTGCGTCGTGTCGGTGCTGGTGCTGTTCATCCCCGTTACCGGTGGCATTGCGGCGGCCATTGGCTTTTTGCTCGCTTACGTGGCAAGCGTGTGCGGTGCCGGCTTTGCTATCGAGTGGGGTCGCGACCTGTCGCTCAAGGATGATGACGGTATGGAGCGTCCGCTGCTGCGCTCGACCTCGTTTGGACTAGGCATCTTCTCGTCTGTCATTACGGGCGTGCTCGAGTTCATCGCCGCTATCCCGGTGATTGGCGGGGTGCTCTCGGTGATTGAGAGCACCGGGATCGGTGCTGTCGGTTCGTATTATTTCTATGGTTCGAGCGGCCTTGAGAGCACCCTCATCGCCTCAATGGGGTGGCTCGTCTTTGCCCTGTTCGTCTCGTTTGTGCTGGGCATCTTCTTTAGGATGTTTGGCGATGCCGCTGTGATGCACTTTGCGGTCGCCGGCCGCATGGAGAGCGCGTTTTCGCTCAAGAAGGTTTGGAAGCCCTACAAGGCCAATTTGGGCAAGTTGTTCTGCGCCTCGATTCTTCCCGAGGTTTTGACGGGCATTGTTTCGAATATCATCATGGGGGTCTTCACCGTCATCTTTGGTTCCTTTGCAGCCCTTGGTCTCAGCAGCTATGGCTATTACGGCTATTACTCTCCTTCGGGCCTCGAGGCGATTTTTAGGGGCGGCGGCATCGTGCTCATCTTGTTCCTGATGATCACTGCCTTTGTCTCGGTGTTTTTCATTGTGTTTGGCAAGATGCTCAAGTATCGCGCCGTTGGCTATTGGGCGGCACGTCATGCCAGTGAGTGGGCCGACGAGGATTCCGACGATGTCCTGACGTTTGTGCTTCCGGGCGAGAAGAAGCCTACACCTGTGGGATTCAATCCTACGGCCGCCACTGGTACTGCGCCTACGCCTGCGCCCGCGCCTGCCCCGGCGCCCGCGCCTGCCCCGGCACCCGCCCCGGCACCGGAGCCCGAGGCCACGCCCACGGAGTCCGATTGGGCCGCCGTCGCCACGCCGGCTGACGAGTCGGGCGAGGCTCCTGCGGACGAAAACAATCAAACCGAATAGTCGGTCGAGGCGCCCTGGGCAACTGAACCCGGGGTGCCTTTTTCTACGGCGAAAGCAAGAAAATGCCTGGAAAACGGTTGCGGCAATATTTCTCGGAAATTGATCAATGTTGCGTAACAACGTCGCGGCTATTGTTGAGAACATAGACGTGTAAGGTTTGAAGGCGTGCGACGCCTTAGGAAAAGGAGAAGTTGATGTTCTGTCCCACTTGCGGCTCTCCCATTTCGGATGATGCCAAATTCTGCCCTGTTTGCGGATCCGCCGTTGGTGCCGCTTCTGCCGCTGCGGCCCCGCAGCCCCAGCCCGCTCCGGCCCAGACTATTCAGCCCGCGCCCCAGCCTCAGCAGCAGTACACCGGTCAGTACGCCCAACAGTCCGCATCCGCTCCGATGGGCTATGGCCCCGTCAAGGCTGACCGCAGCCTGATCGGCTGGCTGCTGCTCTCTCTTGTGACCTGCGGTATCTATTCGTTCTACTTCCTGTATTGCTTGGCCCGCGACATCAATGTCATGTGCCAGGACGACGGCGATTCCACGCCGGGTCTGGCGGCATTCATCTTGCTGTCATTTGTGACCTGCGGCTTCTACGCGTACTACTGGTATTACAAGATTGGCAACCGCCTGCAGGCCAACGCTCCTCGCTACGGCCTGGTGTTCCAGGAAAACGGCACCACCGTTCTTCTGTGGCAGATCATCGGCGTGCTGCTGTGCGGTCTTGGCCCCATCTTTGCCATGAACATCATCATCAATAATACCAATGCCATGGCAACGGCTTACAACATCCGTCTTGGCGCTCATGCCTAACAATAAAGGCGGCGTGAACAGCTCCCAGGGACATAAGGGCACGGCGGAGCTCCTTCGCCGCGCCCTTTCTTACACCGGCGCGCTCTTTGTCGCCTGGCTCGCGCTCTACCTGCTCGACATCGGCTGCATCTTTCGATTGATGACGGGCATTCCTTGTCCGGGATGCGGTATGACGAGGGCGTGGCTGGCGGCGCTGCGCCTCGATTTTGCGGCGGCCTTTGCCTACCATCCGCTGTTTTGGGTGGTGCCGATTGCGTTTGTGCTCGCGTTCGTGCGCGAGGAGGTGGCATCGAGCAAACGAAAGCGTGGTATCGACATTGCGGTCACCGTGCTGTGCGTGCTGGTCATCGCCGTGTGGATTGTGCGCCTTATCAACCCGGCAGACGCGGGCCTGCTCTTTGGTGGTCACGCACCTGCTGGAGTTCCCACCGATATCATCCACCTCGAACAACCGCGATGGCTCTGCCATTTGGGGGCAGGGTTGAAATGGTAGAAATAGCGTTTGACAAATAATGAGAGGGCGGATGCTCGTTCCAACATCCGCCCTCTCATTATTTTGAATGGGTGTTTAAAGCATCGTGCAGGTTACGCGTTAGGCTTTTCTTCGTTGCGAGCGGCAGCCCGCGCATCATGGATGCCCTTAATCGCAGCATGGCGGGCGGTGCGGGCATCGTGCATGGCGTCGCGCGCCTCAGCGGCCGTTGCCTTGGCAGAGCGCAGTTTGGCGGCCAAGTCGGGGTTGGTTTCGGCAACCGCGGTGATCGTGGGGCCGTCGAGCTCCTCTTGCGTGGGCTCGACCAAAAAGTCGATGGCATACTGGGCGGCTACCATGGAACCCTTGGCGAGCACACTCTCGTCGATCTTGTAGAAACAGGAGTGCTGGGCATAGGTGGCGCCGATCTGGGGATTGCGCGTACCGACAAAGGCGAGCACGCCCGGTACGCGGCGCAGGTACTCCGAGAAGTCCTCGCCCGAAAGCGTGCCACGGTAATGGCCTTCGCCGGCCGCACCCAGGCACTTGACCACGGCCTGACGACAACGCTCGCTCGAGGCGACGTCGTTTTCGACCTTATAGTTGGCGATGGTGTAGTCGGTAAGTTCGGCCTCGGCGCCCAGGGCCGCCGCAGTGTGCTCCACGATGCGGCGCATGAGCTCGGGCATTTCCTCGTGCGTCGAATCGCCATAGGTACGCACCGTGCCGGCGAGGTAGGCTGTGCCGGCGATGACGTTGCGTGCGGTGCCGCCGTGCAGCTCGCCGACAGTGATGACAGCAGGCTCGTAGGGGCTGATTTCGCGTGAGACGATGGTCTGCAGGGCGTTGACAATCTCTGCCGCCACCATAACGGCGTCGTGGCCGCGCTGGGGCATGGCGCCGTGGCATGAGGTACCGCGAACGTCGATGCGGAACCAGTCGGTATTGGCCATGCGCGGGCCGGGCTCGCAGCTCACGGTGCCGGCGTCGACCTCGCTCCAGATGTGCGCGGCGTAGGCGCCGTCGACGCCGTCGAGCACACCCGTGCCGATCATGAGTTTTGCGCCCTGGCCGTTTTCTTCACTGGGCTGGAAGACGATGCGGATCTCGCCGTGGATGTCGTCGGTCATATGGCGCAGGATCTGCAGCGTGCCGAGCATCATGGCGATATGGCAGTCGTGACCGCAGGCGTGCATGCAACCCTCATTGACGCTGGCGAACTCCTCGCCGGTCTGCTCGGTGACGGGCAGGGCGTCGATATCGGCGCGCAGCAGGATACGGCGGCGCGGCGTGCCGTCCTCGCGATAGGCGTCGGGCGCGGTGCCGCGAAGCGTTGCCACCAAGCCTGTCTTGAGCGGACGCTCGTAGGGGATATTCATGGCGTCGAGCTGGTTGGCGATGTCGGAGGTCGTTCGCTCCTCGGCAAGGCTCAGCTCCGGGTGCTTGTGGAAGTGCCGGCGCTGCTTGATGATATAGGGTTCAAACTCGACGGCGATATCCCGGATGGCTGCGGTGACGTCATCTGCCGCGCGAACTTCGGTTGCCGCCATAATCTGCTGTGCCTTGGTCTTCGTCATAGTCGATTTGCTCCTTGCTAGCTCGATCGCAAAATCGTACAGGCTCTCTCCAGTATGCCACCTGCCACTTGGCGTGGCAAAGGTGCCGTTTGCCGCTTGGGGTTTTGTAACAGGAGTGGGGGAGTACACTCGGGGGTGTTGAATTTCCTGCCAGAGATGGGGATGCCCATGCAGCATATCGTTCGGATTATCCGATCCAAGAATGTTTTTACCGCGCAAGATGGCATCGATGCCGCCCGCGAACTGGCGATTGCCATTGCAGGCGATCGCATCGTTGCGATCGGCGCGCCTGATGACGTGATTGCCGCCGCCCCTGCCACCACGCCGATTGTCGACTACGGCGAGCAGTTTGTCTGCCCCGGTTTCCACGATGCGCACCTGCATTTCTTCCATACTTCGGTTGGCTCCTCGCCGTACATGCTCATGGATATGGGCACGTCAGAGGCGGCGCTGGTGCAGCACGCGCTTGAGTTTTCTCAGGGCCTGCCCGACGACGCCTGGGTCGTGACGCAGGGCTGGCGCGATTACCGTTGGGATCCGCCCGAGCACCCCACCAAGGCGTCGCTCGATGCTGCTTTTCCCGATCGCCCCTGTGTTATGTATTCGGGCGATGGGCATACCCTGTGGCTCAACAGCCGCGCGCTCGAAGCCCTCGGCGTGACGCGCGACAGCGAGCCTCCGGCGGGTGGCAGTTACGACAAAGACTCAAACGGTGAGCTTACGGGTATTGTCCACGAGGCAGCTGCTATGCAGCTGCTGCCGCGCTGCCTGGAGTGGCTGGGCGAGGACCGCATCGCGAGCGCTTACGCCGACCAGATGAAGCGTATGGCCGAGCAAGGCATCACCTCAATCTGCGATATGTCGCTCATGCCCATGCCGGGCTGCGATTTTATTCGCGACGATGTTTACGACAAGTTGCAGGCCGCCGGCAAGCTGGGCATTCGCGCTCACCTGTTCCCCACGCTGCTGGATGACCAATCGCGCTTGGAAGAACTCCAGACCCGCTACGCGAACAACACGCTGCTCTCGGCACCTGGTTTTAAACAATTCTTCGATGGTGTGTCGAGTGCACACACGGCATATCTCACCGAGCCGTATACCAATCCGCGCTTCCCGGGTGACCGGGGCCGTCTGACGGTTCCTGTCGAGCGCATGCGCAAGTTGGTTCTGGCGGCAGCCGAGCGTGGCCACACCGTGCGCATCCACGTTATCGGCGACGGTGCCATCCATGCTGCGCTCGATATTTTTGAGGAGGCGGCAGAGCTCTACGGTCTGCCCCCGCACGGTCATAACACGCTCGAGCATCTGGAGAATTTGCTGCCTCAGGACATCGACCGTCTGCACAAGCTCAATATCATTGCCTCGAGCCAGCCCTGCCACATCACGCTCGACCCGGGTGGCCCGGAGCGCGATCTGGGCCTGGGGCGCAGCCGCATCATGTGGCCGTTTGCGACCTATAAGCAGCGCGGCATCCGCCAAGCTTTCGGTACCGATAGCCCCATCACAGCCGTTACCAGCATGAACGTGTTCTACACGGCCATCACGCGCCAAGACCCTCGCAGCCACTGGCCTGAGGGCGGCTGGCTCCCCAGCGAACGCATTGACGCGGCTACAGCTCTGCGCAACTACACCCTGGGCAGCGCCTACGCGGCAGGCGACGAGCGAAACCTCGGCAGCCTGGAGCCCGGCAAATACGCCGATCTGGTAGTCCTGGATCAAAACCCGCTCACCGTTGCCCCACAAGAGCTCCAGGCTACCAAGGTTCAGGCCACCTACCTGGCAGGTAACTTAATCTACGAGCGCTAACCCCATCCGCATCGCCATTTTGCTGCACTGACTTTTCTGAATGCCGGGCCCGAATTAGTCAACCTGGCTCCCGGGGCGGACCGGAGGGCATGAA